>JANNAT010000137.1:0-58527 GCA_031384605.1 Cypionkella sp.
TGCCGATTGCCTTTGGCCTCAACCTGGAACTGCTGAACCACGAAACCACCTTTGGCGCACCCTCGACGCAATGGTGGATTTCGCTGTCGTCGGCCATCGTGTTTGGTCTGGCCTTTGCCACCGTGCTGACGCTGATCGTGACACCGTCGATGCTGATGCTGGTGACGCGGGAAAACGGGGTAAAGCTGCGCTGGTTCGGCTGGTTCCGGCGGCGGACTGCGTAGTTATTTGTAATTTTCGCGCCTGTCGCCAAATGCCCGCACCCGCCTGCGCCACGCGCGGTAACTGCCGGGTTTCAACGTCTTGCGCATCAGCGCCTTGACCTGATCGGGCGATACCCCATGCAGGCTGCGGATATTGTCGAAACTGGTAAAATCGCTCAGCGCCATTTCGATGATCTCTGAGAGGGCGGCTTCGGTCAGCATGTCGGTCGGCGGTGGCAATTCAATTTCCTTCACCATGAGGCACCTTGCGAATGTAGGGCCCTTGGAAAAATGCCAAGTGCCGGGTTAAAATCTTTGAGAAGGGATGAAGAATTGGCACCTCGCCCGACGTGTCGCCAATCCCTTGATGAAGGCCAACACCAAATGCGGCCGGCAGAATGACCAACGCTGCCGAAACCCCCCGCCCGCACCGTGCTGTGCCCGGCGTTGCCAGTCTTTTGCGCCTGTCACGCCAATTGCCCGCCAGCCTTGATGTGGCCGCGCTTTGGCGCATTCTTGGCCGATACGCCTGACTTTCTGCTGCCCCGTATGCCCGCCGATCGAAGCACCATCGACGTGCTGGCAATGGATTACATCGACTGCCTTGCACATGGGTCGGTAACCGACGCCCCGCAGGCCGACCGTGACCGCATCAGGACGCTGCTGACTGGCCTGCTGCTGCGAGAGTTGTTCTCGCTTCATCTGATGCAAACCGATCCGAATTTCGCCAACGACCGCTATAATCTTGCGACCAACCAACTGGTTTTGCTGGATTTTGGGGCATCTTGTGAATTTGCAGGGGAAATCGTGCAAGGTTTCCGCAGCCTGATGATTGCCGGGATGGATGGCGATCACCAAGGCGCGCGCCAAGTCATGTTGCGCATCGGGTTTTTTGATGCCCAAAACCCGTTGAGATATCAAGATATGGTTGCTGCGATGTTTGATCTGGCAATGCAGCCTTTGCGACAGGATTCGGCGTTCGATTTTGGTAGCACCGATCCGGCAACACGGCTGCGCGATATGGAGCAGGAATTGGGGGTTGCGCGCCCTTTGGAAACCGACCGTGGGGCAAAAAATTTTAGACTAAAATATTTCACCGTGCCCCCTACTGCCCGGTTAATTCTGCCAAAATCCGCACGGGCCCGGCCTGACCTTTCAACTGCGCGCGGTAAATCACCACGCCTTCGGCCACGCGCATTACATAGGTTCGGGTTTCGGTGAATGGAATGGTTTCCACCCAATCAACCACATCCACATCCGCCGATCGTGGATCGCCAAATTCTGCCATCCACTTTTTGGGCCGCCCTGGCCCCGCGTTATATCCCGACGCAATCAGCGTAATCGCGGGGCCAAACTGATCCGCCAGATCGCGCAGATAGGTGGATCCGATGCGCACGTTAAACGGCGGATCAATCGTCAGCCGGGCTGTGGTAAACTCTTCACCCAAGCCCTTGGCCACCGTTTGCGCCGTGGCGGGCATCACTTGCATCAAACCGCGTGCCCCTGCAGGGCTTTGCGCCGCAGGATCAAATTCGCTTTCGCGCCGCGAGATTGCCAAGGCCAAGGCGCGACTGACAGGCAACCCGTCGGGCACCATTTCGGTGATCGGGTAATACGACCGCGCCAGAATAACCCCGCGTTCGGCGGCGGCTTTGGCAATGACCAAGGCGATGTGCGGCTCGTTCATCCGCAGGGCCAGATCGGCCAGTTGTTCCAACTCGGCCCCATCCAGACTTTCCGCCAGATGCAGAAAGAACCGTTTCGACAGCGTGCGATCGCCTGCATCCGCCAGCAATCGCGCGGCGGCCAGCACGGATGATCCTGCAAAGGCTGATGTCTTCCATCCCGGCCCTGCGTCACCGACAGTTACCAAAGCTGCATCCAGCGACAGGCCCAACCGTTCCGCCGATAGCAGCCCGTAATAAGATGTCTGAAACCGCGCCGCCGATTGATACGCGGACTGCGCCCCCTCTGCGTCACCTTTGGCCTGAAGGGCACGGCCCGTCCAATACTCGGCGCGCGCCAGACTGATGGGCGTGACAACGGCGTCTTTCAACCGGGCAAAATGTTTCAGCGCGGCATCGGGATTGTCCAGTTTGCGCAACGCGATAAAGCCTGCCAGAAACTCCAGATCGGCATAATCAGTGCCGCTGGTCAACTGATGCATCGCAGCCACCTTATAAGCGTTTTGGGCTTGGCCCTTGCGCATCAGATACCGCGCCAATGTGGCCCGCCGTTCCGCCCAAGCCGCCGGATCGCCCAAACTGGCCGCCGTGGTGCTGCGCTCAACGATCAGGGTTGTGGCATCATCATAACGATCCGCCCGCATCCGGTAAGTAAACCGCGCCTGTGCCAAACCGGGATCACCCGCCAAATCCTTTGGCACGGCTTCTACCAGTTTTGGTGCATCGGGCGCATCGGCCGCCAATGCCAGGCGGGCGTTTGCCAAGGCACGCCAGTCGGGCGACACGTGCGGCAACATCCGCAACGCCTCGGCGCGGCGTCCGCCTTCCCACAATATGCGGTCCAGCCGCACTTCATGCGCCACGGCCAGACTATCGCCCATCAGCGCCAGCATCGCATCTTCATCCTCGGCGGTGAATTTCAGATCGGTCCAGGTGCGAAAGGCTTCGGTTTCCGCTGCATCGCGCTGGCCCGACTGCACCAAGGCCCGCACAAGGGCGACCGCGCCCAGCCCGGTGCCCGGTTGATCAGCGCCAAAATACGCGATCACGCGGGCCGGATCGGTTGACCGCGCCACCGCCACTTCGCCCTTTTCTTTCAACAACGCCAAGCCCGGCCAATCGCGGCGGCGCGCCAAAAACGCCTCATATTCACCCAGCATCCCTTGCGCCGCGCGAAGGCGCTGCCATTCGATGATGTCCGCGCCAACAGCGCCCGCATCTGCCGCCGCAGATTGGGCGGCGGGCCAGTCCTGTGCGGCCGCCAGATCAAGGGCTGTGCGCAACGCAGCGGCCTCATCCGCCAAAGCAGGTGACGATGCCCCCACCAATGCGGCAACCAACATCAAACGGCGAAAAATCGGGGCAAATCGGATCATGGATGCGAGTCTGCCCCACGCTTCGCCCTCTCACAACCCACAACCACGTCATTGCGGGGGCAATCCGGCAATTCGCCGCCCAAGCCGTGCTTGGCAAAGGCGGGGGCTGCGGTTAGGTAGAGCACGTTGAAACTTGGGCTTGTCTGCGGACCGCCCCACTATAGGAGATGCGTGCCATGATCAAAGGGTCCCTTCCCGCCTTGGTAACGCCGTTCAAGAACGGCGAACTTGATCTGGATACGCTGAAAAAACTGGTGGACTGGCATATCGCTGAAGGGTCAACAGGACTGGTTCCGGTTGGCACCACGGGCGAAAGCCCCACGCTTAGCCACGCCGAACATCAGCGCGTGATCGAAGTGGTGGTGCAAACCGTCGCCGGGCGGGTGCCGGTGATTGCGGGTGCTGGATCGAACAACACTGTCGAAGGCATCAGCCTGATCCAGTTTGCCGAACGGGTGGGGGCGACGGCGGCGCTGGTGGTCACGCCTTATTACAACAAACCCACCCAGGCCGGCCTGATCGCGCATTATACAGCCCTGCACGACTGCTGCACCCTTCCGATCATCATCTACAACATTCCGGGCCGGTCGGTGGTGGATATGTCGCCCGAAACCATGGGCGTGCTGGCAAAGCTGCCCCGGATCATCGGGGTCAAGGATGCCACCGGCAAGATTGAACGTGTCAGCCAACAGCGCGCCACCTGCGGGGCCGATTTCATTCAACTGTCGGGCGAAGATGCCACGGCGCTGGGGTTCAATGCGCATGGCGGGGTGGGGTGCATTTCCGTCACCGCCAACGTCGCCCCGCGCCTGTGCGCCGAATTTCAGGCGGCCACCCTGAACGGCGATTACGCAAAGGCGCTCGAATACCAAGACCGCCTGATGCCGCTGCATGATGCGATCTTTATCGAACCGGGTCTGGTGTCTGCCAAATACTGCCTGTCCCTGCTGGGCCTGTGCAGTGACGAAGTGCGCCTGCCATTGGTGGGCTTGACGGATGGCGCAAAGGTCAAACTGCAAGCCGCAATGCGGCACGCGGGGCTGATCTGACCCATCGCATACGGTGATGGCGCGCTTCAAAAGAGGTCATTTCCCTTAAGGCAGGGGGCATGCAACACAGGCTGGGTCATACGGAAAGGACCAAGCCATGTCTTTGCTGCGCCTCGCCGCCTTTGCTGCCGAAACCGGGGGCGGAAATCCTGCGGGGGTGCATCTGTCTGATGCCCTGCCGTTACCCGTCCGGATGCAGGCGATTGCTGCCGACGTCGGCTATTCTGAAACGGCCTTCGCCGCACCCGAAGGCGATGGCTGGCGGGTTCGCTATTATTCGCCACTGGCCGAAGTGGCGTTTTGTGGCCATGCAACAATTGCATTGGGGGCCGCCTTGGGTCAGCGGTTCGGTGCGGGCCGGTTTGCGTTGAACCTCACGAACGGCGCTATTTCGGTAACGGTGGATGAAAACGTAAATGGCTGGCAGGCGACGCTGTCGTCGCCGCCCACCCATTCGGCCTTATTACAGCCGGGTCTTGCAGCACAGCTGATGAGCCTGTTCAATATCGCCCCCCAAGACCTTGACCCGCGCTTGCCTGCCCTGCGCGCGCATGGTGGGGTGGATCACGCCGTGTTCACTCTGCGTGACCGCAGGCAACTGGCCGCCATGTCCTATCCCTTTGATCCGATGCGCGATCTGATGACATCGGCAGGTCTGACCACGGTCAGCCTGTTGTATATCGCGGCCCCGCTGGCTTTTGTCGCGCGCAATGCCTTTGCCATTGGCGGGGTGATCGAAGATCCGGCAACTGGCGCTGCAGCGGCGGCCCTTGGCGGCGCATTGGTCGATCTTCGCTGGCCAGAACTTGCGGCAAGCGGAACCTTCCATATCCGGCAGGGCGAAGATATGGGCGCGCCGTCTGATCTTACTGTCACCGTAACCGGGCGCGCGGGCGATCCTGTTGCGGTCAGCGGGGCAGTCCGCGCCATCGGATGATCCTTGACCCCACCTGCGGTTTGGATCAGGGATTGCCCCTTGCAAATTTGGATAGTCCCGATGCCCCTTTCCACCAACCTGCGTGGCAGCCTGTGGATGGTGGCCTCTATGGCCGGGTTCGCCGTTGAGGATGCATTTATCAAATCTGTCGCAGGGGCAATTCCCCTAGGGCAGGTTGTTATGATGATGGGCCTGCTGGGGATAGCCGCGTTTTCGGTTGTGGCGTTGCTGAACGGCGAGGCGCCTGTCCCGCGCGCGATCGCGTCCCGCACCATGGCGATCCGGTCAGGGTTCGAAGTCACAGGCAGGTTGTTTTATGCACTGGCGATTGCGCTGACGCCAATTTCGGTGGCCTCGGCCATTTTGCAAGCGTCACCTTTGGTGGTGGTGCTGGGTGCCGCCCTGATCTTTGGTGAAAAGGTTGGGCTGCGGCGGTGGATCATCATTCTGGTGGGGTTTTGCGGTGTGCTGGTCATCTTGCGCCCCGGCCTTGCGGGGTTTGATGCCCTGTCGATCCTTGCCCTGATCGGGATGCTGGGGTTTTCGGGCCGCGATCTGGCCACCCGCGCGGCCCCACCCAGCCTGTCAAACGCGCAGTTGGGGGTGGCAGGGTTTGTGATGCTGACACTGGCGGGGGTGATCATTCTGGCAGTGACGGGCGGGGCGGTGGTGCCGACGATGCCGGTGCTGGCCAAAATTCTGGCGGCTGCGGTGTTTGGCGTGCTGGGCTATGGCGCTATCACCCAAGCCATGCGCACCGGCGAAGTGGCCGTGGTCACACCGTTCCGCTATACGCGGCTGTTGTTTGCGATGATCCTTGGCATCACGGTGTTTGGCGAACGCCCCGACGCCGCAACCCTGATCGGCAGCGCCATAATTGTCAGCTGCGGCGTGCTGATTCTGACCACAGGTCGCCGAATCGCCTGACCACGTCCGGCCCATTGTTGCTTAATCATCTGTTAATGCGTCCACAAATCCGCAGCGCCTCAGGCATTTCGCGGGAATTGTTTCCTGACTAGATCCAATGACAAACCCCTGACGCAGCCATGTCGAAATTATGTCAAAATCCGGGTGCTTGTTGGGCGGCAGGCAATCCACGCCGCCACATATCTTAACCCCAACAGGAGCCAACCGATGTTCATGCAAGATTTCACCCGCCTTAGCGCTTTGTCCGTTCCTGCGACTGCGCCAGCGGCCTCCAGCATCGCCCCCGTCACCACAGGCCTGATTGCGGGCACTTTGCTGGAAACCCGCGCAGGCTGGCAGCCCGTTGAAACCCTTCGTGTTGGCGATGCCGTGCAAACGCTGGACGGCGGATTGGCGCGTATTCTGGGGCTTGATCGCCGCGTTTTGCAGGCCGATGCCCAAACAACCGTGATCAAGATCAACGGTGGTTGCTATGATGCCTGCTCAGACCTGTTGGTATTGCCCGGCCAGCACCTTTTGTTGGATGCTGTGGATGCCGCGCAAAGTGGCAGCGCGCCCTATGCGCTGATCGCCGCATTGGCGCTGCTGGGCACCCCCGGCGCACAGCGTCACGCCAACACCGAAGCCATCGAAATCATCACCCCGATGTTTGCAGACGAAGAAGTGGTTTATGCCAATTCGGGCCTTTTGTTGCATTGCCCCGGCATTGCCGATGGGGCGGGCCGCTATCCCGAAAACAGCTTTTTCCCCTGCCTTGATGCGACCGAGGCGCGCCATTTTATCCAAAGCCGCGCCGCCCGTTTCGCGGCATAACCCTTTCCAATTCCCCGGGGCGCAACTTACGCCCCGGCTGGACTTTGCCCGCATCAACGCCTATCTCGGGCGGATCATGGTCGAAAAATCTGATCCCAATTCCAAACTTATCGCCGAAAATCGCCGCGCGCGGTTCGATTACGCCATCGAATCTGATCTTGAGGCTGGGATCATGCTGTTCGGATCCGAGGTTAAATCCCTGCGCATCGGCGGATCGAACATCGCCGAAAGCTATGCATCGGTTGAGGGCGGAGAGTTGTGGCTGATCAACGGCTATATCGCGCCCTATATTCAGGCGAAAATGTTCGGCCATGACGAACGCCGCCGCCGCAAGCTGTTGGTTTCCAAGAAAGAACTGTCGCGCCTTTGGAATGCGGTTGGCCGCGAAGGCATGACAATCGTGCCGATGAAGATGTATTTCAATGATCGCGGCATCGTCAAAATCAAACTTGGCGTGGCCAAGGGTAAAAAGCTGGCGGACAAGCGGGAAACGTCGGCGAAACGCGATTGGGATCGCCAGAAAGCCCGCATTATGAAGCAAGGCGCCAAGGGCATGTAGGCCCACGCGCATGGAAACGTTGCCTGAAAGTTGATCATCTGCCAAAATTCTCCCTATCCGGTCTTGGCAGTGTGGCACAAAAAGAACCGGCAATCGCCTGACTGATAAACAGCAGGCACCCTTAGGGAAGGAATACTAGTATCATGGATATGAACCTTATCATCCAATTGGTTGCGGGCGCATTGGGCAGCAACGCAGCAGGGGCGATGCTGAAAACCTGAACCTTGGCACGATTGGAAACACGATTGCCGGTATCGTTGGCGGTGGTGCTGGCGGCCAGATTTTGGGCATGCTTGGCGGTGCGGGCGCTGCGGGTGCCACTGCCGCTGCGGGTGGCTTGGATGTAATGTCGATCCTATCATCGCTTGCATCGGGCGGTATTGGCAGTGGCGTGCTGATGGCGATCGCCGGCGTTGTCAAAAACATGATGGCCAAGTCGTAATTTTATTGCGCGGGCGCGCATCGCCACGCCCGTGCAACTCTTGCCTCACTGCCAGCTTGGGTTTAGGTGCTATGCATCACCCACACGAGGCAGCCGATGTCCCCCCAATTCAGTGATGATCCAAAAACGCTGGTGTCAACCGAATGGTTGGCGGCGCATCTGAAAGACCCCGATCTGCGGGTGCTGGATGCCAGTTGGTATTTGCCCGACGCGGGCCGCAACGCCCGTGCCGAATACACCGCCGCCCATATTCCCGGCGCGCGGTTCTTTGATCTGGAAGAGATCGCGGATCACCGGTCTGCCCTGCCGCATATGGCACCGCCGCCTGAAAAATTCATCAGCCGGATGCGCGCAATGGGCGTGGGCGATGGCCATCAGGTGGTGATTTATGACGGCGCTGGGCTGTTTTCTGCCGCACGGGTCTGGTGGCTGTTTCGCCTGATGGGCAAAACATCCGTCGCCGTTCTGGATGGCGGAATGCCAAAATGGCTGGCCGAAGGCCGCGAAGTTGAAGACATGTCCCCCGTGCTGCGCGACCGCCACATGACGGTCAGCCGCCAGAACCAACTGGTCAAAGATGTCACTCAGGTCGCCCACGCCGCCAAACTGGCGGAGGCCGAGATTATCGACGCGCGCGCGCCAGCCCGGTTTCGCGGTGATGCCCCAGAACCGCGCGCAGGGTTGCGGGCGGGCCATATTCCGGGGTCCAAAAACGTGCCCTATGCCAGCGTGTTGAACGGCGACGGCACGATGAAACCGGTGGCCGACCTGCGCGCAGTGTTCGAAACCGCTGGCGTGAACTTGTCCAAACCCGCGATCACCACTTGCGGATCAGGGGTTACGGCGGCGGTTCTCAGCCTTGCTTTCGAACGGATCGGCCACCGCAACCATGCGCTTTATGATGGGTCATGGGCCGAATGGGGCATGTATGACGATCTTGGCGTCGCGAAAGGATAACATGTGTTTGACGCGCTGAACCCGCAACCCCAGGACAAAATCCTGCACCTGATGCAGATGCTGAAGGATGATCCGCGCGCAGATAAGATTGATCTGGGTGTCGGCGTTTACAAAGACGCCACGGGCCTGACCCCGGTAATGCGCGCGGTTAAGGCGGCAGAGCGGCACCTGTGGGAAGCCGAGAAAACCAAAACCTACACCGGGCTTGCAGGTGATCCGGCGTTCAACGCAGCGATGGTGCAGTTGATTTTGGGCGATGGATACACCGACCGCGCGGCATCCGTGGCCACGCCCGGCGGCACGGGGGCGATCCGGCAGGCGCTGGAACTGATCAAACTGGCCAGCCCAACGGCAACTGTCTGGCTGTCAAACCCAACATGGCCGAACCATCCGTCGATCATCAAATATCTTGGCATGCCGATGGCGCAGTATCGCTACTTCGATGCCGCGTCGGGCGGTATTGATTTTGCCGGCCTGCTGGCAGATCTTGATCGCGTCAAGGCGGGCGATGTCGTGTTGCTGCATGGCTGCTGCCACAACCCGACAGGGGCCAATCTGGATGCTGCGCAATGGGCACAGGTGGCTGACATCATGCAGGCACGCGGGGCTATTCCGTTTATCGACCTTGCCTATCAAGGGTTTGGCGATGGGCTGGATGCCGATGCCGCCCCCACGCGGATGATTGCAGCAGCCTTCCCCGAGGTGATCATCGCCGCGTCCTGTTCCAAGAACTTCGGCATCTACCGCGAACGCACCGGCGTGTTGATCGCCCTTAGCGACCCCGCCCGCCGCACCGTGACCCAAGGCAATCTGGCCTTCCTGAACCGCCAGAATTACAGCTTTCCGCCCGATCATGGCGCGCGATTGGTGACGATGATTTTGGCCGACGATGCCCTGCGTGCCGATTGGATGGCGGAACTGGAAGAGGTGCGCCTGAACATGCTGTCGTTGCGGCAAGGGTTGGCCGATGCCCTGCGCCTCGCGACCAATTCCGACAGGTTCGATTTCATTGCCGAACATCGCGGCATGTTCTCGCGCCTTGGTCTGACCGAGCCGCAAGTCAACACGCTGCGCGAAGGGCATGGTATTTATATGGTCGCCGACAGCCGCATCAATATTGCCGGGCTGAACGCAAGGACGGTGCCGATCCTGGCGTCGGCAATCGCGTCTGTCCTTAAACCTGAAATACTCTAGGCTTTGCTGAAATGCGTCCGAACCGCCACAGTCATGCCTGCGGCGATGACAAGGGTCATGCCCAACATCGTCAGCGGGTCAGGGAAATGGCCAAACACGACCCAGCCAAAAATGCCCGCCCAGACCACATGCAGATAATTCACCGGGGCCAATAGCGATGCAGGTGCCTCGCGATAAGCGGCGGTAAACAGCGCGTGGCCAGCGGTGGAAAGCCCGCCCAACAAGAGCAGTAACATAGTGTTCTGCGTATTTGGCAACCGCACAACATCCCAAACCCATGGCAGCATCGCGCCAAAGACCACCGTCCCGATCAAGGCGGAATAGAACAACAGCGAAATCGTCGTCTCTGTCCGCGCCAACAACCGCGACAGCAAGACATAGGCCACCGTCGCCGCAGCCGCCAGCACAGCAAACCCCACCCCAACGGGATCCAGCCCGGATCCGGGCCGCACGATTAACAACACCCCGATAAATCCAACAATCGCCCCGATCCACCCGGCCAACGGCACCCGCTCTCCTAACATCGGCACCGCCAGCAGCATCACTGCAAACGGGGCCAGATAGATGATGGCAACCGTTTCCCCCACCGGCATCTGTTGCAACGCCAACCCCATGGCCAACGATGCCAGTGCCAGACTGCCCGCGCGCACCAACACCAGCCCGGTTTTATCGGTTTTCACCAAAGCCCAGCCATGAGGTGGGGCCAGAAATGCCACCAGCAGCACCAGATTTACCAGATACCTGATCGCCATCACGAAGGGCACGGCGTGGATCTGCACCAAATGCTTACCCGTCACATCGGCCACGGCAAACATGATCACCGCGACCATGACCAATCCAACACCTTTGATGGCATTGCCCGGCGCTTGTAGGGAAACTGACACGTATCCGATCCTCTTTTGCGCTTTGATCAAGACCTACAACAGCAAACCCCTATCGGAAATCCAAATGCGGCCTTCCCCCCATACCAAAAAAACGGCCCCTGCCGCCGGGGCAAGGGCCGTTCAGGTTTCACCTTGGGGGGAGGTCCCTACGCGTCAAAACCGGGGCCGGCGCAAACCGGCCCACTGACATCACATGTTGTAGGCGCGCTCACCGTGTTCGGCCAAATCAAGGCCTTCACGTTCCACATCATTGGCCACGCGCAGACCCATCAGCAGATCGACCAATTTGAACAAGATGGCCGACCCGATGCCCACGAACAGAATGGTAAACCCAACCGCCCAGACCTGATTCATAAAGTGAACGCTGAACACATACTCAGCTACTTGTAGGGTGCCGGGAACAGATGTGTAATCGGGGATGCCCGCGCCACCAAGGGCTGGGTTCACCAGAATACCCGTGGCAAGCGCCCCGATGATACCGCCTAAACCGTGGATGCCGAACACATCAAGGCTGTCGTCCAGTTTGAACATATTCTTGACGTAGCCGACAAAGAAGAAGCACGCCACGCCTGCCCCAAGGCCCAGGACCAACGATCCCATCGGCCCCGCAAAGCCGCAGGCCGGAGTGATTGCAACCAGACCCGTCACCACGCCTGATACCAGACCCAGCAACGATGGCTTACCCTTCATCAACCATTCCGCAAACATCCACGCCACACCCGCCGCAGCCGTGGCAATAAAGGTGTTCACAATCACCAAAGACGTGATCGAGTTGGATTCGAAGTTAGACCCGGCGTTAAAGCCAAACCAGCCAACCCACAGCAGTGCCGCGCCGATCATCGTCATGGTCAGCGAATGCGGTGCCATGGATTCCTTGCCATAGCCAACCCGCTTGCCCAGCATGATACAGCCAACCAGACCGGCAATCCCTGCGTTGATATGCACAACCGTGCCGCCCGCAAAGTCCAGCGCACCCCAGTTCCACAGCAATCCGTTCGCGGCAAGATTGGCACTGGCAGCTTCTGCACCGGCCGTATCGCCCGCCGCTTCGGCAATCAGTTTCAGCGTTTGTTGTTCAGCCAGGAAATCCGGGCCGCCCCACCACCAAACCATATGCGCCATCGGAAAGTAGATGAACGTTACCCACAAAATGATGAACACCATCAGGCTGGAAAACTTGATCCGTTCCGCAAACGCGCCAACGATCAGGGCCGGGGTGATCATCGCAAAGGTCATCTGAAAGGCAATGAAGGTGAATTCCGGCAACCAGACACCGTTGGTGAATGTCGGCACCATCGTGGTTACATCCACGCCGCGCAGAAAGGCCTTGTCAAAGCCGCCGACATAACTGTCCCACGCGCCGCCAGATGAAAACGCCAGCGAATACCCATAGGTCACCCAGATAATTGCCACCACAGACGCAATGGCAAACACTTGGGTCAGCATAGAAAGCATGTTCTTGGTGCGCACCAAGCCGCCGTAAAACAACGCCAGACCCGGCACTGTCATCAGCAACACCAGCACGGTCGAAATGCTCATCCAGGCGACATCGCCTTTATCAACCACTTTTTCAAAGACGTAAGGGGCAATGGCTGCCGCATCCTGCGCCATCGCCGGAAAGGCGGCCAGCAGACCAACCCCGGCAAGTCCTAGCTTTTTCATCATTCTGGATTCCCCTTTACAGCGCGTCGTCATCGGTTTCACCCGTGCGCACACGCAACGCGCTTTGCACGTCGATCACGAAAATTTTGCCATCGCCGATTTTACCGGTGCGGGCGGTTTTGCTGATGGTGTCGACCACTTGCTCGGCCAACCCATCGCTGACAACCATTTCCAGCCGCATTTTCGGCACGAAATTCACCGCATATTCAGCGCCACGATAGATTTCGGTATGGCCCGACTGTGTGCCAAATCCTTTGATTTCTGTAACCATCATGCCCCGCACGCCCAGCGTGGTCAGCGCTTCGCGGACCTCGTCAAGCTTGTATGGTTTGATGGCGGCTATGATCATTTTCACGACGCACCCCTTTCTGGCGACCCCTGATGGGCCTTGCCATGAGTGAGGCGTTCTTCGCAGCTGCAGCACAAGTTTGCGGCAGTGCGAAAAGCGTTATCCAAGGCGCAGGCACAATAAATCCGCACATTTATTCGCCTATGCCTATTTTATAGGCGAAAGACGAGTGCGAATCATGACTGCGACCGCTCTACATTCCGGATCAAAGCGGCTATTGTTCGCGCAACGAATACAAATAAAGCGCAGGCATCCATGGCGGCATCAGGCAAGGGACGGGACGGGCCATTGGTGGCGGACCGCCGCTATACATCGGCGCGTGCGGTTGCCGCAAAGGCTGGCTTGGGTCGTGGAAACCCGCCGCCGCGCAAGCCCACAACCAAACGCGCGCCGAAACGTGGCTATACCCCGCGAAATCCCATTCTTGCGCTGATCTTCGGATTTGTCCGCTTTATATGGCGCATGCTTTGGGGCGTGGCCTGGCGGGTTGGGTTCGTGTCTGCCTTGGTCTTGGCCGGCATCGTTTTCTACTTTTACGCCCAACTGCCGCCCGTTGCCGATTTGTTGGATGCGCGCGCACGCGGGTCGGTCACCTTGATGGATCGCAACGACAAGGTGTTCGCGTGGCGCGGCGAAAGCTTTGGCGGCCAGATCACGTCGGATACCGTATCGCCCGATCTTCTGAACGCCGTGATCGCTACCGAAGACAAACGCTTTTACGGCCATTTCGGCATCAGCCCCCGCGGCATTGCATCGGCCATCAAGATCAACATGGCCGCAGGGCGCGGGCCGTTGGAAGGCAACGGCGGGTCAACGATTACCCAGCAGGTCGCGAAATTACTGTGCTTGGGCGTGGTCTATGACCCAACCCAGTGGAAATCAGAGGCGGCTTACGAAGAAGATTGCCGGTCTGGCGGCATTTGGCGAAAGCTGAAAGAATTCCCCTATGCCATGGCGATGGAGGCGAAATATTCCAAGGCCGAGATTCTGACGATCTATTTCAACCGCGCCTATCTGGGCGCAGGCGCGCGCGGGTTTGAGGCCGCCGCCCAGCGCTATTTCAGCGTATCGGCCAATCAGGTGAACCCGCCGCAGGCGGCGATGTTGGCGGGCTTGCTGAAAGCCCCGTCGCGCTATGCCCCCACCAACAGCTTGCAACGCGCCCAGGACCGCGCGGGTGTGGTGATCGGGTTGATGCAGGAACAAGGCTATCTTTCGGCCGCCGCCGCCGATGATGCGCGCGCAAACCCGGCGCAGTTGTCGGCCGAAGCGCAAACCAAATCGGGGGGCTATTTCGCCGATTGGGTGATGGAATCGGCCCCTGATTTCCTGACGTCGCAAACCACCGAAGACGTGATCATGCGCACCACGTTGGACCCTCGCCTGCAAAAGGCATCCGAAGAGGCGTTGGATTGGGTGTTTGAAAACAAGGTCAAACCGGGATCAAAGGCGCAAGTTGCTATTGTGGTGATGAGTGCGGACGGCGCCGTGCGCGCCATGGTTGGCGGGCGCCAGATTGAAGAGGCCGGTTCTTTCAACCGCGCCACCATGGCCAAACGCCAGACCGGATCGTCGTTCAAACCCTTCGTCTATGCCGCCGCCCTTGATCTGGGGTGGAGCCCCGCCGATTTTGTCGAAGACATCCCCCTGACAATCAACATTCCCGGATCGGGAGATTGGTCACCGGAAAACTATGACCGCGAGTTCAAAGGCCTAATGACCCTGACCGAAGCGTTGAAAGACAGCCGCAACATTCCTGCGGTGCGCGTGTCTGAAATGGTTGGCCGCGACGCCGTGCGCGCTGTGGCCAACGGCTTTGGCATCCAATCCGATCTGGCGGCGGGGCCAGCCCTGGCGCTGGGGGCATCGGAATCGACGTTGATCGAAATGACCGGCGCTTATGCTGGGATTCTGAACGGCGGATCCTCGGTAACGCCCTACGGCTTGGTCGAGCTGAAACTGAAAGATGACCCCGAGCCATTGATGGGCGTCAGCGGTGGCATTGGTGAGCGGGTCATCTCGCAGGAAGCCGCCCAATTGCTGACCTATATGATGAGCGAAGTCGTTGAATCCGGCACCGGCACCCGCGCGCGCCTTGATGGCCGCCCGGCAGCCGGCAAAACCGGCACCACCACAGCAGGCCGCGATGCGTGGTTCATCGGCTTTACCGCCGATTACGTGGTAGGCGTCTGGATGGGGTATGACGACAACACGCCACTGACCGGCGTGACCGGCGGCGGCTTGCCTGCCGAAATCTGGCACGAAGTTATGGTGCGCGTCAGCGAAGGCTTGCCCGTGACTGATCTGCAAATGATCATCCCCGAATCCCGTAACCCGCCGCAACCGGAATTTGTCGAACAACCGTTTGATCCGGCATTTGATCCAGCCCCGCAAGAACGGCAACGCGACCCGATCGAAAATCTGCTGCGCGAGATTTTGGGCGCGGGTAACTGACAGGCCACGCGCCCCGATTGGCCAAGGTCCACCGCGTTTCAATGGTGTTGACAGAATTCTGCGTCAGCGTAGTGTTTCGTGATATTTCAACATTGGAGTTCACGATGCGGAAAATTCTTCTATCCAGTACCACCGCTTTTGCGATGTCGGTCTGTATGGCACAGGCAGGTGGCATGGCCGAACCCGTGATGGAACCCCAAGTTGTTGCGGCGGCAACCAGTTCCAGCTCGGGCGGCGTGATCATTCCGCTTTTGCTGTTGCTGATCGTGGCGGCGGCAGTGGCCGGCGGCGGCACAAGCGGCACGGGTGGCGGTGGCAGTGGCGGTTGAACGCAAACGCATTTCTTACAGCTGCGACTGTGCGACGGAGTAAATACTGCGCGTTTATTGCTTAATCGCCATAAACCGCAACCCTTCGGCTTTGGCCGCCTTTTCAATCGTGATGGTTACCGGTTCAAACCGATAGCCTTCCAACACCGGCATGAAAACACCGCTCCACCCAAAGGGCACGGTGCAGCCAAAGCTGTTGATATTGTAGATCCCGCAGCCGCTTTCGCTGCCGTCATCAGCCGAAATGCCGCTTAAAATCGACGCGCCCGCAAGAGGCGCGTCGAATTCATCGGTAATCCGGCCCCAGTATTCAACTTTGCGATCAAACTCGATGCGCGCTTTGGCGATGCTGGCCGCCATGTCAAACCCCAACGGTTTGCCTGCACCTATCAGGGCCTTTACCTCACGGGTCGCGGCCTCAAGGCCCGCCGGAATATCGCCCGTTGCCCAGTTCATATTCTCATTATACAGCCACAGATATTCGTCAGCTGTGCGCAACCCATTATAAAGATTGTATTTATACAGGTTCATCCGATCTGTATCATCCGCCATGTAATACCCGATGAACCGCGTTGATTTCCACAGGTTCAACAGACCATCGGCATAAACCGCCTGGCCCAACGTGAATTTTTCGCTAGCCGCCGCTTGGGCCGCAGGCATCAGATACTGAATGCCATTTTTCAGATAATCGCCCGCCAAATCAAAGTCTTTGGCCCCAAGATAGTAATAAGACGATTCATTGCCATCGATCAGCCGCGCGCGGCCATCAATTGCCGCATACATCCCGCTGATGAACGCGCGGTATAGGGCATAGTTGCCGGTGCTTGGATCCTCATTCCATTGGCGCTGATCCAGAATTGATCCGATCAGCCATAGTGCCAGAATTTGAACGTCTGGCATCTCGGCCTGAATGGCAGTCACAAATTGGGCGCCGCGATTGAAAACAACGCCTTGCACGGCGTCAAAGTTTTGATCCGGATAGCGTTCGGCAGAATAGACCCAAGGGCTATAGCCATAGGTTTCGGCATCCCACAAAATACCTTTGAACCCACCTGCCGCTGCCGTGCGGGCAAAGTTGCGGATATTGGTTTCGGCCGATTGCCAATCGGCATCATCTGTCCATACCCACCCATCTTCGGCAGTGCCCCACATTACCAGAAAATTGTCGGTCAAATTAGTGAATTTAATGCCGGAAAGAATATCTCGCTGGGCCTGATATTCGTCTTCTGGGTAGGGGGTTTTGGTAAAAATCGCCTGCCCCATCGGCAGTTTCACGCCAATCCCATCAAAGGGCAGCGTTTCATAGGCGGCCAGATTGTCACGCAACTGTTCGGGGCTGGGCATGTCCCAGCCAAATTCAATCAGCTTTTTCTTTGGGGTGTTCTCGGCCCATCCGGCACCTGCCAATCCCGCAAAAAGACACCCAAATGCAAAAGCTTTGAATGTCATCCGCAGCCCTTAGACCACTTTCAGATCAGCGATCAGCGCGTCGATGTCACCCTTGCGCTTGTCCAAAATCGCACCGATTTCGGCACGTTCTGACGCCAGCATGTTGATGCCTTCGATAATGATGTTGAAAAACAGATTTTTGCCTGATTTGTCAGACACATGCCAGCGCAGATCAAACGGGGCCTCGCCCTTTAGCGTGGCAACCGTGATCACTTCGTAATAACTTTTCACGGCTTTCGCATCGACCACTTCGATCTTGCCACCAATGAATTCGCGAAAGCGGCGACCGTATTTGCGGCTGATATAGCCTTGAAACGCCTTGGTAAACGCCGACATCTGCGCCGAACTTGCCGATTTCGCGGCAACCCCCAGGGTTGACCGCGCAATCACTGCAACATCGGCATAGCGTGAAAAGATGCGCTCAAAATCAGCAAACATCGCGGTTTCGCTTTTGCCCGAGGCGATGGTGGTGTTGATTTCACCAATCGCCTTGTCAATCAGCGCCCGTGCTTGGTCCACATTCAGCGCAAGTGCCGGAAACGGCAGGGCAAGGGCAACCGACCCCAAAGCAAATCCAGCTGCAAAGCGGCGACGCGACATCATGGAATGATTATTGTGCATAGGGGTCCTCGTAGGGATCAACGTAACCAGCCTCGCCCGTGGTCTGGCCCAATTCAAATCGACGCTTTTGCAGGTACAGCAACCGGGTTTGCGCATAGCCATCCGCACTATCATATAGGACGGAATCGTAAGTATCGGAATAGCGGCCGCGATCACTAATCTTTGATGCCACCTTGGCGACGGTGCCAATGTAGGATTCGGGCGACGGCAACAACAGACCAAGCGGATTGATCACGCTGTCCACCACTTCGCCCAACGCATCGCGCTGGGTTGACGGGCCAAGCAGCGGCAATTCAATATAAGCCCCTTCGTCAACCCCCCAAACATACAAAGTCTCACCGAAATCGGTCTGTTTGCCTGCCACACCCGCAGCCGTCGCCGGATCAAATATACCGCCAACGCCCACAACCGTGTTGATGCTGAATCGCAACGTGTTTTCAACGGCTTTGCCCAGCCGCAGCTGCAACAGACTGTTCAGAACGTCGCCCGGAAGCGCCAGGTTATTGGCAAAATTGCCGATGCCTACCTGAACCGGCCCACCTCCGGGATGGGCCACACCCATTGCGACCGGTTTGATCACATGGCGATCCACAGCTACGTTAAACGCGTGCATGCCACGGTTTTCCGTCTCGTAAGGATCATTGATTTCCACTGATGCCGAGGGCCTTGCACAGCCAGCCAGCAATGCAAGCGTGGCACAGGCAAATAATATTGTCAGCTTGGGGCTAAAAAGGGATGGAATCGTAAGAGTCATGCTTTTACAGTCCTGCGGGAACTCAATGCTAACCATAGTCTTTGTCCCCGGAAGGCAAGGGATAAGCGGCAAAGAGAACCAAGACAACGGCCAAGCGTGGCAAGTCGGTGACGCCGGATAAAATCCGCCGATCCGAGTGCTGCGTAGAATGGCTGACGAGGCAGGCAACGGAGACCATAAGAATGGCCCAAAATGAGAACGCCCGCGGCGAGGCAGAGCTTCGTGCGGCCCGGTCCGATCAGCGCGGCCTGTTATGGGCGGTAGGGATATTTTCCGTCTTTGTGAACCTTTTGCTGCTGACCGGCCCTTTATACATGCTGCAGGTCTACGACCGGGTGCTTGGCAGCCGGTCCGAGGCAACTTTGGTGGCCTTGTCACTGCTGGCGGCGGCGATGTTTCTGGCGATGGGCATCTTGGATCACACACGGGCGCGGATCATGGCGCGCATCGGGGCCCATCTGCAAGACCGCCTTGATCGCCGCGTGTTCGCCGCTGCCATGCGCCGCCTGACCTTGCAACCCGGTGAACCCACCGCTTTGGCCGCCCAGCGTGATCTGGAATCCATTCAGCGTCTTTGGGCATCCCCCGTTCTGATCGCCCTGTTCGATATCCCCTGGACCCCGTTTTTCATCGCCGCGATTTTTGTGTTTCACCCGATGTTGGGCTGGCTTGCCGTCGCTGGCGGCGTGTTTTTGGTGATCTTGACCGTGATGAACCAAAAGATGACCGCAGGCCCAATGACCCGCACCAACAATCTGAACATGACGGCAGAACGCGTGTCTGACATGATAAAACTAGAGGCCGAGGCAGTGCAGGCGCTGGGTATGACCGGGGCGGCCTTTGATCGCTGGCAAAAGGCGCGGTCCACGGCACTGGCCGACAGCATTGCAGTGGGCGATCTTGGGGGCACTTTTGGGGCTGTGTCGAAAACGTTCCGGATGTTTTTGCAATCGGCGATGCTGGGCCTTGGCGCGTGGCTGGTGTTGAAAGGCCAACTGAGTGGTGGTGCTATGATCGCAGGCTCGATTCTGATGGGTCGTGCGTTGCAGCCGATTGAACAAGCCGTCGGCCAATGGGCGCTGGTCACCCGCGCCCAAGAAGCCAACCGCCGCCTGTCCGATCTGCTGACCCGCGTGCCCGCAGACCCCGTCCGCACCCCCCTGCCGCGCCCCAAAGCATTGCTAGAGGCGCAAAGCCTGTCAGTGGTGCCCCCCGGCGAATCCCAAGCCGTGCTGCGTATGGTCAGCTTTACTTTATCGCCCGGTCAGGCGATGGGGGTCATCGGGCCGTCAGGTGCCGGCAAATCCACTCTTGCCCGCGCGCTGATTGGCGTGTGGAAACCATCGGGCGGCAAAGTGCGGTTGGATGGCGCAACCCTTGATCAATATGACCCGGATGTTTTGGGCAGCTATATCGGCTATCTGCCGCAGCGCGTCACCTTGTTCGAAGGCACCATTGCCGAAAACATCGCGCGGTTGCAGCCAAATGCCGATCCCGCCCTGATCGTGCAGGCCGCCCAAAAGGCCGCCGCCCATGATATGATCGTCAAACTGCCCGACGGCTATGATACCCGTGTCGCCACCCTTGGCGGGCGTCTGTCTGGCGGGCAAATTCAGCGTATCGGTCTGGCGCGGGCGCTGTTTGGCAACCCCGTGCTGTTGGTGCTGGATGAGCCGAACTCGAACCTTGATAACGACGGCACTTTGGCGCTGAACACGGCTATTCGCGCGACCAAAGAGGCGGGCGGGGCGGTGTTGATCATGGCGCACAGACCAGCCGCCATTCAGGAATGTGATATGCTGCTGGTGCTGGAAGACGGCATGCGCCGCGCTTTTGGGCCGCGCGATCAGGTTCTGCGCGACATGGTGAAAAATCACACTGAAATTGTCCGGTCCGCTGGCCCCGGAGGTGTATCATGACCAAATCTTCAGTGTCCGGCGTGGCAAAATCATCTGCATGGTCTGCGCGTGGCCCCGTTTCAACCGGGATGATCACGCTTGCCGCCCTGGTCTTCGGCTTTGGCGGGTGGAGCGTTTTTACCAGCATTGACGGTGCCATCGTGGCCTCGGGTCAGTTAGAGGTCGAACAAAACCGCCAGATTGTGCAGCACCCGGATGGCGGCGTTGTGGCCAGCATAGCCGTGATCGAAGGGCAGGCCGTGGCGGTTGGCGACATTTTGATTCAATTGGACGGCAGTTTGCTCAATTCGGAATTGGCCATTGTCGAAGGCCAGTTGTTTGAAATGCGTGCCCGCCGCGCCCGGCTGGAAGCCGAACGTGACGACAAAGACATGCCCGTGTTCAGTGGCGAATTGGCCGAACTGGCCGCCGTCCGCCCCGAAGTGGCCGAACAAGTCGAAGGACAGCGCGGCTTGTTCATGGCAAGGCGCGAAAGCATGGCACGCCAAAGCGAACAGCTGGAAAAACGCACAGCCCAGATAACATCGCAAATCGAAGGCGTGGTTGCACAGACCGCCGCGTTGAACGTGCAGTTGGGCTTGATCCGCGAAGAATTGACAGATCAGAAAAGCCTGCTGGAAAAAGGCTTGGCGCAGTCCAGCCGCGTGTTGGCCTTGCAGCGCGAAGAATCGCAGTTGCAGGGCAATATGGGTGAATTGGCCTCATCCCGCGCCCAAGCCGAAGGCCGGGCCACCGAAGTAGAGTTGGAAATTCTGCGTCTGGCCGCCGTGCGCCGGGAAGAAGCCAACACGCAACTGCGCGACATCGGCCCGCAAGAATTGGAACTGGCCGAACGCCGCCGCGCGTTAACCGAACGCATCGCCCGGCTGGATATTCGCGCGCCGGTGTCGGGGCTGGTGCTGGGTCTGCAGGTTACCTCGCCGCGGTCGGTTCTGGGGGCAGGGGCACCGGTGCTGTATCTGATCCCGCAAGACCGCCCTTTGGTGATATCCGCGCAATTGATGCCGATCAATGTGGATGAAGTCAGCATCGGGCAAAAAGTGCGCGTGGTGTTTCCGGCGTTTTCTTCGCGTGACATGCCCGACATGTTTGGCCATGTGGTCACAATCTCTGCCGATGCCCTGACCGATCAACGCACCCAAGCACCCTATTACCGCGCCGAAATTGTGCTGGATGCGGGCGAGATGGAAAAACTGGCGGGCCAAACCCTGCTGCCCGGCATGCCAGTCGAGACGTTCATCGAAACCGGCGCGCGCACGCCGATGGCCTATCTGCTGAAACCGTTCACCGATTACTTCAATCAGGCGTTCCGGGAAAGTTGATGCAATCGCCATTGGATGCGCGAAAAGCCAAAAGTTAATATTTGGTAAAATCGTGCCTGTAACCCATTGAAACTAAACAATGCGTATGCGTGCCCGCGCGTGGACACGCACGAACCCTTGCTCTGGCGCGGCCCCCCGGCTAGCTTGGGTGAAATCCTGACCGGAGTATCCCCATGTCATCCATCGACGCCCGCCTGGCCGATCTTGGCATCACCTTGCCCGACGCCCCCGCTCCCGCCGCGAATTACGTGCCCTTCGTCGTGACCGGCAATATCGTCTATATTTCGGGTCAGATCAGCCAGAATGCGGGCGGGCTGATCAAGGGTCGGCTTGGCGCTGATATGGATGTGCCAGCCGGGGCCGAAGCCGCGAAAGCTTGCGCGATATCCCTGCTGGCGCAGCTGAAGAAAGCCTGCGACGGTGATTTTTCGCGCGTGGTGCGGGTGGTGAAATTGACGGGTTTTGTAAACTCTACCCCCGAATTCACCGACCAACCCAAGGTTATCAACGGCGCATCCGATTTCCTTGTGGCCGCCATAGGCGACGCCGGTCGCCACGCCAGATCGGCGGTGTCCGCCGCAGCACTCCCCTTGGGTGTCGCGGTGGAAATCGAAGGCATATTTGAGATCCGCTGACCCATGCGCATCCCCCTGCCCGCACCATTCCTGACCTTCCCGCTGTCGCACCGCGGCTATCATAACCGCGCGGATCGCCGCCCCGAAAATTCCCCCGCAGCGTTTCGCGCGGCCATTGCGGCAGGATATGGGATAGAGTTGGACGTGCAACTGTCGCGCGACGGCCAGGCGATGGTGTTTCATGACGAAGGTCTGGACCGACTGACCGATGCCACAGGTCTGCTCAAAGATCGCACCGCAGCCGAACTGGCCCGGATCAACCTGCGTGATTGCAACGATGGCATTCCAACCTTGCCGGAAATTCTGACGCTGATCGCCGGGCGCGTGCCCGTGCTGATCGAAATCAAAGACCAGACCGGCGCCATGACCAAAACTGACGGCAGGGCAGAGCAAGCCACCGCCGATGCCCTTGCCGCCTACGCTGGCGCTGTCGCCGTTATGTCGTTCAACCCGCATTCGATTGCGCAAATGGCCCAGCTTGCGCCAAATGTCGCGCGGGGGCTGACAACTTCTGCATACGGCGATGATTGGCAGCCGCTTGATCCGGCCACCCGTGACCACCTTCGCACCATCCCCGATTATGACCGCACCAGTTCAAGCTTCATCAGCCACGAAGCCGCCGATCTGACCCGCCCGCGCGTCGCCGCATTGAAAACTAACGGTGCGGCAATCTTGTGCTGGACCATTCGTTCGGCATCCGCCGAAGCCACTGCCAGAAAAATTGCAGGTAACATCACCTTCGAAGGCTATGCGGCCATGTTAACTGCTTGACCAAATCGCTTAACGCCCCACCCTTCATCTGTTCCTAAATATCCCTGGGGGTGCGGGGGCAAGCAGCCCCCGGCGCAGCAGCAATCACAGCAGTGGCATGACAACAGAACCCATCCTTCTAAACGGCATGTCCGACATCTCCGCCCCCGAATGGGATGCCTTGGCCTGCCCGGAAACCGGCCCGCGTCCGATTGACCCGTTCACCACGCATCGGTTTTTGGCGGCGCTGGATCAATCCGGGTCGACGGGGAAAGGCACAGGTTGGCAGACCCATCCACTGATCCTGCGCAGCAAAACGGTTATCGCCGCGCTGCCGCTTTATGTGAAAAACCACAGCCAAGGCGAATACATCTTTGATCATGGCTGGGCCCAGGGGTATGACCGCGCAGGTGGGCAGTATTACCCCAAACTGCAGGCGGCCGTGCCGTTCACCCCCGCAACGGGCCGGCGTTTCCTGTGCGCGCCGGAATTGCGCAAACCCCTGTTGGATGCCGCCATCGGCCTGACCGAACAGAACAAACTGTCATCCCTGCACATCACTTTTTGCACCGAAGATGAGGCGACTGCGCTGGCAGGCCACAACGGATTGCTGCACCGCATCACCCAGCAATTCCATTGGGAAAATCGCGGCTACACCACCTTCGATGATTTCCTGACTGATCTGTCATCGCGCAAACGCAAGATGATCCGCAAGGAACGCGAAACCGCGCGTGCGTCAGGCCTGACCATTACCGCGCTGACGGGCGATCAGATTGAACCCCATCATTGGGATGCGTTCTGGGCGTTTTACCAAGATACCGGCAGCCGCAAATGGGGCACGCCCTATCTATCCCGTGTGTTCTTTGACCGGGTTCAGGCCACGATGCGCGATGATGCGTTGCTGGTGCTGGCCTTTGATGGAACCCGCCCGGTGGCGGGGGCGTTAAACTTCATCGGCCGCGATACGCTGTTTGGCCGCTATTGGGGCTGCAGCGAAGACCACCCCTGCTTGCATTTCGAACTGTGCTACTATCAGGCCATCGACTGGGCGATTGCCAACGGGCTGCAACGGGTTGAGGCGGGGGCGCAGGGCGAACACAAACTGGCGCGCGGCTATCTGCCAACGCCTGTGCATTCGCTGCATTGGATCGCCGATCCGGGCTTTCGCGCCGCTGTTGCGCGCTATCTGACCGAAGAACGCCGCGCCGTGGATGAGGAAATCGAAGTGCTTACCGCCTATGGCCCGTTTCGGCGGGTGGAGACCGAAGACTGATCCCCACTGAAAGGACGCACCATGGCCACCCTGCTGACCCATGCTGAACGCCAAACCCTGATCCCGCCATTGGGCGAAACCGGCTGGGGCGCGGTGCCAAACCGCGATGCGCTGCGCAAAATCTGGAAATTCCGGAATTTCTCTGAAGCGTGGGCCTTTATGTCCCGCGCTGCACTTGCGGCGGAAAAGCTGAACCACCATCCGGAATGGTCAAACACCTATAACGTGGTCGATGTGACCCTATCCACGCATGATTGCGATGGGCTGTCGGATCTTGACACAAAGCTTGCTGCCCAGATGGACAAGTTCGCCGGAGAGGCCACGATTGTGCGTGACCACTCCGAACCGGTCTCTTGTTTGTGCCAGATCAAGGCCAGCAAAACCGCGTAGAATCAGATCGCCGCCAGCATCGCCTCGCCGCCGGAAATTTCGCAGCCAGATGCGGGTTCAGGATGGAACACCTTGACCACTCCATCCACGGCATAAAGCGCATAGCGTTTGGAGCGGTCGTGAAACCCGATCGCGGGCACGCTAAAGTCCATTCCGGTGGCCTTGGTAAATCCGGCATCCCCGTCCGCCAGCATCGTGATGCCCACAGCCGCCGCACCCGTTGACGCGCCCCAAGACTGCATGACGAACGGGTCATTCACTGAAACACAGATCACTTCATCCACGCCCTTGGCGCGCAATTTATCCATGTTGCGCATAAAACTTGGCACATGCGCGGTGGTGCAGGTGCCAGTAAATGCACCGGGCAGGCCAAACAGCACAACGTTGCGGCCCTTCAGTTTGGATGCCAAAGACACGCCTTCCGGCCCGTTCGCGCCCATCTGCAACAGTGTCGCTTCGGGCAGCACGGCCCCAACAGATATCGTCATTGTGTAACCCTCTTGCGTTGTATTTCGTTGCCCACAGGATATAGGCTTCAGTCGGACAATCGACCAGAGGAACTATCAAATGACGCATGTTGTGGTGATTGGCGCAGGTCAGGCGGGTGCCGCGTTGGTGGCCAGACTGCGTGCGGGCAGCTTTGACGGGCAGATCACCCTAATCGGCGAAGAAACCGCTCCGCCCTATCAGCGCCCGCCTTTGTCCAAGGGCTATTTGATGGGCGAGATGGACGAAGAACGGCTTTGGCTGCGGGGGCGCGATTTTTACGCCGAACACGACATCACCTTGCGGTTGGGCATGCGTGTGAGTGCCATTGACCGCGCGGCCAAGACTGTAACCGTTGGCACGGATGTGATTGGCTATGATGACTTGGTGCTGACCACCGGATCATCGCCGCGCCGCCTGCCCGCCGCGGCTGGCGGTGATCTGGACGGCGTTTATACCGTGCGCATGTTGGCCGATGTCGATGCAATGAAGGCCGAATTTGTGGCAGGCCGCCGCGTGGTTATCGTGGGCGGCGGCTATATCGGGCTGGAAGCCGCCGCAGTTGCCGCCAAACTGGGTCTGGACGTGACCGTTCTGGAAATGGCCCCACGCATTTTGCAGCGCGTCGCCGCCCCTGAAACCAGCGACTATATCCGCGCGCTACATTTGGCACATGGTGTGAAAATCCTCGAATCCACTGGCCTCGATCGGCTGATCGGGGATGAACGCGTTACTGGTGCGCGTCTGGCCGATGGCAGGGTTTTGCCCGCCGATTTCGTCATTGCGGGCGTAGGTATCCTGCCCGGAACGGCATTGGCCGAAGCGGCGGGTCTGGACATTGAAAACGGCATCAAAACCGATGCACAGGGCCGCAGCTCTGATCCGCATATCTGGGCTGCGGGCGATTGCGCGTCTTTCCCATGGCAAGGCGGGCGGCTGCGGTTGGAATCTGTTGGCAATGCGATTGATCAGGCCGAAGTGGTGGCCGATAATATCATGGGGGCAGGGATCAGTTATGATGCCAAGCCATGGTTCTGGTCCGATCAATATGACTGCAAACTGCAAATCGCCGGGCTGAACACCGGCTATGACACCATTGTCACACGGGGGCCGGATGGGCCGTCTGTGTCGTTTTGGTATTTCAAGGGCGATACATTGCTGGCGGTGGATGCGATGAATGATCCAAGATCGTATATGGTGGGTAAGCGGCTGATCGAACAAGGAAAATCGCCTGCAAAGATGGCGCTTTCGAACCCCGCAACTGTGATGAAAGACCTGCTGAAGGCATGAGGATTATCGGCGGCACCTCGCGCGGGTTGCACTTGGCACCCGTGGGGGACGGGGACGCGAAAGCCCATCTGCGCCCCACGTCTGACCGCGTGCGCGAGTCGATCTTTAACCTGCTGATCAACGGTGGTTACGGCAATCCTGTGCAGGGCGCACGGGTTTTGGATATCTTTGCAGGCACCGGCGCGCTGGGCCTTGAAGCCCTGTCGCGCGGGGCGGCGGATGCGACATTCCTTGAAAACGGTGCAACCGCACTTGCCCTGCTGCGCCGCAATATTGATCTGATGCGCGCAGGCGAGCGCAGCCAAATCCTGCGCCGCGATGCCACCAAACCGGGGATCAATCCGGGCGCACCCTATGATCTGGTTTTTCTTGATCCGCCTTATGGCAAAGCGATGGGCGAAGCCGCACTGAAGGCCCTGACACCCGATTGGTTGACCCCGAATGCCCTGATCGTCTGGGAAGAAAGCAGCCCACCAGTCGTTCCGAAAGGCTTAAAGCAACTTGACCAACGCAAATACGGCGATACGCTGGTGACGCTTTTGGGTGTCCAATAGTCTGATTTTTTGACACCTATGGCAGATTAAGCGGTTACTCAATGGCCCGGAATTTCCGGCCAATTTTTACCCGTTTCATCTGTCTACAAATATCCTAGGGGGAGCCGCATCGCGGCGGGGGACAACGTCCCCTAAAACCTGTCAGCCAGAACCGGCGCAAAATTCTTACTTAAGAATTTTTCTACCTCTGCGTTGGATAAAACCGGCCTGCGGGCGAGGCCGTGAAAATCTCGCAGCCCACTGCCGTCACGCCCACCGAATGTTCAAATTGCGCTGACAGCGATTTATCCCGCGTCACCGCCGTCCAGTCATCGCCCAACACTTTGGTTTCCGGCCGGCCCAGATTGACCATCGGCTCTATGGTGAAAAACATACCCTCTTCCAACACGGCCGCCGTGCCCGCGCGCCCATAGTGCAGCACGTTTGGCGGGGCGTGAAACACCCGCCCCAACCCATGCCCGCAAAAATCGCGGACCACCGACATGCGGTTGGCTTCGACAAAGCTTTGAATGGCGAACCCGATGTCGCCAAATGTGTTGCCGGGTTTGACGGCCGCGATGCCGCGCATCAAGGCTTCATGCGTCACTTCGATCAATCGGTCGGCTTTGCGCGAGGCTACCCCTGCCACATACATCCGGCTGGTATCGCCAAACCAACCACCCACAATCACCGTTACATCGACGTTCAGAATATCCCCGTCGACCAGCACTTTGGCCCCCGGAATGCCATGACATACCACATGGTTCACTGAAATACACGACGCGTGCTGATAGCCTTTGTAGCCAATCGTCGCCGATGTCACACCGCGCCGCACGGTTTCTTCTCGGATGAAATCGTCGATCACTGCCGTTGTGACACCCGGCCTGACCAAATCCGCAACCATATCAAGGATATCCGCCGCCACCCGGCCTGCCGCGCGCATGCCTGCGAAATCCGCGTCTTCATAGATGCGGATCCCTTCGCGTGTAATGCGTCCTCTGATATCGTCCAAAATCATCCCCCGATTCATGCATAAATAGGCCATGCGGTGCGGCTTGGCCAGAGGTCGATGTTGCCTCGCCAACGCGCAATCACCCGTAAAGGGGTTTGAAAGCGCGGCCCCCCGTCATATATCGGGATCAATTCAACTGCAGGAGCCGCCATGACCAACCCAACCGCCGCGATGCTGGTGATCGGTGATGAGATTTTGTCGGGCCGCACCCGCGATTCCAACCTGTATTATCTTGCCGGTGAATTGACCAAAGCTGGCATAGCCCTGACCGAAGCCCGCGTTGTGGCCGATGATCACGCAACGATTGTTCGGGCGGTCAATGATTTGCGTGCCCAATATGACCATCTGTTCACATCGGGCGGGATTGGCCCCACGCATGATGATATTACGGCAGATGCCATTGCCGCGGCGTTTGGCGTGCCGATCACCCACCGCGCCGATGCGATGGCGCTGCTGACGGCGCATTATGCCCGGTCCGGCCTGCCGTTCAACGATGCCCGCCAGCGGATGGCGCGTATCCCGGATGGTGCAGTCTTGATCGACAATCCGGTGTCAATTGCGCCCGGTTTCAGTGTGCAGAATGTCCATGTCATGGCGGGCGTGCCGAATATCTTTCAGGCCATGCTGGCGTCGGTGTTGCCAACCTTAACCGGGGGTGCGCCGCTGCTTAGTCAATCGTTGCGCCTTTTGCGCGGGGAGGGCGATATCGCGGGCCCTTTTGGCGACCTTGCAGCGCAATTTCCAGATTTGTCGATGGGCAGCTATCCGTTCAACGTGAATGGGGCAATGGGCACCAATCTTGTGGTGCGCGGCACGGATGCGGTGCAAATTGATGCCGCGATGGTGCGGCTTGCGGCTTTGTTTACACCATGACGCCGGATGCATTGTCACAGCTGATGGATGAAACATGGCCGGCGGCGTCCCTGCAAACCGTTGGTCCTTGGGTGATCCGTGAAGGCAACGGCGGAGGGCAACGCGTGACGGCGGCCTCGGCGATGCAAGGTGTTTCAGGCGCTGATCTTGACCTTGCGGAAAATGCAATGCGGGCCTTGGGCCAATCGCCGTTGTTTTTGATCCGCGCCACTGATGCGGCGCTGGACGCGGCATTGGATGCGCGTGGCTACAGGCTTCACGATCCGGTTGTAGCCTATGCATCCCCTTGTCGCGCATTGGCCCAAGCTTTGCCGCCCATGACCACCTTTGCGCATTGGCCGCCGATGGCCATTGCCGTTGATCTTTGGGCGCAAGGCGGTATCGGGTCGGGGCGCGTGGCGGTAATGCAGCGTGCAAAGGGGGCCAAAACCGCCATCCTGTCGCGCGTCAATGACCGCGCATCGGGGGTGGCTTTTGTGGCGATGTCGGGCAAGACCGCGATGCTGCACGCGCTGGAAGTTGCGCCAGCCATGCGTCGGCAGGGTTCCGCGCACAATATCTTGCGGGCAGCAGCGGTCTGGGCGCAGGATCAGGGGGCTGATACGCTATCGCTGGTGGTAACGCGGGCAAATGAAGATGCGCGCAGGCTCTATGCTTCCTTTGGAATGCCCGTTGTGGGACAGTATCACTATCGACAGAAATGAGCCCGAAAGAGGCCAGTATTCGTTATGGGTTCGCAGTTTCCTTTGATATTGCCCTTGGTCAGATTTGTGCTGCGGCTTGCGCCTGCGGCGGCCTTTACCTTTGCTGTCTGGCCAAGTTCAGTTGCGGCCGCCCCCATGCTGGATCTGGCGTTTTCCGCGCCTGCCCAGTCAACCGCGGTGCTGGCACAGCCTATGACATCTTATCGCTTTGCGATCGGGCCCTTCGTGCGCGGCAACATTGCCGCAGTGGTGGCGGAAGGGCCGCTTTCGCAAACAGCCTTCAAAATTGACGCGCCGGGCCAGTCGACACTGCAATTGCTGCAGCCACTGCGGGACCAGATTGTTGCAGCCGGATTCACGGTGATTTACGAATGCGAAACCCAAACCTGCGGCGGCTTTGATTTTCGCTTTGGCACCGAAGTGATCGCTGAACCGGAAATGCATATTGATTTGGGCGATTTTCGCTATCTTGCGGCCAAGCGTAATGCCGATGCTGGCGACGAAGTCCTTAGCCTGATGGTCAGCAGATCACCCGACCACGGCTTTGTGCAGCTAACGCAGGTGGGTGGCTTTGCCAAACCCGCGCCTGTGCTGACTGCGGCCACCAAGACGCCGGATTTGGTCGCACCCCCCGTTGCTGTTGTGGCCCCCGTTGCCGCTGTGGCTGTTGTGCAATCCGCGGGTGCGTTGGGGGCACGGCTGGATCAGGGCCTGCCATTGGTGCTGGAAGATCTGGTGTTTCCATCCGGATCATCTGCGCTGGCAAAGGGCGATTACGCATCGCTGCAAGAACTGGCGGCGTGGTTAAGCGCTGACGCAACCAAGACGGTTATTGTGGTTGGCCATACCGATGCGTCTGGCGGCGTTGCGGCCAATCTTTCGCTGTCAAAGCTGCGGGCGCAAAGTGTTCGGCAGCGGCTGATGGCTGATTATGGTATTCGGGCTGCACAAATCGCGGCCGAAGGGGCGGGATCATTATCGCCGCGCGACACCAACGCCACCGATATAGGGCGGCAGAAAAATCGAAGGGTCGAGGTTATGATAACCTCAACCCCCTGAATTTCAGCCTGCCACTCGTTACGCGTGACTGTTTCACATGGTCCTATCAGATTACCACAGATCAGGCCCTTTATCGATGTAGCGCCGCGCCAGAAAGTCAATGAAAGCGCGCACTTTGGGCTGGGTAAAGCGACCCGGCGGATAGACCGCATAGATGCCAAGGGTTTCCACGGGCAGGCCTGGAATGGCCTCTTCGATCTGGCCACCTTTCATTGCATCTGCAAACAGGAACGATGGCAAATAGGCGATGCCAAGGCCGGAAACAGCGGCGTTCAGCAGGGATTGACCATCGTTCACTGTCAGCCAACCGGCGGTGCGCACCTGACGCTTTTCTCCCGATGGCGCAGTTACTTTCCAAACGTTGCCATTGGCTTGGTTGGAATAATGCAGCAGCTTATGGTCGTTCAGATCGTCGATCTTCAAGGGCCGTCCGTATTTCTGGAAATACGACGGCGATCCGATCATGCGTTTAGAAGTTTCGGTCAGCTTTCGGGCGCGAAGCGAGCTGTCTTCCAACTCTCCCACCCGGATGGCCATATCGAAACCTTCGGAAATCAGTTCCACATAGCGGTTGTTCAGCACCATGTTGACGGTGATATCGGGATATTCCAGCAAGAAATCCCCCAAGATCGGCGACAGCAGGTTCACCCCGAAATCTGTGGCCACCGATATGCGCAAAAGTCCTGACGGGGCCGATTGCATGGATGTCACCAGCGCGTCGGCTTCACCTGCATCGTTCAACACGCGCCGGGCACGGTCATAATAGGCAAGCCCGATCTCGGTAGGTGAGACGCGGCGCGTTGTTCGGTTCAAAAGCCGCGCGCCAAGGCGGGCTTCAAGCGCTGAGACGTGCTTGGAGACAGCAGATTTCGAAATCCCCATCTTTTTCGCCGCGTCTGTAAAGCCGCCTTGGTCTACGACCGTGGCAAAGGCTTCCATTTCGGTAAGTCGATCCATTGTATTCCCCAAGGCAGCAGAGTGGGCAGATGCATCCTTGTTGCCGGTCAAATCAGGCAGGATCGGGGCGTATTCGCGTTCTATCCGGGGTATTATCGAGTATCGTTGAACATCTGGAAACATAATTGGCGGGGATATGCGTTGTAAATCAACAAACAATGGTCTGCCCCGGCGCAGTTTAGCCTTAAAGCGTAAACTTTTCCGCAGCTATCCTCAGGATCAGATTTGGGTCGATGCAGATGTCTTTCCACACATCCAGTAAACTTTCATGGCCCACGCCAAAGAAGTTGCCACCGCGTTGCTCTAACATATCGGTCATGATCTGAAAATGCAGATGTGCCGCCCAACCGCCGTTTTCGTGCCAATCGCCCAAATGCGCAATCAATTGGCCCGGTTCAACAGCATCGCCAACTGTCAAAAGCCCCGGCAAGGTGCCTGCCAGATGGCCGTAAAGCGTAAAGAACGGCACGCCGCCCGCATCGTGCTGCAAAATCAAGGTGTTACCATAGTCCAAATGATCGGCGTTATAAGTCAGGTGCAGCACCCGGCCCGCCAATGGCGCATAAACCGGAGTTATAGCGGGCGCAAAAACATCAATGCCAAGATGCACTGTGCGGCGTTCCGGGCTGGCGGCATCAGCGAAAGCATCGGTTTCATAGACGGATCGCTTCTCGCAATAGGTGCCCAAGCCATAAGCCACGTTTTGGGCGGCAAACCACCGATCAAACGCGCGGTCCGAAAACGCGGGCATGCCGGGGTGCTGGCCTTCGGTCAGCAAGGCCAGTGTCGTGCCAACCGCCACATCGGGGTCTAACATTGCTGATGGCGTTGCCGCCGCCAGGTAGGCCCTGATCGCGTCCGCCGCCCCCGACCCACCGACGTTTTGCCGCATGATCGCACGCAACAGCCCCTGATCCACCGACAGCAACCGCGCGCGGGTTGGGGCATCGCAGGCGGCCAGAATTTCAGGCAGCGCATCATCGCCAAAGCCAAGGCTGCGCAGGGCCGTGTAAAGATCGGACTGGCCATTCAGAAAGGCGGTGGTAATCATTTTGGCGTCCGATCATATTGCGGGGGAAGTTTGGGATAGGCGATACTGCGAAACGGCGGAAAATCGGCATAACAGATTTGGCGCGCAGCCAAAGTATCACCGGGTTCACAGCCCGCACCCAGCAAAATGCCTTTGGGGGCAATATAGGACCATATTTTGCCTGCGGGCTGCTCTCGCCATGTCAGGTTGAACGCGGCGCGGATGGGAAAGAACTGAATCTCGGAATAGGGCAGATTATCGTGCATCCACCACGCCAGATCACGCCAATCGCGGCCCCGTTCATATTGATCAGCAAACCACGGGATCACGATGCAGGCACAGGCCCCCATGCGGCCCTGATCGTCGCGGTGATCCCAGATATGTCCCGCATAACTGGTGGCGTTCAGCGCGCAATTGAACCCTTTGACATTGCCAAACGCGTTGACCTGCGGGCTGCGATACGATCCGCGCACGGCAATCGGGCCAAAGGTTTCAACCAAAGGGTCCAGCAAATCGGCGGCCAACCGGGTGCCTGCGGCAATCATCAGATCGGGATCACCCGGCAGGTTCGGCAGGCCGTGAAAATTGCCGACTTCCGAATACAGAAAATCGCGCAAGAAAAAATGCCGCGACAGCCGAACGCGCCCCAGCTTTTCCAGCATCGCAAAAGAGGTGATAGCGCGCATTGGTCATGGCCTTGGTTGTTTCTGAAAGCCTATGCCACTGCGCAGATCAGGTTCAAGCATTGGTTGGTTTGCGCAATCCTTCTTGCCCCGCGCGCCGCTGCACTTTATCCCTGCACCAGCCAAGTTGCGAGGAGCCGCCATGACCACCAACACCCGTTTCGATAAATCCAAACTTCCCAGCCGTCATGTTACCGAAGGCCCGGCGCGCGCGCCGCATCGCAGCTATTTCTACGCGATGGGCATCACCGAGGAAGAGATACATCAGCCTTGGGTTGGCGTGGCCACTTGCTGGAACGAAGCGGCGCCTTGCAACATCGCGCTGAACCGGCAGGCGCAGATCGTGAAACACGGCGTGAAAAAGGGCGGCGGCACCCCGCGCGAATTTACCACGATCACCGTGACAGACGGCATCGCGATGGGGCATGAAGGGATGCGCTCGTCCCTCGCCAGCCGCGATGCAATTGCCGATACGGTGGAACTTACGATGCGCGGGCATTGTTATGATGCCATTGTGGGGCTGGCGGGCTGCGATAAATCCTTGCCCGGCATGATGATGGCAATGATCCGGCTGAACGTGCCGTCGGTGTTCATCTACGGCGGATCAATCCTGCCGGGCCGCTATAAGGGCCAGGATATCACCGTGCAGGATATGTTCGAAGCCGTCGGTAAGGTGCAGGCTGGCACGATGAGTCTGGCAGAGTTGGAAATCATGGAGCGCGTGGCTTGCCCATCGTCAGGCGCTTGCGGTGCGCAGTACACCGCCAACACGATGGCCTGCGTGTCCGAGGCGATTGGGTTGGCGTTGCTGAATTCCAGCGGCGCGCCTGCCCCCTACGAATCCCGTGATCAATATGGGGAAGCATCTGGCGTGGCCGTGATGAACCTGATCGAGAAAAACATTCGTGCGCGCGATATTGTAACCCTGAAATCCCTGCAAAACGCCGCCCGTGTGGTGGCTTGCACGGGTGGGTCCACCAACGCGGCGCTGCATTTGCCGGCGATGGCGCATGAGGCTGGCATTGATTTCGATCTGTTCGACGTGGCCGAGATCATGCGCGACACGCCCTATTTCGTCGATCTGCGGCCCGGCGGGAAATACGTGGCCAAAGACCTGTATGAAGTCGGCGGCGTGCCTGTGGTGATGAAAGAGCTGATGAAAATCGGCATGTTGCACACCGATTGCATCACGGCGTCAGGCAAGACATTGGGCGAAGAGGTGGAGCAAATCACAGGTGAGGCTGATGGCCGGGTGATTTACCCTGCCGCCACCCCGATCACCAAAACCGGCGGTGTGGTGGGCTTGCGCGGCAACATCTGCCCCGATGGCGCTATTGTCAAAGTTGCCGGTATGACGCCAGCGGAACAGGTGTTCAGCGGCCCCGCCCGCGTGTTTGAATGCGAAGAAGACGCGTTCGCCGCCGTGAAAGCGCGCGAATATAAGGAAGGCGAGGTTCTGGTGATCCGCAACGAGGGCCCCGCCGGTGGGCCGGGCATGCGCGAGATGCTGTCAACCACTGCCGCCCTTTCGGGTCAAGGCATGGGTAAGAAAGTCGCCCTTATCACCGATGGCCGTTTTAGCGGGGCAACGCGCGGGTTCTGCGTGGGCCATGTCGGGCCAGAGGCGGCCCATGGCGGGCCGATCGCGCTGCTGCAAAATGGCGATATGATCACGCTGAACGCGTTGACGGGGGAATTGTCGGTGGCGCTGACCGACGCCGAACTGGCCGCGCGCAAGACGGCATGGGCTGGCCCCCGTGCCACCCAGTATGAAACGGGTGCCATCTGGAAGTTTGCCAAATTGGTTGGCGGCGCGCGTTGGGGTGCAGTGACCCATCCCGGAGCGAAGGCCGAAAAACATGTTTATATGGATCAATAAAGCCATTGTCGGCGCTGTAGTCGCGGCAGGCATCGTCGCGGGCTGCGTGCCGCAAACCGGCATCGGGTCTTCGCGGTCCGCGCCCGTCTTGGGCGGGGCGCTGCAAATCGGCGTGCCGCCGGGCTATTGCATTGATGGCAGTGCCAGCCGCGAGCGCGGCGACAACGCAGTTATTCTGATGGGCCGCTGCAACGACGGCGCCAAGGCAATTCCGGCTCTGGTTTCGGTGTCGATCGGGCAGGCCGCGTCGGCAGGGGTCATGACGGCGGGTGGTGCGGCTTTGGCGGGGTTCTTTACGTCGTCCCAAGGTCGCGCAACACTTAGCCGCGATGGCCGGGCGTCGGATATCAAGGTTATCGAGACGTTGGGCGTCGGCGATGCGTTCTATTTGCATTTGCAAGATCGCCGGGCTGGCGAATACTGGCGCGCAGTGATTGGGATAAAGGGGCGGCTGGTAACCGTTTCTGCCACGGGCACGCCGGAATTGCCGCTGACCGCCGCAGACAGCCGCAAAGTGCTGGAAAGCGTGCTGACGGCCCTGCGCAAAGCCAATCCATCCGGCACATGACGCGGCCTTTTTGACCGTCCGAAAAACAATTTACGCGGGTGCCGCCTTCGGGGTGGAGTATTAACCGTTTTGCGGCAATAAAGAAGCGTTTCCAATTATGAAACAATCACTGGGTTGGGGTTTATGGCAGGGCTGATGTCCGGGTTGATCGACAGGTTGCTGTATCAGCGCGTTTTGCGCCGCTGGGGCATGGCGGGCGATCAGGCTGCTACCAGTTCGTTAGACGGTTTGCGCAGCTTGCGTACCCGCGCGCGGGCCTTGCGCCGCAATCTTGACCGGGTGATCCATCAGGCCGAACATCGGCTTGCGCTGCCTGTGATCGGCCCCAACGTGATCCGCAAACCGCTGGGCACCGATTGGGCTTGGCGGCCAGAACTGTGGAAAGGCCCGATTCCGGTTCCCGGTTTTGCCAGCGTTCCGGGCAAGGCGCTGATCTATGACGGGACCACGATCTTTCACGATTGCCGCCGCACCGAACTGACCGTCCGCCAAATTCGCAACACGCGTGCGGCCGATATTGCGCCGTTCGGCTTTCGCATGGATGTGTTTCGTTTTGACGGATCGTTTCTGTCGTTGGTCGTTGATCTGCCCGAAGACGCCGCGCGCGGGTTGAAACAAAAGCATGTGCTGCGGTTGGATGTCATCGTTGAGATGGAAAAGCCCTTGGAAATCTTTGCACGGCTGAACATCAAACACGGGCCGAATGTGGAACAGATTGTCCGCGAATTGCCCCTGAACGAAGAAGAGGTGATGGTTGAATTTGATCTGGCCTATTCCAAGATGAATGAAAAGCGGGTCGAACGGCTGTGGGTGGATCTGATTTTTGAAGGCCCGGAAATGAACCAGATCATCTTGCGCGATGTAACCTTCAGCCGCCGCCCGCGCGCAGAATTATAGGCCTGTGATGTCCGAGTCTAAACTGACCAAAACACGTATCCGCGCCGGGGTTTGGGAAGGCGTTCTGACGGGTTCCACTGGCGCGCCAATGCTTGACGTGCTGCATCTGGAAATTGCCGTGCCGGGGGTAACTGTTGCCGCCATCCCGGATCGGGCGGGCGACTGGCTGGTGCGGGTGCCCATTCCGGTTGAACTTTTAACCGAAGGTGTGCAGACGTTTTTAATTCAGGATAAAACAACGGGTGCGCGGCTGGAACATTTCACCATCATCACCGGTGTTGCGATGGAAGATGACATGCGCGCCGAGGTTGATCTGCTGCGGGCCGAACTGGATATGCTGAAACGCGCGTTTCGGCGGCATTGTCTGGAAACCGTTTCCTGAAACCCGACCAAAGGTGACGCCGCGTTGCCCGTGACAGAGGTCGCCCAAACAGTCATCCTGACGCCAATCAAAGGATGCCTGCCCATGCCCTATCCCCATCTTCTTGCCCCGCTTGATCTGGGCCACCTCACCTTGAAAAACCGCGTTTTGATGGGGTCGATGCACACAGGGTTAGAAGAAACCGGCGATTGGAACCGCGTTGCGGAATTTTATGCCACCCGCGCGCGCGGCGGCGTTGCGTTAATGGTGACAGGCGGCATGGCCCCTAATGCAGAAGGCGGTGTGTTTCCCGGCGCGGCGGGGCTTTACACTGCGCAAGACATCGCCAATCATCGTATCGTGACTGACAGGGTGCATGCCGCAGGTGGTCTGATCGCGATGCAGATTTTGCACGCTGGTCGCTATGCCTATAGCAAGGATTGCGTGTCGGCTTCGGCGATAAAATCGCCAATCTCGCCCTTTGTGCCGCGCGAATTGGACGCAGACGGCATTGAAAAGCAAATCACCGATATCGTCATCGCCGCCGTTCGTGCGCGCGAAGCAGGCTATGACGGGGTCGAAGTGATGGGGTCGGAAGGATACTTTCTGAACCAGTTTCTGGTGACACATACCAACCGGCGCAGCGATGATTGGGGCGGCGATTATGCCAACCGGATGCGGCTGCCGGTCGAAGTTGTGGCCCGCGTCCGCGCGGCGGTGGGCAACGATTTCATCCTGATTTATCGAATTTCGCTGATTGACCTTATCCCGAACGGATCAACATGGGATGAGGTGGTTTTGCTGGCCCGCGCGGTGCAGGCGGCGGGGGCCACGATGCTGAACACCGGCATTGGCTGGCACGAAGCGCGGGTGCCCACGATTGCCACTTCGGTGCCGCGCGCGGCCTTTGCGCACCTGACAGCCCGGTTGCGCCCGATGGTTTCGATCCCGGTGATCACCTCGAACCGGATCAACACGCCCGATGTGGCCGAAGGGCTGCTGGCATCAGGGGCCGCCGATATGGTGTCGATGGCACGGCCATTTCTGGCCGATCCGGACTTTGTGATCAAAGCCGCCACGGGCCGTGCCGCCGAAATCGCCCCTTGTATCGCCTGCAATCAGGCCTGTCTGGACCATACGTTTTCGGGCAAGCTTTCATCTTGTCTGGTGAACCCGCGCGCCTGTCACGAGACGGTTTTATCTTATGATCCGGCCCCCCTGCCGAAAACTGTGGCCGTGGTTGGGGCCGGGGCTGCGGGTTTGATGGCGGCTTTGGTGGCATCGCAGCGGGGCCATATCGTCACGCTGTTTGAACGCGCAGATAAGCTGGGAGGCCAGTTGAACCTTGCCCGTCAAGTGCCGGGAAAGGAAGAGTTTCACGGCCTGGTCGATTGGTTTGCAGGATCGGTTGCGCGGTCTGCCATCACGCTGCGCCTCGGGACAGAGCCATCGGTGGATGATCTGCGCGGCTTTGATCAGGTGATTGTCGCCACTGGCGTCACGCCGCGCGATCCGGGAATTCCCGGTCAAGACCGCGCGTTAGGATACCGCGAGGTGTTGCAAGGCGGGGCCGTTGGCCGCCGCGTGGCGATTATTGGGGCAGGCGGCATCGGCTTTGATGTGGCTGAATTTCTGGTGCAGGCCGGGCACAGCCCGACAACTGATCTGCCGCTTTGGCAACGTGAATGGGGTGTGGGCGATCCGGCGGATGTGCCCGGCGGTTTGGTTGAACCCGTGCCCGACGCGCCCGCTCGGCAGGTTTGGCTGCTGCAACGCCGCGCTGAAAAGCCGGGGCGGGGGTTGGGCAAAACCACGGGCTGGATTCATCGCGCGGCGTTGCAGATGAAGGGGGTCAAGATGATCGGAGGGGTCGAGTATCGTGCCATCACAAAGCAGGGTTTGGTGATTGCGCGCGATGGCGTGGAAGAATTGATCGAAGTTGATGATGTCGTGCTGTGTGCGGGGCAACTGTCTGACCGCAGCCTTACCGATCAATTGGCAGCGGCGGGCATTGCGGCGCATGTCATCGGCGGTGCTGATGTGGCCACCGAACTGGATGCCAAACGCGCGATTGACCAGGGTGCGCGGTTGGCGGCCACTCTGTAATATGACAGCCACGTGATGCACCAGACTTTTCACTTTGGTCCAAATACCTCCCCGCGGAGCGTCCGGTGTTTCAACCCAACCGATGTCTGGCATTGCGGGTAGGGTGTGCGTTTACGCGCACCATTCTAGCGGATGGTGTCACCAGTCTGCAGGGTTGGAAACAGCTCGATCACCTCGCCTTGCCCTTCAACGGCGCGCTTGCCTGCAATAATTTCGGCGGCGCGACGGCCGATTTCAAGGCGGCAGGCATCCATCGTCGCCAGCTTGATCGGCAAACCATCCAATAATTCTACACCGTTGAACCCCGCCAATCCAACCCGTCCCGGCACATCCAGCCCTTTGTGCAAGCAATACAAAAGCCCGCCCGCGCCGATCATGTCATTGGAATAATACAGAAAATCTACCTTTGGGCTGCGGGTTAACACCGCCTCGGTCATCTCGCGGCCTTTCAACAGGGCAGATCCACCTGAATAAAACTCGCGGTCCACAAGGGCCAGACCTGCCTTGGACAAGGCCTCTTCAAACCCTTCCAGCCGTTTGCGGGCGCGGTGATCATCAGGCATCATCGTGCCAAGAAACGCGATGTTGCGATAGCCTGCCGCGATAATCGCCTCGGCCATCTGCCGCCCCGCGCGGCGATGCGAAATACCAACGGCGCTGTCCACCGGCGCGCCGTCAATATCCATAATCTCGACAACTGGAATTCCCGCCTGCGCCAGCATCGCACGTGCGGCATCGGTATGTTCCAGCCCGGCTAAAATAACGCCCGAGGGCCGCCAAGACAACATTTCATACAGCACCCGCTCTTCGCGTTCAGGCGAATAATTTGTAACGCCTACAACAGGTTGCAGGCCCGTATTATCCAAAATCTCTGACACGCCTGTCAGCACTTCGGGGAACACCATGTTCGACAGCGATGGGATAATCACGCCCACCAGATTGACCCGCTGACTGGCCAAGGCACCCGCGATCTTGTTGGGGACATAGCCCAAGGCGCGCGCCGCCTCTCGCACGCGAATGCGGGTTGGTTCTGCCACATCGACCCGTCCGCGCAGCACCCGGCTGACCGTCATTTCACTGACACCCGAGGCTTCGGATACGTCGCGCAGTGTTAAAGTGCGGCGAGGATTGGCGTTGATAGGTTTGCTCACATCGGTTGCCTGTATTGGGTTCCCTTTGGTAGCGCTAAAACACGCCCTTGTCCAAGCCAAGATAGATCGCTATGTTAGCGGTAACAGTCGAAAGGCTGGCGAATATCTGCGTACGGAACACTCTATTTGTATCTTCGCGCAGGCCCTAAGGGGGGGGCGGTGGGCCAAAAATTCGCTCCCCCTTACTTTTTCAACTTACGCAACCAGTTGCAACCGCCGCGTATTTTGGCGCATGTAAGGCGCGTGGCTCCGTAGCTCAGCCGGATAGAGCGACGGTTTCCTAAACCGTAGGCCGCGTGTTCGAATCACGCCGGGGTCACCATAAAAGCGCGATGGGTTTATCGCGAACCGCAACCCTTTGCCTTTCGTATAGGCGAAATTTCTTATGTTCACCCAGAACCCGGCCTGCCGATCACTGTGACCGACGTGGCTGAAACAGATACTCCATTGAAAAATCATCTGATGTGGACACTTTATGAAGGTGACGCATTAAATGTCAAAACTGTCAAAACGTCTTCGCGGAAATGAATGATTCCGTCAGGCGTGCGTCTGACCCGCAGGTCCACCATCGCTGATTTTGCTCAGGCATCGGGCGTCTCGGTCTCTACCTTCGACCGTATCCTGAATGGACGACATCCGGTGCGCAAATCCACCGGCGACAAGGTTTTGGCGGCAGCCGAGGCGATCGGGTTTTACGCCACGCCAGCCTTGCGCGAACGCCTTGGAGTTGGGCGGCCCATCACGCGGCTGGGGTTCTTGTTGCAACAATCCAATCGGCCGTATTACCAGATACTTGCCAGTGCTTTGGCCGATGCGGCGCTGGATGTGGGCCCAGGGGTTCAGGTGGTGGTCGAGCATATGAACGATCTGGCCCCCGAAGCCGTTGCGGCCCGGTTGTTGGATATGGGAGACCGCGTTGACGCCATTGCAGCGATCTTCGCTGAACATCCGCGCATTACGCGGGCGATAGCGGCGTTGGCCGCGCGCCATATTCCCGCCTTTGGGTTGATATCGAGCCTGACCGCTGCATGCGGCACGGGGTATGTGGGTTGGATAATTGGAAAGTGGGGCGCACCGCGGGATGGGCGATTGCAGGTCTGTGCAAGGTGCCGGGGCGCGTCGGCATTCTGGTGGAAAATCACCGCTACCGCTGTCAGGAAATGAACGAGACGGGATTTCGCAGCTATTTTCGCGAACATGGCGGCGAATTTACGCTGCTGGAGCCGATTTCCACGTTTGAAGACCGCCGGGTGGTCCGAGAAGTGACAGAAGACTTACTCGCGCGCGCGCCTGATCTTGTGGGGCTATACCTGTCAGGGGGCGGGATTACCGGGGCGATGGAGGCGATTGCAGCCTCGGGTCGGGCGGGCAAGTTGGTGGTCGTAGGCCATGAAATGATGGAACCAACCCGTACCGGGTTGATTGATGGCATTTTAACCATGGTGATTGCCCATCCAACCGCGCGGATGATCCAAGAGGCAATGGATGCGATGTGCGACGCGACAACAGGCCTTCTGCCTGGCCAGCCCCTCATTGGGTTTGATATCTACACGGCCGAAAACATCCAGGCCGCTTGGCAAAATTATCGCTGAAAGTCATAGACTTGAAGTATAGCACCTTCGGGCGCACCGGCTGGCAGGTCAGCGAGATCGCCTTCGGGCCGTGGCAGCTTGGCGGCGATTGGGGTGTTGTAGATGATGCAGCGTCGATCCGCACTTTGCACCATGCGTTTGATTGTAGCGTGAATTTCGTCGATACGGCGTATATTGATGGCAACGGCCATTCGGAAGAGGTGATCGGCCATGCGTTGAAGGCATGGCAGGGTCACAAGATTTATGTGGCCACCAAAACCCAGCCCCGTAGAATGGCCCGCCCCGGATGATGACGCGCCGCGCAGATGCGCGGGCGATACCCGGCGTAGTTTTTGCGAAGAATGGTCGATGCGGCTTTGCAACGCTTGCAACTGGAGCGGATTGATTTGTTTCAACTGCATTCCTGGATCGCCTCAGGCGTTGAAGAACTGGATTGGCTGGAAACGTTGAATGCCCTTCGGATTGAAGGAAAAATTGACCAGATCGGTGTGTCGATCCGCGATTACCGTCGCCAAGACGGGGTCGATCTGGCGCGGTTGGGGTTGGTGGCCAGCCAACAGGTGGTGCTGAACCTGTTTGAACAGCGTCCGGCGGGGGATTTGTTCAAGGCCGGTGCAGGCACCCAAGGTTTTATCGCGCGGGTGCCTTTGGATTCGGGGTCGTTGGTCGGGCATTGGGACGAACACAGCCATGTGGGTTTCCCAGAAGGTTCTGTTCCTGCACAGCTTTTTCGGGGATGATCGCTTTACCGAAACGCTTGCCCGGATGCGGGCGCTTAAGGATTTGTGTGCGCCCCATTACCCAACGCTGGCCGAAGCCGCGATGCGATATGTGCTGTCGTGCCCGGAACTGTCTTGTGTTGTTCCCGGCATGTTGAACCCCGATCAGGTGAATATGAATGTGGCCTACAGCGATGGTGCGGCCTTTGCGGCGGATCTGAAAGCCGCGCTTGCGGCCCTTGTCTGGCCGCGCAATTTTTATCAACAGGGGGCGGTGATGCGCCAGTTGGAACTGTTGCGGCCCGGTCAGATTGCGACGGCGATGGCCGAGTGCCCGCGCATCTGGCTGCCTTTGGGCACGATTGAATATCACAGCCATCATTTGCCTGTTGGCTTGGACGGGGTGCAGGCGCATGGGCTGTGTCTGGATGCCGCGAAATTGCCGGCGGGCTGGTTTATCCGCCACTTTGGTGGGGCATGGGCGGCGGGCGTGGCGATGATCCCTGGACCGTGATGATGCCGGGGCCTGATGAAATTGCCGCGATTTTGATGTTTACCTTGCGGCGTCTGGCAGCGTTCGGCGTGCGGCAGGCGGTGATGTTCACCGGGCATTTTGCCGACCAGCAATTGGCGATGACTGCGCGCATTGCGGGTCTGTGGAATGCCGGTGGCAGCCGTTTGGTGGCCATTGCACGATCGGTAAACGGCAATACTGGCCCTGATCCTTGCGCCTTCCAGCCCGCGTGCGCCCTTGCATTGCGCCAGCAGATGGCGGAATGGCTGGCCGACAGTGTGGATCAGATTACCGGACTTGCTTTCAGATCGCACCCCAACTGAATGAATCTTTCATTTCTGCGGCTGCAAAATATGCCAGATTTGAGGGAAAATATGTCAGTTTTGATGTAATGGCTAAGCCAAACCGATTCCCGTCGGTATAAAAATACCAATCATCAACTGCGGCTGTTTTGCGGTCACGACAAGATGTGCGGGGGACTGACATAGATGGACGATATCAAGTTCGGCAAACGCAACAAACGGGGCGATTACACGCCAAATACGCATTTGGCACCCGCCCCGGTGTTTGTCTGGCCGCCCCGCCCGTTAAAGCTTCTGCCATGGCTGCCGCATTACTTTTTGCCGTGGAACGCCCTGTTCATGGTGCTTGGGTTGATCACTTGGGCCTATCTGACCCTCTCAAAAGAAACGCTTCAGACGTTGGGTTGGCAATGGATTGGCTTTATCCTTTTGCGCAATTCGGTTCTGGTATTTGCGCTTTACGGCGCGTTAGAGCTGCGGCTTTACATCCGCCGCGCCCAACGGGCGCGGTTCAAGTTTAACGGTGTGTTTCCGGCGGACAAGCCATCCGACGTGTTCCTGTTCAAAAGCCAGAACATCGACAACATGATCCGTTGTTTTGGCACCGGAGTGCCGATATGGACGGCTTATGAAGTGGCCATGCTTTACGCATGGGCGCATGGCTGGGGGGCCCTGGGCCACGTTTGGCGATCATCCAGTGGCCCTGATTGTCTTGGGCCTGTTGATCCCGGCGTTCCATGAGGCACATTTTTACGTCATCCATCGTCTGATCCACACCCCTTTTTTATACAAATGGGTGCATTCGGTGCACCACAATTCGGTAAATCCCAGCCCGTGGTCTTCGCTGTCGATGCATCCGGTGGAACTTCTTTTGTATTTCTCTGACGTGCTGATCCATCTGGTGTTGCCGTCGCATCCCATGCTGATGCTGTATCATTTGCAAGTCACCGGAACGGGTGCGGTGGTAGGCCATATCGGCTTTGACAAGATCGAAGTCGGAGAAACAGCCGCCGACAGCCACGCCTATGCGCATTCCTTGCATCACAAGCATTTCGAAGTGAACTATGCCGACGGGCTGATGCCCTTTGACCGGATTTTCGGCACCTGGCATGACGGCAGCCCGGCGGGCGAGGCGCAGATGGATGCCAGATACCAACGCAAAAAGGCCAAACTGGACGCAGGCCCCTGACACCAAACACCACCCATTAAACCGGGCAGATTGGCCCCAAACGTCCATCAAAGCCCTGTATAAACTGTCAATGGAATTGGATTCCGCCCGATGGCGGCAGCAAGGCAAAGACGTAGAAATGAAAACCAAGCATATCCTGAAGGCGGCCCTGATGGCATCCGTCTTGGCCTTTAGCGCAGGGGCGGTTCTGGCCGAAGGCGTTAGCTTTGCTGTGGTTGATGGCAAATCTGATGATCCCTTCTTTGCCAAGGTCAAAAAGGGCATTGATGATGCCACTTTGGTTGTCGCAGCCCATGGCGGCACGGTAAATTACCTGCAACTGCAAACCTATGACAACATCGGCGGCGACGTGGCAAACCTTGTGCGCACCGCAATTTTCCAAGGTGCGTCGGTGATCGCCGTGCAAAACTGGGTGCCTGACGCACAGGATGAGGCAATCAAGGCCGCGATGGCGGCTGGCATTCCGGTGATCTTGTATAACGCGGGCGGTGCCGACAAGGCCAAGGAACTGGGCGCTATTAACGATATCGGCAACGAAGAATATGCCGCAGGTCTGGCCGCGGGCGCCTATTTCAGCGGCCATAACGCCAAGAACGTGATCTGCGTGAACACCGTTCCGGGCGCGCAGAACCTTGAAGACCGCTGCAAAGGTGTGTCGGATGGCATCGTGACAGAAGGCGGCGTGTCCACCCAACTGCCCCTGCCCGCATCGGCATTCGGTGATCCAACAGCCGTTGCCGAAGCGATCAAGGCCACCTTGCTGAAAGATCCGACCATCACCGGTGTTGTCACCATTTCAGCAGCCGATGCCAACGCAACGGCCATCGGGATTGAACAAGCAGGTGTGATGGCAACGGTTGCCCTTGCGCCGTTTGATAGGGACGGCGCGGGTCTTGACCGCATCAAGGCTGGCACGCAGCTGTTTGCGGTGGATCAACAGCCGTGGCTGCAAGGCTTTCTCGCCGTGTCGATGGCCGATGCCTATGTCAGCTTTGGCACGGCCATTGCATCGTCGCCGGTTCTGACGGGGCCGGGCATTGTGGATGCCGCCAATGTTGACGCGACCATCGCAGGCGCTGCGGCCGGGTTCCGGTAAACGAAATTTCTGCAACAGTCTGGGTCAGGGTGCTATCCTTGGGCCAGACAAACCACTTTTTTCAAGTCGGGATTGCCATGACGGAAAACCAGACCAGCTGCTTTTCATTCGGTCCTCTTTTGCACAGGCCGGAAACCGGGTCGTTACTTGTCTTGTGGCGGTATTCCTGTTTTTCTGAGCCTTTGGTGGCAGCAATTTCGCCTCGCTGACCGGGGCTGCCAGCTGGCTGAACGTCGCGGCCTCTTTGGGTATCATCGCTTTTCCGATTGGTCTTTTGATGATCGCAGGGGAACTGGATATTTCGATCGGGTCGATGATCCTGGCGTCGTCGATGACCATTGCCATCATTTCCGGGCATTACGATGGGCCGATCTGGCTGGGCATACTGGCGGCTTTGGCACTGGGCGCGCTTGTGGGGGTTATCAACGGTGTCTTGGTGGTGCGCACAGCGGTGCCATCGTTTATCGTCACTTTGGGCACGTTGTTTGCTGTGGCGGGCCTGACGCTGGGCCTGTCGGTATTGCTGACGGGCACCACCAGCGTGGCCATCAAAGCGGCCCAGAGGCCAAGTTTTTTCTGGGCCACTTCATCGGCGGCAGCTATCAGGTCACCATCCTGTGGTGGATGGCTGCTGCTGCCCTGTTTTGGTTCATCCTGCACTATACCAAATACGGCAACTGGATACGGCAACTGGATTTTCGCGATGGGTGGCGATAAGGTTTCTGCCCGCAACGAAGGCATTCCAACAGAACGCCTGACGATCATCTTGTTCATGTGCAGCGGTGTCAGTGCGGCTTTTGTGGGCCTGAGCCAAGCCATCTTGTATAACTCGGCGCAAGTCTCGGCAGGCCAATCCTTTATCTTCAACGCCATCATTGCGATGGTTGTGGGGGGTGTCTTGTTGATCGGCGGCTACGGATCGGTTGTTAGCATATTCCTGGGCACGCTGACCTTTGCCATCGTCAATCAGGCCATCTACCACACCCCGTTTGACAGCAACTGGGCCAGCCTGACCTTCGGCGTTCTGCTGCGGCTGGCGGTGTTGATGAACAATACCTTCCGCAAGATGGCGTCAAGCTATTCGGCAAAAGGAAGGGCCAAGTCATGACCGCGCCCTTACTGAAACTGACGAACATCAGTAAATCATTTGGTCCGATAGACGTGTTGCAACATTTTCTTGGAACTGGCGCGGGTGCGGTACTTTGCCTTTTGGGCGACAATGGGGCGGGTAAATCTACGGTGATCCGGCTGCTTTCGGGCGTTCACAAGCCGACCTTTGGCGTGATCGAGCTGGATGGCAAGCCCGTCGCGTTCCAAAGTCCGCGCGATGCGTCAGATCATGGCATCGCCACTGTGCATCAGTTTGGCGGCACGTTGCCGCTGATGTCTATCGGGCGCAGCTTTTTTGTGGGCGTGGAACCAACCCGCGGCTGGGGGCCGTTCAAAATCTTTGACCGCACGCGGGCCAATGCCATCGCGGTGAAGGCCGTGCAGGATCTGGGCATCGCCCGGATCACCGATGGTGACAGGCTAGTGGGCGGGCTGTCAGGTGGGGAACGGCAATCACTGGCAATCGCGCGGGCGGTGCATTTTGGCGCGCGGGTGCTGATATTGGATGAACTGACTGCGGCCTTGGGCGTGAAACAGGCCGCCCATGTTCTGCGCATCGTGAATGAAGCCAAGCAGCGCGGATTGGCGGTGATCTTCATCACCCATCAGGTGATGCACGCCATGGCCGTGGGCGACCATTTTGCGGTGTTGATCCGGGGGGCAATCGCAGCGAATTTCAAAAAGGGAAAAAAACCCGCGAAGAAATCAGCGATCTGATGGCTGGCGGTGAGCAGATGGCAGAACTGGAGGCCGAGATTGAGGCGCATCAAAGCATTTCGAACGGACAAGCCCCGTTGGTCGCATAGATTGCGACGCCGTAAACACCCACAACAACGCCTAACCGGCCTGGTGGGTTTGCGCTGCAGGTCGATCTTGCCACAAAGCATAAATTCCTGCGGCAACTATCAAGGCGGTGCCGATAATCACGGGCAAGGCCAGCGTTTCGTCATAAACCGTCAAACCGATGATTGAGACAAATACGATCTGCAAATACGCGAAAGGCTGCACCGATGACGCTTCGGCCATCTCATAGCATTTCAACAGCAACCAATGCGACAATACCGAAATGGCGGCATAGATGCCCAGAAACACCCAGTCGGCGGGGCTGACGATTTCCCAATAAGGCAGGCCGATCCCCGTCATCATGACTGCGCCGATCACGCCCGGCCAGAAAAATGCAGGAAACGTCGGCTCGCCGCGCGTGGTCAGGCGGGTAAGCACGGAATAGGCGGCGAACATCACAGCGGCTGCTAAAGGCAGCAGGGATGCCCATGAGAATACGCCCGAGCCGGGGCGCAAGATGATCAGCACGCCCAGCAATCCGGCGGCCACGGCAATCCAGCGGCGCAGGGATATTTTCTCGCCCAGAACCGGGCCAGACATTGCCACCACCAGCAGCGGGCAGATGGCAAAAATAGCATGGCTTTCGATCAACCCGATCAGGGTATAGCCCCAGATGATGATGCAAATCTCGGTCACCAGCAGCACAGACCGCGCAATATGCGCGCCAATGCGGGTTGACGCGATGGCCGCGCGAAACCCCTCGGGGCGGCGCAAGGCAAGGATCGTTACAAAGCCTGCGAACACCCAATAGCGCACCATCACCACCATCAAAGTGTTATAGCTTTCTGCCAAGTGGCGCGAAAATCCGTCTTGTGCTGCAAAGCTGGCAACAGCGGCGATCATCAGCCAGATGCCTTTGCGATTGTTTTGGATCATCGCAGTTGTCCCGTTGTCATGTGGCGTTTGCGGCCGTGGCCCGGACGTCTGACCAGGTCAAAGCCGGCTTGATCTAACGCGCGGCGCACGTGGCCTGCGGCAGTATAGGTGGCAAAACTGCCGCCGGGTGCGGTATGGCGGGCGACGTCGGCCATCATATCAGGCGACCAAAGGTCTGGGTTCTTGGCGGGGGAAAACCCGTCAAGAAACCATACATCGGCCTGCGCGTCCCATTTGGGCAATGTGTCACGCGCATCACCGATGATCACGTTCACGCGGATAGGGCCAAGATCAAAGCAGGTTGTCCCCTGCGCCCATGCGGCCAGCAGTGGGCCGGCGATGGCATGTGCGGTGGGAAAGGCCATCAAAGCGCGGTCCATGTCAGGGGCGGACAGGGGGTATGCCTCAAAACTGGTAAAGCGGATCGGGGTATCGGTTGGGCAGATCATCAGGGTTGCCAGCAGGTTCAGGCCAGTGCCAAAGCCCAATTCGGCGATGTGAAATCCGGGGCGCAGGCGCGCGGGCAGGTCGTTGCCGCCCAGAAAGACGTGCTGCGTTTCGGCCAAGCCATCGTGCATCGAGAAATAGGGATCATCAAAGCGGTCAGATATAGGAACGATACCGTCCTTCCAAGTCAGCCCGCAGCCTTGATCACTGGCCTGTTCGCTGCCCGTCATTTGTCTTATGCCTTTGATCACCGCGAATTGTGCGATTTAGCAGGCCCGTTTCACCGAAATACTGGGCCAGATCGCAACGGGCGGACCATGCGCAAGGGGGCGGTGATTGGCAAGGGTTGATCTGACAGTGCGCGGCGGCGGTATCTTTGGACTGTCGATTGCGTGGGCTGCCGTGCAGCGGGGGGCACGCGTGCGGCTGGTGGAAACCCAAGCCATTGGCGCAGGATCATCCGGCGGATTGGTCGGCGCATTGTGCCCGCATGTGCCAGAGACATGGAATCCGAAAAAGGCGTTTCAACTGGACAGCTTGCTGATGGCAGCAAATTGGTGGGCAATGGCCGAAGCCGCGTCAGGGTTATCGTCAGGCTATGCGCGCCTTGGGCGGCTGCAGCCTTTGACCGATACAGATGCCCTGAATTTAGCGCGGGCGCGGGCAGTGTCGGCGCAATCGCTGTGGCGTGGTGCTGCGGAATGGCGGGTCATTCCGGTGACAGGGGATGCGTGGGAACCAGTGTCGCCCGCGGGTTGGCTGGTGCAAGATACGTTAAGTGCGCGGATACAGCCCCAAGCGGCGCTGGCGGTTCTGGTCGCGGCAATCCGCGCCAATGGCGGTGACGTGATAATTGGCGACGCGGCTGACGAAGGGGCCGTTGTTTGGGCCACCGGCGTGGCGGGTCTTGCGGCGTTGGGCGCGAGTCTGGGCCGGGCGATGGGCGATGGCGTGAAGGGGCAGGCACTGTCGCTGCGGTATGATGCCGGCGGCTTGGCGCAGATTTTCGTCGATGGGCTGCATGTCGTGCCACATAGCGATGGCACGGTAGCAATCGGATCAACGTCGGAAAACAGCTGGCATGATGCAACCTTGGTGGATGCCCAAAGTGATGCCCTGCACGCCCGCGCGGTGGCGGCATTGCCGGTGTTAGAGGGGGCACCGGTTGTGGCACGCTGGGCCGCCGTCCGTCCCCGCGCCAAATCCCGCGCCCCGCTGCTGGGGGCCTGGCCGGGGCGAGCGGGGCATTTTGTGGCCAATGGTGGGTTCAAGATCGGCTTTGGCATGGCCCCGAAAGTGGCCGAAGTGATGGTTGATCTGGTGTTGGACGGGCGCGATGCGGTGCCTGAAGGGTTCAGGGTTTAGCAGGCGTTTGACTTGAGGGACGACAATTGACCATCCGATTTTAGTTAACTCTTTAACAATTCCTTCACCATCGGGATCACCTGTTCGCCATACAGCCTGATGCAGGTCATCAGGGCGAGATGTGGCACGGGGCCGGTGGAATATTTCATATCAAACCGCTGGATTTTCAAATCACGCATGGTGGCGGCGATTTTGCGGGCAACGGTTTGCGGGGAGCCGACGTAAAGCGAGCCGTTTTTCACCTCGTCCAGATAGCGTTCCTTGGTCGAAGGCGGCCAGCCGCGTTCGCGGCCGATGCGGCCAAACATGGTTTGGTAATGCGGCCACAAGGTTTCAATGGCCTCTTCATCGGTGGCCGCCACAAACCCCGGTGAATGCACGCCAATCGGGCGCACAGGGCGATCCAGTTGCACGCAGGCGCGGTGATACAGGTCAATATAGGGGGCAAAACGGCGCGGATCGCCGCCAATGATCGCCAGCATCAGTTGCAGATCCTGGCGCACCACCCGCACCACCGATTCCGGGCTGCCACCGACGCCGACCCATGTGGTCAGGCCCTGCGGTGACAGCGGCGGATAAACGATCTGATCGGTCAGCGATGGGCGGGTTTGGCCGGACCACGTCAGCGACGGTTGGCGCACCAGTTTGGCAAAGATGTCCAGCTTTTCTTCGAACAGAACCTCATAGTCATCCATGTTCAGGCCAAACAACGGATAACTTTCGGTGAACGACCCGCGCCCAAGGATCACCTCGGCCCGGCCATTGGACAGCGCGTTCAGGGTGGAAAAGCGTTGAAACACGCGGATCGGATCATCAGATGACAGCACCGTAACGGCAGTGCCAAGTTTGATCCGTTCGGTGCGCGACGCAATTGCCGCCAGAATGATCTCGGGCGCGGAAATGGCAAAATCATCGCGGTGATGTTCGCCAAGCCCGATGAAATATACGCCCACCTGATCGGCCAGAACCGCTTGGTCAACAACATCGCGCAACACCTGATGCATTGGCAGCAGTTTGCCGTCAGGCCCGTGTGTGACATCGCCAAAAGTGTCTAAGCCAAGTTCTATCGTCATTGGGTGTTCCTTACGTATCCGCACTAGACATAGGCAGCGGCGGTGCGGGCGAAAAGGGTCCGATTGCACAGCCGCTGTGCAAAACAGATCAGGATTCTTGCGGCAGTTTGGCACCTCTGCTTTAACTTGGGTTGGGTTTTGAGGTGATACGCTGACATGACAAACTTGAACTGGAAAACCGCCGTCGAAATGGCCGCTGGATTCGGCGCAAAGGAATTCAGCCCGGTTGACGTGTTGCGCGATTGTTTGGCGCAGGCAGATCGGCTGGACCCCGCGATAAACGCGCTGGTATTGGTGGACCGGGAAGGCGCGTTGGCCCAAGCGCAGGCAAGCGCACACCGTTGGGCCACCGGGGCAGCACTTGGGCCGTTGGACGGCGTTCCTGTGCTGATCAAAGATATCTTGCTGACCATGGGCCAACCCACGCTGCGGGGGTCGTGGACTGTTGATGCCAAAGGGCCATGGACCGACGATGCCCCATGCGTTGCGCGGCTGCGTGAAGCGGGGGCGGTTTTGATGGCGCGCACCACCAGCCCGGAAATTGGCTGGAAAGGCGTCACAGACTCGCCTCGCCACGGCATCACGCGCAATCCGTGGGATCTGACCAAAACGCCGGGCGGATCGTCGGGCGGTGCGTCAGCGGCTTTGGCGGCAGGCTATGCGCCCTTGGCATTGGGCACCGATGGCGGCGGTTCTATCCGAATTCCCGCCAGTTTTGCAGGCGTGTTTGGGTTAAAGCCTTCCTTTGGCCGCGTGCCCGCATGGCCGCTGTCGCCGTTTGGCACGGTCGCGCATGTGGGGCCGATGACCCGAACGGCGCGCGATGCAGCCCTGATGCTGGATGCAATCTCCCGGCCAGATGCGCGCGATTGGTATGCCTTACCTTATGATGGGCGATCCGCTGTGGCGGGTTTGGACAACGGCATAAAGGGGTTACGCGTCGCCTATTCACCCACATTGGGCTATGTCGATGTTGATCCTGAAATCGCAAAAGCGGTGCGTCGCGCGGTTGGTTTGATGGCCGATCTTGGGGCAGATGTGATCGAAGTTGATCCCGGATTTGATGACCCTGCCGAAATGTTTGCGGTGTTGTGGTGGGTGGGCGCGCGCAACGCGCTTGGCCATATTCCGCGCGCCGATTGGGGAAAGCTGGACCCCGGATTGGCCGCTGTGCTGGACCGGGCCGCGGGCATAACTTTGGACACTTATATCGCCGCACAAAATGCCCGCGGCGCGTTGGGTGCGCGGATGCGACAATTCATGCTGGGGTTTGACGTGTTGGTCACACCTACCATGCCCATAGCGGCGTTTGGGGCAGGGCAATTGTCGCCTGGCCCGCTTGGCCCGCAGGCCTGGGTTAACTGGACGCCCTTCAGCTATCCGTTCAACCTGACCCAACAACCCGCCAGCAGCGTGAATTGCGGATTTACGGCGACGGGCCTGCCAATCGGTGTGCAAATCGTCGGGCGGATGTTTGAAGATGCGGGCGTTTTGCGCGCCAGTGTCGCGTTAGAGGCGGTCTTGGGAATTTGGGACAAGCGCCCGGCGATGGCGGTTTAAGATTACGATCTATCTTCGGGTTCTGGTTTGCTTTTCCTGAACCAGCCATCCCAAGATACAACAGGCCCTGCTGTTGCCAGCAAGGCCCGTGCGTATAATGGTGAGCCGGTCGGGATCCGAACCCGAGACCTACTGATTAAAAGTCAGTTGCTCTACCAGCTGAGCTACCGGCCCACAATTGTCGCGGTGATTAGGAACTTCGCACCCTAGGGTCAAGGGCAAAACGTCGGCCTCTGGCAAAAAGCTGCGATGCGGCGTATATGGCGCGTATGGGTAGCACGGTTGGCAATTCTGGTATTGGCTTCATGAAGATGCATGGGGCGGGCAATGATTTCATTGTCATCGATTCGCGTGGCCGCGCGGCAGTGATGACCGAAAGGTTGGCGCGGGCGCTGGGCGATCGAAACCGGGGCGTGGGTTTTGATCAACTGGCCGAGATACGCGACGCAACCAATGCCGATTTTGCATTGGATTTCTGGAACAATGACGGCAGTCGCGCTGGCGCTTGTGGCAACGCCACGCGCTGTGTGGCCGATTATGTCATGCGCGGGCTGGGGCAGGATGCCGTTCACCTGACCACAGCGCGCGGGGGTTTGCAGGCCGTGCGCGGGGCGGATAGCCGGGTTTCTGTGAACATGGGGCATCCGCAGCGCGACTGGGATCAGGTGCCATTGGCCAGTGCGGTTGATGTGCTGCATTTGCCCTTGCCGCGCGACCCGGTGGCGGTTGGCATGGGAAACCCGCATTGCGTGATGTTTGTGCCGGATGCGGATGCAGTTGATCTGGCCACTCTTGGCCCGATCTATGAACATGACGCGCTTTACCCCCAACGCACCAATGTTGAATTCGCCAGCATAATTGGGCCCAACCGTCTGCGTATGCGGGTGTGGGAACGCGGGGCGGGAATGACGCTTGCCTGTGGCTCTGGCGCTTGTGCCACGGCGGTGGCAGCGCATTTGCGGGGGTTGACCGGCCGGCAGGTTGATCTGGTGATGGATGGCGGCATAATGTCAGTGGACTGGCGCGATGATGGTGTTTGGCTGACTGGCCCGGTGGCGCATGTGTTTGACGGGCATTTGTCGGCGGCTTTTCTGGCCGCGCACCGATGAACGCGCCGATTTTTGCCACGCTGGGCTGTCGGTTGAACGCCTATGAAACCGAGGCGATGAAAGAATTGGCGGCGGCTGCCGGGATCACCGATGCGGTGGTGGTGAACACCTGCGCCGTCACAGCCGAAGCAGTGCGCAAAGCCAAGCAAGAAATCCGCCGCCTGTCGCGCGAAAACCCTGCAGCCACCATCATTGTGACAGGGTGTGCGGCACAAACCGAACCTGAAACATTTGCCGCCATGCCCGAAGTTTCCCGCGTGATCGGCAATACCGAAAAGATGCAGGCGGCGACGTGGGCCGGACTGGCCGTGCCCGATCTGATTGGCACAACCGAACGCGTGCAGGTTGATGACATCATGTCGGTGGTTGAGACGGCAGGCCACCTGATTGATGGTTTTGGCCGCCACCGCGCCTATGTTCAGGTGCAAAACGGCTGCGATCACCGCTGCACCTTTTGCATCATTCCCTACGGGCGTGGCAATTCACGGTCAGTGCCTGCGGGCGTGGTGGTGGATCAGATCAAACGGCTGGTCGATAAGGGCTTTCTTGAGGTGGTGCTGACGGGCGTTGATCTTACGTCATGGGGGGCTGATTTGCCGGGGCTGCCAAGGCTTGGTGATCTGGTGATGCGCATTTTGCGGCTGGTGCCCGATCTTGCGCGCCTGCGGATTTCGTCGATTGACAGCATCGAGGCGGATGATGCGCTGATCGGCGCAATTGCGACCGAGCCGCGCCTGATGCCGCATCTGCATCTGTCGTTGCAGGCCGGCGATGATATGATCCTGAAACGCATGAAACGCCGGCATCTGCGCGATGATGCCATCCGGTTTTGTGAAGATGCGCGATGTTTGCGTCCCGATATGGTGTTCGGGGCGGATATTATCGCGGGTTTTCCGACCGAGACGGAAGATATGTTCGCCCAATCGCTGCGGCTGATCGAGGATTGCGGCCTGACATTCCTGCATGTTTTTCCGTTTTCTGCCCGCAAAGGCACGCCTGCCGCGCGGATGCCATTGGTGAACGGCGCTGTGATCAAAGACCGTGCAGCCCGTTTGCGCGCAGCGGGGGCTACGGCGCTGGCGCGGCATTTGGCCTTGCAACAGGGTGCAACGCATCGCGTGTTGATGGAAAGCCGGCGCATGGGGCGGACCGAACAATTCACCGAGGTGGATTTTGGCACAGATCAACCCGAGGGGCAGATCGTTACGGCTGAAATCATTGGTGCCAGCCGTTCAAGATTGTTAGCCTGACGTAGGGTGTGCCTTCAGGCGCACCATTTATCCTACCATTGGTGCGCCGTAAAGGCACACCCTACGTGATACCCGCATCCGACCCCGCCGCGCGCACCACCCGTTCTAAAACCTCCAGAAACCGCGATCTGTCTGCTTTGGAATAGGGCCGGCCGCCGCCCAGACGAAACGGATCGGCACTGCGCAAGTCAGCCATCAAATCGCGGGTGGCCAGCACGTTGCCGATGTTCGCGCCTGTCAATTCAGTGCCATCATGTTTGACCACGCGCGCGCCTGCGGCCACGCATTTCGCGGCCAATGGAATATCCCCTGTCACCACAACATCACCGCGCCCACAATGATCGGCGATCCATTTATCTGCCTCATCCGGGCCATCTGCGACAAAGACTGAACTGACCAACGGGTTGGCCGACGGACGAATCCCACCGTTCGACACCAAAACCATTCCCATCCCATGCCGGGTCGCCACGCGTTCAGCCTCGGCTTTCACCGGGCAGGCATCGGCATCAATGAAAATCCGGCCTTTCAATCGTGTTGCAGTCATTCGAATTCACTCTTTTCCCCGGATGAGTTGGCAAAAGCAATAGCGGCCTCGGCATGCCGGGGGAATGCCAATTTCAATCGAACAGCATATGCTTTTGGCATCGACGGCCTGACCGACACAGCGGGCTATCGCGGCTTGGCGAAATCCTGCACCCAGTAATAGCGCATGGCATAATCACTGCCGGGCAGTGGCGCATCATCTTCCTGATATGCCACGGCAATGCCTGTTTCCGTAAACGCGCAGTTCATAATGTTCACGCGGTGGCCACTGCTGTTCATCCAGATTGACACAACCTTTTCAGCCGAAGCATATCCGGCTGCAATATTCTCGGCATATTTGCGGCCACTATAGCCTTGCGCTTTGATCCGGCTGCTGAACTTTGTGCCGTTCTTGCTGGCGTGACCAAAGAAATTCTTGACTGCCATCGCGTTTGCGTGGCTTTGAGCCGCTGCGCTAAGCTGGCTTTGCATGACCAAGGGATCGCACCCACCGCGGGCGCGATATTGATTGATCAAATCCAGAACCTGCCGCTCTATCGCATTGTTGGCCATGACAGGCCCCGCTGAAACCGCCAGCGTGAACCCCAAAACCAACCTAAGGAAACGCATCATCCATCCATTCCTTACCCTACTCACCAACCCGATACTGACCTAACCCTATGGCAATAAAATGGCACCTTACGCGTGCAATGCACCCGCGTGAAAGGCAATGTGTTCTTCCATAAAAGTGCTTACGAAAAAGTATGAATGGTCATAGCCTTTTTGCATCCGAAACGATCCACCTTGCCTGCGCGCGGCCATGGCTTCGGCCAAAGCTTCGGGTCGCAACAGGTCGATGAACTGATCCGACGTGCCCTGATCTATCAGCATCGGCCCGTCAAAGCTGCGCTTTTTCATCAGCACTGTCGCATCATGTGCGGCCCAAGTCGTGGGGTCGGGGCCAAGATAGGCGGTGAACTGCTTAATGCCCCAATCGCTGGCGGTTGGATTGCAGATCGGGGCAAAGGCGGAAACAGACCGGAACCTGCCCGGAAATGACATGGCAATCGTCAGCGCGCCGTGGCCGCCCATCGAATGCCCGGTAATGGATTGCGCCTGTTTGGCCAGCGGAAAGGCGTTGAACAACAGCTTTGGCAACTCATCCGTTACATAGTCCCACATGCGGAATTGTGCGGCCCATGGCGCTTGGGTGGCGTTGACATAAAACCCCGCCCCTTGCCCCAGATCATAGGCATCGTCATTGGCCACTCCCGCCCCGCGCGGGCTGGTGTCAGGGAAAATCAAGGCAATCCCAACTTCGGCAGCCCAGCGTTGCGCGCCAGATTTAACCATGGCATTTTCATGGGTGCAGGTCAGGCCGGACAAATACCACAGCACCGGCACCGGGGCGGTTTCGGCCTCTACCGGCAAGAACAGCCCAAAGGTCATCTCGCACCCTGTGACGGCAGATGCATGGCTATAAACCCCCTGCACCCCACCAAATGCCCGATTTTCCGATATGGTTTTCATAGGCCCCCCACCCAAGCAATGACCGCGGTCACCGATGCCACACTTATCAACGTTGAGATCAAGATCGCCGCCGACACCCGCTGCGGGGCCACGCCGTAATGCTGGGCCAGAATGAACACATTGCCAGCAACGGGCAGCGATGCGGCGGCAATCATCACGCCCGCAGCATAGCGATCTACTGTGAATATCCACAGGGCTGCCACCGCCACTGCAGCAGGATGCAACACCAGTTTGGCAAACGTCAGCCAGACAGCGACGCCAACGCGTTCAGCCCGCCGCCCCGCCAAAGACGCCCCGATGGCAAACAAGGCACATGGCGTGGCCGCAGCGCCCAGCAGCGTCAAAAACTCGGCCGCGGGAACGGGCATCGACCACCCCGTTGCCCCCCATGCCAGCCCCAGAACCATCGACACAATCATTGGGTTTTTCAGCAGGCCATACGCCAAATGCCGGAAAATACCCACCGTCACTTGCCCGCCCCGTGCCGCCGTAATAATGATGGTTAAAACCGACGAAAACACAATCAGATCTATCGACAAGACCAGCAACACCGGCCCAACGGCCGCCTTGCCCATCAGCAGCGACAGCATCGGAATGCCCAAAAAGCCGACGTTGCCGATCACGCCCGTCTGCGCCTCAAACACGGCCTCTTGCAGGGCGGCGCCGCGCAGTTTTGCCACCATCAGAACCACCGCCCAAACCACCCCGCTGCCCAGCAGATAGGCGGCCACAAACCCCCAACTGAACACTGACCCCAGATCAAGGCTGGCTGCAAAGCCGAACAGCATGGCGGACAGGGCAAAATAGAACACAAATTTGGTCAGATAGGCGGTGGCATCTTGGGAAAAAAACTGCGTGCGCCCTGCAGCAAAGCCAAGGCCAATGACCGCAAAGAACGGCAGGGTTTT
>JANNAT010000141.1:0-308994 GCA_031384605.1 Cypionkella sp.
GGATTTGTGGCCTGTGCGATTGCTGCAATGCTGGACGCTGGCCGCCGCCCATTGAAAGTGCCGCTGCATCTGGCGCTGTCTTATGACGAGGAAATCGGCTGCATGGGCGTGGGCAGCCTGATTGATATGCTGGCGCTGGCCCCGGTTCGTCCCCGCATGTGCATTGTGGGTGAGCCTACGGGGATGCAGGTGGCCACCGGGCATAAGGGCAAAATTGCTTTGCGCGCCACCTGTGTGGGCCGCGAAGGGCATTCGGCATTGGCCCCGATGGCGCTGAACGCGTTGCATCTGGCGGTGGATTTTATAAATGTTGTCAGGGGTATACAGGTGCAACTGGCACAGTCTGGTCTGCGCGATGGCGATTATGACGTGCCTTACACCACGCTGCATGTCGGAAAATTGCATGGCGGATTGCAAGTCAATATCGTGCCAAACCGCGCGGTGATTGATTTTGAAATCCGGTCTTTGGCGGGCGAGGATACCGATGCGCTGATCGCGGAATTGATGGCGGCGGCAGAGGCGATTGTGGCCCCGTTGCGCGGTGAGTTTCCCGAAGCGGCGATTGTGGTGGAACGGCTTTGGGATTATCCGGGGCTTGGCACGCCTTCCGATGCCAACGTGGTGAATTTCGTCAAATCGCTGACCGGCGCGAATGGCACGATCAAAGTGGCCTTTGGCACTGAAGGCGGGCTGTTTGATGCGCGGTTGGGGATACCCACGGTGATTTGCGGGCCGGGGTCGATGGCGCAGGGGCACAAACCGGATGAGTTTGTGACGGTTGAACAGATTGCGCACTGTCAGGCGATGTTGGGCGCGCTGGTTGATCGGTTGGTGGTGGGATTTTAGGGCTTGTCCCGCCCAAATAACCCCGCCAGCGCGCGGCTAGTGGTGGCGCTGGTTCCCGGTTTTTTCAGCGCAGTGAAGACCATCGGGCGTGACAGTTCCATTGCAGCAATACCGACGCGGGCGGTCAATGCGCCGTTGACCACGCCTTCGCCAAAGCGGCGGGATACTTTGGCCAAGATCCCGCCCGACGCAACCGACCCAATCAGATCATCCGCCAAGGCAATCGCGCCCGCCCCCAAAACCGCGGCAAATACCCGACGCAGCAGACGGAAACTGCCGATTGTGCCGGACCTGCCGCCATAAATCTCTGATAGCCGCCGGATCAGTTTGATGTTGGAATAAAGCACTGTCGCCACATCGGCCAAAGCCACGGGCACAAATGCCGTCACGATTGCCACCTGACGCGCGGCGGCTTCAATTTCGCTTAAGGCGGCGCGATCCAGCGGGCCCATTACTTCGGTCTCGGTCAGCGCAAGCAGCGCGTCTGCATCATAAACTTCGGCGCGATTTTCGGCCAGTCGTGACAGGCCCCACGCCGCATCGGGGCGCTTGGCGTAAAGTGCTGCAATGTCATCGACGACGCGGCGCGCGGCGTTCAGATCGGCGCTGCCAAGGGCAGTTGCGGCAGCCAGTCGAAGGCGGTCAAGCCGCGCCATGCGGGCAAAGGCCGCGATTTCCTGCAAGGTCAGGATGGCAAGGATCACAAGGGCAGTGATCATCAGGCCAAAGCCGATCCAGCCCAGGATGACGTTTGACGCGAATAATCCGGTGACAAAATTCCATGCCGATATTGACAGAACAAACGTAAACAGGCTGCTAAACACCCAAAACGCAAAGCGGCCAAAGGCAGAGCGCGGTTTTGCGGCCCAGCGTGTGGCGATTTGCACGGCGGGGGCACCGGAAATGTCTGGCAGATCGGCGGCGGCAAACGGATCGGCCTCATCGCCATCATAGTCGATCACCAATGGCCCTTGGGGGCGGGGCGCATCATCGGATAAATGCAGGCTCATAGCCGGTCTCCGATCAGAAATTCGGCGGCGCGGTCAAGCCGGATATGGGGCAGCCCGCCAGTTGCGGTGCTGGTCAGACGGGCGGGGGCAAACCCCATTACGCCGTAATCGGCATCCAGCCATTTTGTTGCCCCCTCACGGGCGGGGGACAGCAGTTTGGCGGGATCGGATGGTAATTGGCCCGGATACATTGCCGCCTGTTTGCCACTGTCCAGCAGCCGGCCGCGCACGGCATCCAGCGCCACGCCGTCGCGGGTGATGGTTTCCTCAACCGTGCAGCGCAGGGCGGCCATCGACATCGCCATGGTGCGGGCCCCGGCAAAATCGGCGCGGGATTTGGCCTCGCGCAGCATGGCTTGCATGATCGCCGTCAGGGCGGGGTGTTGGGCGTGGTGCAGATGATCGGCTTTGGTGGCGGCGAACAGGATTTTTTCAATGCGTTTGCCGCCAAGAATTCCCGTCAGCCAGCCGTTCCGCCCCGGTTTGAAAGCGGACAGCACATCGGCCATGGTGCGGCGCAGATTCTCGAACGCTTGTGGGCCTTGATGGATTGCGCCCAGCACGTCAACCAGAACGATCTGGCGGTCCAACTTTGCGAAATGATCGCGGAAGAACGGTTTGACCACGCGGGCGACATAGCCGTTATAGCGCCGCTCCATCTCGCGCCACAGGCTGCCTCGGGTGGGATCGCTAGGTTTGGGTAAGGGCGCAAAGGTTAACACAGGCGATCCGGCCAGATCGCCGGGCAATAAAAACCGTCCCGGCGTGCAATCAGACCAGCCTGCGGCGCGGGCGGCGGTAAGATAGGTGGTGAAAGACTGGGCCAAAGCCGTGGCGCGGGATTCGTCCAGCCGCAACGCCCCGTCTTCGGCGCGCGCCGTGGCCATGAATTCGGCGGCTTCGGGGCGTTTGGCGATGCGGTCAAGCGTGGCGTCGGACCAATCGGTGTAGGATTTATCCAGCAGGGCCAGATCCAGCAGCCATTCGCCGGGATAGTCGACGATATCGACATGCACATGGCGCGGGCCTGAAAAGCTGCCGAAAAACCCTTGCGGGCGCACTCTGAATGACAACCGCAGTTCTGAAAGGGCGCGGGTGGATTGCGGCCAATGCGGGGCATCGCCGGTCAGCGCCGCCATATGATCTTCGAAGGCAAATCGCGGCAGCGTCAGGTCGGGTTGCGGTTGCAAATGCACGGCCTCGATCCGACCTTCGGCTGCCGCGCGCAGTTGCGGCATGCGGGCGCGGTCCAGCAGATTTGACACCAATGCGGTGATGAACACCGTCTTGCCCGCGCGCGACAGCCCGGTGACACCGACACGCACGACGGGGTCAAAAAATGCGCCCGACACCGAGGCAATCGCGCCGTCGATCTGGCGGGAAATCCCGTCGGTGATACTGGACATAACCAAGGATGGTTCCTTCTGTTAAGGTCAACATAAGAACACGCCGCGATCTTTGGTAGGGGGCATGGACAGGACGCAGCGCTTTCGCTAACCGATACCTATGCCCAGATATGCAATCTTGATCGACTATCACGGCGGGCCATTTCACGGCTGGCAACGCCAACCGGGGGGACAGCCTTCGGTGCAAGGCGCGATAGAGGCGGCTTTGGCGCGGTTGCAGCCGGGGGATCACACGATCAACGGGGCAGGGCGCACCGATACCGGCGTGCATGCAACGGGCCAAGTAGCGACGTTCGATCTGGCCAAGGATTGGGACCCGTTCACGTTGTCTGAGGCGTTGAACTGGCATCTGAAGCCCTTACCCATTGTGGTTTTGGCGGCGCGGGTTGTGGCTGATGATTTTCACGCGCGGTTTTCGGCGATGGAACGGCGGTATTTGTTCCGGCTGGTGGCACGGCGTGCGCCGATGACCCATGATAAGGGCTTGGTCTGGCACGTGCTGTCGCCGCTTGATCTGGGCGCGATGCAAGCGGCGGCCAGGCATCTGGTTGGCAAACACGATTTTACCACCTTCCGCTCTAGCATTTGTCAGGCGAAATCACCGGTAAAGACGCTGGAAGACGTGCAAATCACCCAGCATCCCTATGTCGGCGGTGTTGAGTATCGGTTTGCCTTGCGCGCGCGCAGCTTTTTACACAATCAAGTGCGCTCGATTGTTGGCACGTTAGCGCGTGTGGGGTCCGGGGTTTGGGCGGCTGATGCCGTGAAAACGGCACTAGAGGCACGTAACCGCGCGGCCTGTGGGCCGGTTTGCCCGCCGCAGGGCCTGTATCTTACAGGTGTTGGTTATCCGGTGGATGTGTTTTCATCTGCTGAAGAACAGAATTGAGAAAGAGGCACTATGGATTTGTCAAACCTGATCCTGTCGCAACTGGCAGATCCGTTTCGGATCGGCCTGATGGTGGCTTTGGTCATCACCATGTTGCGCACCCAAAGTGTTACCGGGGTTTTGGTGCCTTTGGCGGCGGGGGTGCTGTTTGTGGCGGTGATAATTCCGTCCACTACGCTGAATGTGCTGGCGCAACCCCTATGGCAGATTGTTGCCGTGGGGCTGGTGTCGAATGCGATAATTCTGGCGGTCATTCTGGGGGCCTGGGCCATTTATCAGCGGTTCCGGCGCTGAAACGCAAACGGGCCGGAAATGATCCCGGCCCGTTTGTCATGATTTCAAAAGCTTACTTTGCGTCGTCTGCAAAGATGTCTTTCTTATGGGTGTTGCCCGGCACAAAGATCACGCCGATCACCACAGTAATCATCGCGATCACGATGGCATACCATAGACCCGCATAGATGTTGCCCGATTGCGCCGAGATTGCGAATGCCGTCGCTGGCATCAGCCCCCCGAACCAACCGTTGCCGACGTGATACGGCAAAGACAGGCCCGAATACCGGATACGCGTTGGGAACAGCTCCACCAGCATTGCAGCGATAGGTCCGTATACCATCGTTACAAGGATGATCAGATAGGTCAGCGTTGCAATGATCGTCAGCTTTTGCGCCGTGAAGATGTCGAAAAAGCTGCCAAGTCCTTTCGAGTCAATTTTCACAACCGACGTGTTATCCGCTGCCACCAGCGGATAGCCCGCCGCCTTGAGCGCATCGTTCACGCCTTTCTCGAACGCACCCTTTACGCCGTTCTCGGCCGCCAGCACTGCCGCCGCTGCATCATAGCTTGCCAAGGCATCAGCCGGAACTGCCGCCCGTGCTGTATCAAGTGCTGCCTGAGCTGCCGGTGCCGCTGCGGTTGCCGCATCAACGGCAGCCTGTGCTGCTGCCTTTGCCGCCTCGTCTGTGCCATCGGCAACTTTTTTCAAAGCACCTTCCGCAGTTGTCACGGCACCTTTGGCCGCTTTCACAGCACCTTCGGCCCCGGTCAGTGCGGTCACGGCTGCAGCGTCCATGCTTGCTTTGACTGCGTCCAGCGCGGTCTTTGCAGTGGCAATAGCTGCTTTGTTCGCAGCGCCGTCATAAGACGCCACGGCGGTTTCACCGACTTTGACCTGCGCCAAAGTGGCCGCCGGATCAAAAGACGTCGTGTAGTTCACCGAGGTGCGGGCAAGCAGTGCCTTGGCGATGTCGCAAGAGTTCGAATAGGTCAACGTGTTGGTCGGGTTGAACTGGAACGAACAATTCCCTTCGGTCGCCGTTACGGTAACCGGGGTCTGGTGTGCAGCATGCAGCAACGGGTTCGCCGTTTTCGTCAGGAAGTTGAACACCGGCAGGAACGTCACTGCGGCAATCAAACAGCCCGCCAGAATAATCGGCTTGCGCCCAATCCGGTCAGACAGCGCGCCGAACACCAGAAAACCACCGGTGCCGATGATCAACGACCACGCCACCATAACGTTGGCAGTAAAGGCATCAACCTTGATCACGTTTTGCAAGAAGAACAGCGCATAGAACTGCCCGGTGTACCAAACAACGGCTTGTCCTGCGACAAGGCCCAGCAGTGCAATCAACGCGATCTTTGCGTTCATCACACCCCAGATCACTGCGATCACAACAAAGGCGATCCCGATAAAAGAGGCCAAAGTTCCGGTCAGCATGCCTGACAAGGCCAGTGCAATCAGCGCAACTGGGGCGATAAGCAGCGCCAGCGCATTGCGACCCGGGCCAAACGCCTCTGTCAGCGGTGCTTTAGAAGTTGCACCCTCTTCCTTCATCTTTTTGAAGGCAGGCGATTCGTTCATTTGCAAACGGATGTACAGCGAAATCGCCAGCAAGATGATCGACGCCAGGAACGGCACACGCCAGCCCCATGACTGGAACGCCGTCAGCATTTTTGGCGTGCCGTCAGCGTTCAGGATAGCAACCCCGACCGCATCAAGATCAGGCACGCTTGGGTAGTTGGCGTTGACATAAGCCGTCACCATCAAGATCACGATCAGCGACAGCAAAAGGCCCAAGGTTGCAGTCGTCTGAATGAACGCGGTGTAAAAGCCGCGCCGGTTGGCGGGCGCGTGTTCGGCCACATAGATGGCAGCACCACCGTATTCACCGCCCAAGGCCAGACCCTGCGCCATGCGCAAGGCGATCAGGATGATCGGTGCCGCGACACCCCAGCTTTGATAGCTGGGCAGAAGGCCCACGAAGAACGTCGAAAAACCCATGATCAGGATGGTCATCAGGAAGGTGTATTTCCGGCCGACGATGTCGCCAAGCGCGCCGAACACCAGCGCGCCAAACGGGCGCACGATAAAGCCTGCGGCAAAAGCCAACAGCGCAAACACGTTGCGGGTGGCTTCGGGGAAGGGCGCGAAAAACTGCGCGCCGATAACTGCGGCAAGGCTGCCGAACAGGTAAAAGTCATACCATTCGAAAATGGTGCCCGCAGACGAGGCAAGAATAACCTTCTTTTCCTCGCCCGTCATGGGTCTTGATCGTATTGTTGCGTCTGCGGCAGATGCCATTGGTAACCCTCCCTTTTTTCCGGCTTGATGCCGGGTTTCGTGTGCGACCGCTGGTGCGGCCTTGTCGTCCGGGATGGCTTTGGCGTGACGCGGTCAGGCCTTGTTCATCCGGTTTTCAATCAGCTCTTCCACCACCGATGGATCGGCCAAGGTTGAGATATCGCCCAAAGCGGCGAAGTCGTTTTCGGCAATTTTGCGCAAGATGCGGCGCATGATTTTGCCGGAACGGGTTTTTGGCAGGCCCGGCGCCCATTGGATCAGATCCGGGCTGGCAAAGGGGCCGATTTCGGTGCGCACCCATTTGACCAGATCTTTGCGCAACGCCTCGGACGGACTTTCCGACCGCATCAAGGTGACATAGGCATAGATGCCTTGGCCCTTGATTTCATGCGGATATCCTACCACGGCGGCCTCGGCCACGGCCGGGTGCGCCACCAACGCGCTTTCGACCTCTGCCGTGCCCATGCGGTGGCCCGAGACGTTGATCACGTCATCCACGCGGCCCGTGATCCAGTAATCGCCATCCGCGTCGCGCCGGCAGCCATCACCGGTAAAGTAATAGCCTTTGTATTGCTGAAAATACGCTTCCTGGAACCGCTGATGATCGCCCCAAAGCGTCCGCATCTGGCCCGGCCAGCTGTCGGATATGCACAGCACCCCTTCGGCGACGGCTTCGGTTTGCACGGCTCCACTGGCGGCATCCAGCACCACGGGTTTGACGCCAAAGAACGGCTTTGTCGCCGACCCCGGTTTAGCAGCGATCGCGCCCGGCAACGACGTAATCATATGCCCGCCGGTTTCGGTTTGCCAAAACGTATCAACGATGGGGCAGATGCCTTTGCCAACGTGGATGTTATACCAGTTCCAAGCCTCGGGGTTGATCGGCTCACCTACTGATCCCAGCAGTTTCAGCGACGAAAGATCGTGCTTTTCCACCCATTTCGGCCCCATCGCCATCAGCGCGCGAATAGCAGTAGGGGCGGTGTAGAACTGGTTCACCTTGTGCTTGGCGATCACTTCCCAGAACCGCCCCGCGTCAGGATATGTTGGCACGCCTTCAAACATCAAGGTTGTGGCCCCATTGGCCAGCGGACCGTAGATGATATAGCTGTGCCCCGTCACCCAACCGACATCGGCGGTGCACCAGAACACATCGCCGTCATGGTAATCAAAAGTGTATTGGTGCGTCATCGCGGCATAAACCAGATAGCCGCCCGATGTATGCACAACACCTTTGGGTTTGCCCGTCGACCCCGATGTATAAAGGATAAACAGCGGGTCTTCGGCCCCCATCGCGGCAGGCGGGCAAATGAGTGACGCGACCGCCATCTGCGCCAGAACGTCAATATCGCGGCCATCCACCCAAGTGGTTTGCTCACCCGTGTGTTTGACCACAAGGCACAGCACCTTATCGGAACAGTGCAAAAGCGCCGCATCGGTGTTGGATTTCAACGCCGTGCGCTTGCCGCCACGCGGGGCCGTATCGGCGGTGATCACCAGTTTGGCTGCGCAATCATTGATCCGGTTGGCAAGTGCGTCGGGGGAAAATCCTGCGAAAACAATGGAATGAATGGCTCCGATGCGCGCGCAGGCCAGCATGGCATAGGCGGCTTCGGGGATCATCGGCATGTAGATGACGACCCTGTCGCCACGCACAACGCCATTGGCCAGCAACACGTTGGCCAGTCGGTTTACTTTGTCGGATAGGGTTTTGTAGGTGATATGTTGGGCGGGCGACTTTGGATCATCCGGTTCAAAGATGATGGCGGTTTGATCGCCACGGGTTGCCAGATGGCGGTCAATGCAGTTGGCGGCCACGTTCAGAACGCCGTCTTCGAACCATTTGATGCTGACCTGACCATAGGTAAAGTCAGTATTCTTCACTGTTGTAAAAGGCGTGATCCAATCAACGCGCTGCGCTTCGCGTGCCCAAAACACATCCGGACTTGCCACTGACTCTGCATACATCGCGCCATAGGTTTCCGCGTTGGCATGCGCAGTTGCGATGAAATCCCTGGATGCCGGATATACGCCTGTCATTTGTTCCTGAGCTGCCATTCTGGGGTCTCCTTCTTCCTGCAGACAGCAATAGCCATCATAACAGGGCTTGCGCAACGGCGCGCAACGCAGGTGATGGCATGATCATACAGGAAATGTAAATTTTATATCAACTTATTTTTAACATACAGTTCTTTAGTAAATTTATTAACAAAAAAACTGTAATTTTTGTCAATTATTAGAAAATTCTATTCTACTGTCATAAAAGAGTTCGGTAAGGCGGCATGGGTTGAAAGGGGCAATGCAGTTTGGCTCCGGCTATAATGGGTAATTCTGGGTGTGCAGGGCGACACGTAAAGCGCCCCCGCGTGCCAAGCGGGGGGCTTTAAGTAGAATCGTCGCGCTGCAAAGCCTGGTGATTCGGTCTGGTTTTCATCGAACGTCTATCGGCCAGGATCGTCAGTGATGCTGCAATGCTTGCCCCGGTTCACACCGGATTATCGCAGCGGATTGTGGCCTGCACCCGGCCCTTGACGGGCGTTTGCCATTTCACATGAACAAAGGCCTGGTTCAGCCCTTGTTCAACCAACACATAAGGCATGGTGTATTGGTTCACGTTGGCCGTGTTGGTGACAGGCCCTTCGGCCACCAGACCCATCACATTGCGCGCCCGTCCGCCAAACGGCATATACGCGGCGGCATCAATCACCCACGTGTCGGCTGCCGTGTTTTGCGTATGTTGCACCATGACCGGGCTGGCAGTTGGCTGCATCACCCCGTTGAAGGTATTCGCCTCAAATGTCACGTTGCGGAAGGAATTGAACGCCAGCGTGGCATGCGTGGTGTCAACCATTTCCACCCGTTCAATGTCACCGTTGCGGGTGCGGAACACATTGCCAATCACGGCAAGTCCCGAAACGAAATGCCCCGGCCCGCGCGGTGTTATCACGATCCAGCGAAACCATGGCCCGGTGTCCTGGGCGGTAAACACATTGCCCGTCATGGTCAGCCCGCCAAAGGAAAACTCGGCGCTGTAATCGGGCAGGTTGTCATGTTCGTTCGACAATTCGATAAAGCAATTGTCGATGTAATTGCCGGTGATAAAGGTTTTGGAATTCGGTAGGGTCAGCACCAGCCCGGCGCGCCGAATGCCATTGGTTTCCTCATCACCGCCAAAAAAGTGGTTGCCGACAAAAATGCTGCCAGACCCCGCCACAATGCCGAAATGGGCAAAGCGTACGGCGCGGTTGTTGCGGATTTTGATGTCGTTCGAATTGGCGTTGAATACCAATGTGGTGCGGTCTTGTGCCCTAAGTCCCAGTTCATTCGAAATGAACTGACAGTTGTCCAGATGCAAATCCTGACAGCCCCGGCCACTTGACGTGACTGCACGGTCTTTTGGGCGGTTGATCACGCAATCTGTCACCAAAAAGGCGCTGCCTTGCACCGCAAGGTTGATCCCGCTGGCATTGCCGCCGCAAAGAAACTCGATACCGGTAACTTCAAATTTGGACAGTTCGGTAAAGCCAGAAAAATCAAGCATATAGCGGTAACGATCAAAGGTAAATGTCCGCGTGCCTGCGCTAACCAACGGCATGCTAAGCTCGATCGTTGCGGCGGCGACGTTCTTTGACGTCACATAAACCTCGCGGCCTACGCCGGTGCCACTAACCCGCGCGCCCACCGGAATGCCGGAGATATTTGCCACGCCGGTCAGACGCGACGATTGCGCAGTGGAATATGTGGCAACAGCCGTCACCGTTTGCGTGGTCCACGCAGCGCCCGGTGTGACCGTCAACTGGCCATGCGACAACAGCCTGCGTTGGCTGAAACTGGTCAACCCCGTCAGCACGGCCACGTCAATCGGTTCAGTCAATTCCACGCGGCGGCCATTCAGATCAAGAGTGACATGGTCGGTGAAGTAAAACAGCGCCTGCAACGCCTTTTTGAATCCCAACAGTTCCGCCCCAAACGCAGCGGCATAGGTATCAAGATTATAGTTACGCGTGCAGGACAACCGTTGCGCATCGGGCATCACGATACGGCCTTCAAACTTGACCGGGTTCTCAAAGGTCAGATGTGATCCGATGAAATAAATGCCCGGTGACACCACTACCGTGCGGCCCGCCGCAGCGGTATCGGCCGCGTCAAATGCTGCACGGTCATCGGTGATGCCATCGCCAATCGCGCCATAATCGCGCACATCCAGCCAATCGAACATCTCTGTATGAAAAACACTTGTGACATCTTCGATGGTGATATCGTCAATGCGCACCACGCCGCCGGTGGCCCCCGTCAGATCAAGCCCGAAATGACCATAGGCGGGGGCTGTTCCCCAAACCATGTTCACCCCTTGGCGATTGCCGGAACCGATGATGGCAGAGACGGTGACGACGGTGCCATAGCTGGTCAGGGCCACGGATGGGCCTTGCTGCACCGCAGTGATGACATTGGCCCCCGATCCGCTGCCTGCCCAAGCCGCAATTCGCACGGATGGCAGGGCGCCGCTGATGGCCTTTACGCGCGCTGTGACCCGAAGATATAATCCGGGTTGAATGGGGATTTGTTGAAAACAGCGCAGTTTTTGCACCGAAAGGGTTTTTTGCAGTTCCAGACAACCTGCAAAATCCTGATCCGACGGCACATAGGCTGCATTGGGTTGGGCATCATATGATCCCTGACCCGGCCTGCCATCTTCGCGCGACCACAATGATAGGCCCGCCGAAAATGGCGGCGGCATCAGAACCAAACCTTCGGTAATTGCTTTGTTCATCCCGCATCCTCGCTTTGAGTCATCTGGCGCGGCGCAAACACCGCAGTTGATGCATAAGCTTAGGACAGGCTGGTTAATCCGCGCTGAGATCACCGCGCGCTGTGACTGTCGAACTCCAAAGCGCTGTGCCTGAAAGCAACTATGGCTTGCCGGGCGGACCTTCGCTCAAACCTGCCGATGTTTCGTGCATTGGGGATTATTGGCCGCACGGATGTGTTATTCGCCCTGAGTATATGTCAGCACACGCTGGACGCGAGACTTTGGCTGATCTAACGTTGGCGGGTATTGATGAGTGAATGTAGGAAGTTTTCATGAAGCCTTACTTGCTTCACCTGCTTGGGATGAGCCGCGCGCGCAAGCGTTTTGTCCAGTTGGCCGTCGATGTTTGTCTGCTTGTGGCAGCGTTTTGTGCCGCGATGTGGTTGCGGCTGGACAGTTTTGCCTTTGCAACGGACCCGAAGGCATGGGCGGCTTTGGCAGTTGTCGTGCCATTGACGATTATCTTCTTTATCAGGTTGGGATTTTACCGCGCCGTCATTCGCTATATCGCCAGCCGCGCGTTGGCGGCAATCCTTTTGGGTTCAATGATGTCAGGGTTGGCGTTGGGCTTGACGGCCATCTACGCGGATCTGCCAATACCGCGATCTGTTCCGATTTTCTATGCTGTTTTGGTGTTCCTGACTGTTGGCGGTGCCAGATTTGGGTTTCGTGAATGGGTGGCAAACAGCCTGAATCGCCGGAAACAACCCGTTGTCATCTATGGTGCAGGTGCTGCCGGGCGGCAACTATTGCAAGTTCTGCGGCAGGGGTCAGATTACCTTCCGGTTGCATTTTTCGATGATGATCCGCAAGAACAAGGCATGCTGGTTGGTGGGCTACGGGTATATCCTGTCGATCACCTCGATACTTTGATTGAGGCGAACGGCGTGCAGGCGGTTTTGTTGGCAGTTCCGTCGGCAACGAAACTACGTCGCAGCGAAATCCTGAAATCTATGGAAAAGTATCCGGTTCATTTGCGCACGATCCCCGGCCTTGATGACATGATGTCTGGCAAGGCCCGTATTGATGAATTGAACGAAATTGGCATCGAAGACCTTTTGGGACGCGATCCGATTGACCCCAAACCTGATCTGTTGTCGGCCAACATCACCGGTAAAGTTGTTATGGTCACCGGCGCAGGGGGGTCTATCGGTAGCGAGCTGTGCCGTCAGATTTTACGCCTTGCCCCGCGCCAGATTGTGCTGTTCGAACTGTCGGAACTGGCGCTTTACTCGATTGATCGGGAATTGCAGGCGGTAAAACTTGCGGACAAACTGACTGTGCAGATCACGCCGATTATGGGATCGGTTCAGGTCAGGCGCAGGGTGGAAAGCACAATGCGTTTGTTCAATGTTCAAACGGTTTATCACGCGGCGGCGTTCAAACACGTACCGCTGGTCGAGCAGAACGCAATCGAGGGCATCTTTAACAATGTCTTTGGCACCAAGACCGTTGCCGAATCGGCGGTTGCGGCAGGCGTGCAGTCATTCATTATGATTTCGACAGACAAAGCCGTGCGCCCGACAAATATTATGGGCGCCTCAAAACGTTTGGCAGAAATGGTTTGCCAGTCGATAGCGCAGCCAAAAACCACGGGCGGCACAGTTCTGTCGATGGTGCGGTTTGGCAATGTTTTGGGGTCGTCAGGGTCGGTGATCCCGTTGTTTACCCGCCAGATTGAATCGGGCGGGCCGATCACTGTCACGCATCCCGACATCACACGCTTTTTCATGACCATCCCCGAGGCGGCGCAACTGGTCATTCAAGCCGGGTCGATGGCGCAAGGCGGCGATGTTTTTGTGCTTGATATGGGAGAGCCTGTTCGCATTGCCGATCTGGCGGCGCGGATGGCACGCCTGCATGGCCTGAAGCCGGTATTGTTTGCAGACAGTCAGATTGTCGCCGTTGAAAACGGTGAAATCGGTATTGTTTTCACAAAACTACGACCCGGCGAAAAACTTTTCGAAGAGCTGTTGATCGGCAATGATCCGCAAGCCACGGCGCATCCGCGGATCATGACGGCCAGCGAGATTTTCAAAAGCCAATGCGATCTGGCCAAAATCCTTGAGGCTTTGGCCGCCGCGTGTGACAGCAACAACATGGACCTAATTCGCCAGATTCTGATCGATGCCCCGACAGGATATCAGCCGAATGGCGAGATCGTCGATCACGTCTGGCAAAGCAACCGCGGTGCGCAATCGCCGTTGCCAAAGCAAAGTCAACCCGAGCCACCGCGACTGACGCTGGTATCGAAGGACCGCGCCTGAAGCAGTTCATGTGAACCCTGCAATCGAAAAACCGGGCGCGCTGCGTTTTTCTTGACTGCGGTTTGCGATCTGGCTGTTTTGCGTAAAAACTGGAGTCATGCAAATAATGCAGAACTTTGCCGATACCCACAGATAAATTCGCTGGGGCATGTGGCATTGTCCGGTTCAGTGCCGTATTAGTTTTTGAACCTGCCATATGCTGTGGCTGATCGTTGCAAAGGTTTGTTGGCATGGCGGCAATGCGAAACGTGGTTGGTGGTGTTGCTGCGGGTATTCTCGCTTTGGCCGTGGCCCCGATGGCCCTTGCCGAAATGAAACCTACCTTGGCATTTTCAGGTGTCACCGGGCTGATTGATATGCCCAGTGGCGAAAGCCAGCCCGATGGTTCGTTTTCGGTGACAAGATCTGTGTTTGGCCCAATTGGCCGCACGACTTTGACGTTTCAGATCACCCCGCGCTTGTCTGGCAGTTTTCGCTATACTTCATTTAGCAAGTGGGATGATGTGATCCCTTCCCCGCTAGAGACGAACCTGGATCGAAGCTTTGATCTGCGCTATCAACTGGTCAAGGAAACGGATTTTCTTCCAGCGGTAACGGTTGGCATTCAGGACATCATTGGAACGGGTTTGATGGCGGGCGAATATATCGTCGCAACCAAATCCGTCGGCGAAACCGTCAAAGTATCGGCTGGTCTGGGCTGGGGACGGTTTGGCAGCTATGGTGCCATTGGCGCGCCGTTTGGCCCAAGACCCGTTGCAGAGGTCGGTCTGGGTGGTGAGCCGCGCATAGGCGAATGGTTCAAAGGCGATGTCGCACCCTTTGCCGGTGTCGAATGGCAGATTACCAAACGGATAGGGTTCAAGGCGGAATATTCATCCGATATCTATTCCGCCGAAGCCGGGTTTCGCCAGACGTTTGAACGCAATAGCCCTTTCAACTATGGCTTCGAATATCAGGTCGCTGACATCATGCGGGTTGGCTTATACTCGCTTTATGGATCAGCGGTCGGCTTTTCGGCGCAAGTCATCTTGGACCCAAAACGCAGCCTGACCGGCGGCCAATTGGGGGCCGGGCCATTGCCGATCAAGAACCGTCCGGGCAGCGCCGGGTGGTCAGAAAACACTGTGTTCGAACAGGGTTCGGCCACCAAGACGCGGGATCGGTTGCAAAAGCTGCTGGCCGTCGATGGCATTGTGATCGAATCCTTCGCGATGACGACTGTCCGCGCGCAGTTGCGGATACGCAACACGCGCATTGACAATGCGCCACAGGCGATTGGGCGGACATCGCGTGCCATGGCGTCGGTGCTGCCTGCATCCGTGGAAACATTTGAAATCGTGCCAGTATCCAATGGGCTTGCTCTATCGAAGGTGGTTCTGCGCCGTTCTGATCTGGAAGAGCTGGAGTTTGCGGCAAACCAGGATGCGGAAATGCTGGCCCGCACGCAAATCGTCGCTTTGCCAGGGCAACAGCCAGTTGGGGCAGTGATGGGCGCAGGGCTTTATCCGAAATTTGACTGGGGTTTGGCCCCATACGTGCGAACAGCGCTTTTTGCACCCGATAACCCACTGCGGATAGACGTTGGTGTGCGCGCGAACCTGCAGTACGACATTGCCCCGGGATTTCTTTTGTCCGCAGCGATCACCAAGAAATTCGCCGGAAATCTGGACCAATCGACGCGCGTGTCAAACTCGGTCTTGCAGCACGTCCGCAGCGACTCATCAAGTTATGACCGCGAAGGCGATCCAGCAATCGAAACGCTGACTTTTGCGTGGTATACCAAACCCGCGCCTGATCTTTATAGCCGGGTAACGGTTGGATACCTTGAGCGGATGTTCGGAGGTGTTTCTGCGGAACTGCTTTGGAAGCAAGTCGACAAACCCTACGCGCTGGGTGTCGAGGTCAATTATGTCAAACAGCGTAATTTCGATCAGTTGCTGGGGTTTCAGGATTACAGCACCGTTACGGGCCATGTGTCGGGGTATTATGCCTTTGACAACGGATTTCAGGCGCAATTGGACGTTGGTCGCTATCTGGCGGGGGATATTGGCGCAACAGTGTCAATTGACCGGCAATTCGCAAACGGCTGGAAAATTGGCGCTTACGCCACGCTGACAGATGTTCCGTTTGATGAATTTGGCGAAGGTTCGTTTGATAAGGGCATTCGCATTGAAATTCCGTATGCTTGGGCCTTAGGCAAACAAACGCGCAAGAAATACAAGAACACCATTCAACCGATCCTGCGCGATGGTGGCGCGCGGCTGGCGGTTGAGGGCCGACTTTATGATACGGTGCGCGAGTATCACGCTGGCGATCTTGACGCCAAATGGGGGCGGTTCTGGAAATGAAATCTGGTCGTGTGCCATCGCTGGGCATTGGCCTGATCGCAGCCCTTGGGTTGTTGGCCGGGTGTTCCGTCGTTCCCTTGGCAAAGGCCGCTCTTTCACGGGTGGGCGGTGGCGCTGCACCGATCATCGCAAAGCCTGCCAAAGACAGCGCAGCGATCATGATGACATTGGTGTCGCGTAAAATTAAGTTTCCTATTCAACAGCTTGCGGTAAAAGCCGATGTCATACTCTGGGCATCTGCCGATGGCGCGCAAGTGGCCCTGCGGGATGGGATGCTGATTTCCACCCGCGGATTTGGCATGGATTTGATGTCGGCGGATGTGCCTTCTGTAGACGTTCTGCTGGACAGCAACCCACAGCACGCCCGCGTTAATACGTTTCTTGACGGTTTGGATGCGCCGGTGCGCCGCGCTTATGATTGTGTTGTAACCCCGGTTACCGGCGACGCTGAACCGCAGACCGAGTATCATATTCTGGAAACGTGCCAAAGCGAGGCGGGGATTATCAAGAACGTGTATTGGATTGATAAGGCGCGGGTCGTCGTTAAATCCAAGCAATGGATTTCTACAGGCGTCGGCTATGCCATTTTTGACACAGCCAGCGGCTGAGTAGTGCAGGGGCAGGCTTTTCTTTTGGATTGTCAGCGTGTAAGGTGAAGTCAGCCTGTCTTTCAACTGGAGTCTTTAGATATGAACAAAATCACAACTTTCCTTGCGGCGTCTTCGGTCGCTTTGTTCGCTACCAACGCGGTCGCTGGCGGCATGGCTGCCCCGATCATTGAAGAAGAGCCTATGGTTGTTGCCGCGCCGTCCAGCAGCAGCAATGGCGGCCTTCTGATCCTTCTGTTGCTCGGCCTGACCGTTGCAGCAGTTGCTGGTGGCGGCACCAATGGCACAGAAGAAGAAGTCATCATCGACGAGCCCGTATTCTAATAACTCCCTTCCTTTATTGGAAAATTTTGAAAACGCTCGCGCTTGACGCGGGCGTTTTTCATTTGCCGCGATGGACCGCGATTTGATTTCTGGGTCTTGCTGGCTTGCAAACCAAAGGCCCCGTATCAGGTCTGGCGCGACGGCGTTGCGCACCAACCGCTGCGTCCTAAACCGCCACCGCAAAGCCCAATCCCCGTTCCTGCGCGCGGGCCATTGCAATCGTGGCCACAGCCAAATCCTGCAGGCCCACCCCGGTGCCATCAAACAACGTGATCTGATCCGCCGATGTTCTGCCTGGATGCCGCCCGATAATCACATCGCCCAACGGATGCACATCCCCGCGCGCGATCAGCCCCGCCGCAACAGCATGTTGCGCTTCACCGATTGTGACCGATTGCGCGATTTCATCGGTGAACACCGTCGCGCGGGCCAAAAGCGCGGGTTCCACCTCTTGTTTGCCAACGGTATCGGTGCCCATGCAGGCCAGATGCGTGCCGGGGCGCACATGCGCATCCAACAGGGATGCTGTCGGCGATGAGGTGATGGTGACAATCACATCCGCCTGTGCGCCCAGTTGCGTCAGCGATACGGCCTCAAACGGCAGACCCAATTCCGCCGCAACCGCCGCCAGCTTTGACAGCCTTTCCGGATGCCGGTTCCAGCCTATCACCCGGTCAAACCGCCGCACCTGCGCCGCCGCGCGCAATTGAAACATCGCCTGATGCCCGGCCCCAACCACGCCCAACACCCGCGCATCTTGGCGCGCCAAAAGGTCAATCGAAATCGCCGCCGCCGCAGCGGTGCGCAGGGCCGTCAACAGATTGCCGCCGGCCATTGCAACCGGCCGCCCCGTTTCGGGATCAAACAAAAACACCGAAGACTGATGATTGATCAGGCCCCGCGCCGCATTGCCGGGAAAATACCCACCCGCCTTTACGCCCAATTGCCCGCCAGTGCGGTCCAGCCCGGATTTGAACCCGTATTGCCGCCCGTCGCCCAACGCCTCACGCACCACCGGAAAATTATAGGCGTCGCCCCGCGCCATCGCGGCAAAGCAGGCCTCGACGGCGGTAAAAGCGTCTTGCGGCGTGACGAGGTCGGCGATCAGGGCCTCGGGGATGATCAGCATATTAAAGCCTTCCGCAATTTTTGAGACGTAGGATGGGCAATTCTGCCCATCTTTGCCGGGGGCGGAGGGATGGGCACATTGCCCATCCTACACGGCAGACTAATACGCCTTGCCGCGCGCCGATACCGGCCAGACAACTTCAACTTTGCCGCCGCGCACGCCAACATACCAATCATGCACGTTGCAGGTCGGGTCACAGTGGCCGGGCACCAGCCGCAGCTGGTCATTCACCTTCAACACGCCGCCCAGATCTTCGACCACGCCATGTTCATCGGAACATTTCAGATATTTCACATCCGTGCGCCCATAAACCACAGGCAGGCCGGAATCCACCGATTGCACCTTCAGTCCCGCGTCGACAATCGCCTTATCCGTTTTGGTATGGCTCATCACTGATGTCAGGATAAACAGCGCGTTTTCCCATTCGCCCTGATCAATCCGCTGACCGTTTTGGTCCAGTATCCGGCCATAATCGGCGTCCATAAAGGCGTAAGATCCGCATTGCAGTTCGTTATAAACCCCCGAAGCGGCCTCAAAGTAATAACTACCCGTGCCACCGCCACCCACGATATCGCAGGCAATCCCCACACCTGCCAGCGTATCCACCGCGTCCTTGACCATCGCCACCGCCAGTTCGATCTTGGCGCGGCGGTCGTCGTATTTGTCCATGTGCTGCATCGCACCCTGATAGGCCTGAATGCCCGCAAACCGCAGGCCATCTGCGCCATCAATCGCCTGCGCCAGTGCCACGACGGCCGCCGTCGTGTTCACGCCGCACCGCCCTGCACCGCAGTCAATTTCAACCAAACATTCTATTTGCGTACCATGCCGCATCGCCGCCGCCGACAGATCGGCAACATTGGCCAGATCATCGACACAGCAAATCACCCGCGCGCCCAGTTTGGGCATGCGTGCAAGACGGTCAATCTTGGCCAGATCGCGCACTTGGTTGGATACCAAGACATCCTTGATGCCGCCACGCGCGAACACTTCCGCCTCGGAAACTTTTTGACAACACACCCCGACCGACCCGCCAAGACGTTCCTGCAACAGCGCCACATCGACCGATTTATGCATCTTGCCATGCACCCGGTGACGCATGCCGCGCGCCTTAGCATAGTCACCCATCTTCTTGATATTACGCTCTAAAGCGTCAAGATCAAGGATCAGGCAGGGCGTTTGGATATCGGCCTCGTCCATGCCGGGCTTGGCGGGGATGTCAAAGCCAACGTCATAGGCGGCGAAATTTACAGGGGCATTCATGGTCATTTCCTTTCGCCCTACATCCAGGGCAGTTTATCCAGATCGACGTTGCCGCCAGTGATGATGACGCCGACGCGTTTGCCCCGAAACACCTCGGGGTTGCGCAGAATCGCCGCCAAAGGCACGGCGCAAGACGGTTCAATCACGATTTTCATCCGCGCAAAGGTCAGGCGCATGGCGTCGATGATTTCCTGTTCCGAGGTGCGCAGAATATCGGTGACATGGGTTTTCACGAAATGCCATGTCAGGTCTTTTAGCGGCACTTTCAGCCCATCCGCCACCGTTACCGGCGCATCATCGGCGATGATATGACCGGCTTTGAAACTGCGATAGGCGTCGTCGGCCTGTTCAGGTTCGGCTGCATAAATTTTGATGCTGGGTGCAATGGTCGATAACGTCAGACACGTGCCCGAAATCATTCCGCCGCCACCAATTGGTGCAATCACGGCATCCAGCCCTGGCACCTGTTCGTTCAATTCGCGCGAACAGGTGGCTTGGCCCGCAATCACGCGCGGATCGTTGTAGGGATGCACGAAATCGGCGCCTGTGCCCGCAACCACCTCGGCAAAAACCGCCTCGCGGCTGGTCGTCGAAGGCTCACATTCCACCACGCGGCCACCGTAGCCTGCGACGGCGTCTTTCTTGGCTTGGGGGGCGTTTCGCGGCATCACCACGGTGCAGGGAATTCCCCGCCGCCCCGCCGCATAAGACAGGCACAACCCGTGATTGCCGCTGGAATGGGTGGCGACGCCAAAGACTGCTTGGGCATCGGTCAGCCCGAACACCGCGTTCGACGCCCCCCGCGCCTTGAACGCAGCGGCTTTTTGGAAATTTTCGCATTTGAAAAACAGCTCTGCCCCGGTCAACGCGTTCAGAAAGCTGGAGGTCAGAACCGGCGTGCGGTGAATATAGGGGGCGATCCGCGCATGGGCCGCTTCTACATCGGCGTAAGTTGGAATATACATCATCGCCCCTAACCCGTTGAAGTCCTGTAGTAATCTTGCGCCGCCGCCACGCCTGACCCCAGTGTAATCGGCCAACCCAGATCGGCCATGCACATCTCGGCACAGGCCAGACCTGATAGCATCATCACATCGGTCAACATGCCCAGATGCCCGATGCGGAACACTTTGCCGGCAACTTCGCCCAAGCCCACGCCAAACGCCACGCCGTATTTGCTGGCCGCCAATTGCACCAGATCGGTGCCGTTACAGCCCGCCGGAACCACAACCGCCGTCACCGTATCGGAATAAAGATCCGGTGATGCAGCACATGGCATCATCCCCCACGCCGCTATCGCACGCCGCACGCCTTGCGCAAGACGGTGGTGGCGGGCGTAAACCGCGTCCAGCCCTTCGTCTTCCAACAATTGGATCGCATGTGCCAGCCCGGCGATCAGGCCAACCGACGGCGTGTAAGGATAGCCGCCTGCCGCATACGACCGAAGCATGTCTTTGAAATCAAAGAACGTGCGGGGCAGTTTGGCGGTTTCCATCGCCGCAATCGCCTTCTGGCTGACGCCAAGAATGGCCAGTCCCGCGGGCAACATGAACCCCTTCTGGCTGCCCGCAACTGCGATATCAACACCCCACGCCGCCATTTCAAACGGCATAGACCCAATAGAAGACACGCCATCCACCAACAGCATCGCGGGGTGCGCGGTGGTATCCATGGCGCGGCGAATACCTGCAATATCCGATTTGACGCCCGTGGCAGTTTCATTATGCGTGGCCAGAACCGCGCGAATTTTCTGTGCCGTATCGGCCTGCAATGCGGCTTCGATCGCGGCAATTGGTGCGCCTTGGCCCCATGCAGCCTCGATGATGTCAACCTTCAGACCGTGGCGCTGGCACATATCAATCCAGCGATGGCTGAACATGCCAAACCGTGCTGCCAAAACCGTATCGCCGGGCGACAGGGTGTTGGTAATCGCTGCCTCCCACCCGCCAGTTCCGGTGGATGGCAGAATGATCACCTCGCCTTGATCCATCTTAAGAATGCGCCGTACCCCCGCCATGGCGGGTTGAAACATCCGCGCAAAGGCAGGGGATCGGTGATCCATCGTTGGAATATCACAGGCTTTGCGAACGGACTCGGGGATATTGGTGGGGCCTGGAATGAAAACGGGGTTCTGCGAAGACATCGGCGGTTCTCCCTGAGTGTTGCCTACGCCTAACCCTTTGAGTCCCCCGATACAATTTTTTCGAAATTGTTTTTCAACAGATGAAAAATATGATATTATATATAAAGGTCATACCTTTACGCTTTTTCAGACAATGCATCAGCCCAGAAAGAGACTAAAATCATGTCAGACCAACCTCGCCTGCGTGGCCGTCCGAAATCTTTTAATGACAAGACTGATCAGAACACTGTGCAGGCACTGGATCGGGCGTTGGGATTGCTGGAAATTTTGTCGGCCAGCGCAGGCCTGACGCTGACGGAATTGTCGCAGCGCAGCGAACTGGCGGTGGCCACGGTATTTCGCGCATTGGTGACGTTGCAGGCGCGCGGGATGGTCGAACTAGAGGAGCCGGGGCAGGTTTGGCATGTTGGCAGCGGGGCGTTTCGGGTGGGATCAGCGTTTTTGCGGCGCACCAAAGTTGTAGAACGCGCGCGCCAGCCGATGGATCAGTTGATGCGCGACACCGGCGAGACTTCAAATCTGGGGATAGAGGCGGGCGATGAGGTGCTGTTTTTGGCACAGGTCGAAACCCACGAAGCGATACGGGCGTTTTTTACGCCGGGCACCAAGGGGCCCATGCATGTGTCGGGGATTGGCAAGGCGCTGCTGGCGTTTTTGCACGACGATAAAGTGCAGGGCATTCTGGCGCGCAAGGGGTTGCAGAAGTTTACCTCGCTGTCGCTGACCTCGCCTGAAAGTTTGTTGCGCGATTTGGCCCGCACGCGGGATCGCGGCTATGCGATTGACGATCAGGAACGCGCGACAGGCATGCGCTGTGTTGCTGCCCCGATTTTTAACGCGCACGGCGAACCTGTGGCCGGGGTTTCGGTATCCGGCCCTGCGTTTCGTATGGGTCTGTCTGACGCGGGCCGATTTGGCGGATTGGTGCGCGCGGCTGCTGATCGGGTGACGTCGGCGATAGGCGGATCGCGGCCGTAGGCTTATCTGTCTGGCGCAATTGTCGGGATACAAAACTTACATTGATCGCAGTCGCGCCAAGTGATTTGTCTGGCCCATCGGTAGGGGGCGGCAATGCAGGTGTTCATCAATGGCTTTGGCAGGATAGGCCGCTCTGTTTTGCGCGCAGCGATGCAAGGGGCGGCCCCCGGCATCACGATCGCCGGGATCAACGACATCGCCGATGCGCAGATGTGTGCCTATTTGTTTGAATTTGATTCCGTCTTTGGCCCGTGGCGCGGTGAGGTGGCGGTGACGGGCGGGCATTTGGTGGTGGATGGACATGCGATCCCACTGCACCGGACGCCAGATATTTCGGGCCTGAATTTGTCTGGTGTCGATGTGGTGCTGGAATGCACCGGCCGGGCCGGATCACGCGACGTGGCCGCGCGCGGTTTGCGGGCGGGGGCGGCGAAGGTTTTAATCTCGGGGCCAAGCGATGGTGCCGATGTCGCGGTGGTTCTGGGTGCAAATGAGGCCGTTTTGCAGGGCCAGACCATTGTTTCTAATGCATCTTGCACCACCAATGCGCTGGCACCGATTGCCCGCCTGATCCACCAGACCTTTGGCATTGTCACGGGATCAATGACCACGATCCATTGCTATACCGGCAGCCAGCCCACCGTCGATGCGCCAGCGGCAGATTTTGCCCGCAGTCGGGCGGCGGCGCTGTCGATGGTGCCGACCACCACTTCGGCGCAGCGTTTGTTGGATCAGATATTGCCGGACATCGCCGGGCGGCTGCAAGGATCGGCGGTTCGGGTACCAACGGCCAGCGTTTCGGCGGTTGACCTGTGCGTAATGACAGCGCGCCCAACCAGTGTTGATGCGGTGAACGATATGTTCATCGCGGCGGGCGGCGTGATTGGCACAACGACCAAGGCGTTGGTTTCAACCGACCTGCGGGCGCGGCCCGAAAGCATCATTATGGCGCTGCCCGAAACCCGTGTCACCAATGGCGGGCTGCTGCGGGTCTTTGGTTGGTATGACAATGAGTGGGGTTTTTCCAACCGGATGCTGGATGTGGCCCTTCTGATGGGCAGCCGCTAGAACAATTTTCGCTTTGCCGGGCGCTGGCGACTGCAAAATTGGCCCCGGGTTTTGGGGCAAGTCTGCGGGCAGGTTAAATGAAAAAGGCTTTAATCGGTGCGGCTTTTGTATTCGTAGCGATAGTTATAGCCGCCGCCGCCAGTGGCCTTGGCCCGTCGCGGATCAAAGCCGTTCAGGATCGCCCCCACCAGCTTTACACCAGCCGACTCAAGCCCCTTGATCATGGCCTGCACTTCGGTAACCGGCGTTTGATCAAAGCGCACCACTGCCAAAACACCCCCGGCTTTGCCGCCCAGAATCACTGGATCGGTAACGGCCAAAACCGGCGGGCAATCCAGAACGGTCATGTCAAATCGGGCATTCAACGCGGCGATCAGATCGGACATCCGGTTGCGCATCAATAATTCCGACGGATTAGGCGGATAGCGCCCCGTTGCAATGAAGGATAAGCCGGGCACCTTTGTGGGACGCAAAACCTCGTCCAGGGTTTTTTCCCCGGCCAGGTATTCCGACAGACCAATGTCATTCTTTTGAACGCCGAACGCTTTGCGCAATTGGCCGCGCCGCATATCGGCGTCAATCAGGCACACGGTTTGCCCGACCTGCGCGGTCACCACGGACAAGTTAACCGAAATAAACGACTTGCCCGCACCAGGCGCTGTGGATGTAATCGCCAAAGACTTTGACGTTGCATCCAGCATGCCAAATTGCAGGCTGGTGCGCAGACTTCGCAGGCCTTCGACCGCCAGATCAGTGGGGTCTGAAAGGGCAAGGATAGCGTTGCCTTTGCGCGCAACGTCTTTGCCAATTGATGCCAGATTGATCGTCGCAAAAACCGACAGGCCCATCGCCTCAAGGGTTTCGCTGCCTTGCACAGATTTGCGCAACCATCCGCGCAGCAAAGCTATCGTCACACCGATCATCGCGCCAAGGATCAGTCCAAGCGCAACGATGATCTGCGTTTTGGGGGCAACCGCCAAAATACTGGCTTCGGCACGGTCAATGATCCGCACATTGCCGACTGTGCTGGCCTTCAGAACCCGGACTTCTTGGGCGCGGGTCAAAAGTTCGGTGTAAATCTGCTGGGCAAGTTCCAGATCGCGGGTCAGATTCAACACTTCTTTTTGGGTTTCAGGCAAGGTTTCAACTTCGCCGCGCAGCTTGGCCAAATCCTCTGTCAAGCGCTGACGCTGCGCCAAAAGCTGTTGGTAAATCGGATGGCTGGTCTTGTAGCGCTGCTTTATTTCATCTTCTTTGCTTTGCGACTCGCGCAGTTCAGTTTCAATTCGGGTGACTTGCGACAGAACGTTTTCCGTCTCGAACGTCAGATCGACGGATTGTTGTTTTTGCCGGTAATCGTTCAGCGCCTTCTCGGCGACTTCCAATGTGGTTTGCGCTTCGGGCAGTTGCTGGTTGATGAATTCAAGGCTGCTTTCGGCCACGGCAGAACTGCGGTCAATGTTCTGGCGCACATAGGCTTCGGCAATTCCGTTCAGAATGGCAACAGCTTTGACTTTATCCTCATTTTGCATCCGCACTTCAAGGATAGCCGATTGGCGGCCACGTTCGGTGATCGACAAAGCATTGCGAACGTCGTCGATGGCTTTGCGTTCGCTTAGATGCTTGAGAGTAAATTGACGTCCCGCAGGCGCGTTCAAGATGCCCAGCTTAAGGGCAAAGCCTTTTGCAGCGTCTTGTGCGATAACGCCAACTTTTCCGCTCATCTGGCTTTCATCGGGGAAAGTCAGGGTAAAAGACCCGTTCCCGCCAGACTGAAGCACAATAGTTTCTTCCACCAAACCGGGGGGCACTTCCATCAGATCGACACCGATACCTTCGTCTTTGCGCCCATAGGCCTGCAAAAAGCCAAAGTCCGGGATCGGCAGATCATAGCCCGCCATCGCATTGCCAATAACCGGGGCCAATACGGGGGCAATCTGCCAATCAAGATTCTGTTCGGCGACCACTTGGGCAATGATCAGGCGCGAGCCGATAATCTCAATTTCCGTCACAGCGCGGCTGTCCTCTTGCATGAAATCAGCAAGACCGCTTGGCATGGCCAAGCCACCAGAGCTTTTTTCCAACTGCAACAAAGCGTCTGCCTGATATGTAGGAGGCGTGTTCGCGATATAAAAAAGCGACAGAAACAACCCGATCGCTGCACAAAGGGCGACCATGTAACGGCTACCCCAGATGGACAGAAGCAGTTTTTTCAGATCAATTTCATCTGCGTCGTATTGAGTGGCCGGCTCGGAATTCATACGTCACCTGCTTTGGGAAGCTTTTTGATCCAGCCTGCCGCCGCGGCTTCAATTTTTTGAAAAATCAGGTCATGAAACTCGACTGACCGCTTGTAGGGGTCAGCAATACCTGTTGCGCCAGACCAATGATCATAAAGCATGATTTTCCCGGATAATTGCGGGTTATCGCGCGCAATTTGCGCCTTATGTCCGGGTTCCATCACCAATATCAGATCGGCAGCCTTGCCCAATTCGGCAGTGAACTGGCGTGCAACATGCCCGTCCAGCGAAACACCATGGGCGCTTGCGATGTCGAAAGCCGTTTGGTCTGCAGAATTTCCAACCAAAGCGCCGATACCTGCGGAAGTCACAACAAGGTGCGGCGCATTGGTCTGCAACAGGCGCTCTCCAAGGGGAGATCTGCAAATGTTTCCCACGCAGACGACAAGAATATTTCGTATCAAGTTCGGCGTCCGTCAGTTTACGGCAAGGTTGTCAACCGCCGTATACGCCTGCACCGTTGGAAGCAAGCCAGAGATCACGTCATTCCACTTTTGCAGCGGCGATCTGATGACGTAGATCACATCCGAAGGCTCTAGCACGAACCTTGTGCCCAACAAAAGTCCGGTCGGATCGCGGATTTCCAACTGAAACACCGTGATCACGCCGGGCTTGCGGGCGCGGAACACGAAGACGCCGCGCGCGTCGGCGCGGGGTTCAATCAGCCCCCCCTGACGCGTGATCGCTTGGGTCAAAGTGACCGGTTCGGTTGAAAGGTCGATTACATTGGGTCGTTGAACCTGACCAAGCAGATAGGCTTCTTCGGCGCGCCGGCGCGGAACGTTCACCACATCCCCATTGCGCAAAACCGGGTTGTTTCGACTGATGCCAGCAGCAAGATACCCCTGCAGATCAACAGTATAACGGCGGCTGCCGCGCTGAATGCTAACGCGGCGGGCATCGCCAATCGCGGTAATGCCGCCCGATGCCGTGATCGCTTCGATCAAGGTCACTGGCACGGTGGTTAACACTTGGCGCCGCGGGGCGGCAACATCGCCGGAAACCACGACGCTTTGCGAATTGAACGCCGCGACCCGAACCTCCAGCTGGGGATTGGGGATGTATTCTGCCAGTCGCGTGGTCACGTCGGCGCGGATATCTTCTGGCGCGCGGTCTTTGGCCATGACCTGACCAATGAACGGGTAAAAGAACGTGCCATCAGACTGCACCCGAAAGCCGGATTCCTCGGCCGTGCGTTGCGGTCCGGCGGGCATCGTAAGTTCTGGGTGATCAAAGACAATCACATTCAGGATATCGCCCACGCCAACGCGGTAGTCCCACCCCGATCCATTAGGAATCTCAGCCGTCGCATAGCCGCGCGCAGGGCTGGTAAAGCTGCCGATGTTGGAGGCATCCAGTCGGATTATTTCAACTTCTTCCCCCAAAGATTTTTGCGACTCTTCGGTTACGGGAAAGGAAACGAATCCATCTGTGCAGGCAGAAAGGGCAAAAAGACACGTAAAAACATAGAGAAGGCTACGCATCTTCCAATCCTTGGATCATCACTGTTCATCGGTCTTAGGCGATAAGGGGCATGTCGAAAAGATACATTGGAAAACTGTCCACAGGAGTCTTCATATCCCCGCCGATCAGGGATTGTGCGGCGTGGAAAGTCGCACAAAGCCGTCAACCTGCAAGACGCATGATGATCGCCAAGTGGTTCAACGATGCACGGGCGACAAAATCAAATCTCGCTGGCTGTTCGGCAGTTGCGGCAAATCAGATCTGGGCCAGCTCTGGGCAAAGGCGTTAACTTAGCCTGCAGCGGAGATTTTTCGCCGAAATTTTTTTTGCGCACGTCAATCGAGCTGGTTTGCTTACCGCAAAGTCTTCAATTCGGGTCCAGCTAAAATCATCACCTGATAGCCGCGCGCCGAAAACCCGAGGCGGCTGTAGAACCTGTTGGCTGCCGCATTATCCGGGCTGACCCCCAGCGTGATGTATTGCGCGTCCCAATCTTGCGCTTGCAGCATAAACGCCAACAACCCGCGCCCTATACCTGTGCCCCGTGCTACATTATTCACATAGATATCTTGCACATAAATCCCCGGCTGGCCGCGATGGGTCGAATAGTCGGGGTAGTAAATAACCATGCCAACCGCCATGCCACCCTGTTCCGCAATCGCCGCGTGAAATAAGGGTCGCGCGCCAAACCCGTGCTGCAACAGGCTTTGCACCGATCCGACAGCGGAATTGCCGCCGTCATGATCGGACAAGGCCTGCAACATTGCCTGCAATATCGGCACATCGGCGGGGCCGGCGCGGCGATACGCGGTCAAAACCCCACCCCTGCCACACCCTTCAGGCCCAACATTGCGCGCACCTCATCTGGTGTGGCCACCTGACGGCCCAACCGCTCGACAATCCCGCGGATCAATTCCACCTGTTCGGCGTTGCTTTGCGCCAAAACGCCGCGGCGCAGATACAGGCTGTCTTCCAGCCCCACCCGCACATGACCACCCATCGCTGCTGCCATCGTGGCCATTGGCATTTGCATCTGCCCTGCCGCCAGCACCGAAAACTGATAGGTATCGCCGAACAGCCGATCTGCGGTGCGTTTCATCAACGTCAGCGTGTCAGGTTCCGCCGCCATCCCGCCCAGCACGCCGAACACAAACTGGATGAACAGCGGCCCCGTCACCAATCCGCGATCAACAAAGTGTTTCAGCATCGTCAGATGCGACAGATCATAGCATTCAAATTCAAACTTTGCCCCGCGCAACTGGCCCATCTGGCGCAGCACATGCGCAATGTCGCGGGGGGTGTTTTTGAACACCACATCGTCTGAATTTTCCAGAAACGGCTTTTCCCAGTCAAAGCGCCAGTCCTTGATTTTGGCGGCCATCGGATACAGCGCGAAATTCATCGACCCCATGTTCAGGCTGCACATTTCAGGCGCGGCTGCCATGGGTGCGGCCAGCCGCTGATCCAGCGTCATGATCGCGGATCCGCCTGTTGTCATGTTTACCACGCCATCGCAGCCCGCCTTGATTGCCGGCAAAAATGCCCAATGCGCGGGGTCACTTGACGGATGGCCATTGGCGGGATTGCGCGCATGCAGGTGCAAAATCGCCGCCCCCGCCTTTGCCGCACCGATGGCGGATGCCGCGATTTCCGCCCCGGTTATCGGCAAATGGGGCGACATGGATGGCGTGTGAATCGATCCGGTGATGGCGCAGGATATGATGATTTTTGACATGAATGTGCCGCCCCTTTGCAGGCAACCTGACATGAACCGGGCTAAACGGCCAGTGTGCTTGGCGGGGCGGTTGGCACCGATCTTCATGCCCAGGAATGCAATCTGCAACTAAGAGATGTTCTACCACTGGCCAGACCCAAAACATGACGATACGTTGGTGGCACACACAGGAGACCGCGATGTTCTTCACCCAAACGCCGGCGTGGCAAAGCCTTGGCAGCGCGATTGTCACCGCTTTGAGCACGCAGTTTTCTGATACCGGGTTAACGGAAGAAACCATTGGCCTTGTGCTTATCACCCCCGCCGCCAATGGCCCCGAAGGATTTGCCCATCGCGGCGATTGGCGCTGTTATCCCTGTTCTTTGGTGAAGACCTTTCATTTGGTCCATGCGATGGCCGCAGTGTCCGCAAATCGTATCAGCGCGCACCCGGAACTTGATCGTGCGATGGCCGACATGATCCGCTGGTCATCCAACACGGCGACGAACTATGTGATTGATGTTCTGACAGGCACCACCGGCGATACGCTGCTGGAAGGGGCCGATTACATGGATTGGACGATCAAGCGGGGGCGTCTGAACCGTTGGTTTGTCGCCCTTGATTGGCCGGAATTTGACGGCTGCAACATTACGCAAAAACTGATGGACGACACCCGCTATGGCCGTGAGGCGCAGTTTGCCGGGGCGGGGGGTGCAAACCTTAACGCGCTGACGCCCATGGCCACAGCGCGGCTGATGTGGGCGTTGTTTGACGGTGATCTGCCACTGCCATCCGAAGTGAAACGCCGCGCGCAACAAATGCTGTATCGTGACGCCAAAAGCCCGGATGCCGACAACCCGCATTACCAGTTGTCCGAATATCTTGGGGCTGATTTGCCAGCGGGCTGTCGTATATGGTCGAAAGCCGGGCATAATCTGTGGACGGGCGATCCGATGGCGTCGTGGTTCAAGCATGACATGATCCGCATCGCCGCCCCCCATCGCAAGCCGTTGACGGTTGTTTTGATGACCCAAGGGCAGGGGTTGGCCGAAACCCATCCAAAGGCGTTTCCAGCGATGGGGCGGATGATCTGGGACCGCGTTGAAGGGATGCTGCATGACTGATCGTCGCCCGCTTTACCCTGAAATCACCCCCTACCGCACCGGGTGGCTGCCAGTGTCGGACCTGCATGAGATCTATTTTGAGGAATGCGGCACCCCGGATGGCAAGCCAGCTTTGGTGTTGCACGGCGGGCCCGGTGGCGGGATTTCACCCTTTTTGCGCCAAGGCCATGATCCGGCGAAGTATCGCATCATCCTGTTCGATCAGCGCGGTTGCGGGCTATCGACGCCGCATGCCAGCCTTGAGCAAAATACCACATGGGATCTGGTTGCTGATATCGAAAAGCTGCGCCAGCATCTGGGCGTTGCGCGTTGGCAAGTGGTGGGGGGCAGCTGGGGGTCAACGTTGGCACTGACCTATGCCATCACCCATCCGGCCCGCGTGACGGAACTGATCCTGCGCGGCATCTTCATGATCCGCAGGTTTGAGATTGACTGGTTCTATCAATCCGGGGCCTCGACGATATTCCCGGATGCATGGGAAGGATTTTTGGCGCCAATCCCGCTGGCCGAGCGTGGCAATCTGTTGGCCGCCTATTCCAAACGGCTGACAGGGCCAGCTGGTGGCGAAAAAACCGCTTGCGCACAAGCGTGGAGCCGCTGGGAAGGCACGGCGATATCGCTGCTGCCAAACCCTGCCCGGGCGGATGATTTTTCGGATGCTCATTTTGCCGCCGCTTTTGCCGCCATCGAATGTCACTACTTTATGCATGGCGGCTTCTTTGACCGTGATGACTGGATACTGGCCAATGCGCAGCGGTTGGCAAAGATTCCGGCGGTGATCATCCATGGCCGGTATGATGTCTGCACGCCAATGCAGAACGCATGGGATTTGCATAAAGTTTGGCCTCAGGCGGCGCTGAAGATCATCGCTGATGCAGGCCATACCGGAACCGAGCCGGGCATTGCCGACGCGATGGTGCGCGCAACGGATGGGTTCGCACCATAGGGCCATTTTTGCGCCCTGCTGCTTTTGGCGGCAAGCCGAGGATTGTTTTCAGGATATCGGGCCGAAATTTTGGTCTTTTCTAACGCTTTGTTGACAAGCAGCCACAGAAGTTGCCCAATCGGTCAAGAATTGCCCCAAGACTCAGTCAGGGCTGATGTTAAATCAATCATAAACAGGGAGTTACCAATGAAAATTGATCCTACATTGCGCGGGTTCAGTGCGCTGGCCATCACGGCCCTGATGCTTGGCACCGCACCTGCGGCACTTTTTGCCGAAACGCCCGCCGATACTTTGGTTGTCGCAGATGCGATTGATGATATCGTGTCGCTTGACCCGCATGAAGCCTACGAATTTTCGGGCCTTGATCTTAACAACAACACCTACGACGGTTTGGTCGAACTTGATCCTGCCACCAGTGCGATGGTTCCTGGCCTGTCTGACAGCTGGACCGCCTCCGAAGATGGCCTGACCTTTACCTTCCATATCAAGCAGGGCATCACATTTTCCTCCGGTAACCCGCTGCGCGCCGAAGATGCTGCGTTTTCGTTGCAGCGTGCGGTCAAAATCAACAAAACCCCGGCATTCATCCTGAACCAATTCGGCTGGACCGCGGAAAATGTTGACACCATGGTGACGGCGGACGGCGAAAACGTGATCATCAAAGTTGATAAACCCTATGCGCCGACTTTCCTTTACAACTGCTTGACGGCGGGTGTGGCCTCGATCGTTGACGAAAAAACCGTTATGGCCAACGTGGTTGACGGCGATATGGGCAATGCGTGGCTGAAAAACAATTCGGCAGGCACCGGTGCCTACACGCTGAAGTCATTCAAGCCGAACGAAGGCTACGTCTTGGAAATGCGCCCCGGCCATTGGCGCGGTGATGCAAAGCTGGCCAAGGTCTTCATGATGCATGTGCCAGAAGCCGCCACGCAGCGGTTGCAGTTGGAAAAAGGCGATATTGACATCGCGCGCGAACTGACACCCACCGATATAGAGGGGCTGACGGGCAACGCAGACATCGTCATTCAGTCAGACGTTGGCGGGCAGATTTTCTATCTGTCGTTCAACCAGAAGGATGAGCGTTTCAAGAACCTGAAATTCCTTGAGGCGATGCGTTGGGCCGTTGACTATAAAGGCATGACCGACACTTTCCTTAAAGGGTCGATGGTTGTGCATCAGGCGTTCTTGCCCAACGGTTATCTGGGCGCGCTGGAAGATACGCCTTATGCGTTGGACGTTGAAAAGGCCAAGGCGCTGGTGGCGGAATCGGGTGTGACTGATACCAAGATCGTGCTGTCGGTGCGCAACGCGGCTGACCGGATGGATATGGCGCAGTCGATCCAGAACACCTTTGGCCAGATCGGCATCACGGTTGAGTTGAAGGTCGGTGAAGGCGCTGAGCAATTGGAAGAATACCGTGGCCGTCTGCATCAGGCGACGCTGCAAAGCTGGGGCCCGGATTATCCTGATCCGAACACCAACTCATCAACCTTTGCCGAAAACCCGAACAACACCGATGAGGCCAAAGCCACAGGCTATCTGGCATGGCGCAATGCCTATGATCCCGGCGAATTGGGTCCGCTAAGCCAAGCTGCCGTGTTGGAACGTGATCCGGCCAAGCGGGTTGAAATGTATGCGGAATTGCAAACCAAGCACCGCGAAACATCGCCGTTTATCACGATGTTCCAAGTCGCATATCAAACCGGCCTGCGCGCAAATGTGAAGGATTTCTTCACCGGTGGGGCGACGGATTCCGCGGCCTATTGGTTGATTTCAAAATAAAAAGTTTGGCGCGCGCAGGGGAAGCTTTGCGCGCACCTTACCATAGCAATGGCAAATTCTCCCTCTTCATCGTCTCGCGTTGGTTTGTTTGCACGGCAAACCGGCAACACGCTTGTCACCCTTTTGGTCACCTTCATCGGCCTGCTGGCAGTTACTTTTGTGATCAGCCGCGTTGTGCCGATTGATCCGGTAACATCAATCCTTGGCGAACGCGCCACGGCGGCGCAGATAGAGGAAACCCGCACCAAGCTGGGGCTGGATGAACCGATGTGGTATCAATTTGCGATCTACATCGGCAACACGTTGCAAGGTGATCTGGGCACGTCCATCCGCACGCGCGAACCGGTTGCCGAAGCGGTTGCGCGCGTCTTTCCCGCCACATTAGAGCTGGCAACGCTGGCCACGATCATCGGCGTGATCGTCGGCGTGCCTGCGGGTGTGATGGCCGCCACCAAACCCGGATCCTTGCTGGATCAAACCGTGCGGCTGGTTGGGTTGATGGGCTATTCGATGCCGATTTTCTGGCTGGGCCTGATGGGGCTTTTGCTGTTTTACGGCCATCTCGGTTGGGTTGGCGGGCCGGGGCGACTGGACGTGGCGTATCAAATGCAGATGGATTTTGAGCTGACGCAATACACCGGCATGATCATGGTCGATACCTTACTGAACGGGCGTCTGGATATGTTCGCCAACGCGTTTTCGCATATCATCCTGCCTGCGGGGCTGCTGGCCTATATCTCGATGGCCTATATCAGCCGGATGACCCGCAGTTTCATGATGAACGAATTGGGTCAGGAATATATCACCACAGCGCGGGTCAAGGGTATGCCGGAACGGCGGGTTATCTGGGTGCATGCGTTGAAAAACGTCATGGTGCCGCTGATCACGGTGATAGCGCTGTCATACGCCTATCTGCTGGAAGGTGCTGTGCTGACCGAAACGATTTTCGCTTGGCCGGGACTGGGCAGCTACATCACCGATGCCTTGCTGGTGGCCGATATGCCTGCGGTTCTGGGCGGCACGGTTGTGGTGGGCATGGCCTATATAGGGCTGAACATGTTTTCTGACCTGCTCTACCGCCTGTTTGATCCAAGGGTGCGGGTATGACCGGAACCATCGCCTGGCTACGCGAGCCGAACCCCGCGTCCCGTGCCCAAGCGCGTTTGGGACAAGCCTACCTTAGCTGGCTGCGGTTGCGACGGAACCCCTTGGCAGTGATCGGGTTGATGATCAGCGTGTCGCTGATATTGGTGGCAATTTTCGCGCCGCTGCTGGCGCCGCATGACCCCATTGCGCAAGACCTGTCGCGCCGCCTGTTGCCGCCCGGCACCGCCGGAAATTGGCTGGGCACCGATGATTTTGGCCGCGATATCCTGACGCGGCTGCTGTATGGCAGCCGGATTACCCTGTATATCGTTCTGCTGGTAATCCTGACCGCCCCGGTGGCGGGCCTGATCATCGGCACCGTCGCGGGATATTTCGGCGGTTGGGTTGATGTGATCCTGATGCGGATCACCGATATCTTTTTGGCCTTCCCCAAGCTGATCCTCGCGCTGGCTTTGGTGGCGGTGCTTGGCCCCGGCATGGAAAACGCCGTGCTGGCCATCGCCCTTACCGCTTGGCCGCCCTATGCCCGCGTGGCGCGCGCCGAAACGTTGACGGTGCGCAATTCCGACTATATCGCGGCGGTGAAACTGCAAGGCGCTGGCGCTGGTCGGGTGATTTGGGGCCATGTCATGCCGATGTGCCTGCCCTCTGTGATCATCCGGGTGACGCTGGATATGGCAGGGGTGATTTTAACTGCCGCTGGCTTGGGGTTCCTTGGCCTTGGGGTGCAGCCGCCTTTGCCGGAATGGGGATTGATGATCTCGGCGGGGCGTAAATTCCTGTTCGAACAATGGTGGGTCGCCACCATGCCGGGCCTTGCGATTTTCGTCGTGTCCCTTGGCTTTAATCTGTTGGGCGATGGACTGCGCGATGTGCTTGATCCGCGAAGTGCCAGCAAATGACGCTGCTGTCGGTGAAAAATCTGCGGGTAACGTTCGATACCGAAGCAGGTCGGGTAGAGGCGGTGCGCGGCGTGTCGTTCACCTTGGGCCGCGAACGCCTTGGCATTGTTGGTGAATCCGGCTCTGGCAAAACCATGACCGGCCGCTCGGTGCTGCGCCTGATCCGCTCGCCGGGGCGGATTGAAGCGGACGAGATGCTGTTCGATGGCATTGATTTGCTGAAAATTCCGGAATCCCAGATGCGTGCCTTACGTGGCCCCCGGATTGCTATGGTGATGCAAGACCCGAAATATTCACTAAACCCGGTGATGCGGGTGGGCGCGCAGCTGATGGAAGGCCTGCGCCAGCGGGATCGTGTGTCGAAATCCGAGGCCCGGATCAAAGCCATTGCCGCCCTGACTGCGGTGCAAATCCGCGATCCCGAACGGGTGATGGATGCCTATCCACATGAGCTGTCCGGTGGTATGGGCCAACGCGTGATGATCGCGATGATGCTGATCCCGAACCCCGATCTGCTGATCGCAGATGAACCCACCAGTGCGCTGGATGTCACCGTGCAGGCCGAAGTGCTGGCAATCCTTGATGATCTGGTGAAAACCCGTGGCATGGGGCTGATCTTTATCAGCCATGATCTGCGGCTGGTGGCGCGGTTTTGTGACCGGGTTCTGGTGATGTATAAGGGCAAGATCGTCGAGGAACTGGCCGCCAAAGACCTGATGGCGGCCAAGCACCCCTATACCCAAGGCCTGCTGAACTGCTTGCCCCGCATCGGTGGCAACCGCGAACCCCTGCCGGGTTTGGACCGCGACGCGGCATGGGCGGTGTAAAATGCTGATCGAAGTTGATAACCTGTCGGTCACTTACCGCGCCCATGGCCGCGACGTGCGGGCGGTGGAAAACGTGTCCCTAACGGTTGACGCCCGCGAATCCTTCGGCCTTGTCGGCGAATCCGGCTCTGGCAAATCGACGATCTTGCGCGCGATCTGCGGCTTGGCACCAATATCCGCCGGGGCAATCCGCATCAACGGCACCGCCGTGCCAACCCCGCGTGGCCGCGCCTTTTCGCGGCGCGTGCAGATGGTGTTTCAAGACCCCTACGCGTCTTTGCACCCGCGCCATACCATTGACCGCACCCTGTCGGAACCCCTTGCCATCCACGGCATTTCCGGCACCGATCAGCGCATCATGCAAGCACTGACGGATGTCGGCCTGCCCGCCAGTTTTCGGTTTCGTTATCCGCACCAACTGTCAGGCGGACAACGCCAACGGGTCGCCATCGCCCGCGCGCTGATGCTGGAACCTGAAATCCTGTTGCTCGATGAACCCACCTCGGCGCTGGATGCCTCGGTGCAGGCCGAAACCCTGAACCTGCTGTCGCGCCTGCGATCCGAACGGGGCCTGACGTTCCTGATGGTCAGCCATGATCTTGCGGTGATTGATCACATGTGCGACCGCATTCTGGTGATGCAAAACGGCCAAGCGGTGGAAGAGCTAACCCGTGAAGCGCTCGCAACGGCCGCGATGAAAACCGATTACGCCCGCAGCTTGTTTGCCGCCTCGGCAGATCGTATGCTGCAAGGCTAGACCTCACTTTTGTTTCATCTGTTGATAAATATCCCACGGGGGTCTGGGGGCGTGAAACCCCCAGCTACGCCCCGCCAAACCACCAAAGGCAAAAATGTTCCCAGTGTTTGACGGCCATAACGACCTGCTGCTGCGCCTGCACAACGCGCCCGAAAACCGGGATGAAATCTGGCTGACGGGGGAAGGCAAAGGCCACCTCGATCTGCCCCGGATGAAAAAGGGCGGCTTTGCCGGCGGGTTTTTCGCCATCTACATCCCGTCGCCGCGCGCCCATGACGCGCCTTACTATATGGCGGCGATGGAAAACCCGCCGTTTGCGTTGCCCTTGGGCGATCTGATCACCGCGCCCCAGGCCCTGCCGATTGCCATGTCGATGGCCAATCAGCTGCTGTGGATGGAACGTAGTTCCGCCGGCGCTTTCAAAATTTGCCGCACCGCAAGCGAAGTCCGCACAGCACTTGCCAGTGGCATCATCGCAGGCCTGATGCATATGGAAGGCGCCGAGGCGATTGATGAAAATCTGGATGCACTTTACGCATTCCACGCCATGGGATTGCGTTCTATCGGCCCGGTCTGGTCGCGCCCGACGATCTTTGGCCACGGCGTGCCCTTCGCTTATCCCTCCAGCCCAGATATCGGGCCGGGGCTGACGGATGCTGGCAAACGGCTGGTGCGGGCCTGCAATGATCTGAAAATCATGCTGGACCTTAGCCATATAAATGAGGCCGGTTTTAACGACATCGCGCGCCTGTCAACCGCGCCGCTGGTCGCCACGCATTCCAACGCGCATGCCATCACGCCATCATCGCGCAATCTGACAGACCGGCAGTTGGGTGTGATCCGCAACAGTGGCGGCATGGTCGGGATGAACTATGCCACCTCGTTCCTGCGCCGCGATGGCAAGCAAGCCGGTGACATGGGGTGGGACGATATGCTGCGGCACCTTGATCATCTGCTGGCGCATTTGGGCGAAGATCATCTGGGGCTGGGGTCCGACTTTGACGGCGCGACAATTCCGGATGGGATTGGTGATGTAACAGGTGTGCCTGCGCTGCAACGGGCGATGATGGATCACGGCTATGGCGGCGATCTGATGCGCAAACTGTGCAGCGAAAACTGGCTGTCGCTGCTTGATCGCAGCATTGATCCCTAAACCCATGCGCCCGATCATCATCGTCTCACATGGCCAACCCTCTGATCCTGCCCCTGCGGCGGCGGATTTGGCACGGCTTTCGACAGCGGTTGCAGGCGAACTGCCCGGATGGGTGGTGCGGTCGGCCACATTGGCCGAACCCGATGCGCTTGATCTGATGGTGCGCACCCTTGGCGATGGCGGTGCGCTGTATCCTTTGTTCATGGCGGGCGGCTGGTTCACCCGTATCAACCTGCCCGCGCAACTGGCCAAGTCGGCGGCTGTTGGTTGGCAGGTGTTGGAACCCTTCGGCTGCGATCCCGCCCTGCATGATCTGGCGGCAACGGTCGTGGCCGAAGCGATGGCAAGTCAACCCCCCGCCATGGCCCAAGTTCTATTGGCCGCCCACGGATCGTTCAAAAGTGCGGTGCCGTCTGATATCGCCCGCCATGTGGCCGGGGTTATTCAAAAAAAAACCAACGCGTCACGGGTGGAGGCTGCGTTTATTGATCAAACCCCGCAATTGTCATCGGTGGCCGGGTTCGACGCGGCCTCAGTCTGTTTGCCTTATTTTGCCGCTGCTGGTGGCCATGTCACGGATGATATCCCGGCCGCCTTGGCTCAGGCCGGATTCAACGGTCGCATCCTTCCGCCCCTAGGGATTGACTCGCGCGTGCCCGCGATCATAGCCAATGCAATCCGCGTTTCTGCCCCGGTTTGCGCCGTTGAATGCCGCTACCGCAGGTCATTACAATCTGTCTAAATTTTGCATTCATCTTGGCACAAATATCCCACGGGGGTGTGGGTGTGTGAAATCCCCACTCGGCCTATCCAGCCTCTCGATCGGTTCAATCAAATCCCAAACAGTCAGACCGTATAAAGATACAGATCGAAATCCACCTCTGATACCGTCCGCTGCACCCGCCCATATTCCGCCGCTTTGATCGCCACAAAGGTGCGGTGCATATCGGGCCCCAGGGCATCGGCTAGAAACGCCGACCCGCGCGCAGCCTCTATTGCCGACCGCCAATCCACGGGGATCGCAGGCGCGTCCTGGCCGTCTTCGTAACCGTTGCCTATGGTTTCTGGCCCCGGATCAATTTTGTTGCGCATACCGTGGCGAATGCCTGCCAAAACCGTTGCCCCCACCAGATAGGGGTTGGCATCCACCCCCGCCGGGCGATGTTCAATGCGGCGCGCGCGGACATCGCCTGCCGGAATGCGCAGCGCCACAGACCTGTTGTTCACCCCCCAGGTCGGGCTGACGGGCGCATAGCTTTGCGACGCAAACCGCCGCCATGAATTTGCATGCGGCGCGAAGATCAGCATGCTCTCGCCCATCGTGGCGCGCAGGCCGCCCAAGGCGTGCAGGATCGCGTCGGAATAGTTACCTTCAACGCCCTCGACAAACACGTTCGCCCCGGATTTATCCAGCATCGACACATGCAGATGCATGCCCGATCCGGCGTAATCCTCATTCGGTTTGGCCATGAAACAGGCGGTCACGCCATGCGCGCGGGCCTGCATCCGCACAATGCGTTTCAGCCGGATCAGATCATCCGCCGCCTGCATGATGTTTTCGCGGTAATGCAGCGTCAATTCATACTGGCCCGGTGCGAATTCGGAAATCAGCGTTTCAGCCTTGATCCCGGCCAGTTTCGCGCCTGCGTAGACATCGTTGAACAAGGGCAACATGCCGTGCAGCTGATCCACCGAATAGACATCGGTTTTGCGGTTGGCGCGCCCGTCCAGCACATCGCGGGCAGGCACCATTTTGCCATCTGGCCCGCGCAGGTTTTCCAGCAGAAAAAACTCCAGCTCAAACGCGCCTGCGGGATACAGGCCATCCGCCGCCAGCAAATCGACCTGCCGCTGCATGGCGTGGCGCGGATCGGATGTCATGGGTGCGCCGTCCAGATCATAGACCGTCATCAACACTTCGCCGCGCGGCGGGGTGGTGGCTTGCAGCGCCGTCAGGGTGCCTGGAATGGGCCACGCGCGCCGATCACCATCGCCCTGATCCCAGATCAGGCCGGTGTCATGCACATCTTCGCCGCAGATATCCAAACCAAGGATCGAGATCGGCAAATGCCGCCCGCCTTTGTAGAACGACAGCAACTCATGCCTCCGGATGATCTTGCCGCGCCCGATGCCGTTGGCGTCGGTCAACACGATATCAAAAGCGTCAATTTCGGGGTGCGCGGCCAGGAAAGCCTCGGCTTCGGCAACGGTGGAACCTGATGGGCTGGTCATGTCGGTCATTTTAATCTCGGCTAAAAAGGTCGGTCATCACTTCGTCAAAGGCGGCGATCAGCCGATCAACCTGACGTTTCTTAGTGGCAGGGCTGATCAGCATCATGTTGTGAAACGGCGCGATCAGGCAGCCCCGGTTTAGCAAGGCGGTATGAAGGGCGGCTTCAACGGGTGCGCAATGCGCGGCAATGGCTTGGGTTCCATGGCGCAAAGGGCCGGGGGCGCAAATAAATTCGACCCGCGCGCCAACCCGCACCACATGCCACGGCGCGGCGGCGCGGGTGATAACGGCGGCCAGTCCATCGGCCAATCGCTTTGCAAGCCGGTCCATATGGGCGTAGTTCTTCGGCGTCATTACCTCGGCCAAAGTCGCGCAAAGACAGGCAAACTGCATCGGATTGGCAGACAGTGTGGTGCCCATTCCCGAATGCCCCGGCGCACGGGTGGAATTCACCGCGCGATACCGTTCCGCCACCGCATCGCGCAGACCCCAGATGGCCGTTGGCATGCCACCCGCCACACATTTTCCAGCCACGAAAATATCCGGGTCCAGCCCATGAACACCCGTGTATCCGCCCAAGCCCGTTGAAATCGTATGGGTTTCATCAATCATCAACAGCGCATCATATTGGCGGGTCAGATCGCGCAAGCCTTGCAAAAAGCCGGGATCAGGCAGCACCATGCAGCAATTGGTCATCACGGGTTCGGTCAGGATCGCGGCGACATCCCCTTTTGCCAAAGCCGCCTCAACCGCCGCCAAGTCATTGAATTCGCAGACCACAGCGCCCAGCGTCAGGTCGGCGACTTGCCCAAGCAACCCCGCGCGGTTCTGGGTGACGCCGCCCGCCAGTTCCACCATCACATCATCAACCGTGCCGTGATAACAGCCGTTGAACACCAATATCTTGGGCCTGCCAGTAACAGCGCGCGCCACGCGAATGGCATAGCGGTTGGCATCTGTGGCCGTCGTGGCAATCTGCCAGCGAAACGCGCCAAACCGCAGGGTCAGCAACTGACCCGCCGTTAGCGCATCAAGGCTGGGCAGCATATAAGTTAACCCGCGCGTCGCCTGACGCCGGATTGCCTTTGCCACCGGCGCGGGGGAATGGCCGAACATCGACCCGGTATCGCCAAGGCAGAAATCGTCGATCTGATAGCCGTCAATATCGGTGATCCGCGCCCCTTTTGCAGACGCAATCACCGGCAAAAACGGCATCGGCCAGTCTTTCATCCAATGCAGCGGCACCCCGTCAAGGAACGCCCCGCCATCGACCGCCAATGCGGCTTGGGATTTGGGACGGCCTGCCGCGAAACGGCCGGCCTCACGCACCGCAAGGCGCTGCAATCGCTTGGGTTGCACACCGGCTATCAATGTCTTGGCCATCACCGCACCTTGTAAACTTTGCGCCTTATGCCGAATAATTTGATCAAATGGAAGCCGCTACAGCGCGACCCTGATTTCAATCATACGTGGCCCCTTATGCGGCTGCGACAGCGCCCAGTGCAGCGTTTCGGGGTCTTGCGGCATCGACATGAAGGCCAGGTCGCAGGCGGCGGCGAAGGGTTCCATATTCAACGGCGTGGGCGTGCAGCCGATCACTTCGGTATTCGCCCCGCGCATCGCATCGGCAATTTCGCGAAAGGCGGCGTTGTTCCACACGATATAGGTGATGGGCAGGGCTTCATCGACTGCGGTGCGCAGCTCACCGGGGCTAAACTGCAATCCCCCGTCACCAATCAGGCAGACAACAGGCGTGCCCGGCGCAGCCAATGCAGCCCCCACCGCCGCACCGGGCGCAAAGCCCAAAGCACCGTATCCGGTGGCCGCGTTAAACCAGCCGCCGGGGCGGTCATGGTCATAATACAGATTGGCGGCATAAACGGGTTGGGTGCTGTCACCGACAATAATCGCGCCGGGGATGGCGGCGCGAATGGTTTCCACTATGTCCAGCTGACCGGGCATAGTGGCCGACAAATCGGCCAGTTCCGCGCGTGCCAAGTGGCGGGTATTGGTGGCGCTCGCGGCCCCGTCGCCGTGCTTTTGGGTCAGTTGCGCCAACAGCAAACGGATCGTCGCTTCTGCATCGCCCCGCAGCGGCTGCGCCACCCGGTGACGGCCAAGCTGATCTTTGCAGATATCAACCCGGATCATTCCCAACATATCGGGAAAGCCGCCATTCACATACATATCATAGTCCGTTGGCCCAAATTCAGTGCCAATCGCCAACACCTGATCCGCCGCCGCAATCATCGCGCGTGTCGCCGCCAGACTGGCCGAGGCGGGAACCCCCAGAACATGCCCAAACATCATGCCGCGTGCGTTCACCGTCTGCACCACCGGCGCATCCAGCCGCCGCGCCAGCAGCGTCAAAACGGCATCGCACCCGCGTGCGCCACCACCCGCCAGAATGACCACGCGGTCCGCCGCGTTCAATGTGGCGACAGCGGCGGCTATTTCAGCTGTATCTGGCACGGGTCTGGCGGGTAGGGGGGCGGGGGCGGGCAAAGCATCGCACAGCATCGGCATCACATCGGTTGGCACTTCGATATGCACCGGGCCGGGGCGGCCCATGGACATGGTGGCAAAGGCCCAATCAAGGCTTGCCGCAACATCATCCGGCCCGGTAATTTGTCGTGTGGGGCATAGGGCGCGCACCAGTCCTGCCTGATCCGGCAATTCGTGCAACAGGCCCAACCCCCTGCTCAGACTGGCCCTGCGGTTCACCCCCGATATCACCAGAACAGGCACCGAATCCGCCTTTGCCTGCGCCATAGCCGTCAGCGCATTCGTCAAACCTGGCCCGGTGATCACCAAGGCCACCCCCGGCTTACCCGACACCCGGGCATAGCCATCGGCCATAAACGCGCAGCCTTGTTCATGCCGCGCTGTGACGTGTCGCACAGGGCTGCCCGACAGACCGCGATAAAGTTCAACGGTATGCACACCCGGTATGCCAAAGACCACCTCGACCCCACGCGCGGCCAGCCCTTCGATCAGGCGCATGCCAACAGTGATCATGCGGCTTGCCCGATTTGCCTGGCCGTAAACCGTGCAATGCGATGACACGCTTCGGTGATGTCGGCGTCTGATTGTGTCAGACTAATCCGCACCCAGGCAGCCAATGATACGCCAAAGCTTTCGCCGGGCATAAGGGCCACGCGTTCCTCATCCAGCAACATCTGGGCGAACTCAACGCCCGTCAAGCCACTGGCGCGGATATCAACGACGGTGAACATCCCTGCCTGCGGCAAATGAACTTTCAGTCCTTGCACACCGTGCAACAGGCGATGGATCAACAGGGACCGCCGGGCAAAACGTTCCACCATACCGGGCGCAACAGTTGACGGATTCGACACCGCCAAAGCCGTCATATCGGCAATGAAGGGTTGGTTGCCAAACAGCATCGTTTCGGCCACGGGCAACAGCCTGCCAGAGAATTCAGCAGGGCCAACGCACCAGCCAGACCGAAACCCCGGTGCCGCATGTGATTTTGAGATCGACGAGGTAACGATGACCCGATCCGCCAAATCCGCAACGTCAAACGGAGAGATAAAGGTCGCATCGCCGAAAATCATTTCCTCATATACTTCATCGCTGACGATCCACAGATCATGCGCGCGTGCGACCTCGCCCAATGCGATAATATCGGCTTGGGTCAAGATCGCGCCAGTGGGATTGTGTGGCGTGTTCAGGAACAGCACGCGAGTGCGCGGGGTGATGCGGGCAACCACATCTGCGACCTGCATGCGAAATCCGTGTTCCGGCCGCAGCGGCACGGCCACGGTTACCGCCCCGCTGGCGGCGATGATGCCGTCATAAGTGGCATACATCGGATCGCCCACCAGCACCTCGTCGCCCATATCCGTCAGCGCCATGAACACGGCATAAAGGGCCGTCTGCGTGCCGGGCAGGGCGATGATCTGATCGGTGCCAATCTGGCGGCCGGTGCGCTGCGAATACCTAGCCGCCAGCGCGTTCAAAAGCGGAACCTCGCCGCGCCCGTTGCAATACCCCAGCCGCCCCGCCTTCATTGCCGCAAAGGCTGCGGCCACCAGTTCGGGCGGCGTGTCAACGTCAGGCTCGCCAATTGTCAATTGAATGATCGGGGTTCCTGCGTCACGCAGCGCTTTGGCCTGCAGGTGCAAGTCCCACTTTTCGCCCCCAAGCCGGGCCAAACGATCAGTGATAGATGCATATCTCATGGCGTGGCTCGCGTGGTTGCGGTCATTGCCGCCATTAAGTCTATTTTCAGGATTGCGCCGACCGAAGCCAGTCCGATGTTTACAATTTCGCCCGTTGCAAAGGCTTCGGGCAAGACCGACCCTTCCAGCCACAGCCCGTCAATAACGGCGTTGCAGGCAATCGCGTCGCTGCGCAATTGGGTTGAGGGCACGGGACGGGGCAAAGCCTCTATCAGCGATTGCAAAACATCGCGAAACGCCAGGTAGGTGGCAATATGCACGTCGCGCATTGCAGTGTCGCGCTGCACCCCATGCAAGAAGCCAGCCCATAACCCAACAGCAACCGGATCTACCACGGGCGGACTGAGTGACGCCGCAACAAACCATGCAAGGCGCGCAATCGGATCGTCTGGGCCGCCGTCCAATACACTCGCGCTGCTTGCGATCATGCGGTCCATCAGGCTTTGATAGGCGGCGCGGGTTAATTCTTCCTTGGACGAAAAGTAATGCCGTATCAAACCTGAGGTGACACCGGCGCGCTGGGCAATTGCACGCACGGTTGCCGCTTGGGGGCCACCTTCTGACACCAGTTGCAAAGCTGCTGAAATAAGATCATCGCGCCTACGCTCTTCGCTTTCGCGTCTGTAGGGCCGACGATCGGTCATCAGTGCCTCGCTTATTGTTATGCAATTGTATAATTCAACTGACCTAGAGATATCCGCATCTTGCTGCAAGTCCCTTTGTCAGCGTCGGCCAAAAGGGGTAGGCAACGACAAAATACAACTCAATACAGCGGACTATAAAATTAGGCCAAGTATGTTGCGCGGAAAGGGCTGCCTATGCGTTTTTTGCAACATCCTTATGGATGATAACGTCGGTCTGCGGATAGGCGGCAAGGATGGCGCGGCGCAGGCCTGCCCCGATGCTATGGGCCTCACGCAATGACTGCTCACCGTTCAGTTCGATATGAAGATTTACAAATACTCGGCTGCCAGCCGTTCGGGTCTTCAGATCGTGAAATCCATGAACCCCCGGCCAGCCCGCGGCAATCGCGGCAATTCCGGCCACCACTGCCGGATCCGCGGTGCGATCCATCAGCGCGTCCCACGCGCCTTTGCCAATGCGCACCGCACCGATCGTCAAAAGCCCTGCGGCTGCCAGCGCCACGACACTGTCAATCGACGCAAGGCCAAACCGTGACGACGCCCAAAGCGACAGGATTGCCCCGATGTTTGGCAGCAAATCGCCCAGATAATGCAGCCGGTCTGCTGCCACGACGCGACTGCCGGTTTGTCCCGCAACGCGGCCTTGCCACCATACCAGCGCCAGCGTCAGCACCACCGACGCCGCCATCGCCAACATCCCGCGCCCTTGGGCCGTCAGATGCGGCACATCGGGTGTCAGCAGCCGGGCAATCGCGGCCCAGCCGATGACAGCCGCCGAAATCAGCACGAAAAACGCCTGCCCCAGCGCCGCCAGATCTTCGGCGGAACTGTGGCCAAAGGCGTGATCTTCGTCTGCGGGCTTTGCTGCATAAATCAACGCCGCCATTGCCCCTAGTGACACCATCAGATCCATCGCGGAATCCGCCAGGGATGCCGCAACGGAAAGCGCGCCCGTCTCGCCCAATGCCCATAGTTTCAACGCCACCAGCAATCCGGCAATCAGCACAGACGCCAGTCCCGCAGAAAGGTTCAATTTGATGGGGGCAGGCGTTTGCATTCGCAGGCTTTCTTTTCGGGTCTTTTACTCCAAAATCTCAGCAGGGTTTACACCCCATAGCGCGGTTTTCAGAATCCAGCCCTTTTCGCCGTTCGTACTTACCCGGCACCATTCTATCGAGCACTCTAACAACCGTCCCAAAACGCCACGCTCGGCTTGAAACATCACGTCCGACGTTGCATCGGCGCTATAACGAAACTCTGCCATATCTTGCGCTATCAGAACCGACCGCGTTCCTGACAGCAGCGAATAATGCACCCAGCCGCCAAAGCCTTCGGCATCTTCCACCCGGCGCCAATTTTCATATTCGGCGGTCAGCAACAAAGGCATTCCGCTTTTGACAAAAACCCAGTCGATGCGGTGCGTCAACCCCGGCCCGCGCCGCGCATTGCCGTCGCCACTTTTCAGCGTAACAAAGCGGGGCAGCGGCAGGTTGGTGACGGCGCCCTTGCTGGTGTCGCGCTTGGCACTTGACGTTTCCGCACCGCCTGCGGGATCAACGACCGTTGTTTGCGCATAGACCGCACCTGACAGGGCCAATATCCCAATGACGCATGCAAAGACCAAGCCGCGCTTGGTTTTAGCCAAATGTTTTTTGCCCTCACGCTGCGTGGTCATGATCCGCGTCATCGCTTTACCTCTTTGCGGGGCTTGTGCTGCGCCCTGCTTGGCGTCACCTTGCCATTCCGGACCAAAATTTGCCAGACCTCGATTTCTATCGCTACGGAGGCTTGAATGCCAACACCCCGGCTAAACGTTGTCGTAACGCGCCGTCTGCCGGAACCGGTTGAGACGCGGATGAAAGAGCTGTTCGACGTAAGCTTGCGCGATCCAGATACGCCGATGAGCCGCGATGAACTGGCCACAGCGATGCGCAACTGTGATGTGCTGGTGCCGACGATCACCGATCAGATTGATGCCGCCCTGATCGGGCAAGCGGGGCCGCGCCTGAAGCTGATCGCAAATTATGGCGCGGGGGTTGATCATATTGATGTGGCCACGGCGCGCCAACGCGGGATACTTTTGTCGAATACGCCCGGTGCTGTGACCGATGATACCGCTGACATGACATTGGCGCTGATATTGGCGGTCACGCGCCGGATGCCCGAAGGGTTGGCCGCGATGCAGGCCGGCAAATGGGAAGGCTGGTCGCCAATGTCTTTCCTGGGCGGGCGGCTGGCAGGGCGGCGGCTGGGCATTCTGGGGATGGGCCGGATTGGTCAGGCCGTAGCACGCCGCGCCCGCGCCTTTGGACTTCAGGTGCATTATCACAACCGTAAACGCCTGCGCGCGGATATAGAGGCTGATCTTGAGGCGACCTATTGGGAAAGCCTTGATCAGATGGTGGCCCGGATGGATATTTTGTCGGTCAACTGCCCGCATACGCCATCAACGTTTCATCTGCTGAACGCGCGGCGATTGAAACTGATGAAGCCGTCAGCGGTGATCGTAAACACGTCACGCGGTGAAGTGATCGACGAAAACGCCCTGACGCGCGGCTTGCGCAACGGTGAAATTGCGGGTGCGGGACTGGACGTTTACGAAAACGGCACCGCCATAAACCCCGCCTTGCGCGATCTGCCCAACGTCGTGCTGTTGCCGCATATGGGATCGGCCACGCTGGAAGGCCGGATCGAAATGGGCGAAAAGGTGATCATCAACATAAAGACCTTTGCCGACGGGCACCGCCCACCGGATCAGGTGGTGCCGGGGATGTTGTAACGGGGGTAGACGAGGGGTAGACGGGGTTAACCCCGCCCTGCAAAGCAATTAAGCGACGAAATGAACCATTTACGTCACAGCGCGTTTGGTTTTCTGTGTTGAATGGCGGCTTCGCTCCGCTTAGGTAGACCGCAAAGCGCATAAAACCGGAGCAGCAATGGAAATCTTCACTTACGAGGGCTTTGTCGCCCTGATGCAGGTTATTGGCATCGATCTGGTGCTGGCTGGCGACAATGCTATCGTCATTGGATTGGCTGCGGCGGGTTTGCCCAAAGATCTGCGCAACAAGGCGATCTTGGTTGGCATTATCGCCGCCACTGTCATGCGGATCGGCTTTGCCCTTGTGACCACACAATTGCTGGCCATCGTTGGTTTGCTGTTGGCGGGCGGGCTTTTGCTGTTGTGGGTTTGCTGGAAGATGTGGAAAGAACTGCGTCAGGGCCACGGCAGCGACAATCTGGCCGAGGAATCGCTGACCGACAGCGATCTGAACGCAGATGGAACGGTTGCTGCCGGTGCGCCGACGAAGACCTTTGCCCAAGCGGCCTGGCAAATCGTTATCGCTGACATCTCGATGAGCCTTGATAACGTGCTGGCGGTAGCGGGGGCTGCCAAAGATCATCCGACCGTGCTGATCATTGGTCTGGCGCTGTCGATTGCCATGATGGGCCTTGCCGCCACCTTTATCGCGCGCCTTTTGAACAAACACCGCTGGATCGCCTATGTTGGCCTCTTGATCATCGTCTATGTCGCGCTGAAAATGATGTGGGAAGGCTGGCACGAGGTGCAGCCGTTTGTTCTGGCATGGGCCGGGGCCTAAAGCCTTTGCCCAATAGCGATTGCTTTCAGGCGTTTTGCTTCGGCATCGCTGACTGAACTGCGGTTTATCGCCAAAATCTTAGCGGCCAATGCCTGACTGATCCCGGCGTTCTTCAGGCCGGGATCGCGCAGCTTCGGGATCGCGTCGACCGGAAGGTTCAGCAGTTGCAACACGGCTTTGGCAGGCTGGTGCATCACCTGTTCAAGCGGTGTCACGATTACCGTTGCGCCGCCTGCATTCCGCGCCACTTGATCGGTGATCCTGTCAAAGTCTGCGGCTTTGGCGAAATCTGCGCAAAACGCGGTGAAATCCTGCGTGATCCGGTAGCCGACCAGATTGTGCCGCCATGCACTGTCGAGCCACGGCAAAGCCGTGCGAGTGGTGTATAGGAAGGTCAGATCTATCTTTGAACCAAAGACTGCGCTGATCGCCATTTCCATGGCATTGGCCAAGGGGACTGCGGCGGCGTAATCCATGATGCCCCGCTTGCCCGGCGTGCGCCCCGACAGCCCTTCGCAACTGATCACCAACGTTTGCAAAGGCTTTTGTGCCAGATGTTCGCAGACATGGGCGAAACTGGCGGTAAACCCTGCCAAATCAAACGGATCGTGCCCTATGCAGTATTTCGTGGCAAAGCGCAGCGGCTCTTGCAACTCATCCAGCAGAACGATGCGCGCATAGCCAGACAGCGCCGCGCGATTGGCGGCAAGACAGGCCTGCAAACTGGATGTGCCCGTCTTGTGAAACCCCGGATGCACGATGATCCGCATCAATCAGAACCGATCAGCGCGGTAGGGTAGTATATCCAATTCCGGCGCGCGCCCGGCGATCAGATCGGCGACGATCCGTGCGGTGATCGGGGCCAATGTCAGGCCAATATGGCCGTGGCCGTAGGCGTGGATAACATCCGCACCCCCCCGCGATGGCCCGATCACCGGGACGGAATCCGGCATCGACGGGCGAAATCCCATCCAGTTGCGCGACGGGGTGCCAAGGTGCGGAAAAATTGCCTGCGCGCCTTCGATCAGTTTGGCAATCCGATGCGGCGATGGCGGTGCGGTCAGCCCGCCCAGTTCAACCGTGCCCGCCACCCGCAACCGCCCTTGCATTGGGCACAGATAAAACCCCCGGCTGGTAGGGCAGGCGGGGCGGGTCAGGGGCGGCGCGGGCATGTCCCATTCCACATGATAGCCGCGTTCCGTTTCCAGCGGCACGCGGTCGCCTGCCTGACGTGCCAATTCGCGGCTGTGCGCGCCGGCTGCGATGATCACATTGCGGGCGTGCAGGTTCAGGCCGTGTCCCGTAATTTTAATGCCGTCCGCGTCACGACGAAGGGTATCGACGCGGGCCTGCAGCAAGCCCGCTTTGCCAAACACTACCCGTGCCAGGGCCGCCATCATAACCGCCGGATCAGACAAAAAAACGGCGTTGGGAAAGAACGCGGCACCACCGGGCATTAAGGGCAAACCCGGCTCTAAGGCCTTCAAGTCAGCAGGGGTTAAAAGTTCAAGGTGAATGCCCAAGGTCTGCCGTGCCGTCAGGCCAGACTGCGCCGCCTGAAAGGCCTTTTCGGTTTCATAAAGATACAAACAACCGCGCCGCTGCACGATGTTTTGCGCGCCCAAACGTCCCGCCAGCGCCTCCCAACTGGGCGAGGCATCTGCCAAAAGCGCTGCAATTGCTGCCGCATTGTGCCGGGTTGGCCCCGGCAGCGACTGCGCTGCAAACCGCATCAGCCACGGGGCCAGTGACGGCAAAGCCGCCCGCCGAATGGCAAGCGGAGAGTTGCGATCAAACAACAAAGACGGCAGATTGCGCAAAACGTCCGGGCTGCCAACCGGCATCACGGCATAATCGGCAATCGTGCCTGCATTGCCATAAGACGCGCCGGATCCGGGCGGGTTCGGGTCGATCACCATCACATCCCGGCCATCGCGGAGCAGGCGTTCGGCAATGGCCATGCCGATCACGCCCGCACCGATGATGGCAATTTCTGTGCTTTGGCGGTGCATCACGACGTTTTGCCTAACAAATCAAGACGGGGCGCGGCAACAGCCGCGCCCTGAAAGCCTACATGCATGCGTCAAACAGCGCGCGGGTGTTGGCGGTTGTCATCACCACCGGATTGCCGCCACAGGATGGGTCTTCCATCGCCATATCAGTCAATTCATCCAACCGTGCCGCATCAACGCCCATCGCCGTCAGGTTTGCCGGGATGTTCAACCCGGCCCGCAGTGCCATAACGGCGGCCCGGAACCCATCAAACCCGCCCGCAATGCCCAGATAGGCAGCCGCGCGTTCGATCAGGCGTTCAATGACGGGGCGGTTGAAATCCAGCACCATCGGCATCACCACGGCATTGGTGGTGCCGTGATGCGTGCCGTAAACAGCACCTATCGGATGGCTAAGCGAATGGATCGCGCCCAAGCCCTTTTGAAACGCGGCGGCCCCCATCGCGGCGGCCGACATCATATGCGCGCGGGCGTCCAAGTCATTGGGGTTGGCATAAACCTTTGGCAGGTTTTCAAACACCAACCGCATGCCTTCCAGCGCAATCCCTTGCGCCATCGGGTGGTAATGCGGGCTGCAATACGCTTCCAGACAATGCGCCAGCGCGTCCATCCCGGTGCCTGCGGTGATGAATTTTGGCATCCCCACACACAGGGCCGGATCGCAGATCACCATGGCGGGCATCAGTTTGGGGTGCCAGATGATCTTTTTCTTATGGGTGGCCGAATTGGTTAAAACCCCCGCCGCCCCAACCTCTGACCCCGTGCCAGCCGTAGTGGGCACCGCAATGGTGCGGACGATTTTGCTGGCATCGGCCCGCGTCCACCAATCGCCGATATCTTCCATTTCCCAAACGGTTAGCGAAAGTTTCTGATGCGCCATCAGGGCAATCATCTTGCCCAGATCAAGCGCCGATCCGCCGCCAAACCCGATAATCCCGTCATGCCCGCCCGCGAGATAAGCGGCAATGCCCGCGGCCATATTCGCCTCGGTCGGGTTGGCATCAACTTCGGAGAAAACCGCGCGCCCCAAACCAGCCGCCGCCAGACTGTCCAGTGCGGCGGCGGTGATTGGCAGGCTGGCCAAGGCTTTATCCGTCACCAGCAGCGGTTTGGTCATGCCCAAGGCTTTACAGTGATCGGCCAATTCCACGATCCGACCCACGCCGAATTTGATGGCTGTGGGGTAGGACCAATTGCGATTGGGAACGGAATGGCTCATGTCGTGACCTTCTTCAGATGGTAGGATTTCGGACGGGTCACCGAATGGAACCCAAGATAAGACAGGCTGCCGCCGCGCCCGGTGTCTTTGCACCCCGTCCAGCAAAGTGCCGGATCAAGGTAATCTGCGCGGTTCATAAACACGGTGCCGGTTTCGATCTGCGCGCCAATTTCGGCGGCGATATCAGGGCTTTGCGTCCAGATGCTGGCGGTCAACCCGTAGGGTGAATCGTTCATCAGGGCAATCGCCTCGGCATCGCCTGACACTTTCATGATGCCAACAACGGGGCCAAAGCTTTCCTCCATCATCACCCGCATTGAATGATCGACGTTCACCAATATCTGCGGCGCAAGGTATGCCCCGCCATCATCGGCTGGAAACAGCGCGGGGTCTATCAGCGCGGTTGCCCCTGCCGCCACAGCCTCGGCGATCTGGCCCCGCACCACGGCGGCAAAGCGTTTGTTGGCCATCGGGCCCAACGTGCTGGCCGCGTCAAACGGGTTGCCAAGATGCAGCGCCTTTACCCAAACAACCGCCTTTTCGACAAAGGCGTCATACAGGCTTTCATGCACATAAATCCGTTCAATCCCGCAGCAGCACTGCCCCGCGTTATACATGGCCCCATCCATCAGCGTATCCACCGCTGCATCCAGATCGGCATCGGCGCGCACATAACCCGGGTCTTTGCCGCCCAGTTCCAACCCCAGACCCGTAAAGGTGCCCGCCGCCGCGCGTTCCATCGCAACGCCGCCGCCAACCGATCCGGTGAAGTTCACAAAGTTGAACGCCCGCGCGCCGATCAGATGTTCGGTTGTGGCATGGTCCAGCACAACGTTTTGGAATACATCCGCTGGCACGCCCGCCGCATGAAACGCCTCTGCCAAGCGTTCGCCCACCAGCATGGTTTGGCTGGCGTGTTTCAACACCACCGTATTGCCCGCAATCAGGGCCGGGGCCAGCGTGTTGATTGTGGTCAGGTAGGGATAATTCCACGGGGCCACGATAAACACCACGCCCACCGCTTCACGCGCGATGTAGCGGCGAAATTTATCGCTGTCCTCAATCATATGCGGGGCAAGCGTGGCCGCCGCGATGTCGGACATGTAATTGGTGCGGTCATTCACGCCGCCAAATTCGCCGCCAAAGCGGGTGGGGCGGCCCATTTGATGCGCCAGTTCCTGCACCAGCGTGTCTTTGATTTCCATCAGTTTGGCCACGCCCGCCTTGACCAAAGCAATGCGTTCGGCCAAGGGCCGCGCCGCCCATGCTTTTTGGGCTGCGCGCGCACGGGCGGCGGCGGCGATGGCGGCATCACGGGTCAGCGGCATACGTTCTGCATAAACCGAACCATCGGCAGGAGAGATCAGTTGGATAGGGTTTGTCATTTGGTCCTCGTAGGGTGTGCCTTTAGGCGCACCAATTTGGTGAATGGTGCGCCGATCGGCACACCCTACAATTACGACATTTACGCGCGTTCCATCAGGCGTTGAAGTTCGAAGTCGGTGACAACGCGGTCGGTTTCGGAAATCTCCCACTGGGCTGCATGGTGATAATGATCAACCACGTCATCACCAAACGACGCCCGCAACATAGCCGAACCTCGCAGCAAATCCGCAGCCTCGCGCAGGTTTTTGGGAATTTCGCGCACCCCGCCTGCCGTATACATGTCGCCCTTCATTTCGGGTTCCAACGCCATCTTCTGCTCAATCCCTTCCAGCCCCGCCGCGAGCAAAGCCGCACAAACCAGATAGGGGTTTACGTCACTGCCAGGAATGCGGCATTCCACCCGGATTGCCTTGGATTGCAGCCCGCAGACCCGGAATCCCGCGGTGCGGTTATCGGCAGACCACACCGCCTTGGTGGGGGCGAACATGCCGATGGCAAAGCGTTTATAGCTGTTCACGTAAGGCGCTAAAAACACCGTCATATCACGCGCATAGGCCAGTTGCCCAGCAATGTAATGCTTCATCAAGGCCGACATGCCATGCGGGTCAGACGCATCGGCGAACAGGGATTTGCCGTCTTTAGTCCACAAAGACTGATGGCAATGCGCTGATGATCCCGCACGGCGATGATCGTATTTCGCCATGAAAGTCACCGATTTGCCCTTCGACCACGCAATTTCCTTAATGCCATGTTTGACGATGGAATGATTGTCCGCGGTGTCCAGCGCGTCGGAATAGCGATAGTTTACCTCTTCTTGCCCTGCATCGGCCTCACCTTTCGAATTCTCAATCGGAATACCCGCACCATATAAACCATTGCGGACGGCACGCATCACGTCTTCTTCTTTGGTGGTCTGGAAGATGTGGTAATCCTCATTATAGGCGCTCACGGCTTTCAGCCCGGTGTAGTTGCTGTCGCGCAGGGATTCATAGCTGTTTTCAAACAGATAAAACTCCAGCTCTGTCGCCATCATCGGCTCAAACCCCAAGGCCCGGGCGCGTTCTACCTGTTTGCGCAAAATGGCACGCGGCGAATGGGGCACGGGGTTGTGGTGGTGATCCAGCAAATCGCCCAGCACCAGCGCCGTGCCCGCCAGCCAAGGCAGCGGGCGCAGGGTGGTCATGTCAGGTTTCAGGATATAATCGCCATAACCCGTCTGCCAGTTCGACGACGCATAGCCCTGCACCGTGGCCATTTCCATATCCACGGCCAGCAAATAGTTACAGCAATGGGTTTCTTCCCAGCCGCTGTCGACGAAAAACGCTGCATGGAACCGCTTGCCAACAAGCCGACCCTGCATATCAATGCCAGCCACAATAACGGTGTCTATTTCGCCTTTTGCGACGGCTGCTTTCAGCGCGTCAAATGTCATGTTTCCGGGCATACCGGGTCTCCTTGGGTTTCCCCGATCAAGATGGGGAGTGTCAGTTAAACGGGCGACAAGGTGCCTGAAACGGCCAGGCCGCCGTTCGGTCAACTGGCCTTGGCCTGGCGTTGAATTTCAACCAATCCCATGTTCAACACCGGGGCCAATTTTTCGGCCATGGCAAGTTGTGCTTCGGGCGTGTCGATCAGATCGTTGCGGATTTCCAACATGGCATTGGGCAAACCATAAGGTGTCGCCTGCAGGCGCAGGGTATGGGTGACATCATCCGCTGCGGAATAGGGTGAGTTCAGTTCCGCATGCAGCCGCGTCAGCCTCATCGCCGCCGAATGAATGGCTACCGCCAAACTGCGGTCAGCATCGTGAATAATGCCAAATTCCACCCGGCGCGGTTTGCCAAAATAAACCGGCGTAAAGGAATGCACGGTGATGATCACAGGCCGCAGACCTGCTGCAATACGGCCTGCGATAAATCCGTGCAGCGCGTTATGAAACGGCAGATAAATTGCGTCGGTCCGTGCCAGCCGATCTTGCGCGGAAATAGTCGCGTTGCCGGGAATGTCGTGAACCTCGGATCGCGCGGGCATTGCGCCCGACATATCTGGCGCGCGGTTGCAGTCATAAACCAGACGACTGACAGGGGCATGGATCAACACGGCATCCAGCAACCCCGACAGGCCGCGTGCCACGCCCAACGCGCCCGGATCCCACGCGATGTGGGCGGCACCTTGATCTGCCGTCAAACCCAGATCGCCCCATTGGGCGGGGATATGATTTGAGGCGTGTTCGCAGACCAGAACAATGCGCCCCGCAGCCGTTGGATTTTCGATCACGGGGGCAAATGCCTTGGCACTGCTTGATTTTAGCTTCATCGGCATGGCAGCCTATCTTCTTCTTATCTGCTTCGACGCTGGGCTTTTCGCCGATTTCTGTCAAGAATGTTTCTGCGAATTATTTTCTGTTACGATATTTACCAAACCGATGCGACCTTCTTAAGATAAGACGAGTCGCAAAGCGGTGAAAAGGGGTCAGATGCCGGTATCCTTAGCCTTGGATGATCAGTTGCGCGCCGCTTTATCTGCTCTGACCCGTGCCGAACGGCAACTGGCCACGCATGTGCTGTCGCATTATCCGGTGGCAGCCTTGGGGTCGATCACGCAACTGGCCAAGGCGGCGGCGGTATCGACACCAACGGTGGTGCGACTGACGCAAAAGCTGGGTTACAAAGGCTATCCGGATTTTCAACTGGCGCTGCGCGGCGAAGTAGAGGCGATGTTGATATCGCCCATCGCCAAGCATGATCGCTGGACGGGCGGGGTGCCTGACACGCATATTCTGAACCGCTTTGCCGATGCGGTGATGGCGAATTTGCAGGCCACGCTGGGCCAGATTGATCATGCCGAATTTGATGCCGCAGCCGCCTTGCTGGCCGATCCTGCCCGCGCGGTGTTTGCGATGGGCGGGCGGATCACCCATTCGATGGCGGATTACTTTACGTCATTGATGAAGGTTGTGCGCCCGCAAGTGACGTTGCTGGCCAACAGCTCGTCCACCTGGCCAGCCGCACTGTTGGATATAAAGCCGGGCGATGTGCTGTTGGTGTTCGATATCCGGCGGTATGAAAACGCGGTGCTGCAACTGACCGAAATGGCCAAAGGGCGCGGGGCTGAGGTGATCTTGATCACCGACAGATGGATATCACCTGCGGTTGCCCATGCCGGCCATACGTTGTGCTGCCACATCGAGGCGCCTTCGGCTTGGGATTCAAATGTGTCACTTATGGTTCTGGTCGAAACCCTGCTTGCGGCGGTGCAGAAACTGACCTGGGATCAGACAGAGCCGCGGATGAAGCGGATGGAAGAGCTGTATGCCGAAACAAGGTTTTTTCGGCGCACACGGTAAGAGGTATTGGCTTTAACAGCGCCAATGAACCCGCGCCGGACAGTTTCAGTTGAGTATTTGCGCCAAAATCAAACAATTTTAGGCATGTTTGCTTTGATTTTTCATAGTAAATAAGCGTGAAACCCTGTCAATATCCCAAAGCCCGGTTAACCAGATGCAGAAATGGCAGGCCCGTCTCGCCGCGCCGGATATTTTCGACCAGAACAGTTGTCGCCCCGTCGGCACGGGTGTCAGCGGCAATATGGGGGGTGACGGTGACGCGCGGATGGGCCCAGAACGGGTGATCTTGCGGCAAGGGCTCGACCCGGAACACATCAAGCGTGGCGTGGCCAACGTGGCCGGCTGCCAACGCCGCCAGCAGGGCAGTATCGTCAATCAACGCGCCACGGCCGGGGTTAAGAATAACCGCGCCGCATTTCAGCCATGACAGGCGTTCGGCGTTCAACAGATTTTCGGTATCAGGCGTGCGGGGCAGCAAAGTGACGACGATATCGGCTTGTTCCAAAACCGCCTTCAAACCAGCCGCGCCATGAAAGCACGCAATGCCTGCGATCTCTTTGGGCCCCCGGCTCCATCCCATGACGGCAAATTTCAATGCGCTTAGGGCCTGGGCACAAGCGGTTCCCAGCGTGCCCATCCCCAACATGGCCACCCGACGATTTTGTGCCAGGGGCGGGCAGGTGTGATCCCAGATATGGCTGGGGTTCACGATGTGGCGGTCCATACCAAGATGGTGCCGCAATGTGTGGCCGACCACCCATTCCACCATGCCCATCGTAAGGCCGCTATCAACCATCCGGCACAAAGGTTGTGTCAAAGAGGTATTGCCGACAATGCGTTCGACACCCGCCCACAGGCTGAGCACGGCTTTGGTGTTCACAAAGGGGCTGAAATCTTGCAGGGCGGACGAGGGCGCATAAATAATGTAATCGACTTTGGCGGGGTCATTGGCCAAAGGCGATACCACGGCATCCATGCCTGCATCTTGCAAAGCCTTGGGCAGGGCGTGTTGGTAGTTGGGCCAATCAGCGGTGGCTGCGAAGTAAATGGTGACGGGCATCTGCAGTCTCCGGTGGATCATAGTGGAAAGGTTAACGTTGCCTGTGCACAATGGCACTTTGCACCAGCCCGAAGGCCAGCAAAATCACCAGCGTCGCCGATCCGCCATAGGACAACAGCGGCAACGGCACGCCCACCACCGGGGCCATGCCCATCACCATCGACAGGTTCACCGCGATATACAGAAAAAAATTAACCGCCACCCCGACGATCAGCAACTGGCTGAAGCGGTCTTTGTTTTGCACCGCAGCCACAATGCAGAACACCAAGACCAGCGCATATAAGGCCAGCAGCGAGAACGCCCCGATAAAGCCAAACTCTTCGCCCAGCGTGGTGAAGATGAAATCGGTGTGCTTTTCGGGCAAAAAATTCAGCCGGCTTTGGGTGCCCTGCATAAAGCCTTTGCCCGCCCAGCCGCCTGACCCAAGCGCGATCTTGGCTTGGATGATGTTGTAACCCGCGCCCAAGGGATCGGCGCTGGGGTCAAGAAAGGTGTCGATGCGTTTGTATTGATAGTCGTGCAAGAACTGCCACGGCGTGCCGCGCGTCAGAAAAAGCCCCGCAATCGCGCCACCGATCAACCCAATGACGCCCGCGAAATACCACAGGCTGACACCAGCGGCGAACATCACAGCCGCGCCGCCAACCAGCAACATCAGCGAGGTGCCCAGATTGGGCTGCAACACCACCAAAATCGTCGGTGCCACGATCAGCACCACCGGGATCAACACCCAAAGTGGGCGCGACACTTTCTTATCGTCAAGCCAATCGTAATAAGCCGCCAGCATCATCACCAGCGTAACTTTCATCAACTCGGACGGTTGCAAGCGCATGAACCCCAGATCAATCCACCGCTGCGCGCCCATGCCAACCACGCCAAAGAATTCGACGATCAACAGCAAGATCATGGCGATCGCATAGGCAATCCCCGACATGCTGCGCCAAAACCAGATTGGCACAAAGGCCACGGTGAACAAAATCACCATCCCCAGCCCGAACCGTTGCATCTGTGGTCTGGCCCATGTGTCGATATTGCCGCCCGCAATAGAGTAAAGCATCAGCCAACCGATGCCCGCCACTGCCGTTATCACCAAAATCAGCGCCCAGTTGATGTAGAAAACTTTGCTCAGGCCCGTCGGCACCGATTTCAGGCGGTATTCCAGAAAACTCATCTTGCGCGCCTTATGCTTTGGAGGGCGCGGGGCGCGACCCGTCGGGAAGGCGCAATTGCAGCGCGTTCAGCAGGGTTTCCATACGACCCCGCTGATCGGCAGGATAAGATGTCAGTGCAGGCATGCCGCCTGACATCACCCGCAAAATGGCGTCGCGTGCAATGGGCGCGGCCACAGCAGATCCGCCGCCGCCGTGTTCGACCACCACCGATACCGCGTATTTGGGGTTATCGGCGGGGGCAAAACAGACAAACAGCGCGTGATCGCGCAGCTTCCATGGCAGATCGGCGTTGGCGGTCACGCCATCGGTCTTTTCGCCGGCGGAAAAGTTGCGCACCTGGGCCGTGCCGCTTTTGCCGCACATTGTCATCGTCTCATCCACGATACGCGAGGACCGCCCGGTGCCTTGTTTGCCGTTGACGACTTCGAACATCGCCATTTGCACCGCACGCAGCTTTGATCCTTCTACGCCCAGACCTTCGGGTTCAACGACCGGCACACGCTGATCGTTGATGGATTGCACGATCCGCGGCACCACTTGCTTGCCGCTGGCAATGCGCGCCGCCATCACCGCCAATTGCAAAGGCGACGTTAGAACATAGCCCTGCCCGATTGACGCATTAACGGTGTCACCGATCACCCATTCGGCCTTTTGGCTTTCCAGCTTCCACGCTTTGTCGGGCATCACCCCTTCGGCAATCGCCGACATTGGCAGATCGTGGCGGATGCCAAACCCCAGTTTGCGGCCCATTTCAGCAATCTTTTCAATGCCAACCTTCATTGCGGTGTCATAGTAAAAAACGTCACAGCTTTCGGCCAAAGACTTTTGCAGATCGACCCTGCCGTGACCGCCCCGTTTCCAGCAGTTAAACCGCGTGCCGCTGACCTCAAAATAACCGGGGCATCTGACGGTGGTTTCGGGGGTGATCATCCCGGCCTCAAGGGCGGCCAGCGCCGTAACCATTTTGAAGGTTGACCCCGGCGGATACAGCCCCTGCACCACTTTATTGGCCAAAGGGCGGTGATCATTGTCTGTCAGGCCGGAATAATCGGTCTGGCTGATGCCGCGCACAAACAGGTTCGGGTCAAACGACGGGGATGACACTGCGGCAATGATATCGCCATTGTTCACGTCGATAATGACACAAGCCGCAGATTCCTCGCCCATTCGCGCCTGCACGAAATTCTGCACATCGACGTCGATTGTCAGGCGCAGATCGCCGCCTGCATCGCCTTCAACGCGGTCCAACTCGCGCATGACGCGGCCAACGGCGTTTACTTCGATCCGCTTGGTGCCAGCCGCCCCGCGCAGGGTTTCTTCCATCCACCGTTCCACCCCGATTTTGCCGATCTGAAACTTGGGGATACGCAACAAAGGATCGGGGCTTTCCAGGCCTTCCAGATCTTTTTCACTGACCGGGCCTACATAGCCTACGACATGGGCAAAATCGAAATCACGGGGATAAACCCGGCTTAGGCCGACTTCGGGCGTTACTCCGGGCAAGGCAGGGCCGTTCACCGCGACTTTTGAGAAGTCTTCCCAATTCAGCCGGTCTGCCACGGTGATCGGCACAAAGGGGCTGTTGCGTTTGATGTCTTTCAGCACTTCGGCCATATCTTCCGAGGTCATCGGAATGACATGGCTTAGGCGGTTCAGCACTTCTTCGACGCCGCCCGCTGCCTCGCCTGCGGTTTCACGGGTGATCACGACGCGGTAATTTTGTTCATTGCCAGCGATCAGTTTGCCGTTGCGATCCTGAATAAGCCCACGCGCGGGCGGGATAAGTCGAATGTTGATGCGGTTTTCTTCGGCAAGCAGGCGAAACTGATCGGCTTGTTCTACGCCAAGATAGCGCATCCGCCCGCCAAGCACGGCCACCATCGCGGCCATGCAGCCACCCATGAACAACGCCCGCCTTGTGACGTTCTTGGCGGTGCCTTCGATATCACGCGGGGTTCGTCTCATATCGCCCTACATCCGCCGCCCGTAAGCATCAACTTCACCCATCGCGGGTTTGTGCAGATCAAGCAGATACCGCGACAGACCGACTACCGCTGGATAGCACAGGATCGACCATAGCACCTGCACCATCGCAAACCCAAACGCCGGTTGCGGCATCAGCACCACCGCAAACACCAGCCGGTAAACCAACAGCATCGCCACCATCATGCCCGCCACCAAAAGCCATTCCACGCCAAAGTTCAATTCACGAGTCAGTGCAACGCGGGCGCGCACAAATTCCGAAGCAATGACGACCAAAGCCGTCCACAATCCGGGGGGGCGCATCAAGATCATGTCATCCAGCAATACCACGACCGTGATAAGAAGTGCCGGCAAATAGTCGGGCCTGCGCATTGTCCATGCAAAGACGATGCACAGCAAAACATCGGGGCCCGGCAATTCTCCGGCCATTGATCCCAATGGCAACAGGCGCAAGAACAGCAGCAGCAATGCTATGGCTATGAACAGCAACCGGTGCAGCCAGATTGATCTTGTGGCCCCGTCAATCATTGCCGTTACCCATTGCTGCCAGCCTCGGACCCTTCGCTGCCGGGTTCTGGGGACACGGGGGGCTTGGGCGGGCCCATAACGGGCGGCAAGGCAATCAATGCCCCTGCATCGGTGATCGGCACCAGTTCATGGCTGCGCAAAACACGCAAAAATTCCAGCTTCTGGAAATCGGCAGACAGTGCCACGCGCAGGCGATTATCGGTATCCTTCACAACTTTGCCAACCAGCAAGCCTGCCGGAAATACCCCGCCATCGCCCGATGATACCACGATATCCCCGGCGCGCACCGAATCTGCGTCTTCCAAAAACTCCAGCGGGGGCAGGGCGGAATTATCCCCCGCCAGAATGGCCTTTTGCCCAGATGGCTGCACTGAAACCGGCACCCTACTGTTGCTGTCGGTCAGCAAGATCACACGGGCAGTTTGCCCGCCCACGCCGGATATCCGCCCCACCAACCCAATGCCGTCCATCGTGGCCCAGCCATCGCGGATGCCGTCGCGTTCGCCGACGTTAAGCAACACCGATTGGCGAAACGGGCTGCCGCTGTCGGCCAGCACAACGCCTGTCACATGGGTTAATCGCGGGTCTAGCCGCACGTTCACCAAATCCAGCAGCCGCGCGTTTTTCTGTTCCAGTTGTAACGCGGCCTCTTTCCACGCCTTCATCTGGCGCAATTCCTCGCGCAACTGCTGGTTTTGCTCATAAAGCCGCGCATAGGATTGGTAATCATCCGCTATGCCCGCGCCCCAGGTCACCGGCGCCGAAGCCCACTGAAACGACGGCACAAAGCGGTCAACCAATGCGGTGCGAAAGCGTTCAACGCGGGCGCTGTCAATGCGCCACAAAAAAAACAGCCCGAGCAAGAACAGCACCAAAAGCCCCACCAACACCCGTCGCAGCGGGCGTGAGAACTCTTCAGGATCGGTGCGGTTTCTTGCCATTTGTGGCCCGTTTCATCTGCAATAGCCCCAAGGCACACCCCAAGGCCAACCGATCAGCTGTCGTAATCAATCACATGTCGCAGTTGTTTTTCATATTCCAGCGCCTTGCCGGTGCCCAAAGCCACGCAGTTCAGCGGCTCATTCGCCACGGAAATCGACAGCCCGGTTTGTTCGCGCAAGCTTAGGTCCAGATCGCCCAACAGCGCCCCGCCGCCTGTCAGCATCACGCCGCGATCAACGATATCAGCCGCCAAATCCGGCGGCGTGGTTTCCAGTGCCTGCATCACCGCATCGCAGATCTGCTGCACGGGTTCCGACAGCGCCTCGGCCACCTGGGCCTGATTGATCTCGGTTTCCTTCGGCACACCGTTCAACAGATCACGGCCTCGAATGGTCATCGAGGCACCCCGCCCATCATCGGGCATCCGCGCGGTGCCGATGCTGGTCTTGATGCGTTCTGCGGTCGACTCGCCGATCAACAGGTTCTGATGACGGCGCAGATAGGAAATGATCGCTTCGTCCATACGATCCCCGCCCACACGCACCGAACGGGCATAAACAATGTCGCCTAAAGACAAAACTGCCACTTCGGTGGTGCCGCCGCCAATATCGACCACCATGTTGCCGGTGGGATCAGTGATCGGCATGCCCGCCCCAATCGCCGCGGCAATCGGTTCTGCGATCAATCCGGCGCGGCGTGCGCCCGCCGATAGAACAGACTGACGAATGGCGCGCTTTTCCACCGGGGTGGCCCCGTGCGGCACGCAGACGATGATCTTGGGTTTGCTGAAGGTGGTGCGTTTGTGAACCTTGCGGATGAAATGCTTGATCATCTCTTCGGCGCTGTCGAAATCGGCGATCACCCCGTCGCGCATCGGCCTGATGGCTTGAATGGTGCCCGGCGTGCGGCCCAGCATCAGCTTGGCATCCTCGCCCACCGCCAGAACCTGCTTTTTGCCGTCTTTGATGTGATAGGCCACCACCGACGGCTCGTTCAGCACAATGCCCTTGCCGCGCACGTAGACAAGCGTGTTGGCAGTGCCAAGATCAATTGCCATGTCAGAGGAAAACAGACTTGATAGTATCGACATGGGCTGGTTGATCCTTACCCGCAACAAAGAAAGCGCCCGCGACTCAGGCGGGGCTGAAGCGGGCATCTTCATATAAAGACCCATACGGCCAAGCGAAAGAGCCTTGGTATGACAACTGGGCGCTTATCCGCCCTTTTGCCGGGGGTGGCGCTTATATTAAAAAATAACAACAAAAAGCCGATTTCTAGCGGTAAAATAGTTCTGATTTGTTCGATAATGATGAGTATGGCATCGCTCATCCGTCCAAGTTTCTTTTTGCAACGTCAATTTTGGCTGCCAATTCTATGCCAAACGACCCCGCACGACTGTAATAAAGCGCTGCGCACAGCCTTCCGCTGATACCACCAGTCTGCAACACCTGCCCGATATTTTGCGCAGTGATCCACCTTTGCGTCGGGCATCGGCAACGGGTCAGGCAACCGGCGGTGGCAAAAATATGCGGCGGGGCACAGCAAACCATGCGGCGTGCGCGATCATTTGCGATTTGACCGAACAGCGGCAGCTTTGCATAGTGATCAAATAATCTGGTGAGACATATGCTGACAGTGACGGGGCGCGTGGCGCTGATAACGGGGTGCGGCAGTGATGGCGGCATCGGTTTTGCGATTGCCCGCGCACTGGTGGCCGGTGGGGCAAAAGTGGCGATCACCGCCACGACCGCCCGCATTCATACCCGCGCGGCAGAACTGGGCGGGGTGTTCGCGCATATCGCCGATCTGACTGATCCTGTCGCCGTGGCGGGTTTGTTTGCGGCAATCACCACAGCCCTTGGCCCGGTGGAAATTCTGATCAACAACGCAGGCATGGTGCAATCGGGTAAATCCGCCAGACGCGCCCGTGTGGGCGAGTTAACCGACGCCGCATGGGCGCATCATCTGGCGTTGAACGCGGGCACCACGTTTCATTGCATCCGCGCCGCCTTGCCCGCCATGCAGGCGGCAGGGTTTGGCCGCATCGTCAATATCGCCTCGGTCACCGGGCCGGTGGTGACCATTGACGGATCGGCAGGCTATGCCACCGCCAAGGCCGCCGTCACCGGATTAACCCGCGCCACGGCACTGGAATATGCGCGCTATGGTATCACCTGCAACGCGGTGCTGCCGGGCTGGGTGACCACGCCATCATCATCCCCGCGCGAAGTGCGCGCAGGCCGCGCCTCGCCCGCCGGGCGGTCTGGCACCCCGGACGAAGTTGCCGCCTGCGCTGTGTTTCTGGCGTCGGATGGGGCGAGTTACGTCAACGGTGCGATGCTGGTGGCGGACGGTGCGAATACCCTGGTCGAGATGAAGGGGGCGTAGGATGGGCAATCTGCCCGTTTTTCCGGTGTGATGGACAGATTGCCCATCCTGCGGGTTTCAGCCGTGCGACAAGTCACGCGCTACCCCGTCCAGTTGATCGAAGCCTGACAAGATGCCCTCGATCATGCCAACGCCCAGATATTCGTCCTTCATTGCCACGGTTGCGAATAGCGTTGTGACGTTAACGGTCGTGGCCCCAGCGGTTTCATCAAAGGTTATGGTCATGATCATGGTCCCGGCACTTTGCAGGTTCATCGCGCCGCCTTTGGCATCTTCAAAGGCGTTGTCATATACGATCCGGGTGTTGGGAACGATGTCAAGATAGGTGCCACCAAACGGGGCACCCTGCACGCCATCGGGGCCCGTCATCGCCATTCGCCATTTGCCACCCACCCGAAAATCGCTGTCGCAAAAGGTAACGGGATAGCCAACCGGACCGAACCAGCGCATCAGGTATTCGGGTTTGGTATAGGCCATGAAGATGTATTTGGCGGGCAGGTTCATCACCCGCGACACAGATGCTTCACGCAACTGCGCCGGTTCAATCGAGGTCATGTCCATTTTTGTTATCCTTTTGATGCAATTCGTCTGCGATGATTTCCAGCTGTTCCAGCCGGTGTTCCCACAAGGCGCGGTAGGGGCCGATCCAGCCGTCTATGGCCGCCAAAGCCTCGGGGTGCAGCCGCACGGGCCGCAGATTGGCCTGCCGCCCGCGCGTGACCAGACCGGCGGTTTCAAGAATTTTGATATGGGTCGAGATGGTGGGTTGGCTAAGATCAAACGGCGCAGCCAGCCCACCCACAGATGCCTCACCCCCGATCAGTTGCGCCAGGATGGCCCGGCGGGTGGGGTTGGCAAGGGCGTTGAAGATCAGGTCGAGCGAGGGGAGCATAGTGAGTCTCTATATTGATTATTATTAATATAGATATATTTCGATGGATGTAAAGTTTTCCTTAAAAGGTTCTCGATAGCTGCCGTGGTGGTTCGGTTTGGCACGCCCACGCAAAACCTTATTATCGCGACGTTTGGATGCAAAGCTGGCCGCGCCCGCCCAGTGGGGGCGGTTCGGGCGCGGCCAGATTTGCTTGGGGCAAATCTGGCAAGGTAAGAATGGAAAACAGTTGTTACGACGCATCCCGGAAATCCACCGACTTCACATTTTCCCCCGGCGCGGTTTTCTTCCTCCGCTCAATCAGCCGGTTCAGCGCATTCACATAGGCCTTTACCGATGCCACCACAGTATCAGTGTCGGCTGACTGACCCGTGGCAATCCGGCCGTCTTCTTCCAGCCGCACCGAAACCGTGGCTTGGGCGTCGGTGCCTTCGGTGACGGCGCTGACTTGATACAGCAGCAGCCGCGCCTTGTGGGGATATAGCATTTTGACCGCGTTAAAGCTGGCATCCACTGGGCCATCGCCTGTGGCGTCAATGCTGTGATCCACCCCGGCGATCGTCAGCGTCAGGTCCGCCTCTTGCGGGCCTTCTGTGCCGCAAACCACGCGCAGGCGTTTGACTTGAATATGGTCATGTTCCGCCAGCGTCGCCTCATCCGCGACCAAGGCGATCAGATCGTCGTCGTAGACCTCTTTCTTGCGGTCGGCCAAAGCCTTGAACCGCACGAAGACATCGTTCAACTGATTGTCGGCCAGTTCATACCCCAATTCGCGCAGCTTGGCGCGCAGGGCGGCGCGGCCCGAATGTTTGCCCATCGTCAGGTTTTTCTGATGAAGGCCAACATCTTCGGGGCGCATGATCTCGAACGTTTCGACGTTCTTCAAAACGCCATCCTGATGGATTCCGGATTCGTGCAGGAACGCGTTTTTGCCGACGATGGCCTTGTTGAACTGCACGGCAAACCCCGAAACTGTCGCCACCCGGCGCGACAGGTTCATGATTTTCGTGGTGTCGATCCCGGTGCGGTAAGGCATGATATCGTTGCGCACCTTCATGGCCATGACCACTTCTTCAAGTGCTGTATTGCCCGCACGTTCACCCAAGCCATTGATCGTGCATTCAATTTGCCGCGCGCCCGCCTCAACCGCTGCCAGCGAATTGGCCGTCGCCATGCCCAGATCATTATGGCAATGGGTGGCAAAGATAATGTCGTCGGCCCCCGGCACGCGGGCCAGCAGCATTGCAATCAACGCCGCAGACTCGCGCGGCGCGGTATAGCCAACCGTATCGGGAATGTTGATCGTGCTGGCCCCCGCCTTGATGGCAATTTCCACCACGCGGCACAGATAATCATGTTCGGTGCGGGTGGCATCCATCGGTGACCACTGCACATTGTCGCACAGATTGCGGGCATGGGTGACAGTATCGTGGATGCGTTCCGCCATCTGGTCCATATCCAGATTGGGAATGGCGCGGTGCAGGGGCGAGGTGCCGATAAAGGTGTGAATGCGGGGGGATCGCGCATGGCGCACCGCATCCCAGCAGCGATCAATGTCTTTGAAACTGGCCCGCGCCAGCCCGCAGATGGTTGAATTTTTCGCGGCTTTGGCGATTTCCGAAACGGCGGCGAAATCGCCCTCCGATGCAATGGGAAATCCCGCCTCGATCACGTCGACGCCCATTTCATCCAGCAAAACGGCGATTTCCAGCTTTTCGTCATGCGTCATGGTGGCACCGGGCGACTGTTCGCCGTCACGCAAGGTGGTGTCAAATATGATCACGCGCGGTTGGTTCACTTTATCGGCCATGGCAGTTTTCCTATCGTTCTTAGCGTTTGCATGGAGAGGGTGCGGATCACTTCCGAGCGGTCGCACCCAAGTGCACGCTCAGCAGCGGCTAAGAAGCTGTAGCCCAAGGGCCAGCGGTGCGCAGAGCGCAAGTCGCGAGGCGGTTGATATGAAGGGCGCAGTGACCATGCAACGGACTATACAAAGGATTTTCGCAATGAAAAGGGGGGCGGTTGAATTTGCCTGCAACAGGGGGCCGCCTCGGGGGGCGTCGAGCCCCCGCTTGGCGGCGCTGACGCGGAATGCGGCATCGGTTGGCGTTTCATTTGTCGGCACTGGCGATTTTGAACCGACGCGCTAAGTCTGGGCAAGGGTAGGGGAATATCATGCGATCATTGGTTATCGGAGCATCGGGCGGCATTGGTGCAGCTTTGGTTCAGGCCCTTGCCTTGCGCGGAGATGTCATCGGGGTGTCGCGGTCAATCGACGGGCTGGATGTGACCGATGAGGCGTCAATTTTGCGGGTGCTGGGCGCACTGAACGGCACGTTTGATCTGATCTTTGTGGCCAGTGGTGCGTTGGAAATTGACGGCCATCGCCCGGAAAAATCGCTGCGCGCGCTGGATGGGGCTGCGTTGGCCCAGCAATTTGCGGTCAATGCCATTGGCCCGGCGCTGGTTCTGAAGCACGCATTACGCCTGATGCCGCGTGACCGCCTGGCGCGATTTGCAGCGCTGTCGGCGCGGGTGGGGTCTATTGGCGACAACGCTTTGGGGGGCTGGTATTCTTACCGTGCGGCCAAGGCGGCGCTGAACCAGTTGATCCATACGGCGGCCATCGAAGTGGCGCGCAGCCATCCGCTGGCCATCGTCAGCGTTTTGCATCCGGGCACCGTGGCCACAGGGTTTACCAAGGATTACGTCGCCAATCGCGTGACGGTGACAGCCGATGTGGCGGCGGCCAATCTTCTGGCGGTATTAAACGCCTTAACCCCCGCCGAATCCGGCGGGTTTTTTGACGCCACCGGTGCGCGCATCTTATGGTAGGCCCGCGTCTGATCCTGATCCTTGGGGATCAATTATCACCCGATATTGCCGCCTTGCGCGCCGCTGATATCACGCGTGATTATGTTGTGATGGCCGAGGTTATGGCCGAGGGCACATCGGTGCCGCATCATCCGCAAAAGATCGTGCTGATCCTGACGGCGATGCGCAAATTCGCAGCGCAGTTGCGCGCACTTGGCTGGCGGGTGCTGTATTCCGACCTGGATGATCCCGACAACAGCCAGACCATCACCGGCGAATTGCTGCGCCGCGCAGTGGATACCGGGGCGCATTCGGTGCTGGCAACACAATGCGGCGAATGGCGGCTGCGCGCGGTGCTGGACGATCTGCCGTTGCCCGTCACCCAGCTGCCCGATGATCGGTTTCTGTGTTCCGAGGCCGAATTTGCCACTTGGGCCGACGGGCGCAAACAGTTGCGGATGGAGTATTTCTACCGCGACATGCGGCGCAAAACCAATCTGATGATGGAAGGTGACAAACCGGCGGGTGGGCAATGGAACTTTGACCATGACAACCGCAAAGCCGCCAAACCAGATATGTTCCGCAAGCCGCCGCTGCGGTTTGAACCCGATGCCGTCACCCGCGCCGTGATGGCGACAGTGCAATCCCGGTTTACCCATTTTGGCACGCTTGACGGTTTTGGCTGGGCAACCGACCGCCATCAGGCCTTACAAGTTCTGGATCACTTTATCACCCACGCGCTGCCGCGTTTTGGCGATGAACAAGATGCGATGCTGCGGGGGGACCCGATCTTGTCACACGCCCTTATCTCGCCCTATCTGAACCTTGGATTGCTGACCCCATCAGAAATTTGCCATGCCGCCGAAGCCGCTTGGCGTGCGGGCCATGCCCCGATCAACGCTGTCGAAGGATTTATCCGCCAGATCGTAGGTTGGCGCGAATACATCCGCGGCATCTGGGCGTTGAAGGGGCCGGATTACATCACCATGAACGCGCTGGATCACCATGCCTCGCTGCCGCCGCTTTACTGGGGGGGGGCCACCAAAATGGCCTGCCTCAGCCATGCCGTGCAACAAACCCAAGATTTGGCCTATGCGCACCATATTCAACGGTTGATGGTGACGGGAAATTTCGCTTTGCTGGCAGGGGTTGATCCGGCGCAAGTGCATGACTGGTATCTGTCAGTGTATATCGACGCCTTTGAATGGGTCGAGGCCCCGAATACCATCGGGATGAGCCAGTTTGCCGATGGTGGCATCGTGGCGTCGAAACCCTATGTGTCATCCGGGGCCTATATTGACCGGATGTCGGATTACTGCGGCGCATGTGCCTATGCGGTCAAAGAAAAGACCGGTGAGGCGGCCTGCCCGTTCAACCTGCTGTATTGGCATTTCCTGATCCGGCACCGGGATCGGTTCAAATCCAATCCGCGCATGGGGCAGATGTATCATACATGGGACAAGATGGACGCCAGCCATCGCGACAGGGTGCTGGCCGAAGCAGATAAGATGTTGGCCAGATTGCATTCCGGCGGGTTGGTTTAAGGCGCGCGCAATACCCCGAAAATTTGACTAAAATTTGTATTTCATTTTGGTAAAAATACCTCCACGGGGGCCCGGGGGGGTGAAACCCCCGGATTTTATGCAGCAAACCGTCTTAAGGGGATACCGGCGCTGCCTCGGCTGCTGGGGCGGGCGCCACCGGGAACGGCGCGGTCAAAATTCCGGCTTTCCAGACCCCTTGCGACACATCGCCCCCTTTATAGGTTAGCGTGCCTGCGCCATCGCGCCTACCCGCCACAAACGTGCCTTCGTAAATATCGCCCGCAGCGTAAGTGGCCACGCCAACACCTTGAATTTCACAGGCCACCCAATCGCCTACATATTTGAACCCGTCGGGTTGCACCAACTCGCCTTTGCCATCCCGCAAGCCGTCCTTGAAATTGCCTTTGTAGACAGTGCCGTCGGCCCAGATCGCGGTGCCCACGCCCATGCGCGCACCATCTTTCCACGCGCCCTCATAACGATAGCCGTCCGGATAACTCATCACGCCAATGCCCATCGGCCGCCCGTTCACAAGGGCCCCGGTATAAACCGATCCATTGGCATAGCTGATAGTGCCGCGCCCCGTCATCGCACCGCCCGTCCATTGGCCATCGTAAAACCCGCCATCGCCATAGGTGATCTTGCCTGTGCCTTCGGGCTGATCCGCGGCAAAGCTGCCTTCGTAGACCGACCCATCGCCATACGTCATTTTGCCAGACCCTTGCATTTGTCCGCCAGCCCATGCGCCCGTGTAAGTGGTTCCATCCTTGGCGGTGAACGTGCCTTGGCCATCGCGTTTGTCGGCCGTGAAGTTGCCGTCGTACACATCGCCGTTGGCATAGGTGATCTTGCCCACCCCTTCGCGCAAACCCTCAACGAACGGCCCTTCATAAACATCGCCATTAGGTTGAGTCAGTTTGCCCAACCCATTGATCTGCCCGGATTTCCAATCACCGATATAGGTAAGCCCATCGGGCATTGTCAGGCTGCCCTTGCCTGACCTTTCCCCCAAAATCAGCGTGCCATCATAAACCGCACCATCGGCGTAAGTGATCTTGCCCTCGCCGTCTTTTTGGCCAGCAACCCAAGAGCCCACATATTTATAGCCAGACGCATCAGTAACGCTGCCCTGGCCCTGATGTTTTCCGTCAACAAAACCACCTTCATAGATCGAGCCATTGGCATAGGTCGCCCGTCCGGTGCCGGTGATCTTGCCGCCCGCCCAATCGCCTTCATAGGTCCCGCCGTCTGCATAAGTGATCTTGCCAGGCCCCTCGGGCTGACCTTTCACAAATGCGCCTTCATAAAGCGACCCATTGGGATAGCGCGCAGCACCCATCCCCTTGATCTCGCCATCCAGCCAATCGCCGGTGTATTCATAGCCATTGGTCAGTTTGTAGGTGCCGGTGCCATTTTGCAGCCCGTTGCGAAAGGTTCCGGTATAGACCGATCCATCTTCGTATTGCTTGGTGATCACCTCGCCCTCGGTTTGCGCCGCAGCCCCGCCGGCCAAGGCCAAAACCACTGCAACAACCTGCAAAAACCAAACCTGCTGCATTTTTGATCACCCAATTGCCAGACCATACCTTAACCGCTGCAAGGCGCGCCTGACAAGCGTGCGGCAACAGCGACGGCTTTCCCTTGCCCGTGAACCTGTTAGAACCAACAAAACCTTGATCGGAGCATCTTATGGCCGACACTTTTCGCCTGACTTTGGCACAGTTGAACCCCACTTTGGGGGCAATTGATGCAAATGCCGCGTTGGCTTTGAACGCTTGGCAACAGGGCCGCGCTGCTGGTGCGCAGATGGTCGCGCTGCCCGAGATGTTTATCACTGGCTATCAAACGCAGGATCTGGTGCTGAAACGGGCGTTCGTGCGCGATGCGATGTCAGCGATGGATGATCTGGCCAAACAGATTGCCGATGGCCCCGCTTTGGGCATTGGTGGGCCGCACTTGCGCGACGGGAAACTGTATAATGCCTACTATATCTTGCAAGATGGCCAGATCGCGGCATGCGTGCTGAAGCATGATCTGCCCAATGACGGGGTGTTCGACGAAAAGCGCATCTTCGCGTCGGCCCCGCCGCAAGGCCCGTACCGCATCGGCCCTTTGCGTATTGGTAGCCCAATTTGCGAAGACGCTTGGCATTCCGAAGTGTGCGAGACATTGGCCGAATCCGGCGCACAAATATTGCTGGTGCCCAACGGATCGCCCTATCATCGCGGCAAACCAAGCGTTCGCACCAATCTGATGGTGGCGCGCGTGGTGGAAACCGGGCTGCCACTGGTTTATCTGAATATGATAGGTGGGCAAGACGATCAGGTGTTTGACGGCGCGTCATTCGTTTTGAACCCCGGCGGTGAATTGGTGGCGCAGTTGCCGCAGTTTGACGCCTGCATCACCCACATTGATTTCATCGAAACCCATGACGGATGGCGCGCGCAACCCGGTATCATGGCGCTGCTGCCAAAATCATACGAAGCCGATTACCATGCCATGGTGCTGTCGTTGCGCGATTATCTGGCAAAAACCGGGTTCAGGAAGGTGCTGCTGGGCCTGTCGGGCGGCATTGACAGCGCGATTGTCGCCACAATCGCCGCCGATGCGATTGGCCCGCAAAACGTGCGCTGTGTGATGTTGCCGTCGGAATTCACCTCGCAGCATTCGCTGGATGACGCGGCAGAGGTGGCCAATGCACTGGGGTGCCGCTTGGATACTGTGTCGATCAGCGGCGCGCAAACGGCGGTGGGCGACGCACTCGCCCCGCTGTTTGAAGGCATGACGCCGGGTATCGCCGAAGAGAATATCCAGTCGCGACTGCGCGGGTTGATGTTGATGGCGATATCGAACAAATTTGGCGAAATGCTGCTGACCACGGGGAATAAATCCGAAGTGGCGGTGGGGTATTGCACGATTTACGGTGATATGAACGGCGGCTATAACCCGCTGAAAGACATGTATAAAATGCGGGTGTTCGAGTCCTGCCGCTGGCGCAATGCCAATCACTTCGATTGGATGATGGGCCCTTCAGGCACGGTTATTCCGCCCCGCGTCATCGACAAACCGCCGTCTGCCGAACTGCGCGAAGGTCAGCGCGATGATGACAGCCTGCCGCCCTATCCGGTGCTGGATGCCATTCTGGACGGACTGGTTGATCAAGATCTGTCGGTCAACGATATGGTCGGGCGGGGGTTTGATCGCGCGACGGTGAAAAAAGTCGAACATCTGATCTACATCAGCGAATATAAACGCTTTCAGGCGGCCCCCGGCACCCGGCTGACCAAACACGCGTTCTGGGCAGACCGCCGCTATCCGGTGGCAAACCGCTGGCGGGACGAGGGGTAAGGCAACTCCTTACAATTTATCTAAAATTTGCGCTTCATCTGTTCGGAAATATCCCAAGGGGGGCAATCGGCTTTCGATTGCGCCGGGGGGGTGTGAATCCCCCCTTTTTCGGGCGGCAGACCGGTTAAACTTCGCTCACCACGCATTCGCCCAATAACCGCACGACATCGGCGGGTCTGCACAATTGTGTGGCGTCCGTCATCACCGCCGCACTGGCCGAAGCCGATCCTTGCGACAGGGCCGCGCCAGTATCTAAGCCCCGCGCCAGCGCCAGCACAAATCCCGCCACAAAACTGTCGCCCGCGCCGACCTTGCTTTTGACTTCAACTTTCGCGGCTTTTACAAACAACCGTCGCCCCGCTTCGGCCATTACCGATCCATCCGCGCCGCGCGCCACCACGACCCGCCGGGCCACCCCACGCGCCACCAAACCCGCAGCAAAATCAGCGCTTTGCGTGCGGGTCTGCAAAGACGTTCCTGCCATTTCCTCGGCTTCTTCGCCGTCCATCCGCAACACAAATAGCCCCGGAATCGGGTTGGCCACGGCCTCGCGCAGGGCTGCCCCCGATGTATCCAGCACAACGTTCAAGCCCGGCATCGACCGCGCCAATCGTGCCGGAAAATCCACCGGAACGCCGGGCGGTTGGCTGCCCGAAATCACGCCGATCGCCCCCGCCCGCGCAGACGCCCGCAACAGCAGGAAGACCCGATCCTGATCTGCCTCGCTCCAGATCGGGCCGGGCAACATAAAGCGGTATTGCTGGCCGGTGTCGGTTGCGGTGACGGTCAGGCTTTGCCGGGTTTCACCGGGGGCAGTCAGCGCCAGGAACGGCACCGATTCCGTGCGGATCAGCCCTGCCAGACGGTCCCCCGTCAAACCACCCAACGCCACCAAAGCCAGACTTTCGCCGCCCAAAACCGCAATGGCGCGGCTGACGTTCAAGCCGCCGCCGCCCGGATCAAGCAGCGGCTCGGAACAGCGCAGTTTTTGATCCGGCACCAGACTGGGCACGTCGCAAGACATATCCAGTGCCGGGTTCAATGTCAGCGTCAGAATGGGGATTTGATCGGCTGCAGCCATTCAGCAAAAACCTTATGGATAACCAGCTATTCCACTATCTCTATTGCGGTTTCAAAGCTGCCGGTCTTATCCGAGTTTTTATCCCGCATCGTGGTTACAAGCACATATTTGCCGGGTGTGATGCCGTTCAAAGTATAGGTCAGGTTCGCCTGAAATTCATGGTTTTTCGCCCGCGATTGCAAATCCAAAACGCTTAGATCCGGGATTTCTGCCAAAACCTCGCCAGTGTCTGATTTAACAGCCAGATCAACGGCAAAATTGATCGAGAACAAGCCTTCCGAAGGCGTGCCATAGCCATAGCCAAAAGGTTCTGCATAAAGGATGACAGGTTCACCCACTTTGAACTTTTCGTCCGGGCGCGGGTTGTAAATCCCAAAGCCTGATGCGGGTTCAACCACCAACACCACTTGGCGAAAACTGATGTCCGTAGACGCGTCCCAGACAGTTTCATAAAGCGCGCCCGCCGCCGCTCCGGCACCGGCAAAGTCTTGGGCAGCCAGCATTGTTTCAATTTCTGCGGCTTGGTCTGCCACAGGCCCTGCAAAAAGCGGGGCTGCAAAAGACATCGACGCGACAACGGAAAAGGCCTTCAACGTTAAAGCAAGTTTGGTCATGTGACGGGTTCCATTCTAATACACTTACCCACGCTTTTTGGGCACTGGCCGGATGATAGTGTTTTTGAAGCAGTCACGCCAAGTGAAAAACTGGGGTCATAGCCAAATCGGCGCACCCAACTGGACAATTCTGCCCCCTTATGACACCAATGCCCGCTTGCAGGAGAGCCGCCCATGACCACATCCACCGCCCCAAAACCCACCGTCACCCGCTTTGCCCCATCGCCCACCGGATACATCCATGTCGGCAATCTGCGCACAGCCCTGATGAACTATCTGATCACCGCCAAGGTCGGTGGCACGTTTATTCTGCGGCTCGATGACACCGACCGCGAACGCAGCAAACAAGAATATGCCGACGGGCTGATGTCTGATCTCGATTGGTTGGGCCTGCATTGGGACCGGGTGGAAAAGCAATCGCTGCGGTTTGATCGCTACCGCGAGGCGGCGGAACAATTGCGCGGCGTGGGGCGGTTTTATGAGTGTTTTGAATCGCCCGTTGAGTTGGATTTGAAGCGCAAAAAACAGCTGAACATGCACAAGCCGCCGGTTTATGATCGGGCATCTTGGCGGATGACCGATGCAGAAAAGACAGCGGCCCGCGCCGAGGGCCGTGAGGGATATTGGCGGTTCTTGCTGGATCAACAACGGATTGATTGGACCGATGGCATCGTCGGGCCGATTTCAATAGATGCGGCATCGGTGTCTGACCCCGTGCTGATCCGCGCGGATGGGCAGATTTTGTATACCTTCGCCTCATCGGTCGATGATATTGATATGGGCGTCACATCTATCGTGCGGGGCGCTGATCATGTGACCAATACTGCGACGCAGATTCAGATCATGCAGGCGATGGGGGGCACCCCGCCATCGTTCGCGCACCATTCTTTGCTGACCGGGCCGGGGGGTGAGGAATTGTCCAAACGGCTGGGCACATTGTCGTTGCGCGATCTGCGCGCGCGGGGGGTGGAGCCGATGGCGCTGTTGTCGCTGATGGCGCGGTTGGGATCGTCAAAACCGGTCGAGTTGGCCAGGTCGATGCAAGACCTGATCGACGGCTTTGATATCGGGTCGTTCGGTTCTGCCCCGACAAAATTTGACGCCGAAGATCTGTTCCCGCTGACCCGCGCGCATGTTCAAAGCCTGCCTTTACCGCGCGTTGCCGCGAAAATTGCGGAAATCGGCGTGCCGGATGATCAGGCCGAAGGGTTCTGGGCAGTGGCCAAGGGCAATATCACCGTGTTGGCCGATCTTGCAGGCTGGTGGCACCTGTTCCGCGACGGGGCAGAGCCGTTGGTTGACGATGAGGATCGCGATTTTGTGGCCGCCGCCTATGCGCTGTTGCCCGCCAAACCCTGGACAACCGCCACTTGGGGCGAATGGACGGCGGTGGTGAAAGACGCCACGGGCCGCAAGGGCAAAACCCTGTTTCGCCCCTTGCGCCGCGCGTTGACGGGGCTAGATGCCGGACCAGAGATGGCGGATGTGATGCCAATGCTGCAAAAGTTGCGCCCGCTATAGCCGGGGACAGCTCGGAATATCTGCCTGAAATGGCAAATCAATAAGGAGCGGGCAAGGCACAGTCTTGCCTGAATACATATGGCAGCACCGGGCACCCAAGCGAAATTTGTCGAAGGCAATTTGTTCCGCCACATCACGGTGATGGCGCTGACATCCAGCGTTGGGCTGATGGCGATATTCGTTGTCGATCTGGTGAATATCATCTTTATCTCAATGCTGGGACAGGAAGAATTCACCGCTGCCGTGGGCTATGCTGGGGCGATTTTGTTCTTTACGACCTCTTTTGGCATTGGCCTGTCGATTGCGGTTTCGGCACTGGTGGCCCGCGCGGTTGGTCAACGAAATCTTGCGCTTGCGCGCCAAAAGGCGACCAACGGGCTGGTCATTGGGATCGGTTTTGGGGTGGTATTTTCGGCCGTGGTCTGGCTGCTGTTGCCGCAGATTGTCAGCCTTTTGGGCGCCACCGGGCGCACCCATGATCTGACAGTGCATTTTTTGCGCATTGTCACCCCCGCACAGCCATTCCTGATGGTGGGCATGATTGGCGGTGCGATTTTGCGCAGCCACGGGGATGCCAAACGCGCGATGGCGGCCACGCTGTGGGGGGCGTTGGCCAATGCCATTCTGGACCCGATCCTGATTTTCGGGCTGGACCTTGATCTGACGGGGGCGGCAATTGCATCGGTTGCCTCAAGGCTGGTGATCGCGGCCACGGCGCTGTTGCCGATTTTTAAGCATCACGGCGGCTTTGACAGACCAAGCCGTGCCGGGCTGATGGCCGATCTGCCGGTGGTGTTCAACATCGCAGGGCCGGCGATTCTAACGCAAGTGGCCACGCCGGTTGGTCAGGCCATTATCACCCGCATGGTATCAGATTTTGGCCCGGCAGCCGTCGCGGGGATTGCGATATCCGGGCGGTTAACCCCTGTGGCCTTGGGGATTATCTTTGCCCTTTCGGGGGCAATTGGCCCGATTATCGGTCAAAACTATGGGGCTGGGCGGATGGACCGCGTGCGCCGCGCGTTTTTGGACGGTCTGTTGTTTACGGGCATCGTGATCGTTTTGGTATCGCTGCTGCTGTTCCTTTTACGCGCACCGATCGCTGATTTGTTCAACGCCCAAGGCCTGACGCGCGATCTGGTTTACCTGTTTTGCGGCCCCATTTGTTTGCTGTTCTTTTTTAATGGTGCGATTTTTGTGGCCAATGCGGCGTGCAACAATCTGGGCAAACCCTTTACGTCAACCCTGATCAACTGGGGCCGCCATACGTTGGGCACCGTGCCGTTTGCGCTGTGGCTGGGCAGCTATTACGGCGCGCAGGGCATTGTTCTGGGCCAGGCTGTTGGGGGCATTTTGTTCGGCATTCTGGCGGTTTGGCTGGCGTTGCGGATCATTGATCAGGCTGACCCCCGGTCGGTTTAAGAACTTCAAGCGTCGCTTTTTACTTGCCGGGGCCGGTATGGCAGGCTAACCAGACGGTGTCAGGTTCGGGAGAATCCGGCGGGGGGCATACCCCTGACGGTGCCGAAGGAGCAACCGCCCCGGTAAACTCTCAGGCGCAAGGGACCGTTTCTGACAGACAGACTCTGGAGAGTGGTGCGGACGCACCCGCCGAAGGGATAACGATCTCAGGCACCCCAATGGGGTAAGGACAGAGGGGGCATCGGGGGGCAGGGATAAACCTTGCCTGAACGGTGCCGGTATGCGTTTCCGGCTGATGACAGGAGGCGGCTTTGGCCGAAGACCTTATGAAGCTGGGCCTGCACGATCTGCATGTCGAACTGGGTGGCCGCATGGTGCCCTTTGCGGGGTATCAGATGCCCGTGCAATACTCCGCCGGCGTGATGGCCGAACATCTGCACACCCGGAACACGGCTGGGTTGTTTGATGTAAGCCACATGGGGCAGGTGATCTTGCAACCGCGCGGCACCTATGAGGCAACCGCACTGGCGTTTGAAACCTTGATGCCCGTGGATGTGCTGGCAGTGCCACCGGGGCGGCAAAGATACGGTCTGTTCACCAATGACACCGGCGGCATTCTGGACGATCTGATGTTCGCCAACCGGGGGGACCACGTTTTTGTGGTGGTGAACGCAGGCTGCAAGGCCGCCGACATTGCACATATGACGGCGCATTTGTCGGACGTTTGTGAGGTGATCCCGGTGGGGAACCGCGCACTTTTGGCCCTACAAGGCCCGCTGGCCGAGGTCGCCCTTGCGCAACTGGTGCCGGGTGTCGCGGCGATGCGGTTTATGGATGCCGCGATTATGCCGTGGCGCGGCATTGATCTGTGGATCTCGCGGTCTGGTTATACCGGCGAAGATGGCTTTGAAATATCGGTTCCCGATGCTGTGGCGCATGATCTGGCAACAACTTTGCTAGCCATGCCCGACGTGATGCCCATCGGCCTTGGCGCGCGCGACAGCCTGCGACTGGAAGCCGGACTCTGCCTTTATGGGCATGACATCAACGAAACAACCAGCCCGGTTGAGGCGGGGCTGACTTGGGCCCTACAGAAATCCCGCAGATCAGGCGGCGCGCGCGCTGGCGGGTTTCCCGGGTCGGCGCGCATATCGGATGAGTTGGCGAATGGCCCTGAGCGGTTGCGCGTCGGCCTGCGCCCCGATGGACGCGCGCCGATGCGCGAGGGCACGTTGATGTTCGATCCCGACGGCACACCCTTGGGCGAAGTGACTTCTGGCGGCTTTGGCCCGTCGGTGCAGGCCCCGATTGCGATGGGCTATGTTGCCACCAAACACGCCGAAATTGGCACAAAACTGGAAGGCGATGTGCGCGGCAAACGGCTGCCCGTCACCGTTTGTGCCACTCCGTTTCATCCCACCACTTACAAACGTTAAGGACGCATCATGAAATACACAAAAGATCACGAATGGCTGCGCGTTGAAGGCGATCTGGTTGTTGTCGGCATCACCGAACATGCGGCCACGGCGCTGGGCGATGTGGTGTTTGTCGAGTTGCCCGAAGTGGAAACTGTAGTCGCCGAAGGCGACGAAGTAGTGGTGATCGAAAGCGTCAAAGCCGCATCCGATATTCTGGCCCCGGTCGATGGCGAGATCGTCGAAGTGAACGAAAAGTTGGCAGAAAACCCGGGGTTGGTGAACGCCGATCCTACCGGGGCTGCGTGGTTTTTCAAGATGCGGCTGGATGATCTGTCGGTGCTGGATGCGTTGATGGACGAAGACGAATATTTGGATTTGATTGGGTGAGGACCCAGAGGAATCTTCAAATTTTTTCGAAAAAATTTGGAAAATCCTTCGAGATGGGCGCAAGATCGCGCCCGTTCCTGCAGCACATAGGACGACACCATGACCTTTACCCCCATCGACTATAACCCTTACGATTTCGCCAACCGGCGCCACATCGGCCCGTCCCCCGAGGAAATGGCCCTGATGCTGCAAGCCGTCGGCGTGCCATCGCTGGATGTGTTGATTGACCAAACCGTGCCCGCCTCTATCCGCCAAGCCAATCCGCTGACCTGGGCGCCGCTGTCGGAACACGGGCTGTTGGAAAAGATGCGCGATGTCGCCGACAAAAACACCGTGATGATCAGCCTGATCGGGCAAGGCTATTTCGGCACCGTCACCCCCCCCGCCATTCAGCGCAATATCCTTGAAAACCCGGCGTGGTACACAGCCTACACCCCCTATCAGCCCGAAATCGCCCAAGGCCGGCTTGAGGCGCTGTTGAACTATCAAACCATGGTCGCCGATCTGACAGGCCTGCCGGTGGCCAACGCCAGCCTGCTGGATGAGGCCACGGCGGCGGCGGAAGCCATGACGATGGCCGAACGCTGTGCGAAATCACGGGCGCGGGCGTTTTTCGTTGATGAAGGTTGCCATCCGCAAACCATCGACGTGATCAAAACCCGCGCCGCGCCTTTGGGGATTACGGTGATCGTCGGTGCGCCGGACTCCATGGTGGCCGATCAGGTGTTTGCGGCGATTTTCCAATATCCGGGCACTTACGGCCATGTGTGCGATTTCACCGCCGAAATTGCGGCGCTGCATGCCGCGAAAGCCATCGCCATTGTTGCCACCGATCTGTTGGCGCTGACGATGCTGAAGGAACCCGGCGCGATGGGGGCCGATATTGCGGTCGGGTCCAGCCAACGGTTTGGCGTGCCGATGGGCTATGGTGGCCCGCATGCGGCGTTTTTCGCCTGCAAGGATGATCTGAAACGGTCGATGCCGGGGCGGATTGTGGGCGTGTCAATTGATGCGCGGGGCAATAAGGCCTACCGGCTTTCCTTGCAAACGCGCGAACAGCATATCCGCCGCGAAAAGGCCACCTCGAACGTCTGCACAGCGCAGGCTTTGCTGGCGGTGATGGCGTCGTTCTACGCGGTGTTTCACGGCCCCAAAGGCCTGCGCGCGATTGCTGAACGCGTGCATTTCATGACCAATCGCTTGGCACGGGCGCTAAAAGCTGCCGGGGCCAAGGTATCGCCCAAGGCATTTTTTGATACGATTACGGTTGAAGTGGGTGTGGGGCAGGCCGGCATTCTGGCCGCCGCCCGGCATGAGGGGCTGAATTTCCGAAAGATCGGATCTGACCGTGTGGGCATTTCGCTTGACGAAACTACGGATGAAAAGGTGCTGATCCGGGTTCTGCGCGCCTTTGGCATTGAAGGCGTGCCGCCCCACCGCGCCAACCTTGGTTTTCCGGAATCGCAGCTGCGTAAAACGGCGTTTCTGACCCATCCCGTTTTCCACATGAACCGCGCGGAATCGGAAATGATGCGCTATATGCGCCGCCTGTCTGACCGCGATCTGGCGCTTGATCGCTCGATGATCCCCTTGGGGTCTTGCACGATGAAGCTGAACGCGGCAGCCGAAATGATGCCGATCACCTGGCCCGAATTCGGCTCGCTTCATCCGTTTGCACCGCAAGATCAGGCGCTGGGATACCACGAGGCGATCACGGATTTGTCAGCCAAACTGTGCGAAATCACCGGCTACGACGCGATGTCGATGCAGCCGAATTCGGGCGCGCAGGGCGAATATGCCGGGCTTTTGACGATTCAGGCCTATCACTGCGCGCGGGGTGACGCGCATCGCACGATATGCCTGATCCCTGTGTCGGCACATGGCACCAACCCGGCATCGGCGCAGATGGCGGGGATGACGGTGGTGGTGGTGAAATCTGCACCGAACGGCGATGTGGACCTTGAGGATTTTGAAGCCAAAGCAGCGCAAGCGGGCGCAAACCTTGCCGCCTGCATGATCACTTACCCCTCCACCCACGGCGTGTTCGAAGAAACGGTGCGTCAGATATGTGAGATTACCCACCGCTTTGGCGGGCAGGTCTATCTTGATGGCGCGAATATGAACGCGCTGGTCGGGTTGGTGAAACCTGGTGAAATAGGGTCAGACGTCAGCCACCTGAATCTGCATAAAACCTTTGCCATCCCGCATGGCGGTGGCGGGCCGGGGATGGGGCCTATTGGGGTGAAGGCGCATTTGGCACCCTATTTGCCGGGGCATTCGATCACGGGCGGCGATGGGGCGGTCAGTGCGGCACCTTATGGATCGGCGTCGATCTTGCTGATTTCATGGGCCTATTGCCTGATGATGGGCGGCGAAGGCCTGACCCAAGCCACCCGCGTAGCCATCCTGAACGCCAACTATATTGCGGCGCGGCTGGCTGGCAGTTATCCGATCTTGTTTGTCGGCAACAAAGGCCGCGTCGCGCATGAATGTATCATCGACACCCGCCCCTTTGCCGAGGTGGGCGTGACGGTGGACGATATTGCCAAACGGTTGATCGACAACGGCTTTCACGCCCCCACGATGAGTTGGCCCGTGTCCGGCACGTTGATGGTGGAACCAACCGAGTCGGAAACCAAAGCCGAGATTGATCGGTTTATCACTGCCCTTCTGGCCATTCGTGCCGAAATTCGCGCGGTGGAACAGGGCGAGATCAGCGCCGAGGACAGCCCCCTCCGCCACGCCCCCCACACGGTGGAAGATCTGGTTGCCGATTGGACCCGTGCCTATCCGCGTGAACAAGGCTGCTTTCCGCCGGGCGCTTTTCGGGTGGATAAATATTGGCCCCCGGTTGGCCGCGTCGACAATGTGCATGGTGATCGTAATCTGATTTGCACCTGCCCGCCGTTGGAAAGCTATCTTGAGGCGGCAGAATAGCCGCGTTTTGATTTGCGGCACCGTTGGTTGGGCGGTGCTGTGCCTGAAAAGTTTGGTCAATGCGGCAGGACACCCCGCATTGGCCAGACCGTTATGCTGTGATCTTCCGAAACCGGCATCCGGATGCGACTGCCCGACAGGCAAACTGTTGCGCCAAATCCCACTTTGGCATTGCAGTAGACGGAACACCTTGACCCTACGATTTTTCAAACTTGCATCGTGCCAGATTTTTCGCGCATAGAATATTTTAACCGTCACAAAGTGGCGCGTTCCAAAGCGTAAACAGCGAAAGTTGATGCTGAAAAACGCGCGGGGTTCGGTCTGGATTCAATCATAAGACCCGAAGCCTGATCGCTTTCATGATTGATACCATTTCGAATTAAAATAATGTAAATCATATGTTTATAAGACAAACTCCATGTGCTTTGTCGATAGTCCACCCATTCCCTCAACCCAAGAAAACTCTATCGAACCGCGCCCCCTGATGCCCCAATGCTCCTGATTTCTGACCATACGGACAATAGATTTGAAAGCGCTTTGAGGCGCGAATCGTTGACTTGATCGAAATCTATACGCTAAACCCACGACAGGCGTTTCGGGAGGCCGGCCCCACGGGTTGGAAAATGGAACGTTTTGACAGGGACGCGCCGATCAGGCGCACAACAAACTTCAGGGAGGAATTCCATGTCCTTTGGATTCAAGGGTCGTGCGCTGCGCACGGCTGCGATTGCGGCTATCGTTGCCACTTTGGGCACGCCGGTAGCAGCAGAAGAGATTTTCTATGTCTCGGGCGCTGTCGGCAATGCCGTCGAAAACTTCAAGGCGCTGGTCAAGCCGTGGGAAGAGTCCACCGGCAACACCGTCACCATGGTGCCAATGCCCGCATCGACCAGCGACCAGTTCGCGCAGTATCGTCTTTGGCTTGCCGCTGGCACTGCCGATATCGACCTTTATCAGACCGACGTGATCTGGGCCCCCCAATTGGCCGAGCATTTTCTGGATCTGACCGATGTGGCAAAAGATCTGGCCCCAACCCATTTCCCGTCGATCATCCAGTCGCAGACGGTGAACGGCAAGCTGGTTGCCCTGCCGATCTTTACTGACGCACCAGCCTTGTATTATCGCAAGGATTTGCTGGAAAAGTATGGCGTGTCGGTTCCAAAAACCTGGGCTGACCTGACAGTTGCGGCACAAGCCGTGCAAGACGGTGAACGTGCCGCAGGCAAGGCCGATTTTCACGGTTTTGTCTGGCAGGGCAACGCCTATGAAGGCCTGACCTGCAACGCGCTGGAATGGGTCAAGTCGTTCGGTGGTGGTCAGATTGTTGAACCCGATGGCACGATTTCGATCAACAACCCCAAGGCCGTAGCGGCGCTTGAAACCGTCAAAGGCTGGGTTGGCACAATCTCGCCAGCAGGCGTTCTGGCCTATCAGGAAGAAGAAGCCCGTGGCGTCTGGCAGACCGGCAATGCCGCGTTCATGCGCAACTGGCCATATGCGTATGGCTTGGGCAATGGCGACGATTCGGCTGTGAAAGGCCTGTTTGCGGTAACCACGCTGCCAATTGGTGCTGAAGGCGATACGTCGGCTGCAACGCTGGGCGGCTGGAACGTGGCTGTGTCAAAGTATTCGGCACATCCGGATGCGGCGATTTCGCTGGCGATGTATCTGGCAGGCCCCGAGGCGCAAAAGCAGCGCGCGATCAACGAATCCAACCTGCCAACGATTGTGGCCTTGTATGATGACGCTGACATTGCAGCGGCTCAGCCGATCATCCCACAGTGGAAAGACGTGTTCCTGAACGCCGTTCCGCGCCCATCTGCCCCAACTTTGGGCAAATACAACGAAGTTTCCGCCAAGTTCTGGTCGGCAGTGCACGAAACCCTTTCGGGCAATGGCACCGCAGCAGAAAACCTGGAACTGCTGGAAGCTGATCTGACCGAACTAAAGGGCGACGCCTGGTAATCCTCCCGGACTGCTAAACGTGCTTTAAGGGGGCGACGGGTGGGTTTGCGTGGCAACGCGCAACCCCATCGCCCGCCGCCCCCTTTTTTTAAAGATGCGCCTCAATAAGGGGACGCAGAATCCGGGGGGGATATTATGACAGCAATTTCTTCCGCCAAGCAAAACCACGGCCCAAGCCTGCAACAACAGCGGCAACGGGCAGCCTTCTGGTTCTTGGCGCCGATGCTTCTGGCGTTGTTTTGTGTAGCCGCGTGGCCTTTGCTGCGCACAGTTTGGTTTTCGTTCACCGACACATCGCTGAACAACCTGTATGGCGGCAAATGGATCGGCTTTGATAACTATCTGAAAATTCGAACACTCGAATCCGGTAAAGTGATTTACCGGGGCACCTTGGTGGATCCGGCATGGTGGAATGCCGTGTATAATACCGTGCGCTTTTCGCTGATCTCGGTGGTCTGTGAAACCGTGTTGGGCCTGATTGTGGCGCTGGTGTTGAACGCTGAATTCAAAGGCCGCGGTATTGTGCGGGCGGCCATTCTGATCCCGTGGGCCATTCCAACAATCGTTTCTGCCAAGATGTGGGCATGGATGCTGAATGACCAATACGGCATCATCAATGACATGTTGTTGTCAGTTGGCCTGATCGACCAAAAGATCGCCTGGACCGCCAGCACCGACACCGCGATGTATGCGGTTTTGATGGTGGATATCTGGAAAACCACGCCCTTCATGGCGCTGTTGTGTTTGGCGGGCCTGCAAATGGTGCCGCGCGATATCTATGAGGCGGCCAAGATTGACGGCATTCATCCCGTCAAAGTGTTCTTCAAGATCACTCTGCCGCTGATCCGCCCGGCGCTGATGGTGGCGGTGATCTTCCGGATGCTGGATGCGCTGCGGGTGTTTGATCTGATCTATGTGCTGACGCCCAATTCGTCGGCTACAAAAACCATGTCGGTAATATCACGTGAAAACCTGATTGATTTCGACAAGTTCGCCTATGGATCGGCGCAATCAACCTTGTTGTTCGCGATTTTGGCGATATTCGTGTCGCTGTATATCTGGTTGGGCAAAGTCGATCTAAGCGGAGACAGCAGCAAATGACCGCAGATAAACTGTTCAAAAACATCGCTTTCTATGCATTGGTCGTGGCCATTGTGATCTTTTCGGTGTTCCCGTTTTACTATGCGATTGTGACATCCTTTGCCACCGGCACCGGATTGTTCGAGGTCAGCTATTGGCCAAAGCAGTTCGATTTTTCAAACTATGAATCGGTTCTGGGTGGCCGCACCTTTCCGCGTAACATCCTGAATTCGGTGTTCATCTCTACCGTTACTGTGGTGTTTGCACTGTTTCTGGCCGTTACCGCATCCTATGCGCTGGCACGGGTGCGGTTTCGCGGGCGGGGGTTGTTGCTGATGACCATCCTTGCGGTATCAATGTTTCCGCAAATCGCCGTGTTGGCGGGATTGTTTGAGTTGATCAAGTTTTTGGGGATTTTCAACACTCCTTGGGCGCTGATCTTGTCTTATACGATCTTTACCCTGCCGTTCACCGTATGGGTGTTGACCACTTTCATGCGGGATCTGCCGATTGAGATTGAAGAAGCGGCGATTGTCGATGGCGCAACCCCGTGGATTGTGATCACCAAAGTGTTTTTGCCGCTGCTCTGGCCTGCTTTGGTAACAACCGGCCTTTTGGCATTCATTGGCGCATGGAATGAGTTTTTGTTTGCGCTGACTTTCACCTCATCCGAGGTCACCCGAACAACGCCAGTGGCAATCGCGATGTTGTCTGGCGCGTCTCAGCAAGAAATCCCGTGGGGCCCGATCATGGCGGCGTCGGTCATTGTGACCGTTCCACTGATCATCCTCGTTCTCATCTTCCAACGCAAAATCGTGGCGGGTCTAACCGCTGGCGGCGTGAAGGGTTAAGCAAATGGCAAAGATTGAACTTAAAAACGTCAAAAAATCCTACGGTGCGGTTGATGTCATCAAGGGCATTGATCTGACCATCGAAAAGGGTGAATTCATGGTGTTTGTCGGGCCTTCGGGCTGCGGCAAATCCACCTTGTTGCGCCTGATCTCTGGGCTGGAGGAAATCAGCACCGGCGACATGATGTTCGACAATGAACGGGTCAATAACCTGATCCCGTCCAAACGTGGCATCGCAATGGTGTTCCAATCCTATGCGCTTTATCCGCATATGAACGTTTATGACAACATGGCGTTCGGGATGAAGCTGGCCAAGGCGGGGGCGGATGATATCAAAACCCGCGTGACCAAGGCGGCAGAGTTGTTGCAGATAAACCATCTGCTGGACCGGTTGCCCAAGCAATTGTCGGGCGGGCAGCGTCAGCGCGTGGCCATCGGCCGGGCGATTGTGCGTGATCCGCGCGTGTTCTTGTTTGATGAACCGCTGTCGAACCTCGATGCAGCCCTGCGCGTGCAAACCCGGTTGGAAATTGCCAAACTGCACCATTCGATGAGCGATGTGACGATGATCTATGTCACGCATGATCAGGTTGAGGCGATGACACTGGCCGACCGGATAGCGGTGCTGCGGGATGGTAAACTGGAACAGGTCGGATCGCCTGCCGAACTTTATGAACGGCCAAATTCGCTGTTTGTGGCAGGCTTTATCGGCAGCCCGAAGATGAACTTTCTGACTGGTAAATTTGCGTCCGATCATGGCTGCACCACGCTTGGTGTGCGGTCGGAACATCTTGATGTGGTGGCGGGCGGCGGCCTCTGGCAGGGCGAAATTGTGCATGCCGAAGATTTGGGATCGGATCACTACCTGTTCGTCGAGGTCGGCAGCGATGAGCCGCTTATCGTGCGCCGTGAAGGAAAGCTGAACATGAAAGTGGGCGACAAGGTTCGCTTGGCCGCCAAGGATGGCAAGCTGTATAAATTTGATGCGCAAGGCGCACCGATCCACTAATCTAAATAAAACCAATACCTTGTCGTGCCCACGCGTTGGGCACGACAATGAATTAAGGAGCATGCCATGACCATTCGCGTGACAGTCTGGGGCGAAAACGTCCATGAACAGAAAAACAAAGTCGTCGCCGATATATATCCCAAAACCATGCACGGCACGATTGCGGCGGCGTTGAATACCGATGCCGGGCTGAAGGCCACGACGGTAACCCTGCAAGACGCCGAACACGGGCTGACGGCGGAAAAACTGGCAGCGACCGATGTGTTGGTCTGGTGGGGCCATGCCGCACACGGCGATGTCGATGACAAGATTGTTGAACGGGTCTGTGATGCGGTTTGGGGCGGCATGGGGATGATTTTCCTGCATTCCGCGCATTTCGCCAAGCCGTTCAAACGCCTGATGGGCGCGCCCTGTAACCTTTCATGGCGCGAAGCAGGCGAGCGGGAACGCCTGTGGGTTACCAGCCGCCAACACCCGATTGCCGCAGGGTTACCGGATCATTTTGAGCTGGAATATGAAGAAATGTATGGTGAGCCGTTTGGCGTGCCGGAACCCTTGGAAACAGTGTTTATCAGCTGGTTCGCGGGTGGCGAGGTATTCCGTTCCGGCCTGACCTATAAACGCGGTGCGGGGAATATCTTCTATTTCCGCCCCGGCCATGAAACCTATCCGACCTATCACGACGGCAACGTGCAGCGGGTGATCTCGAATGCGGTGAAATGGGCATTTAACCCGAATGCCCGCATTATGGATCCAAACAACGCACCTAACACGCCGGTAGATAAAGCATTGGAGTCGATCACCGAACGCGGCCCGCGGTTGCACCATGACGGCGAGGCGGGGTATCGGTGATGGTGCAACCTGTTCGGCTGTTGATCCTTGGCACGGGCGGCATGGCCAACAACCATGCCGAAGGTTTCGGTGCGATTGAAGGTGTATCGCTCGTTGCGGGCATTGATACCAAGGCTGATCTGCTTGCAAAATTTCAAGACCGCCATCACATCCCCCATGGCTTTGCGTCCATGGATGAGGCCATCGCTTGGGGCCAGTTTGATGCGGTCACCAACGTAACGCCTGATGCCGCGCATTTTGCCACGACCTTACCATTTTTGGCGGCGGGCAAGCATGTACTGTGCGAAAAGCCGCTGGCCACCAATTCCGCCGATGCAGATGCGATGGTGGCGGCAGCCGCATCGGCGGGCGTCGTGAACATGGTGAACCTCAGTTATCGCAACGTGGCAGCCCTGCAAAAAGCCGCCCAGATGGTGCGCGACGGCGCCATCGGCACGGTGCGGCATTTTGAGGCAAGTTACTTGCAAAGCTGGCTGACGCAACCTGCTTGGGGGCATTGGGATAAGGAAAGCCAATGGCTATGGCGGCTGTCGACCAAACACGGATCAAAGGGCGTGCTGGGCGATGTTGGCATTCATATCCTTGATTTTGCTACCTTTGTGGCCGGGTTGAACGCCACCGAAGTGTCGTGCCGTCTGGCCACTTTCCACAAGGCACCGGGGGATCAGATCGGGGAATATCCGCTGGATGCCAATGACAGCGCCACGATGCAAGTGGTGCTGGAAAACGGCGCGCTGGGCACGATTGGGGCCACCCGCTTTGCATCGGGCCATCTGAACGATCTGCGATTGGGGATTTTTGGCGACAAAGGCGGGCTGGAGGTGAGTTATGAAAATAACGTCAGCAAATTGCGCGCCTGTCTCGCCGATGATCTGATGACGGGTAAGTGGCACGACGTTGACACGCCGGTTTTGCCAACGATCTATCAACGCTTTATCGCCGCCATTCGCGGCACCGGGCCTGCGGATCCGGATTTCGCGCGCGGGGCAGCCCTGCAGCGGTTGCTTGACCGGGCCGAACAATCGGCGGGTCAGGGCGGGCTAAGTTTACGCGTCTAAGAATACCCTGACCGTCTCTTCAAATTCGCGGGGGCGGTCGGCGTGCAGCCAATGACTTGCCCCCGGCAGTTTGGCAAACCGCGCCTTGGGAAACAGCGTCAGGATCGTTTCGCGATATGCGGGGCGCACATAATCAGACAGCGCACCCGTCAGGAACAGGGTGGGGCCACTGAATTGCCCTTGGGTTGCGGGCCAGCCGACAATTTTCGGCATTTCCGCCGCCAGCACATCCAAATTCAGCCGCCACTGCGGTGGATCGCTGCGCAAATCCAGCGATTGCAGGAAAAATGCGCGCAAGGCCGCATCGGGCTCGGTTTCGGCCAGCCGCACATCGGCGTCTTGACGGCTGGTCAGCCCCGTCAGATCCATGCCTTGCATTGCGCGCACGTGCCGGGTTTGGTCGTGACTATAGGCCACAGGCGCGATGTCGGCGACCACCAGCTTGCGGATCAACACGCCATCGGTCAGCGCCAGTTGCATCGCAGCCTTACCGCCCATCGAATGGCCCAGAAGATCGGCATGGCCCCCGACGCTGGCAATCACTTCGGCCAGATCAGCGGCCATATCGGGATAGCTATGGCTGGCATAACGCGGGCTGACCCCGTGATTGCGCATATCAACGGCAATCACATCGCGGCTGTCGGCCAAGCGCCGCGCAATTACCCCCCAATTGCGCCCAGACCCATAAAGCCCATGCGCGATGATCAGGGGCGGCGCGGTTTTGGGCGCGGTGGCGGGGTGCAGGATCGTGGCTAACATGCCGCCCCTTCTAGCGCGCGGTGCGCCAAGGGGCCAGAGTGGTTGAAGCGTTGCGCGGGCATCAGTATACCGCGTCCATAGTCAGGGGAAAAAGATGAGCGCAGTCACGATTCAGCAGATGGCCGACAGGGTGGCGGGGCTGCTGGAAGAACGGATGCGCATGCGCGGCGTGGGTTTGGCGGAAAAGCTGGCGCGCGGTGGGCGGATGTTGCCGCGCCGCGTGCGTGCAGCGGCCGAATTTTTGGCGCAGGCAGCCATCTTGGCCCAGAATGCCAAACTGTTGATGCAGATCGACAATGCGGCGGTTGCCGAAGCTTATGACATTTGCCTGCGCCATTTGGGTGGCGTGGATGCAGCCGACAGGCGGCGCGGTGTGATTGTCGGCGTGGCCGCGTCAATCGCGTTTTCAGTGCTGGCGGTGACGGTGTTGTTGGGCGTGGTGCTTTACTGGCGCGGGTTTATTTTGGCCGGATAAAGCGCTGACCGGCTGACTAGCGTGACGGTCACAAACGCCACATACAGCAGCAAATACCACGATCCCAGCTTGGCAATGCTGACCCAATGATCGGGCCGCTGCCCGGTATAGGCCCAAGTGCCCGTCGCCGTGCCGATGTTTTCGGCCACCCAAAGGGCCGCACTCGACAAAAATGCGGCCACGGGCAACGGCATCCACCAATCGCGCGCCGAGATGCGAAACCAGATGCGGGTGCGCCCGAAAATCAGCACTGTGGCGATGAACAGGGGCATACGGATGTCGATCACAAAGTGATGCGCGAAAAAGTTGACATAGATCGCGGCGGCCAGCACAAACGTCACCCATAGCGGCGGGTAGGGCGCAAAGCGCATGTCAAAAATGCGGATCACGCGGGCCATATAGCTGCCAACGGCCGCATACATGAACCCTGAAAACAGCGGCACGGCCATGATCTTGAAAATCGCCGCTTCGGGGTAAGCCCATGATCCGACATGCACTTTGAACCATTCCATCGCCGTGCCTGTCAGATGGAACAGCAAAATCACCCGCGCCTCTTCCCAGGTTTCCAGCTTGAACCACAGAAACGCGGCTTGGGTGGCGATGGCAAACACAAACAGTGCGTCATAGCGCCCAATCGGCCAGTCCGCCTGCCACACCAGCTTGGACACAATCAAAGCAATCAAAAGCGACCCGCCGAACAAACATGCCCAGCCCTGTTTCAGCACGAACATAACGAATTCTGCCAAAGCAAGCGGCAACCGCGCCCGCGCCCAATCACCAAGGCGACGTTCCAGGCGGGGCGTATTGGAGGTCATGTCACGGGATCATCCAAACGACGCGCTTTGCCGAAAGACACTGCGCGCCTCGGTGATCAAAGTCCGGGATAAATCGGGAACTGCTCACACATGGCTTCAACTTTGGCTTTCACCGCCGCTTCAACCGCCGCGTTGCCGTCTTCACCGTGTGCGGCCAATCCATCAACCACTTCGACAATCCAATCGCCGATCAGACGAAACTCAACTTCGGTAAAGCCCCGCGTGGTGCCCGCAGGGGTGCCAAGCCGGATGCCGGAGGTGATCGTTGGCTTTTCGGTATCAAACGGAATGCCGTTTTTGTTGCAGGTGATATGGGCGCGCCCCAAGGCCTTTTCGGTGGCATTGCCCTTAACGCCTTTGGGGCGCAAATCAACCAGCATAAGGTGCGTATCGGTGCCACCGGTGACGGTGCCAAGCCCGCCTTTCATCAGCTGATCCGCCAAAGCTTGGGCGTTTTTGATGACCTGCGCCTGATAGCCTTTGAAGCCCGGGCGCAGCGCCTCGCCGAACGCCACGGCTTTGGCAGCGATCACGTGCATCAGGTGGCCGCCTTGAATGCCGGGAAAAATCGCCGAATTGAACTTTTTGCCCAACGCCTCATCATTGGTCAGGATCATCCCGCCCCGCGGGCCGCGCAGGGTTTTATGGGTGGTGGTGGTGGCGGCATGGGCATGCGGGAAGGGCGATGGATACAGCCCCGCCGCAACCAGCCCCGCGAAATGCGCCATATCGACCAGCAGATAGGCCCCGACAGAATCCGCAATCGCGCGCATGCGGGCAAAGTCGATGATGCGCGGAATGGCAGACCCACCGGCGATGATCATCTTGGGGTTATGTTCACTCGCCAGCGCCTGCACCTGATCGTAATCCAGCGTCAGGTCTTGCTTGCGCACGCCGTATTGGATGGCATTGAACCACTTGCCCGATTGGTTGGGGGCCGCCCCATGCGTCAGATGCCCGCCTGCATCCAAAGACATGCCCAAAATCGTGTCGCCGGGCTTCAGCAGCGCCTGAAACACGCCTTGGTTCGCCTGGCTGCCGGAATTCGGCTGCACATTGGCATAGGTCACGCCAAACAACTGACAGGCGCGGTCAATCGCCAAGGTTTCTGCCACATCAACAAACTGACAGCCGCCATAATACCGCTTGCCCGGATAGCCTTCGGCGTATTTGTTAGTCATCACCGAGCCTTGCGCCTCCATCACCGCGCGGGACACGATGTTTTCAGACGCAATCAACTCGATCTCGTGGCGCTGACGGCCCAACTCGGACGTGATCGACCCGAACAGTTCGGGGTCACGCGACGCAAGGGTTTCGGTGAAAAAGCCGGTATCGCGGTGCGCTGCGTTCATCTGCGTCTCCTTAAGCGGGGCGTGCGTGCGGGGTTCACAGCGATATCTAGGGCAAGGGTGCCGTTTGGGAAAGGTAAGAAAACGACTCTCGCAGGGATGGCTGCGAAATAACTGATCCTATCGGAAACCTTTGGGCAAAACCAAAACAGAACGAGGGGGTTGAGTTTGCCCGCCCGCCTTGCCAAGACTGTGACAAAGCAAAAGGACCGCGACGTGCCATTCAAACGGATCGCCTTCAAAGCCAGCCCCGCCCCCGCCGCCCAAGAGGCGTTGGCAGTGCTGACGGCCTTGCACGGTCAGGTTGACGTTGGCGTGGCAGATGTCGTTGTGGCCTTGGGCGGCGACGGGTTCATGTTGCAAAGTCTGCACGAAATCGAAGGCATGGACGTGCCGGTTTACGGGATGAACTGCGGCACCATCGGTTTTTTGATGAACACCTTTGCGATTGATGATCTGCCTGCGCGACTGGCTGCAGCCGAAGAGGCGATGATCAACCCGCTGGCGATGCGGGCGGTTTGCATGGACGGGTCAGTAACACATGCCCTTGCGATCAACGAAGTTTCCCTGCTGCGCGCAGGTCCGCAGGCGGCAAAATTGCGGATTTCCGTCGATGGCAAGGAACGCCTTTCGGAACTGGTTTGCGATGGTGTGTTGTTGGCCACCCCTGCGGGATCGACGGCCTATAACTATTCCGCCCATGGCCCGATCCTGCCAATCGGATCGGATGTGCTGGCGCTGACGCCGATGGCCGCGTTCCGGCCCAGGCGTTGGCGCGGGGCTTTGCTGCCGAAATCAGTGGTGGTGCGGTTTGATGTGCTGGACCCTGAAAAGCGCCCGGTGCGCGCAGATGCCGACAGCCGGCCGGTGCCTGATGTGGTGTCGGTGGAAGTATGGTCAGAACCAAAAGTGCAGCACCGGATATTGTTTGATCCCGGGCATGGGTTGGAAGAACGCCTGATCGTCGAGCAATTCGCCTGACACGCCGGTGCCAAATTTTTTCGAAAAAATTTGCAAAATCCTTCGAAGGATTTTGAAGGGTCAGCGCTTTGCCCAGCCCTCAATCTTGCGATAAAGGGTTGAAGGTGACAGATCCAGCACCCGCGCAGCTTTGGGAACCGAACCGTTGAACCGCGCCAGTGTTGCCTCTATCACCAGGCGTTCCACTTCTGCCAAGGGTCTTCCCAAAACGGCGTCCAGATCAAGTGCCGTTGGGGCAATCGTTGCCTCGACTGACGCCAAAGCCGGCGCTGGGGCAATGCTTTGGTGCAACGTGTCGGGCAACATCGCCGTGGTAACAACGCCACCCTCATGCAACACAACAATGTTTCGGATGACGTTCAGCAATTGGCGCACGTTGCCGGGCCAATCCAAGCTGCGAAACAGCGACTGCACGTCAGCCTGCAGTCCGTCGAACTGTTTGCCCTCTTCGCTGGCAAAGCGGGTCAGGGCTGTTTCAGCAATTTCGATCACATCGTCACGCCGATCGCGCAAGGCGGGCATGTGGATCGGCACCACGAACAAGCGGTAAAACAAATCCTCGCGAAACTGCCCGCGCCGCACGGCCTCCATCGGATCACGGTTGGTGGCGCAAATGATGCGCACATTTACCTTGCGTGGGCGCGTGGCCCCAACAGGCACCACCGTGGTGGTTTGCAAAAATCGCAGCAGTTTGGTTTGCAGCGCAGGGGCCATTTCGCAAATCTCGTCCAAAAACAGCGTGCCGCCATCTGCCGCTGTGGCCGCCCCCTGTTTGTCGGAAATTGCCCCGGTAAAGCTGCCTTTCATATGGCCGAACACTTCGGATTCCAACAAATCTTGCGGAATAGCGCCGCAGTTCAGCGCAATAAATGGCCCCGCCGCGCGGGCCGAATTGCCGTGCACCGCCAGCGCACACAGCTCTTTTCCAGTGCCACTTTCGCCGGTGATGAAGACCGTCGCCATGGATTTTGCAACCGAGGCAATCTTGGCATGGATCCGCGCCATGGCGTCAGAACTGCCAATAAAGGCCGACGCGTTCAACGAGATTTGCGCCGCCGCTGCGCCCTTGGCCGCGCTGCGGCGAGGGGAAACAATGCCGCCTGCATTGGTGACCGCATTCAGCAGTTTCACCTCATCAAACGGCTTGACCAGAAATTCATGCGCGCCCGCCCGCATCGCATCGACGGCCATGTTGACAGAGCCGTGCGCCGTCATCACGATCACATTGGTATCCGGGCGCAGGCGCAACAGCTCTTGCATCAGGTCCAGCCCGTTTTTGTCGGGCAATACCATGTCCAGCAGCACCAGCTTTGCCCCGGAGGAGCGAAACGCATCCAACCCTTCGGCGGCAGTTGTCGCCGTGATTACGGCCAACCCGGCGCTGGTCAGGACGGATCTATACAACAGCATCAACGATGGCGTGTCTTCGATCAACAAGATCGGCGGGCGGGTCGTGGCATGGGGAACTGTCACGCTCATGCCGGGTGCGCCAAAGCAGACAACTGATGCAACAGCACCAACGCTGCATCATCAATTGATTGGGCAATTTCGGAAATCATCATGGCTGCGATCTTTGGGTCTGCCATCGGATCATGCGCACTGTCGTTCAATTGCAAAGCAAGCTTGTGCATTGGCCCGGCGCCTATCGTGCCGGCAAGGCCCATAATCACATGGGATTGCGCCCGGATCTGCGGCCAGTCCATGACATGCTGCGCCGTCAGAAGAGCGTGCTTTGCACAAGAAAAGTCAGTCTGCAGTTGGGTTAACAAAGCATGCGTGGTGCGGGGCCCCGCCATTGCCAAAAGGCGACCAAACTGCGCTGCATCAACGGCTTTTGAAATCGGATCAGCGGTCATCGCTGCCTACCGATGATCGACAGGGCGCATAAAGCTGGGCAAAGCTGTAAATTAAGTAAGCGCATCATGGCGCAAAAGGTCGCGCATGGGCCAAGGTTTGTCCAGCCTTGTGTCCGTTTTATGCAGCTAGTCTTGTGCATAGCCCAAAGATTGCATTGCCAGACGGATCTCGTCCAAGATCACGGGATCATCAATTGTGGCGGGCATTTTCCAGGGCTGCCCATCAGCGATTTTTGCCATGGTGGCGCGCAAAATCTTGCCAGACCGGGTTTTGGGCAATCGGTCAACCACCACAGCCCGTTTGAAATCAGCCACGGGGCCGATTTTGGTGCGCATCAGGGCAATACATTCAGCAACCACATCAGGGGCGGTGCGCGTGGTGCCTTTGTTCAGGCATAAAAATCCGACGGGGGCCTGACCCTTTAATGCGTCCGACACCCCGATAACCGCGCATTCGGCAACGTCAGGATGGCTGGCCAACACTTCTTCCATAGCACCTGTAGACAACCGATGCCCTGCTACGTTGATCACATCATCGGTGCGCGCCATGATGTAAAGATAGCCGTCCTCATCTACAAACCCGGCATCGCCGGTTTCATAAAACCCTTCAAACCGTGACAAATAGCTTTTGTGAAACCTGTCGTCCGCCTGCCAAAGCGTTGGCAAAGTTCCGGGTGGCAAGGGCAGTTTAACCACAATGGCCCCCAAAGTGCCAAAGGGAACGGCCAAGCCCGACTCATCGAAGATGCGCACATCATATCCGGGCATCGCCACAGAGGGCGAGCCGATTTTGACAGGCAGGGCCTCGATGCCCATCGGATTGGCCGCAATCGCATAGCCGGTTTCGGTTTGCCACCAGTGATCTATCACCGGCACTTTGATATGGGTTTGCGCCCATAATATTGTCGCGGGATCCGACCGCTCACCTGCCAGATACAACGTTTTAAGGGATGACAGATCATAGCCGGGGGGCAGCGCCCCAAGCGGGTCTTCGCGTTTTATCGCGCGCAAGGCGGTTGGGGCCGTAAAAAACGCCCGCACCTTGTGATCTTCAATCACCCGCCAGAACGCGCCCGCATCTGGCGTGCCAACCGGTTTGCCTTCGTAAACAATCGTCGTGCAGCCCGCAATCAGCGGGGCATAACAGATATAGCTGTGGCCGACGACCCAACCGACATCCGACGCCGCCCAAAATACATCGCCCGGTCCACAATCATAGATCGCCCGCATCGTCCAATTCAGCGCCACAAGATGCCCCGCTGTGGGGCGGACAACGCCTTTGGGCGCGCCAGTGGTGCCGGAGGTGTACAGAATATAGGCCGGATGATTGCCTGCGACGGGAACGCATTCTGCGGGTGTGACGCCAAACTGAAAACTGTGCCAAGCAACATCACGGCCGGGGATCAGCTGTGCAACCTCTTGTTCGCGTTGTAAAATCACACAAAAGTCTGGCTTGTGGGTGGCTTGTTCAATCGCTGCATCCAACAACGGTTTATAGTGGATGATGCGGGACGGCTCTATCCCGCAGGATGCCGCGATAATGGCTTTTGGGGTGCAATCATCAATCCGCACCGCCAGTTCATTGGCCGCAAACCCGCCGAAAACCACCGAATGGATCGCCCCCAGCCGGGCGCAAGCCAGCATCGCCTCTAACGCTTCGGGCACCATCGGCATATAGATAATCACCCGGTCGCCCGCCACAACGCCCTTGGCCCGCAAGGCCCCCGCCAAAGACGCGACCCGGGTTTGCAATTCTGCATAGGTGATGGACCGTTTGGTGTGGGTCACCGGGCTGTCGTGGATAATTGCCACGTTGTCACCCCGTCCAGCCAAAACATGCCGGTCCACTGCGTTCCAGCACGTGTTAACAAGGCTGTCGGTGAACCATTCATACAGTGGCGCGCGGCTGGTGTTCAGCGCGTGACTAGGTTGTTTCACCCAGTCTATCGCCTGTGCAGCATCCATCCAGAACGCTTCGGGATCGGCGCGCCAGGCGGCATAGGTTTCGGCATAGGTCATGTCGCCCTCCAACAAAAATCAGCATTGCGCGGTGGCCGCTGTGAATGCAAGCATACGAGGCATTACAGCTGAATATGGATGTGATCGTCATGCCGCGCGGCGCGACAGCCTTGAAAGCGTATTTTCGGATCGGTCAGATCCAAGCGGGTGGCAAGCGGCGGTTCCACGAAGATTTTCCCAACCCGCGGATCCGCAGCAAAGATTTTGATCAAGGCTGCGGTGCGAACATCATCCACCGGGCGGTTCGGCCATAAAGGTTGCAGCCAGCCCATATCCCAGCGCAACGTCAGCCAGACCGGGTTGCAATCCACATCCCTGCCGTTTTCGAATGCGAAATAGCCGATCGGTGATCGGGTTTTGCCGGGCAGATAGGCACCGGCGGCATTGATGTAGTAAAAAGCGAAATCAAGCTTTTCGCCGTCATCATGTGAAAGATGTGGCATCAACGGCATGCCAGACAAAAATGGAAAACCGCCGTCCAACGCCAAAGTAACCGTTCCGGGATAAACTTGGGCTATTTCGGTTGCTGCATCGTGTGCGATGGCCGCCAGATCAGGCATGACATAATTGCGCAGTAAGGCGCAGTAGATCGGCGATTGCATCTGCAGTGGTGCCCCAAAGCACGGCAGCGGTTCACGGCCAAAACTTGGGGCCAAAGCAAAGGCCAATCCCCAAAGCATCGCGTAGGCCAAAATGAAAGTCAGTATGCGCCGGCGAAACCGCAGCGCCACCAACCACGCAATGCCGCCGATCTGGGTCAAAAGTGTCAGCAGGATGAAAAGGCAGGCGTGACGTAAAATTCCCAGCCTAGCCATAATGCGCAACAGGCGTGCCCGCCAAAGCCGAGATGTTCAGCAACCCCCGCACAGTGATCGACGGTGTTACGATATGCGCACGGTTGCCCATGCCCATCAGGATCGGCCCCACCTCAAGGCCGCCCGCCTTGAATTTCAGCATGTTGCGCGCGGTGCTGGCGGCATCGGAATAGGCGAACACCAACACATTCGCCGCCCCTTGCAGCCGCGAGCCGGGGAAAATTCGTGCCCGCAGGTCGGGGTCAAGGGCTGCATCGGCGTTCATCTCGCCTTCATAGGTAAAGTCCACCTCAAGTGCGTCCAGAATTTCCAATGCGCCGCGCATCCGCCGCCCGGAATCACTGTCCAGATTGCCAAAACTGGAATGTGAACATAGGGCCACCTTTGGCATGACCCCAAACCGTTTTGCGTGCCGCACCGCCCCGATCACGGTTTGCGCAATCTGTTCCGCAGTTGGCACCGCATTGACTTGGGTATCGGCAATAAACAGCGGCCCATCTTCCAGGATCATCAACGAAAGGGCTGCACGCGGATGCAACCCATCACGCGCCAAAATCTGGCGCACATAGTCCATATGCCACAAATACTGGCCAAAAGTGCCGCAGATCATGCTGTCGGCATCGCCACGATGCACGGCAATCGCGGCAATTGCGGTGGTATTGGTGCGCATCACAGCGCGCGCAATGTCGGGCGTCACTCCGCGCCGCGCCATCAATTCGTGATAGCTGGCCCAATAATCGCGATACCGGATATCGCTTTCGGGGTTCACAATCTCAAAATCACGGTCGGGCCGAATGGGCAGCCCCGCACGTTCGCAGCGCGTTGCAATCACATCAGGGCGGCCGATCAAAATCGGCTTGTCGGTCATTTCTTCCAGCATCGCGTTGGCCGCGCGCAAAACGCGTTCATCTTCACCTTCGGCAAAGATAATGCGCCGGCTGACGCTGCGGGCGGCTTCAAACACCGGGCGCATGATAAGTGCGGATTTGAACACCGATCCGTCAAGTTTCTGGCGATAGGCGTCAAGATCGGCAATCGGGCGGGTGGCCACCCCGGTTTCCATCGCCGCCTTGGCAACGGCAGATGCCACAACCCCGATAAGGCGCGGATCGAACGGTTTAGGGATCAGATAATCGGCGCCAAAAGTCAGTTGTTCCCCCTTATAGGCAGCCGCCGCTTCGGCACTTGTGGTGGCGCGCGCAAGGGCGGCAATTCCGTCGATGCAGGCCAACTCCATCTCGGCATTGATCGTGGTCGCGCCCACATCCAGTGCCCCGCGAAAAATGAAGGGAAAACACAGCACGTTATTGACCTGATTGGGAAAATCACTGCGACCGGTTGCGATAATCGCATCGGGGGCCACGGCGCGCACGGCATCGGGCAGAATTTCGGGCGTTGGATTGGCAAGCGCAAACACAATCGGGCGTTGCGCCATTGTGATGACCATCGCAGGTGTCAAAACGCCGGGTCCAGACAGGCCAAGAAACAGATCGGCACCTGTGATAACCTCGGCCAATGTAGCGGCGGTCTGGCCTTGGGCATAATCTGCCTTCTGATCGGTCATTTGATCAATGCGGCCATGATAAACCAGCCCCGCCAGATCGCACAGCCAGACGTTTTCGCGCCGCACACCCAGCTTCAACAACATGTTCAAACACGCGATTCCCGCCGCCCCGCCGCCGGTAGACACCACCTTGATCTGATCAAACCGCTTGCCCGCCACATGCAGCGCATTGGTCACGGCGGCCCCAACCACAATAGCCGTGCCGTGTTGATCATCGTGGAACACCGGAATTTTCATCCGCTCGCGGCACAATTGTTCAACGATGAAACAATCGGGGGCTTTGATATCTTCCAGATTGATCGCGCCAAAGGTCGGCTCCAGCGCACAAACAATCGCGGCCAGTTTCACCGGATCGGGCTCGTTCAATTCGATATCGAAACAGTCGATGTTTGCGAACTTCTTGAACAGAACCGCCTTGCCCTCCATCACCGGTTTGCTGGCTAAAGGTCCAATGTTTCCAAGACCTAAGACGGCAGTGCCATTGGTGACAACCGCCACCAGATTGCCGCGTGCGGTATAGCGACTGGCAGTGGCCGGATCGGCCTTGATTTCCAGACAGGCCTCAGCCACGCCGGGCGAATAGGCACGTGACAAATCGCGGCCATTGGCAAGTGGTTTGGTTGCGCGGATTTCCAACTTGCCGGGCTTGGGAAATTCATGATAATCCAGCGCCTCTTGACGGGCATTGTCGTGCCGAACTTCATCCATGTGCTGCTTCCCTTAAAATTTGGTTTAGTATTAAACTATATTTTTACGCAAGCCAACACCGAGCCCAAGCTGCGATGCCACACCGCTTCTTGCAAATCGGCATCCTTGCCGCCAGTCTGGCGCAAAGCCGGAAGGATTGCCATGACTGACACACGCGCCGAAGTTCGCCTGCCCACGCAAGAGCTGCGCGATGATCTGCCGTTTTACACCAAAGTCTTAAAGATGCGTTTGGATATGATTTATCCGGCGGATAACCCGCAGGTGGCGGTGCTGTCGGGGCACGGCCTGCGCATTCGTATCCAGAAGGGTGCTGCGGAATCCCCCGGCACTTTGCGCATTCTGACAGATGATCCTGATGGTTTTGCAGGCGGCGCGCGGCACCTGACTGCCCCGAATGGCACAATGATAGAGATTGACGACCTGCACCCGGCCTTGATCCAGCCCGCCACCGAACATGCCTTTGTCGTGCGCCGTCTGGCCGATCAGGCCCCGTGGGTGGTGGGCCGGGCGGGGATGTCGTACCGCGATCTGATCCCGTCGCGCTTGGGCGGTGCGATGATTGCCAGCCACATTCGCGTGCCTGATGGGCCGGTTCCCGATATGGTGCATTTTCACAAAGTCGGCTTTCAGCTGATCTTTTGTGTCGCGGGCTGGGTGGATGTTTTGTATGAAGATCAAGGCGATATCTTGCGGATTGCGGCGGGTGATTGCTTTATCCAGCCCCCGGGCATTCGCCACAAAGTGCTGCACTCCGAAGGCGTTCAGGTGGTCGAAATCGGTGTGCCTGCCGATCATGTTACCGAAATTGACCATGATATGGCGTTGCCCACACCGCATTTGCGGCCTGACCGAGAATGGGACGGTCAGCGGTTTGTGCACAACATCGGGGCCTCAGGCAGCTATCATCCTTTCCGCATTCCGGGGTTCGACGCCCGCGATACAACCATCAACGCCAATACCAAGGGCGTCGCCTCGGTGATGGTCGCCCGCCCCAATGGCACCCCCGCCCCTTGGACCAAACACAGTGGCGATATCTTGTTTACCTTCGTCATCGCGGGTGAGATGACATTGGAAGGCCAAGGCAAAGACCCCTACCGGCTGTCTCCCGGCGATGCTTTCGTCATTCCGCCTGATATGGCCACGCGCTACACAGATACAACGCCCGATCTGCAACTGCTCGAAGTCTCCCTGCCCGGCAATCCACCAACAACCGTGCTCTAACCCTTTCATTTTGGCGCAAATACTCCGGGGGTCCGGGGGCTGGCCCCCGGCTGGGGGGGCAAAACCACACATGAGGATTATATGCCGCTTTTGTCCGCCGCCACCAAAGTTCGCCAGCGCGCCTATGCGCCCTATTCCCGGTTCCAAGTCGGCGCGGCCATCCTGTCGGTCGAAGGCCGCATTCACATCGGGTGCAACGTTGAAAATGTCGCCTATCCCGAAGGCACCTGCGCCGAGGCGGGTGCAATTGCGGCGATGATTGCGGCGGGTGATACCCGGATTGCGGAAATTCTGGTGATTGCCGACAGTCCCGATCCGGTGCCCCCCTGCGGCGGGTGTCGGCAGAAAATTGCGGAATTTTCTGCCCCTGACGTTGTGGTGACCCTTTGCACCACAGACGGTAAAACCAAATCCATGACCGTCGCAGATCTGCTGCCGGGGGTGTTCACCGCCGCCCACATGGCCAAAACCACGCAAAGCCCAACCTGATGGATGCCCGCGCGATCATTACCAACCTGCGTGATGGCGGGCAGCCGTCTGGCGACGAATTGCGCTGGTTTGCGGCGGGGTTGGCATCTGGCGTTGTCAGCGACGCCCAAGCCGGGGCGTTCGCCATGGCGGTCTTGCTGAAAGGTCTTGATCAGGCGGGCTGTATCGCGCTGACCCGCGCAATGCGCGATTCCGGGTCAGTGCTGCGTTGGGATATGCCCGGTCCGGTGTTGGACAAACATTCCACAGGCGGTATCGGCGATTGCGTGTCTTTGATGCTGGCACCGGCGCTGGCAGCCTGCGGGGCGTATGTGCCGATGATTTCGGGGCGCGGGTTGGGGCATACCGGCGGCACGCTAGACAAATTGGAATCGATTCCCGGCTTTCGCACCGGGTTATCCCAAGACCAGTTGACCCGGCAGTTGCGCGATGTCGGATGCGCCATCGTGTCGGCATCGGCCGAGATTGCCCCCGCTGATCGCCGCCTTTATGCCATTCGTGATGTGACGGGCACGGTGGAATCGGTGGAACTGATCACAGCCTCGATCTTGTCGAAAAAGCTGGCGGCAGGGCTGGAGGCGCTGGTGCTGGATGTCAAATGCGGTTCTGGCGCGTTTATGAAAACGCTGGCAAGTGCGGAAACCTTGGCGCGATCACTTGTTGCGGTAGCGCAGGGCGCGGGGTGTATGACCACCGCGCTGATCACCGATATGAGCCAACCTTTGGCAACGGCGGCAGGCAATGCTTTGGAAGTGATCGAGGTGATGGAAACCTTGACGGGCACCTCGGTGAACACCGCGCTGTGGGATATCACGGCGGCGCTGGGCGGTGAGGCGTTGGCGCTGGGCGGGTTGGCTGCGGACCCTACAGATGGGCTGCGGCGCATTGAAAACGCGTTATCATCGGGGGATGCTGCCGAATGGTTTGGTCGCATGGTCAAGGCGCAAGGGGGCCCCGGCGATTTTGTTGAACGCTGGCCAGACCGGCTGCCCGCCGCCACCGTGATCCGCGAAGTGCCGAATCTGTCAACGGGGTACGTGCGCGCGATTGACGGTCAGGTTCTGGGGCTGGCCGTAGTGGCTTTGGGCGGCGGGCGGCAGCGCGAGGGGGATAAGCTGAACCTGTCGGTGGGGCTGTCGGATCTGGCGGGCATTGGGGAAGATATTGGCGCGGGCGATCCTTTGTGCATGGTGCATGCGGCAACCGAAGCACAAGCCGAAGCTGCGATTGCCGCTGTGCAATCGGCCTACCATCTGGGGGCCGATGCGCCGCTTGATCCGGCGCTGATCCTCAAAAGGATTGCCTGAATGGCACGGGCGTTTTTGATTGTGATGGATTCCGTGGGCTGCGGCGGCGCGCCTGACGCTGCTGCATTTGGCGACGCGGGGGCGAATACGTTGGCCCATATCGCGCGCGAATGTGCCTGGGGCCGTGCAGATACGGGCCGCTTTGGTTTGTTGAAGCTGCCGCATCTGGATGCTTTGGGGCTGGGGGCTGCGGTGCGATTGGCGTCGGGTGACGCCACGCCGGGGCTGGACGCAGTGCCGTTGGGCCGCTGGGGGGCCGCAACCGAAGTGTCAAATGGCAAAGATACGCCATCTGGGCATTGGGAGTTGGCAGGCGTGCCGGTGCCGTGGGACTGGACCTATTTTCCCGAAACGGTGCCCGCGTTTCCGCCCGATCTGGTGGCTATGGTCTGCCAATTGGCAGGCACCAGCGCGATATTGGGCAATTGCTACGCATCCGGCATCCCGATCATAGCGGCCCATTTTGACGCCCATCTGCGCACGGGCTGGCCGATTTGTTATACATCGGCCGACAGTGTTTTCCAGATTGCAGCACATGAGGAAACCTTTGGGCTGGACCGGTTGTTGAAACTTTGCGCCGATCTTGCGCCAACCTTGCATGCAATGCGGGTGGGTCGGGTGATTGCGCGGCCCTTCATTGGAACCGCGACGGATTTCAAACGCACCGCCAACCGGCACGACTATGCGATGGACCCGCCCGCGCCAACTTTGTTGGAATGGGTGGCGGGTGCGGGCCGGACCACCCATGCGATTGGCAAGATCGGCGATATTTTTTCGATGAAGGGCATAGGCGCGCTGCATAAGGGAAAATCGGATGCTGACCTTTTCGATCATTTGGATCGGTTAGAGGGTGAAGCCGAGGATGGTTCTTTGACATTCGCCAACTTTGTTGAATTTGACAGCCTTTATGGCCATCCCCGCGATGTGGCAGGCTACGCCCGCGCGCTGGAATGGTTTGATGGCCGTGTTGGCGCATTGCTGCCGCGCTTGCGCCCTGATGATCTGATGATTTTTACTGCCGATCACGGCAATGATCCTACTTGGCGCGGTACCGAACACACCCGGGAACGCGTGCCAGTCCTGTGCGCGGGTGCGGGGGTCGGGACCATCGGGCATTGCGCTTTTGTCGATGTCGCGGCGTCGGTTGCGGCGCATTTGGGTATACCGGGCCAAGGGTTAGGGAAAAATTTTATATGACAATCAATGCGTTGCCAAAAATTGAATTGCACCTTCATCTGGAGGGCGGCGCACCGCCGGCGTTTATCCGGGGTTTGGCGAAAGAGAAAAAGATTGATCTTTCGGGCATTTTCAATGAACAGGGCGGCTATAAATTCACCGATTTCTGGAATTTCCTCAAAGTTTATGAGGCCGCTACCGAAACTCTGCAACGCCCCGAAGATTTCTATCGCCTGACGCTGGCCGTGCTGGAAGAAAGTGCTGCAAGCGGCGTGATTTACACGGAAACGTTCTTGTCGCCAGATTTTTGTGGTGGCCGCGACATTGGCGCGTGGCGCGAATATCTGCATGCCATCCGTGAGGCCGCCGATAAGGCAGAGGCCACCATGGGCATCACTTTGCGGGGCATCATCACCTGCATTCGCCATTTCGGCCCCGAAAAGGCGCGGCAAACCGCACGCTGCGCGGCGGAAACGGCTGGCGATTTCATCGTTGGCTTTGGTATTGCTGGTGATGAAAAGATCGGCGCGCCCAAAGATTTCTTGTGGTCTTTTGACGCCGCGCGCGAGGCCGGGTTGCGCATCACGGCGCACGCCGGCGAATGGGGCGGGCCGCAATCGGTGCGCGATGCGATCCATGATCTGGGGGCGGAACGCATCGGCCATGGCGTGCGGGCGATTGAAGATCTGGCGCTGGTCGATGAGATTGCCGAACGCGGTATTGTGCTGGAAGTATGCCCCGGGTCAAACGTAGCCCTTGGCCTGTACCCGAATTTCCGCGCCCATCCCATCGGTCAGATGTATGATCGCGGGGTTAAAGTGACGATCAGCACCGACGATCCGCCGTTTTTTCACACCACCATGGCGCGCGAATATGACATGCTGAACCGCGCGTTTGACTGGGACGAAGGGGTTTTCGCAAAGATCGCCCGCACCTCGCTTGACGCGGCGTTCTGTGACGCCGATACGAAGGCGCGTATCCTTAAGACATTGGAGCCCGGCAATGCTTGATCATCTGACCGTCGTGTCGCACCCCCTTGTGCAGCATAAACTGACCCTTATGCGCGAAAAAGACACCTCGACCGCCAGTTTCCGCAAACTGCTGCGCGAGATTAGTTTGCTGCTGGCCTATGAAGTTACGCGCGAATTGCCGATGACCACCAAGCGGATTGAAACGCCGCTGGAGCCAATGGACGCCCCGGCGATTGATGGTAAAAAACTGGCGCTAATCTCGATCTTGCGGGCGGGCAATGGGCTGCTGGATGGCATTCTGGAACTGATCCCGGCGGCGCGGGTGGGGTTTGTGGGCCTATACCGTGATCCCGAAACCCTGCAACCCGTTCAATATTATTGCAAACTGCCCGATCAGTTGGAAGACCGCATTTCCATCGTGGTTGATCCAATGCTGGCCACTGGCAATTCATCAGTGGCGGCGATTACCCTTTTGAAACAGTCCGGTGCCAAAAACATCCGGTTTTTGTGTCTTTTGGCCGCGCCCGAAGGCATTGCGCGGATGAAAGAAGCCCATCCAGACGTGCCGATTGTCACAGCGGCGGTAGACAGCCACCTGAATGACCATGGATATATTGTTCCTGGCCTAGGGGATGCGGGCGACCGTATGTTTGGCACTAAATAAGGGGGCTTACCCCTTTACTTGAACACAATCCTGACGCATTCTGCCCATTGATGCTGCTTGGGGGTGGTTATGTTCTGGAAAGTTGTTTCTGTTGCGATGTTCGCGGCCGTCACCCTGCCTTACGCAGCGCAGGCACAAAGTCTGGCGCAAATCGGTGGCCCTGCTGAACTGCCGCCAGGCAGCTTTCGGGGGGATCAATATGTTGACAGCCGGGGCTGCGTGTTCTTGCGCGCAGGCAATGGCGGGCAATTGAACTGGGTGCCACGGGTGACGCGGGCGCGCAAAGTGCTGTGCGGCTTGCCCCCGTCCCTTGGCCCCAAACCCGTTATCGAGATGGCCGACGAAGCTGCCCCACTGGTTGCAGCCCCCGTTGTCGTGGCCGAAGTGGCTGCCCCCCGTTTGCCGGTTGTGGTTGAACGCCGCGTCGGCCGCCCGATGGAAACCATTGCCAGCCTGCCCGAAATGCGCCGCGTCGCAGCCCCCGTCGTAGCCAAATCTGCCCCGGCGCGGGTGGTGCGTGACCAAACCTATCAAGTTGCCGCAAGCTCGGGTGTGCCTGCTGGCAAAATCGGATGCTATACCAACGCGCCTGTGGCCGAGCGGGTTAGCCTTCGCAACGGCGGCACGGCTTTGGTCTGCACGCGCGGTGATGGCACTGTGACGGGGTGGCGTCCGCCGATTTATCCTGACGGCGCGCGGGTTGGGGCATCGCTGTCGAACCCCCCGCTAGAGGTATCTGCAGGGCGTGCGCGCGCGGCAGGTAATACTGCCCCGACCGACGACTATGCCGATACGGCCAATCTTGCGCCTGTGATGCCAAAAGGCTTTCGGGCGGCTTGGAAAGATGATCGACTGAACCCCAATCGCGGGCGCGGCACGGCAGAGGGCCAGGCCGCCCAGGATCAGATCTGGACGCGTGATGTGCCAGCCCAACTGGTTACGGATAAGGCCACGAAAAAGGCGAAAAAGACGAAAAGCGTATCCGTTTCCACCAGCAATTCGGCCACGGCAAGCACCGGCAAGCTGTGGGTGCAGGTGGGCACGTTTGGGGTCAAGGCCAACGCAACCGGGGCGGCGCAAAAGCTGGCGGGCCTTGGATTGCCGACAGCCAAAAGCAGAATTACCAAGGGCGGCAAGGCGCTGGAAATTGTTCTGGCGGGGCCGTTCGGATCGGCAGCAGAGGCGAAAGCCGCATTATCCACGGCGCGCAACGCGGGCTTTGGCGATGCGATCTTACGCTAAAGACCTTCGGGTTGTGACAGAAGCAAACGTATCGGAAAACGCGGTCGAGCAAATCGAGAGGCAGCAATTCCGACTCTGATCATCCCTGAACCGCGCAAACTGCGGATCGACTGAAGTCTGACCCCTCGGTTTCGCCGGGGGGTTTTTTCTTTGGCGAATTATCCGGCACAGATCGACTGCAAACCCAACCATGCAGCATCGTCCAACACTGCAGGCACAGATCCGGTGGCAAAAGGATCAGCCTCGATCAACGGCAAAGTGGCTTCGCCGCTGGGATCAAGCGCATAGGCATAGGGTGCGGCAGAAATCTTGGCCGTCGAAAAAGCCGCAAGAAGGGCGTCTGGGGCCACGGCCGCAACCGGCGTTGCCAACAAGGCCTGCCCGAACCCCTGCACTGCATCGGGCGACAAAACGCCACTGGCAAGCAACCGCACGGTGGCCAACAGCCCCGAATGATGTAGCAAAGCTTGCGTTGGGTTCCGGTCCTTGGCACGCAGCATTTCCGCAATAACAAAACCTGCAATGGCGTCTGGGCCATCGGCCCGTTCCACCAGTGACGCGGGCAGCGTAACAATATCGCCGGGCAGGGGCCGGGGTTCTGACAACCCGTCGCGCATGACCAGAATATGCGGTGGATTAACCGGATCAATCCGCCGCGCCAAGTCACGCGCCGCAGCCGTGCCGCGGGCCGTGGCACAAGGAAATCCCGTCAGTTTGACCATATCGGCCAGTGCCAATTGGCCGAGCGCGTCTTTGGTCACCGAAGGCAGCATCGTGGCGGTGTAATTCATCAAACGCCCGGGCAACCAAAACACCGCCAACGCCACCAAAGTAATCGCCGTTCCAGTCAGGACAACACCGCGCAACCGCCCCGGCCGCGCGCGGCGGCGGTCCAGCGTCGACCTGACGGTTTCAAGGGCTGCGATCATGTCAAGGTCGTCTACCTCGACCATTTCGACGCCATCGGCATCGGGGCTGAACATTGCAGGCATCGCTCCGGGGTTCAGGCGAACCAAGGCGGGCAGTGACCATTGCGCCAGAGCCATTTCGGTTTTCGGATCGGATAAAATCAGCGTGGCATCCCGCAAGCCGACGACCACCTCGCGCAGCCGCGCACCCGGGCGATCCCGCCACAGCCCGCTGGCCTCAAGCCGCTGATATTTGCGCAGTGCGGTCATAGCGGAACGATACCCTAGTGCCGCGCCCGCTTCAATCACGGCCTGTTTCAAATCAGCGATCCGGGTGCCAACGTTGGCCGCAATGTCGTTTTCGGGCGCGCAGTTAGCCCCATTTCACCCATGGTGGGGCGATGCGAAGGATGATGACATGACGCAAGGCGGCGATAAAACCTTGGTGGCCGCAGGGCTGATCCTGATCTATGCGGTGATCATTGGATACACCGACAATTTTGTGCGTGTCATTGCGGCCGAGTCTGGCCTTTGGCAGTTTCACCTGCAACGCGGTCTGATCGCAATGGCGTTGATCGGGCTGGCCGTCTGGCCGATGGGCTTGCGCCTGCGCCCGGTAAGTATGCGGGCGGTGATCATAAGATCCGCGCTGACCGGGGCGGCGATGATCATCTACTTCGGCGCGTTGGCGTTTTTGCCGGTGGCGGTGGTTGCCGCGGGCCTGTTCACGGCGCCGATTTTTGTCTTGCTGATCTCGGGTCTGTTTTTTGGCGAAACCATTGGGCCATACCGCATCCTTGCGGCGATTGTAGGCTTTATCGGCGTCATACTTGTGCTGGGACCCAAAGCCATGGCCGGGGCGTCGCTGCCTGCCGTGCTGCCCGTTCTGGGCGGCCTGTTGTATGCGATGGCCAATATTGCCACTCGTCGGCTTTGTGCCCAGGAAACCGCGGCAACCTTGCTGGCTGGATTTTTTAGCGCGTTAATGGTGATAGGCGCGGTCGGTCTGGCATTTTTGGCGATTTGGCCATTGCCCGCCGCTGAAGGTGTCGACGGATTCCTTCAACGCGGTGCCGTTTGGCCCAGTCCCACAATATGGTTCTGGACCTTTGTGCAGGCCGCAGGATCATTGGTTGCGGTTGGTATGATGGTGCGGGCCTATTTGATTGCGGATGTCACAAGGGTTGCGGTGTTTGAATATTCCATTCTGCCGGCATCGGCATTGTGGAGCTGGGTCTTATGGGGTGAAACCCTTGGGCCATTGGCAATTTTCGGCATGGTTTTGATTGCAGCTGCGGGCCTGATGATCGCCCTGCGGGCGCGTCAGCAGGCCTGACCCTCAACTGCCTCACGCCAGTGGCGGCGACACAGCGACACATAGGTTTCATTGCCGCCGATCACCACTTGTTCGCCGTCCCGCAGTGCCCGCCCATCGGGGCCCCGCCGGATCACCATGGTGGCCTTCTTGCCGCAATGGCAAATGGTGCGGACTTCGCGCATCTCATCCGCCCAGGCCAACAGCGCCGCCGATCCCGGAAACAATTTGCCCTGAAAATCAACGCGTAACCCGTAACACATCACCGGCACACCCAGATCATCCACTGCGCGGGCCAGTTGCCAAACCTGTGGTTCGGTCAGAAACTGTGCTTCGTCGATGAACACGCAAGCCACTTTGCCCGCTGCAAATCGCCCCGCCAGTTTGGCAAACAAATCCTCGTCGGGGGCAAATGTATCGGCAGGCTCACCAATCCCTATGCGGCTGGAAATCCTGCCCTCACCTGCGCGATTGTCAAACTGCGCGGTGATCAGATAGGTCATCATGCCCCCCTCGCGGTAATTATGCGAGGCTTGCAGCAGGGACGTCGATTTCCCGGCGTTCATCGTGGAATAGTTGAAATACAGCTTGGCCATGCGGTGATGTAGCCGAACCGAACGGGCGCGCGCAAATAGTTTATGGCGGCTGCAAACACGCAGAAAAACAGGCGGGGACAAGGCGGGCCGTCAGAACAAAACCACAAAAACTCGTAAAACTGACGGGCCCGCCGTATGATCATGGCATTCGCCGGATGACGGCCCTTTAACGGGCTCTTATACGGCGGACCCCCACCCAAAATCGGCGCTGGGGACGCCGATCACTCGTTACAACTTCGAACCGTCGAAGTTGGTTTGTGAATGACAAATCTGTGCGATCAGAATAATGGGAAAAGGCACGCTGATTTCCCCGTCTGGGCATTTCAGCCCAAGTAAAGGTGTATGATGAGTATCGAGACCTATCTGAAAAAACATTCCGAAGCTTTGGTTAAGGATGTTGGCATTGAAGCCGCCTGCACGCTGACAGGCAAATCAAAGGCAACGTTGGGCCGGTATTATTCAGATGCGCAAGAACATGACGACCGCTTTATGCCCATTGATGTCGTCGCACAGCTGGAAGCAAGCGCGCGGTTTCCGCATGTGACGGCTGCCTTGGCTGATTTGCGCGGCATTACGATGTCCTATGATGCGGAAAAGCGAAACGCGCCATCGACGGGCGTGAACCAGGACGTGGTGGCACTGGCGCAACGGTTTGCGATGTTGATGTCAGAGTATAATATTGCGATTGGCGATGGGGTGATTTCGATCAACGAAGCCAAGCGGCTTTTGCGCGAAACCTTGGCCATTCAGCAGGTTCTGCTGGATATGAAGCTTAATCTGGAAGAAGAGGCAGGATAGGCATTGGCCTGCATTTCTGCAGGCCAATCAATCCGTTAGGCTGGCCGACGCTGTGCGGGCCGTGCCTTGGCACCATCTGGGCGGCGTGGAGCAAATGACCCGCCTTTTGACGCTGGTTTTGCACCGGGTTTGCCGGGGGCCGCGCGCACAACCGGCTGCGATCCGGCTTTTTGACCACCCCGCGACGCCGGACGCTGACCCCGATTTTGACCGGGCTTTGGGGCCGCAGCAACGGCATCCGATGCCCAAGGCGCGCCACCCAACACCGGGATCGCCTTTTTCAACAGCTTTTCCACCGCCTGCAATTCGCCCATTTCCGCAGGCGCGCAGAACGAAATCGAGGTGCCCTCTTTGCCGGCCCGTGCGGTGCGGCCAATACGGTGGACATAGTTTTCCGGCACGTTCGGCATGTCGAAATTATAGACAAATCGCACACCGGGAATATCAATGCCGCGCGACGCCACATCGGTGGCCACCAGAACGTCCATCTCGCCATTGCGGAATTCTGTCAGGGTGCGGTCGCGTTGGCTTTGGCTTTTGTTGCCGTGGATCGAACCCGCCTTGAATCCCCATGTCACCAACAGCTTCATCAGCTTTTCCGACCCATGTTTGGTGCGGCCAAACACCAGCGCCTGTTCGCCCAGATGCTTGTTCAGATATTCCTGCAACACGCGGGCCTTATCGCCACTGGGCAGGTAATGCACGCCTTGCACGATACGTTCCACCGGCTTGCCGGGCGGGGCCACCTGCACTTTGATCGGGTTTTGCAAATAGGTTGATGCCAGCTCTTCGATATCCTTCGGCATCGTGGCCGAAAACAACAACGTCTGCCGTTTCAACGGGATATGCTTGGCAATTTTACGAAGCGAATGGATAAACCCCATGTCCAGCATGTGATCGGCCTCATCCAGCACCAGATACCCCGTGGCGTGCAACGACACATCGCCGCGTTCAATCAGATCAATCAGGCGGCCCGGCGTGGCAACGAGAACATCCGCGCCGCGCTTCAGCCGTTCGGCTTGTTTGAACAGCGACGCACCGCCCACAACCATGGCCACCTTGACCGAGGTGCCTTTGGTGAACTGCTCAAGGTTGGCAGCAATTTGTGCCACCAACTCGCGGGTGGGGGCAAGGATCAGCGCACGCACGGTTTTGGGCGCGGGCGGATGGCCCAGATCAAGGATGCGGTGCAACAGCGGCAGGCCAAACGCGGCGGTTTTACCCGTGCCGGTTTGCGCCAGACCCATCAGATCGCGCCCCGCCATGATGTGTGGAATGGCCTGCACCTGAATAGGCGTCGGCATCTTAAGGGTGGTTTTTTCGAGTGCTTTCAAGATGGTGGCCGAAAGCCCCAAATCAGCAAAAGTCGTTTCCATAACAGTCTTTCCGGCAGCCAAACGCCGCCATCCACCCCAAGGATTGGGGCGGCCAGTGGGAAGCGAAGGCCCCTCGCGCAGGGTTTATACCCCTTGCCGTGACAATCGCGGAACCCCTGCGTGCGGTGGGAACCAGTGCCAAAGGTCTTACACATGCTCACGCGGCACGGACGCTTTGATGGTGTGGACATGACGGGTTGGGGGGGATTTGTCAAGGGGGAGGGGGGGTTCTTCCATACACTACGCGCACTAGGGGTATCGCGGTGCAACCCACTTTCCCAGAAGATGGCACAGCCACAACACGCCACTTCAGCCCGGAACCAAGGGCAAAGCCCGCCGGGCCGCGCCCGACCTCCCGCCGGGAGGGCGCGTTTTCCAAGGTTGTCAGTAGAAATTCTGCGGGAGGGGTTGAGGAATAAAGTGCCTAGAACTGACGTTGGTGCGCCATCCCGAGGTCGGGCGCTACTCTGTGTGGGGGGAGGCCGCAATCGTGGGGTGTGCCTTTAGGCGCACCGAAATTTCGCGGGATAGGTCGTTTGTGCAACCTGCAGCACTTTTCTTGTTTGCTTTGATACAGTAACTGGATTGTTATTATGCTTGTAGAGAAGAAGGGAAAATTCTTGCGTTTGAAATCAGTAGTTCAAATCAGCCTTGTCGCCATGTTTATCGTGGGTTGCGTCGAAACAAATGTGCAGCCACTTACTCGAACTTCGTTCAAAATTGCGACTGAGGCAGAAGACTTATGTGGTGCGGGCGGCACACGGCAGATTGCATTCCAGTCAGCGGCAATTGAAGTAATAAAGAGGGGTGCCGACCGTTTCATTGTTGTCGGCGACCAATCAAGATCGGCAGTATCCGGGGGTTACTTCACTGATTTTGGTAGTTTCGAAACCTACGGGACTAACTCCCAAGACATGGTCATTCAAGTGGTGAACAAAGGCGATCCCAACTACGGCAACGCTTTGTCAGCGCGACAAACGTTAGGAGCTAACTGGCAGGAAATAGTTGAAAAAGGTTCGCCAGACAATTGTTTGTAATAGTCATTATCCCGGCCGCGCAAGCGTGCGCGCCCGTTAATCACTGAAAACGCTCCACTGGAGCGTTTTCGCCCCGGCAAAACCCGGGGCCGCGATTAACCCTGCAACGTCCGAACCCCATACCCCTCGCCCCGGGCCTTCATCGCAGCCACCACAGCAATGCTCGCCGCCGCTGTGGTAAAATACGGGATCTTGTCCATCAGGGCGACCCTCCGGATATCGCGGCTGTCCGATACCGCCTGCGTGCCCTCTGTCGTGTTCATCACCATGGCAATCTCATCATCCTTCAACCGATCCACGATGTTCGGGCGGCCTTCGTAGACTTTGTTTACATGCGTCGCTGGCACGCCTTGTGATTTCAGCCAAGCTGCGGTGCCTTTGGTGGCGATAATCTCAAACCCCATGCCAACCAGATCGCGGGCGGCGTCTGCGAAGGCGTCCGTCTTGTCCATATCCTTGATGGAAACGAACACCCTGCCACCGTCTGGCAGCGTAACTCCGGCCCCCATTTGCGCCTTTAGAAACGCCAGCGCAAAGGTGCGGTCCCAGCCCATCACCTCGCCGGTAGACCGCATTTCCGGGCCCAGAACCGGATCAACACCGGGAAAGCGGGCGAACGGCAGCACGGCCTCTTTCACCGAAAACCACGGGGTGATCGGGTCGGCCAAAGTGTTCGGATCGGCCAGCGGCAGCGGTGTGTCGGGGCCGACGCCCGTGGCATAGGCGGGGCGCAGGGGGAAGTTCGACAAAGGCTCGCCCGCCATCAGACGCGCGGCGATGGCCGCGATGGCGCTGTCGGTGGCTTTGGCCACGAAAGGCACGGTGCGACTGGCACGCGGGTTCACTTCCAGCACATAGATATCGTCGCCTTTGATGGCAAATTGCACGTTCATCAGGCCCACTACATTCAGCGCCAACGCCATTTGCACGGTCTGGCGTTTCAACTCGGCGATGGTTTCGGGGGTTAGGGAATGCGGCGGCAGGCAACAGGCGGAATCGCCCGAATGCACGCCGGCCTCTTCGATATGTTCCATAATTCCCGCGACATGCACCGACTTCCCATCCGAAAGCGCATCCACATCAACCTCAATCGCGCCCGACAGATAACTGTCTAGCAGAACCGGGCTGTCACCCGAAACCTGCACGGCGGTGCGGATATAGCGTTCCAACTGCGCGTCATCGCGCACGATTTCCATCGCACGACCGCCCAGCACGAAACTGGGGCGGATGACGAGGGGGTAGCCAACGTCGGCGGCCACCGCAAACGCCTCATCGCGCGAACGGGCCGTGCCGTTGTGCGGCTGTTTCAGCCCCAGCTTATGCAGCAGTTGCTGGAACCGCTCGCGGTCTTCGGCCAGATCAATTGCATCGGGCGTGGTGCCCAAGATGGGAATGCCCTCGTTGGCAAGGGCTTGCGCCAGTTTCAACGGCGTCTGGCCACCCAACTGCACGATCACCCCGTGCAAGGTGCCGTTTTCCTGTTCCACCCGCAGAATTTCCAGCACGGATTCCAAGGTTAGCGGTTCGAAATACAAACGGTCCGAAGTGTCATAGTCGGTGGAAACCGTTTCCGGGTTGCAGTTCACCATGATCGTCTCATACCCCGCCTCCGTCAGGGCATAACAGGCGTGGACGCAGCAGTAGTCAAATTCAATCCCTTGGCCGATGCGGTTGGGGCCGCCGCCAAGGATAACGACCTTTTTGGCATTCGAAGGCCGCGCTTCGCATTCCACATCGCCCATCGCGGGGGCCTCATAGGTGGAATACATATAGGGGGTCTGCGCCTCAAATTCCGCAGCGCAGGTATCAATCCGTTTGAACACGGCCACCACGCCAAGGCGCACCCGGGCGCGCCTGATCTGCGCCTCATCCCGGCCCGTCAGGGTGGCCAGACGAGCATCGGTAAAGCCGAACATCTTCAGGCGGCGCAGGGCGGGGGCGGTGACGGGCAGGCCAGCCGTGCGAATATCAGCTTCGATATCAATGATTTCGCGGATGCGGGCCAGAAACCACGGATCAAAGCAAGTGATGGCGTTGATCTGGTCATCGGTAAACCCGTGCCGCATAGCTTGGGCAATCACGCGGATACGGTCGGGGGTTTGTTTTGACAGGGCTTGGGTAATGGCGGCAGGGGCGGGCGCACCTTCGATGGCAATCTCATCAAACCCCGACAGCCCGGTTTCCAACGATGCCAGCGCCTTTTGCATGGATTCGTGGATGGTGCGGCCAATCGCCATCACCTCACCCACCGATTTCATCGCGGTGGTCAGGTTCGGTTCAGACCCTGGGAATTTTTCGAACGCAAAGCGCGGGATTTTGGTGACGACATAGTCGATGGAGGGTTCAAACGATGCTGGCGTGACCTTGGTGATGTCGTTGTCCAATTCGTCCAGCGTATAGCCGACGGCCAGTTTTGCGGCGACCTTGGCAATCGGAAACCCGGTGGCCTTGGACGCCAGCGCGGATGACCGTGATACCCGCGGGTTCATCTCGATCACCACCATGCGGCCATCGGCAGGGTTGATTGCCCATTGCACGTTTGATCCGCCGGTTTCGACGCCAATTTCGCGCAGCACGGCAATGGAGCCGTTGCGCATGATCTGGTATTCTTTATCGGTCAGGGTCAGCGCGGGGGCGACCGTAATCGAATCCCCGGTATGCACGCCCATCGGATCGACGTTTTCGATGGCACAGATGATGATCGCATTGTCGGCGGTGTCGCGCACCACCTCCATCTCAAATTCTTTCCAACCGAGCAGGGATTCGTCGATCAGAATTTGGGCAACGGGCGATGCATCCAAACCGCTACGGCAAATCGCCTCATAATCATCGCGGTTATAGGCCACACCGCCGCCCGTGCCGCCAAGGGTATAGGCGGGGCGGATGATGGCGGGCAGGCCGACGTATTCGATGGCCGCCAGACATTCGGCCACGCCTGCGTTGATGTCATACTTGCCGTTCGGCAGTTTTGGCGCGGCGATGATGGTGGCCTTGGGGTTTTCCAGCCCAATCCGGTCCATCGCCTCACGGAACAGTTTGCGATCTTCTGCCATCTCAATAGCCGCTCGCTTGGCCCCGATCAGCTCGACCTTGAACTTTTCCAATATTCCCATATCGGCAAGCGCCAGCGCTGTGTTCAGCCCGGTTTGCCCGCCCATCGTGGGCAGCAACGCGTCTGGGCGTTCTTTCTCGATGATTTTGGCGACAACTTCGGGCGTGATCGGTTCGATATAGGTGGCATCCGCCAGCCCCGGATCGGTCATGATGGTGGCGGGGTTGGAATTGACCAGCACCACCCGGTAGCCTTCTTCACGCAGCGCCTTGCAGGCTTGGGCACCGGAGTAATCAAACTCGCAGGCTTGGCCAATCACAATGGGCCCGGCACCGATGATCATGATGGATTTGATGTCGGTTCTTTTTGGCATTGGGCCCCCCATAAGCGCAAAACTTCCGGGGTTATAGCGATGGGGGGCCGGGGTGCAAGGGCGGATGCGACACCGCATAAGAAAAGGCGGCAAGGTTTCCCCCGCCGCCTTCTGTTTCCTTAAAGAGCGCGATCAAGCCTTTTCGCCAACCGCTTTTTCAGCAGCAGCAATTGCTGTTTTGCGCGCAGCAATCCGGTCGCCGACGGGTGGCCCTTCAAAGCGGCGGTTTTCGACCGTGAACCAAAGAACCAGCGCCAAGGCGATAAAGCCCAACACCACATAAAGAACCCGCCCGTTTGGTGGGGCCACGGCGATGAACAAGATCACGCCCATACCGATGACGGCCAGAACTGTTATCAGTTTGTAAAGGCCAGCAGACATTGCCCAAGGCCCAGGATTTGGCCATTTGGCGGTGCCATAAGCAAAGAGACCCGCAACCAGTGGCACCGTGAAAGACAAGAACAGGAAAATCAGTGTCGAGTTCACAACGATGAAGTAAATGGAGGTGCCAGCAACTTTCAAAGACATTGCCAAAAGCACATACAAGATACACAAAATTGTCGCTGTCCAGATTGCCGTCACCGGTGTGCGAAACTTTGGCGATACACTCGCAAGGGCTTTGGACCCGACCGGCATGCCGTCATCGCGCGCGAAAGCAAACAACATCCGGCTGGCCGAGGTAACCGTGGCCAAGCCACACAAAAACTGCGCAATCAAGATACCGACATAGATAAACAGCATCAGCCCGTTTGGAAGGATCGCTTCCATCGTTTTGAAGAACACCAGACCGCCTTGCGACGCGCCAACCGCCAAATCAGGCACGGCAAGCATGATGGCGCAGATCATTATCCAGCCAACCAACGATGACCAGAACACGGCATTCACGATCCCTTTGGGCACCGACATGGCGGCGTTCTTGGTTTCTTCAGAGGTATGCGCGGACGCATCATAACCCGTGATTGTATAAACCGGCAGCAGCAGGCAAAGCAAAAACAGATAGCCCATGTTTTGCGACTCTGGAAAGATGCCGCCGCCCGCAGCACCCGAAAAGTTGGTAAAAGTCCACAGCCGCGACACGTCAAGCGCAGGCGCAAAGTAAAGGCAGGCAACCACCAGCACAGCGGTAATCACAAAAATGATATAGCCAGAGATATCCGTCAGAAACGTTGTAGCTTTGATGCCGATATGGTTAAAGATCGCCTGAACCGCGGTAATCACGGCTACAAAAATTACGATCTCCATATCTGATGTCGGATATGGCGTGATCGCGCCATCGGCCCCAGCAGTCCCAAACATCGCCCCAAAGCTGCCTTGAAAGAAATAGGCCGTGCCGATGTTGATGGCACCCAGCACCGTGATCAACCCCAAAAGGTTCAGCCAAGCCGTCAGCCATCCCCAAAAGCGGTTCCCTAGGATCGACGCCCAGTGATAAAGCCCCCCCGCCGTTGGAAAGGCGGATGCAATCTGCGCCATTGCCAGCGCAAACATGCCCGACAAGGCGCAACCCACGATCCACCCGATGCCCGCGCCCGCGCCACCAACCGATGAAATCGCTTGGGCGAAAGAGTTGATCCCGCCGGACAGAATACAGATGATCGAAAATGAGATCGCAAAGTTCGAAAACTTTGACATGCTGCGGGACAGTTCCTGGGCATAGCCCATGCCGTGCAAGACCTTCAGGTCTTCACTCCGGTCTTTGTCAGAATACTTTTCTGCCATTTTTTCCGTTTCCCTCTGGACCGCTTTTAGGTCGTGTTGTTGTTAAGGTCGGGGTGACTTTGCCCTACCTGATCCGCAACAGAACCGGATTTCGACAATCTGGCAAGCATTGAATAGAAAATTTCAGAAATGCCCCAAGATTGCCTGTCTCAAAGGCGTCGTGAAACGGTGTGTCGTAAATTGCAGGCAGTGTGGCGGATCGGCTCTGGTCGGGTGCCCGGCAGTGCCCTAGGTGAAAGGGACAGCAGGTAAGGGCGGGTGCGGCGTGATTTTGTGCGAAGATGGACCGGGCGGTGTGCCTGCGCTGTTTGACGGCGCGGAACGGCTGGTTCTGGCGCATCGTTTGGATCAGGTGGCACCGGCCTTGGCCGAATTGGACTGCGCCCGCGCGGCGGGCAAATGGGTGGCGGGGTATCTGGCCTATGAGGCGGGCTATGCGTTTGAATCCCGGCTTGCGGTGTTGATGCCCGCAGCTATGGCCACGCCCTTGCTGGCCTTTGGCATCTATCCGGCCCCCCAAGATGCTGGCCTAATGCTGGCACAAGCCGCAACTCAGGCACAGGGCGTATCGCTTGCGCCCCTTGTGCCGATGATCAGCCGCGAAGCCTATGGCGCGGCGTTTGATCAGGTGAAAACCTACATCGCGGCGGGCGATTGCTATCAGATCAACCTGACCTTTCCGATGACATCGCACCTGCAGCACGGGTCAGCCCTTGGCCTTTTTGGCGCGTTGCGCGTGGGGCAAACCGTGCGGCATGGCGCGTTTGTTGATCTGGGTGTGGGGCCAGTTTTGGTATCACGCAGCCCGGAGTTATTTCTGCGCATCGACGCTGATGGCCGCATTGAAACCCGGCCGATGAAAGGCACCGCCCTGCGCGATGCAGATCCGGTGCGCGACGCTGAACTGGCCGAAGAGTTGCGCGCATCAGCCAAGGGGCAGGCCGAAAACCTGATGATCGTCGATCTTTTGCGCAATGATATCGCGCGGATCAGCCGGGTGGGGTCGGTCAAAGTGCCGAAGTTATTCGCGGTCGAAAGCTATGCTACTGTGCATCAGATGGTGTCCACTGTGGTGGGGCAGTTGATTGACGAGCCGTCGATGGTGGGGGTAATGGCGGCGCTGTTCCCTTGTGGGTCGATCACCGGCGCGCCGAAAATCCGCGCGATGCAGATCATCCGCGAGGTTGAGCCGCACGCGCGCGGGCCTTATTGCGGCGCGATTGGCTGGATGGCCCCGGATGGCGCGGCGCGATTCAACGTGGCCATTCGCACGTTGCAAGTTCATGATGACAATAGTGTTGTATTGAATGTCGGTGGCGGGATTGTGCAAGACAGCACCGCCGATGGCGAATGGGAGGAGGCGTTGTGGAAAGCACGCTACGCGCAGCGGCTGGTGCGCCGGACCTGATGCTGATCGAAACACTGGGCTGGAATGGCGCGGCCTTTGCCCGGCTTGATCTGCATCTGGCGCGGCTGGCGCGGTCGGCGACCATGCTAGATTGGCCTTGCGGTGATGCGGCAGCGGCTTTGCACGCGGCGGTCCCAGCGAATGCGGCGCGGGTGCGTCTGACCTTGGATGCATTCGGAAAATTCGACGTGACGGTTGCGCAGATGCCAGCGCCAATTCCTGTTTGGCGGTTGGGATTGGCAAAAGCGCGGCTAAAGTCTGCTGACCCATGGCTAACCCTGAAATCCACCAACCGCAGCGCCTATGACGCCGCCCGCGCGAACCTGCCTGTTGGTGTGGATGAAGTCATCTTTCAAAACGAAAGCGGGCAGGTTTGCGATGGCACAATCACCACATTGTTCTTTGATCGCGGCAACGGCTTGCGCACGCCACCACTGCAGTGCGGCCTGTTACCGGGTGTGTTGCGGGCCGAAATGAATGTGCCCGAAGAGGTTCTGATGGTGGAAGACCTGCCAAACCTGCGTCTTTGGGTCGGAAATTCGCTGCGCGGTTTGGCCCCCGCTATATGGGGAACGAAACCACAATGAAACGGCCTTGGGCTTGACTTCGCGGGTCTGTCAGGGTGTATCGGGCCGGAACCATTTGCCCATTAAAAGGGGACGCCGATGCACGCCTATCGCAGCCATAAATGCCACGAGTTGAACACCGCCCATGTGGGCCAGAATGTGCGGCTTTCGGGCTGGGTGCACCGGGTGCGCGATCATGGCGGTGTGTTGTTTATCGACCTGCGCGACCATTACGGCATCACCCAAGTGATCGCCGATAGTGACAGTGCGGCCTTTGCCGACATCGAAAAACTGCGCGCCGAATGGGTGGTCTGCATTGATGGCCTTGTGAAAGCCCGGTCTGCAGCACTGGTGAACCCCAAACTGCCAACCGGCGCGATTGAGGTTTACGCCACCGGCGTCACGGTATTGGGAGAGGCCGCCGATCTGCCAATGCCGGTGTTTGGCGAGGTGGACTATCCCGAAGAAACCCGGCTGACCTATCGGTTTTTAGACCTGCGCCGTGACCGGTTGCACCGCAACATGATGCTGCGCAGCAACGTAGTGCGGTCGATGCGCAAGCGGATGTGGGATCAGGGGTTCAACGAATTTCAAACCCCAATCATCACCGCCAGCAGCCCCGAAGGTGCGCGCGATTTTCTGGTGCCGTCGCGCCTGCATCCGGGCAAGTTCTATGCCCTGCCGCAGGCCCCGCAGCAGTTCAAACAGCTGATCATGGTGGCGGGGTTTGACCGGTATTTCCAGATAGCACCCTGTTTCCGCGATGAAGACCCGCGCGCAGACCGATCCCCCACCGACTTCTATCAGCTTGATATTGAAATGAGTTTTGTTGAGCAGGAAGACGTCTTTGCCGCCGTGCAGCCGGTTATTCAGGGGATTTTTGAGGAATTCGCGCCGGAGAAGAAAACCTATTCGGATTGGACGAAGATTTCCTATCGGGATGCCTACAAATGGTATGGCAGCGACAAACCCGACCTGCGCAACCCGATCAAGATGCAGGATGTAAGCGAACATTTTGCTGGGTCAGGCTTTGCGATTTTCGCCAAGCTGCTGGAAAACGAAGGCACAGAAATTCGCGCCATTCCTGCCCCCAAGGGACCGTCGGGAGAACCTGTGGGGCGCAAGTTTTGTGACAGGATGAACGCGTTTGCCCAGAAGGAAGGGCTGCCGGGGATGGGGTATATCTTCTGGCGGGAAGAGGATTTACCTGATGAAGCGAAAGTCGACCATTCACATCCCCTATTTAAGGTTTGGTTTGCACAAATGGAGGATTTGGCTGCACAAGATGACCGCGGGCTTCTAACGGCTGAACAGAAGCAGTATTTACGGAAACCCATTCCCCAACTTCCGGAGCAATGGCCGTTTCATTCATTCACTTACTTCGCGGGGGCAGGCCCCCTCGCCAAAAACATTGGCCCCGAACGCACCGAGGCGATCCGCCAACAACTCGGCCTTGGCCTCGGCGACGCTGCCTTCTTCCTTGGCGGCAAACCCGAAACGTTCGAAGCCGTCGCAGGCCGCGCGCGCAATGAAATCGGGCGCGAGTTGAAACTCACCGAAGAAAACTGCTTCAAATTCGCCTGGATCGTCGATTTCCCGATGTATGAGAAAACCGACGACGGCAAAATTGATTTCAGCCACAATCCGTTTTCGATGCCCCAAGGTGGGTTAGAGGCATTGAACGGCGATCCCCTACAGGTTTACGCCTATCAATACGATTTGGCCTGCAACGGCTATGAATTGATCAGCGGCGGCATCCGCAACCATAAACCCGAGATCATGTTCAAGGCGTTCGAACTTGCGGGTTATCCGAATTCCGAGGTTGAAAAGCGCTTTGGCGGCATGGTCAAGGCGTTCAAATACGGCGCGCCGCCCCATGGCGGTTGTGCGGCGGGCATCGACCGGATCGTGATGCTGCTGGCGGATGAGGCGAACATCCGCGAGGTGATCATGTTCCCGATGAACCAACGTGCCGAAGATCTGCTGATGGGCGCGCCATCGGAACCCCTGAATGCCCAATTGCGCGAATTGAACTTGCGGGTGGTTCCCAAAGAGTGACGCGCGCGATCCTTTTGCGGTAACGCTGCACCGACGGAAAATCTTATCCGGTGCGTATGATTGCCAAGCGGCTATCCACCGATAGCCGCGCTTGGGGCGATGCAATATCGGGTGTTGCGCCCTATATCCACCGCAGAGCGTCGCAACAGGAGACAGCCATGACCGCCATCAGAACGCTTGCGGCGATCCGGTTTGGTTATGGCTTGCCTTTGCCCGCCGCCGCACCTGACACAGCGCACGCGATGCTGGCGGCGCTGGCAGGCCCCGACCGGGCGGCACAGGATTGGCCGATTGACGGGTTGGCAGTGATCCAGCCCAAACTGGCGCAATTGCGCGAAATGAAAGGCGGTGGGCGCACCGACCCGGCCCTTATCCCGATCTATACTCAATTACAGGCCGAGTTGGGCACGGCCCATATCAACGCCGAACGCTATACCTTGGCACGGGCGCTTGACGCCGCCGACGGGTTCCGAGAGCGGTTGGTGGCGTTTTGGGCCGATCATTTCACCGTTTTGGCCAAGGCCAAATCCGATCTGATGATGCCCTATGCCTTGGTCGAAGACGTCATTCGTCCAAAGGTCACGGGCCGTTTCAGTGATCTGTTAACGGCCGCCACCCTGCACCCGGCAATGCTGAATTATCTGGATCAAAGCCAGTCGGTGGGGCCAAATTCGTTTCAGGGGCAACGGCAGGAAAAGGGGTTGAACGAAAATCTGGCGCGCGAAGTGATAGAGTTGCATGCGCTGGGGGTGGGTGCTGGCTACGCGCAAGACGACGTGCGCCAGATGGCGGAATTGCTGACGGGTGTCACCTATGACCCCCGACGTGGCATCAGGTTTGAACCGCGCCGGGCAGAGCCGGGCCCGGAAACTGTGCTGGGCGTGACCTATGATGGTGCCGGGTTTGATCCGGTGCGCGCGGCCCTTGGCGATCTGGGGCAAAGGCCTGAAACCGCCGCCCATATCGCGCGCAAACTGGCGGTGCATTTTGTGTCGGACACCCCCGATCCGGATTTGGTGGCGGCGATGCAGGCGGCGTTTGCGGCATCGGGTGGCGATCTGATGGCGGTCTATATTGCCATGCTGATGCATCCCGCCGCATGGCAACCACAGGCCGAAAAGGTGCGCCAACCCTATGATTTCGTTGTGGCCTCGCTGCGGGCTTTGGGGGTTTCCGGTGCAGATGTGATTGCAATGCAGCGCAATTTGTTTCGCGCCAAAGTGCAGGGCGGCATGGCCGAAATGGGCCAGCCGTGGAAAAAACCCAAAGGCCCCGATGGCTGGCCCGAGGACGCCGCGGCGTGGATTTCACCGCAATCTTTGGCCACAAGGATCACTTGGGGGATGCAAATACCGCAAGAACTGGTGCCGGTTCTGCCCGATCCTGTGGCGATGATGACGGCCTGTCTGGCTGACCGCGCCACCGAGGCCCTGATCTGGGCCGTGCCCCGCGCCGAGAATACCCGCGAAGGCGTGGGGCTGGTGCTGGCGTCAGCCGAATTTAACCGAAGATAGGAGTGGGTCATGGACAGACGATTTTTTCTGCGCGGTCTGGCAACGGCGGCCTGTTCCGCAGCGGCGCATCCGTTGATGACAACCGTCACGCTGGCCGGATCGAACGGCGGGCGGCCGTTGGGTGATCACCGCCTGATCGTGATGATCTTGCGCGGGGCTATGGACGGTCTGGACGCGGTGCAGCCGCAAGGGGATCGGGATTATGCCGCCCTGCGCCCCAGTTTGATCCGCCCGGATGCCATTGATTTGGATGGGTTTTTCGCACTGCACCCGGCGCTGGCGGGCCTTTCGCCACTTTGGGGAGCAGGGCAATTGGCCTTTGTGCAGGCCACCGCCACGCCTTACCGCAACAAACGCAGCCATTTCGCGGGCCAAGATATGCTAGAGGCGGGCACGGGCATGGAGGTGGCCCCGGACCGTGTGAAAGACGGCTGGCTGAACCGGTTGTTGCAGGTGATGCCGGGCCTTTCGGCGGAAACCGCCTATGCCATTGGCCGCGATGCCATTCCGTTGCTGGATGGGGCGGCACCTGTGCGCAATTGGGCCCCCGAAGCGGTGCTTGAACTGTCGCCGCAAGCCCGGCTGTTGTTTGAGGCGGTCTATCACGATGATCCGCTGTTTGCCGCCGCCGCCGCCGAGGCGATGGAGTTGGCAGATTCGGGCGATGTCGGCATGGGCATGCAGACCCGCGGCAAAGACCGCACACGCGGCGTAAAGCTGGATGATGTTGAAAAGCTGGTCACCTATGCCGCCGGGCGGCTTCGACAAGACACCCGCATTGCGGCCTTCAGCCTTTCGGGATGGGACACGCACCGTGCGCAGGCCGGCAGTTTCGACAAGGCGCTGACCCGGCTGCAATACGCGATTTTGCAGTTGCAAGCCAAACTGGGGCCCGAAGTGTGGGGCAAAACCACCCTGCTGGCGATGACCGAATTTGGCAGAACAGCGCGCGAAAATGGCACGGCGGGCACCGATCACGGCACGGGTGGCACGATGGTTGTCGCGGGCGGTGCGGTGCGTGGCGGGCAAATGTATGGCAAATGGCCGGGGCTGGCCGAGGCTGATCTGTTTGAGGCGCGCGATCTGATGCCCACATCTGACGTGCGGGCATGGGCCGCGATGGCGATGCAAGGCATGTATGGGATTGAGCGTGCGGTGCTGGAAGGCGTGGTGTTTCCGGGGCTGGATATGGGCGGGTTGAACCTGAACGGCGGGCCGGGGTTGATTTTGTAACGGCTTGATATGCGCCCGTGTCTTTCGCCATAACGGGCATGAAATTGCAGGAGCACAGGCCATGACGGAACCAAAGATGCAGGGTTGGGCGGTTGACGGCTGGACTGCCGCCCCGCGCCCGGAATTGGCGGTATTGCAAGGGGTGGCTGTGCAGTTAGAGCCGATGAACGCCGATGCCCATGCCGCTGATTTGCACCGCGCTTTTTTGGGGCACACCGAATTGTGGGATTACATGCCTTACGGCCCCTTCGCTACGGTGGGCGACTATCACACTTGGGCCCAAAACAGCGCAAGCGGGGCTGATCCATTTTACTTTGTGCTGCGCAACCGCGCGACGGGGCTTTGCGGCGGGGTGGCAAGCTATCTGAACATCGTGCCCGGCCACGGCACAATCGAGGTGGGCAATATCTGTTTTGCCCCGGAAATGCAGCGCGGGCGTGTTGCAACCGAAGCGATGTTTTTGATGATGGATTGGGCGTTTTCTGCGGGATACCGGCGCTATGAATGGAAATGCAACGCGCTGAATTCACCGTCACGCCGCGCGGCCCAGCGGTTTGGCTTCAGCTTTGAAGGCATATTTCGCCAGCATATGGTGGTGAAAGGCCGCAACCGCGACACGGCATGGTTTGCGATGGTCGATAGCGAATGGCCAGCCCTGCGCGCAGCCTATCAAGTGTGGCTGGCGCCCGGTAACTTTGATGCGGCGGGGCGGCAACTGCAGCCGCTATCGGATTTGACCAAAGGGTTGCATGCGGCGTCAGACCCGTAACGGAACATGGGTTTGGCCAAGGCACCTGCCATCAGATATTTGCCCCGCAGCAAGGCGGGGGTTTCACGCCCCCGGGTTGCAGTCGCCAAGACGATTGCAGCCCTCCTCGTGGCGGTATTTTTACCAGGATGAAGCGCAAATTTCGGTCAAATTTTCCTGGTTGGACGCTGGATTCTGTCTTAATGATCGCGGTTAAAGCGGGATGGGTTTAGAAGGAACCGCACTTCGCGGCCTTTCGCTAACGCGCGGACGCGTTTCGCGGTAATCCTGTTTCCGAGAAAACCCATCCCGCCCTAGAACGCATTTCCTGCCGCCAGTCGATCTGCCACCAGATCACGCAACTGGCGAAAGCCGCGATCTGTGTCTGACGCATTAGCCAGTGCCGCGGCTTGGGCAAGATCGGCATCTTTGGCGTGATCAGCAATGCCCGACAAAAACCCTGCAACATAGCGCCGGGTGGCTGCATCCGGGTCACCAGACAGGGCGCGTGCGGCCAGAACAAGATCGTCACGCAGGGCCATTGGATCTGGGCACAAGGTCGCCAGAAGCATGGTATCCGGTGTTAAGGTTTTGTCGGGCAAATGGGCCAGCAGGGCCGCGCAAAACGACGACAGTGACCCATAGGGTTTGTCCAAAAACCCGTCAGCCCCCGCATCAAATGCGCGCGCGCGTCCCGTTGGGTTGCCAGAACTGCCAAGCACCGCAATCGGGCGCTGTTGTGACACGGCCAGATCTGCGATCAACGCTTCGCCCCGCCCATCGGGCAGGCCAAGGTCGATGATCACAACATCAGGGCGGTAAACCCGCAAATGCGCCCGCGCCACCGCCAAAGTTTCCGCCCGCCGCAGCCTCGCACCGGCCCGCTGACACATCAGACGCAATGCCTCGCAGGCATACCGGCTGTCTTCGACCGCCAAAAGTGTCAGCCCCTGCAGCGGCAATGCCGGATGCAGGCCAAGCCCCACAAAAGCGGCTATATTTCCCGGCGGGCCGGCAGTGATGCTGTTAGACCAAGGGTTGGGCATCATTTCTCCTTTGTCAGCATAGTGTTCCATCTGTGCTACACACCCATGCCTAACAGGCGGTAAACGCGGGCGCGGTTCGACAAAATAAATCTGGCCTGTGCGGCAGATCGGCCTCTTGCCGCGCGCGGGCTTGGCACCCATAAGGCAGCTACCCATTGGCAGGAGTGTCTTACATGATTGGCCGGCTGAACCATGTGGCGATCGCGGTGCCCGATCTGGCGGCAGCGGCGGATCAATACCGCGCGATGTTGGGGGCAGTGGTGTGCCCGCCGCAGGATGAGCCCGATCACGGTGTTACAGTCGTGTTCATCGAATTGCCCAACACCAAGATTGAACTGCTGACGCCCTTGGGCAACGACTCGCCGATCAAAGCATTTCTGGATAAGAACCCCAGCGGTGGGATGCATCATATCTGCTATGAAGTCGTTGATATTCTGGTGGCGCGCGATCATTTGCTGGAATCGGGCGCGCGGATATTGGGGTCTGGCACCCCCAAAATCGGTGCGCATGGCAAGCCGGTATTGTTTTTGCACCCCAAAGACTTTCAGGGATGCTTGATTGAACTGGAGCAGATATGACAATTACTGCCGCCCTGGTGATGTATTCGGTCACATGGTTCATGGTGTTCTTTATCGTGTTGCCGCTGCGGTTTCGCAGCCAGGCGCAGATGGGTGTGGTTGAACCGGGCACGCCCGCTTCGGCCCCGGCGGATGCGATGATCAAGAAAAAGGCGCAAATCACCACGGTGGTGGCGGCGGTGATCTTTGTGGTGCTTTACCTGGTGATCACATCCGGGCGTATTGGCATTGATGATCTGGACATCTTTGGCGTCATGTCGCGCGTGCCGCCTGCGCAGCCTTAACGGCGCGGCGGTTGGGCCAAAGCATGAAAAATATGGGTGAACGTCGCCACACCCATTACCGGGATGATCAGACTGATCAGCGGAATTGACAGCGGTGCCGCCATCAGCGTGCCCGCCAGCCAGATACGCCAAAAATACTGCTTGCGCAGGGCTTTGGCCCCGATGCGGCCTATCCGGCGGCTGGCCACAAGGGTGAAATATTCCCGCCCCAGCATGAATCCGTTGATCGCCCAGAATGCCACCGGAATAAGCGGGCCAAGAAAAGCGTATAAGACAAAGGCCAACAGGTTGACCACGATCAGCAAGCCCATGAAATTGGCAGACTCGATCAGCGTATCCAAGAATTTGGCGCGTGGAACCGGGGATAAGGTGGGGTAATGGCGGTCTTCGACGGCTTGGGCCACATCTTCCAAAAACAGGCCGACGAAAATGGATGCAACCGGCATCATCAAAAAGATCGACAGGCCGATCATCAAAAAGAACGACCCCCAAGATAGCAACGTGTCGATCCCGCCCACCGGGCCAATAAACGGGATGGTAACAGAGCCGGGCACAAAGGTTTCCAAGGCCCACAGGAAGGCTGAATAAACCCCTGTCAGCAGCGCAATTGCCAAAACGATGCCGAAAAGCACCACCCGGATGAAACGGGCATCGCCCAATTGGCCAACCGCGCGGCTGAACGCATGCCAGATCATGGCATGTTCCAAGTTGTCAAACTGTCCAGATCGGGGCGCGGGCGATCAGGGCCATCGGGGGCGGGCGTGCCGATATGCACGATGCCTGCAACAGTTTCGGTCGGCGTGCAACCATAGGTGGCGGCGATAAAGGCCGGGTCATGCGACGGCCAACCTGTCAGCCAATTGGCACCCCAACCTGCCGCTTCGGCGGCGTTCAGGATGTTCATGCACAGCGCGCCTGCGGACAGCACCTGTTCGATGGCGGGAATTTTATCTGACGCCTTTGGCGATGAAATCACCACAACCGCCAACCGCCCCAGATCGAACTGGCCGCGCGCCTTGGCGGTTTTTTCGGGGTCCACACCAATGGCTTGCGCATGCGCATCGGCCAGCGCGGCGACCCGTGCCATCGCGGGTGCGTCCAGAACCACCAGCCGCCACGGCTCCAGCTTGCCATGATCGGGCACGCGGGTGGCGGCGGTCAGGATCGCGCGCAGCTGATCGCGATTGGGCACCGGCCCTGAAAACAACTTGGCAGGCCGCGAACGGCGGTTCAGCAAAAATTCAAACGCGGGCTGGTTTGGGGCGGGCATCGGCAACTCCTTGATCCGTACAGGTGGCGGGATTAGCGCGCTGCGTCAAGATCAGCCATCAGGCTTTGTCGATCCGGTAGCTGCCTTCGGGCAGGTTCAACGCCGCCGCCAGATCGGCCAGTTGCGTCATCGACAGGGTGATCGCCACCGGCGCATCCGTCATCTGATCGACCTGCCGTATCACAACACAGTCTTCAAACGCCTCAATCGTGATGTCTTCCTGCAAAGGATGGGTTTTGTCGCCTTCGTCCACCAAAGTAATGATCGTGGCGTCAAAATCGTGTTCGATGGTGAACATGGGACCGCTCCTGCACCGCTGTTGTCGCATTCGGTGGCTTTGCAAATTAGCAGTAAGGTAGCGGCTTATTTCAAGGTGTTTAAGCCATGACTTTCGATTTAGGCTTCTTAAATTTATCCGTTCAGGCCGTCGAAAGACGCGACTGGGCAAGTAAAAGCGAAGACAGATCGCAAAGCGGTCGCTGTTGCCGCAAAGAAACCCGTCGCTGACGCAAACGCGGCCGGTCATTGAACCACCGATTTGTCCCCAAAGGGTTGCGGCGCTTTGCTGCCGATCCATCCCGTTCGCGTTATACATATCTGCGAGGGGGCTGTGGCCCCACGGGTTTCTTGCTATGTCACCGGCAGACGGCGACATTTAAAGGGTTTCCCATGCGACATGCGGCTTTGATGGTTCTTTTGACAGCCGGTTTGGCCGGATGTATCGCGCCGGTTCGATCTTTGCCGCCGCTTGATCCGATTGCGCGCCCCGCCGTGCAGATCAACGCCGGGGCCGCTTTGCCACCCGATCAGGCCGCACGCAACTTTGTCACTGTGGTCAACCGGGTTGAACCGGTGGCCGAAGCCTATTGCCGCCAGGTGGGCCGGGTTTCAAACTGTGATTTTCGTATCGTGATTGATGATCGCCCCGGCCAGGGGGTGAACGCGTTTCAAACCGTTGATGGCCAGGGCCGCCCGATTCTGGCCTTTTCAATCGCGCTGATTGCCGAGGCGCGCAACGCCGATGAGCTGGCCTTTGTGATGGGCCATGAGGCCGCGCACCATATTCGTGGGCATATCCCCAAGGCCCAGCAATCGGCGGTGACCGGGGCCATTCTGGCAGGTATCATCGCCGCCGCGTCTGGCGCGGGGCAGGCTGATGTTGAACAAGCGCAACAGATCGGCGCGGGGGTCGGCGCGCGCAGCTATTCCAAGGATTTTGAACTGGAAGCCGACGCGCTGGGCACCGAGATCGCCTTTGACGCGGGCTATGATCCGTTGCGCGGATCGGCGTTCTTTGACCGCCTGCCTGACCCCGGCGATCAGTTTTTGGGCAGCCATCCGCCCAACGCCCAACGCAAGGCCACCGTTACCCGCGTCATGGCGGATCTGCGCGGCTGACATGATGCAGATCGAAGATGTCGTGCGCGATCGCGGCTCGCGCTATGCAGTATCCGGCGGGCCTGTTCGGGGTCGTGCCGGGGTTGATGCCTTTTTGACCGACCTGAAATCTGCGAAGAAATACGCCCGTGCAACGCATCATTCCTGGGCGGTTGTTTTGTCAGACGGCGGTGGCGTCAAAGCCGATGATGGCGAGGCCGCGGCAGGCGCAGTGATTTTGAAGATGATAGAACGCGCGGACCTGAAGGATCATGTCATCGTGGTAACCCGCTGGTATGGTGGCGTAAATCTGGGTGGTGACAGGTTTGCGCATGTGGTCACGGCGGTGCGAACCTATCTGGCGGCGCGGGCCAAGGTCTGACCAATTGTGCCGATTTCCTAGACAGGCCGGTGCAATCAGGCATAGCGTTGCCAACAGAGGTTTTGCAAAATCGGAGACGCGGAATGCGCGATGTGCTGGCGGCTGAATGGCAGCGGTTCACCAACACGGTGGTCTGGTCCCTGGCGGGGTGGCGGGCGGCTTGGGCGACCGAAAAAACCCTGCGGCAATGGACCATCGTCAACGTCTTGTCGGCGGCGCTGGCATTTTCGCTGGCGCTGACGCCCGCCGAACGCGGCCTGATCCTGGCGCTTGGGTTGTTGGTTTTGGCGGCAGAATTGATCAACACCGGGTTGGAAGAGGCGATAGACTATATCTCGACCGACACAAATCCTCGTGCCAAAAAGGCCAAAGACTGCGGATCGGCGGCGGTGGCACTGACGGCGATTGCGGGGGGCGTGGCGTGGGTGGTTATTCTGATCGGTTAGCGCGCTGCCGCCGCAGATGCGCGCGGTAAAGTACTGGCGCTAAAACCCGGTCATAAACCCAAACTGCTGCACCATGGATCCCCGGCATTGCCACCAGCCGCGAAACCCAACGCCAGCGCGGCATTTCCGACCACAGGGCGATGAAGGCCGGAATACCCGACAACAACCGCCCCCTGTGGATGACATGCAACCGCCGCGCCGCCTGCTCGGCGGTCAACCCCCAATCTGCGGCAGCCCCGATGCGGTCAAACCGGATCGGCAGGTTGTCCAAAGCCGCGCGGTGCCGGTAGCCGTCGATTTCAAACTGTCAGACCGGGCAGGTGTCGTTGTATAAAACTTGGGTTTCGCCCAAGCGATCGGTGTTTTCCATAAGACCATACATAGGCGCGGTTGCCGCCAAAACCAGTGACCGGTTGCCGCGTGGTTTTGCCACGATGATCGCGCGCGGATGAAATAACCCACACGCACCCGTTCGCCCCCGCGCGGGTCCCCGGTTAAAAGAAAACATCCCCCGGCATTAAGGCCCCGGCCTGCGCCGGACGATTGATGGATGTAGGGTGTGGTAAATCTTGCCATTTGAATGGCGGTGAATTTAACGTCACTTTTCCAGTTATTTACGATCCCAACTAATTTCAAAATCGCCAAGTTGATCTCGCCGGTTCACTTCTTCCATGAAGTCGAGATTTGCGAAGAAGTCTGATCCATCCATACGGAAAAATACTGAATAAAACGATCCTTCACTAATCTTAACCGGAATAGTGTCAGAACTGCTTCTAGCAAACTCAAAACAGTCTTCCAGCAACAGTTGAACTAATGCCCAATCAAAAACATGAGTGTAGCGCATTTGACCAACGTTCGGATTTTCAAACGAGGAAATGGTTCTTGAGAAAGCCACTTGGTAGTGACGGATTATGTTTGCCAGCCGACTGGCCGCAGCAATATCTGAGTAACAAATACATTCTTTCAAAATACCGAGTGCATGTTCAGGCATATTGAATTCTTTGGCAGCTTCAATCGCGCCCACCGCATTTCTTTCAGTGTTATATGTAAACATAATTGCCTTCCGGCAGACGCTGGTAAGTTGAGACAAAGCCAACGGCAAACTTGCCCTCGCTGCTTCGAGCTGACTCTGGCGTCGAATGGTTTCGATCTCTAGATTGCTTTGTATTTGTGCGCTTATCCCTTTAAGGGCCAAGTAAGCGGCGAATACTGTTCCTAGCCCGGCAAGTAATTCGGGAAGATGTCCTTGGAGGGGACCCTTAATTTGAGTTTGAACTGTAACAAAAGTCAAAAGCAACAAAAAGCAAGACAGGCAGATACCGAGTAAAATACCTTCAAGGTATCTTAAACGCGCCAAACTTGAGGTTGTAAGCATAGTTTTCACCCCACCCGCCCCCAAAGATCATACTCCCCCGCCTCCTCAACCGTCACACTTACAATATCCCCCGCCAACAACTCCTCAAACCCCGCGTCAATAAACAGGTTCCCGTCGATTTCCGGCGCATCGGCCTTGGTGCGGCAGGTGGCACCGTCGGCGTCTACCTCGTCCACGATCACGTCCACCACCCGGCCCACCTTGGCCGCCAGTTTCGCCTCGGATATGCCTTGGGCCTTTTCCATAAACCGGTCCCAGCGTTCCTGCTTTACCTCTGCCGCCACATGATCGGGCAGGGCATTGCTGCGCGCGCCCGCGACGTTTTCGTATTGGAAACACCCCACACGGTCCAGCTGCGCCTCATCCATCCAGTCCAGCAGCACTTGAAACTCGGCCTCTGTCTCGCCCGGATAGCCCACGATAAACGTCGACCGCAGGGTGATATCGGGGCACACATCCCGCCAGGCGGCGATTTCATCCAACGTGCGGGCGGCGGCGGCGGGGCGGGCCATGCGGCGCAGAACGCCGGGGTCGGCGTGTTGGAAGGGGATATCAAGGTAGGGCAGGATCAGGCCATCGGCCATCAGGGGGATCAGATCGCGGACGTGCGGATAGGGATAGACGTAGTGCAGCCGCACCCAGGCGCCAAGCGACCCCAGATCGCGGGCAAGATCGGTGATATGGGCGCGGTGGCCGCGGTCGGTGGCATGCCGCAAATCCAGCCCGTAGGCAGAGGTGTCTTGGCTGATGACCAGCAGTTCCTTGACCCCCGCCTGCACCAGCTTTTCCGCTTCTCGGATCACCGCATGGGCGGGGCGCGACTGCAACAGCCCGCGCATATCGGGGATGATGCAGAATTTGCACTTGTGATTGCAGCCTTCGGAAATCTTCAGGTAACTGTAGTGGCGCGGCGTCAGGGAAACCGCACTGGCGGGCAAAAGATCAATGAACGGATCGGGTTTGGCGGGCACGGCGCGGTGAACGGCGTTCAGAACCGCCTCATACTGGTGCGGGCCTGTCACCGCCAACACGCGGGGATGTGCGCCGGTGATATAGTCAGGCTCCGCCCCCAGACAGCCCGTTACGATCACCCGGCCATTAGCGGCCAAAGCCTCACCTATTGCGTCCAAAGATTCCGCCTTGGCGCTGTCCAGAAACCCGCAGGTATTGACGATCACGGCATCCGCGCCCGCGTAATCGGGGCTGATCGCGTAGCCTTCGGCGCGCAGGCGGGTGAGGATGCGTTCGCTGTCAACAAGGGCTTTGGGGCAGCCAAGGCTGACCATGCCGATGGTCGGCTGGCCCACGCGTTTGGGCTCAGAGAACCGGGGTTTGGGGGCAAGATCGGGGCGAAGGTTGGGCGGATTTTGTGACATGGGGGCGGGTATACAGGGAAATGCAGCGCTAGGGTAGGGGGTGTGTCCACGCGTGGACATGGGAGCTGCGTAAGTAATATCAAGAGGTTAGGGGTGGAGGGTTAACGGTTTGGTAAGGATTGGGTGATTGTAGTGGGCGAAAGGGGCGGCTAACGTTGTGTTTACGATCTGCGGATTAGGGTGGGTTGACGGGTGGCGGGGTGAACCCCGCCCTACGGGGGCGAAAAGAACCATCTGTATTGCGGCGATAATCTGAAGGTGCTGCGCGAGTCTATCGCCAGTGCATCGGTTGATCTGATCTATCTTGATCCGCCGTTCAATTCGAACGCCAGTTACAACGTGCTGTTCAAGGGGCCGGCGGGGGCGGATAGTGCAGCACAGATAGAGGCGTTTGGCGATGTGATGCGTGGCGGCAACGCGACGGCCTCGACCATGCTGCGCGATCGCAGAGAAGCCTTGCCGTTTCGGAGCGAACCCCTATGCTGAGCAAGTAGCAATGCACAACAAACTACGAAAGAAGTGATATGCCTCTGGATGGAGCGATCCTCGGCGAAGGGATTTATAGTCCCCGACAAGCTGCGCGGCTTTTGGGCAGCTCGCCGCAAGACATCCTTCGGTGGACGAGGGGCAGTGGGCCTCAAGAACCCTTGTGGAAAGCATACTATCAATTTCTTGATGACACGACTGAAATCAGTTTTCTTGATCTTGTCGAATTACGTATCGTTAGAGCACTTCGTGTAGCCGGAATATCGTTGCAAGCTATCAGGTATGCTATCGAAGTCGCGCAGAAACGGTTCAATATTGACCGACCACTGTCATCGGTTCAGTTTAAGACGGATGGCACCGAAATTCTTATGGATGCGGTTGAGCACGACGGCGAACTTGTAAGTTTATCCAAAAAACAGCCTGGTCAAAAAGTATTTTCGCGTCTCGTGGCACAGTCAGTTTCTGGTTTGCAGTTTGAGAATTCGCGCGTAACGAGATGGCGCCCAGAGCAGACGAAGCATGTGATCATTGATCCTGAACGCTCATTTGGCGACCCAATTTTGGATGATGGTGGTATTTCTACGAGCGTTTTGTTTCAAGAATTCGAAAGATTTGGCGACTATAAGTACTTGAGCCGACTGTATGAAATTGAAGTTGCTCAAATTCGGGATGCTGTGAGTTTTGAGGATCGTTTGAATCACTCTGTGGGCCAGAATAGTGGTCAAAGTATTATTTGACCAAAATATGCCCCCGGCGATAGCGAGATCGCTTCACGCAATGATTTCGGTTGATTATCATGAAGCGTTTGCACTTCGGGACAAGTATTCCAACAAAATCAGAGATGTTGACCTATATAACGACCTTGGCCGCGAAAAGAATTGGATCGTAATATCAAAAGATGTCGCCCAAGCTAGGCGAAAGCCGGAGCGCGCAGCAATTTTGCGCGGTGGGATATTGGTGTTTTTCCTTGCGCCGTCAGTAGAAAAACTACCGCCTAATCAGCAAGCAGCAACTATATTGTGGCATTGGGAGGCGATCTTGGCGCAGCGCATGAGCAACGAAAATGGCTTGTTTTTGTTGCCTCAGAACAAGGGGTCGAAATTTCGAAGTTTGTAGAGTTTGCTTTCAAATTGTTATTGCATTTGCAGGCTGGATTGCCGATCTGTCGGTGCCACGCATCCAGATTGTCACTATAGAGCAAGCCCTTGCGCTGCGCGACCGGGCGGTGTGGGTGCCGTTGGTGCAGGCCAGCCACAAACGGGCGGCGCGGGAAGTGGACGCGACCCGGCAGGGGGCGATGGATTTGTAGTGTCGGCTTGATGGCGCGCCGATGGCTGACGGGCGGGGCACAAATGGTGCGGGTGAACGCACTCCCTGCACGTGTTACCGGATTTACGCCAAATATTGCCGATCGTCGGTCTGTGCTTGTGACCACACCGCCCTTGGCGCTAGGCTGGTTTAACCAACTTTGGGGGGTCGCATGCGCTGGATTGTTCGCTCGGTTATGGCTTTGATCGTCGTGGTGGTGTTGGGCGCGGGCGCTGTTTTTCTGATCCCGGCGGAAAAGATCGCGGGCCTTGCGGTTTCGAAGTTCAATGCGCTGACCGGGCGGGAATTGACCATCGAAGGATCGGTTCGCCCGTCGTTTTGGCCCAATCTTGGGGTGAAAACCGGGCCGGTCAGCATTTCCAACGCCGATTGGTCGGACGAAGGCCCGATGCTGCGCGCCGAAGGGCTGGCGATCTCAATTGATATGGCGGCGCTGATCGGCGGCGAGGTGAAAATCATCGGGGTTGAGGCGATTGCGCCTAAAATCGTGCTGGAGCGCAGTGCCACGGGGGCGGAAAACTGGGTGTTTGGCGGCAGTGCGGGTGGGTCGGTGACCACAGATACCCCCGGCGTTGGCGCGCCGTTTACGCTGGACAGCGGCAAAATCCGGGATGGCACCTTGGTGTTTATTGATCACGGCGCGAACAGTCGCACCGATTTTTCGGCCATCGACGCGACAGTGGCAATTCCCGATTACATCGGCGAGGCGCGGCTGGATATGACGGCGACGCTGAACGGGCAGGCCTTTGGTCTGGGGGCAACAGTTGGGGCGTTTCAGAAGTTTCTCGATGGCCGCGTGGTGCCGATGGACCTGCGCCTTACGGCGGGGGATGCGAATCTGGCGTTCAGCGGCCGGGCCGGGCATGCCCCGCTGGAAGCCGAAGGCGATCTGGTGGCGGATCTTGGCGATCTGGCAAGGATGTCGGCGTTGGCGGGGGCGGCGGCGGCCGGTTTGCCCGAAGGCTTGGGCGCGCGGTCAGTGACGATAGCGGGGGCCGTCACGGTGACGGCGGACGCGGCGGTGTATTTGCGCGGCGCCAAGGTGGGGCTGGACGGCAACGCGCTGCGCGTCGACGCTGATCTTGCGACAAATGGCGCGCGGCCAAAACTGAAGGCTTCGGTTACGGCGGGGGCGCTGACACTGCCCGCAGCGGCCGGCGGCGGCACCGGGGGTGGCGCGCAGGCGGCGGGGTGGCCGCGCGATGCGATTGATGCATCTGGTCTGGCGGGTATGGATGCCGAAGTGGCGATCACGGCGGATAGTCTTGATTTGGGGCTGCTCAAGCTTGGGGCCACGCAAATGCTGCTAACCATTGATCGCGGGCGCGCGGTGTTCGATATTCGCAAAGTTGTGGCGTATGGTGGCACGATTGCAGGGCAGTTTGTTGTAAATGGGCGCAACGGATTGTCGGTGGGGGGTGATTTATCTTTTGCCGATATGGCGCTGCAGCCGCTGTTGGCCGATTTTGGCGGCTATGACCGGTTGATCGGCACGGGTGATTTGCGGGTCAAATTTCTGGGCGTCGGCAATTCGGTGGATGCGATCATGCAAGGGCTGGAAGGATCAGGGTCGGTCGCGCTGACCGAGGGTGAGATCCGGGGGTTGGATATTGCGGGGATGTTGCAAAATCTGGATCCGTCTTTCGTGGGCGAGGGGCAGAAGACGATTTTTGACAGTTTGGGCGGCAGTTTTGTGATTGCGGGCGGGGTGTTGCGCAATGATGATCTGGTGTTGGCCTCGCCCTATATCACGGCTGTGGGGGCGGGGGATGTGGGGCTTGGCGCGCGCAATCTGGAGTATCGGATCAAGGCGACGGCGATGGCGGATGACAGTGGCGCGGGTGGGCTGACGGCCCCTTTGTTGATCAAGGGGCCTTGGGCGGATCCGAAATTCTCGCTGGATCTGCAGGCCTTGGCGGATGAAAAACTGGCCGAAGAACGCGCGAAACTGGAGGCGCAACTGCAGGCCGAGGCGGATGCATTGGAGGCTGAGGCGCAGGCGAAGGTGGATGCGCTGGAGGCAGAGGCGCGTGCGAAACTTGAGGCGGAACTGGGGATTGTGCAGCAAGACGGGGAGTCGCTGGAGGACGCCGCCACCCGCCGCGCCAATGAAGTGTTGGAGGACGCGGCACGCAAGGCGTTGGAAGCGATATTGAACGGGGCAAATTGAGGGTTTTGAGGTGAGTATTTAAGCCAAAATGATGTGATTTTTAGACAGATTTCAGGGGTTATGGCATTCCCTATTGCGGATCTTTATAGCCAAAATCCGGCGTGATCTCGGCGATGTCAAAGGCGGCACCTGCCGGGGTGCTTGGGCTGAATTGGCCTGACAGGCGCAATTTCGCATAGCCATGCACCAGTGACCATAGCATCATCTCGGTCCGGCGCTGGCCGTCGGGGGCATCTGCCTTGTCCCAGTCCAGCCCTACGGATATGTCGGCCAGCACGCAGTAACTGGCTTTTGCGGCTTGTTTCAGATCGGTGTTGGCATAATCGCAGTACAGCGGTGAAAACATCAGCTCAAACAGATGCGGGTGGGTCAGGGCGAAGCGCACATACCCTTCCATTGCCGCCTGTTGGCGCGCTTTTTGTCCCGATGCGGCGTCAACCCCTTGGCGCATGAACGCGGCGTGGCGATGAAAGCCTTCGATGCCGATGGCCGTCAGCATGCCGCGCAGCGACCCAAAATGGTTTTTTGGCGCAGTATGGCTGACACCAACCGCCGCTGCGATGGCGCGCAAGGATAGACCCGGCAGGCCTTGGGTTTCCAAAAGGTCAATACCGGCCAACACCAGCGCGTTTTTCAGATCGCCGTGGTGATAGGGTTTGGTGACTTTGGGCAATTGATTATCGTTCATATTTACACTGTAAATATTTTCTCTGGACGGCACAAGCGAATCGCTGCATCTATATTTACACTGGAAATATACAGTGGAGATATCTATGACCCCTGAAGAGCTTTTTGGATTGGCGAATATGGTGGCCCTGCCGGGGTGGGCCATTTTGATCTTTGCCCCGCGCAGATGGCCCGCATTAAACCTGGTGCCAGCCATAGGTATCCCGCTGGTGCTGTCGGTGCTTTATGCCGGGTTGGTGTTGCGGTATTTTGCCGAAGCCGGGAGTGGGTATGCGACGCTGGCCGAGGTCAAAACCTTGTTCTTGTCCGACGAAGTGTTGGTGGCGGGATGGGCGCATTATCTGGCGTTTGATTTGATGGTGGGCGCGCTTATGGCGGTTCGGTTAGACCGGATCGGGGTTTCACGCCTTATTCAGGCGCCAATTCAAATCAGTATTTTCCTGTTTGGCCCGGTTGGCGTGATCTTCACTTACGCGATGGAAGCCGCTTTGCTGCTGCCGCAAACCAAAATAACGGAGACAGCACCATGATGACGCTTGATTCTGGCGCGGCACCCGCCCGCCCGATGGTGATCCTGACGGCAGTGTCGCTGGCTTTTCTGGCCACATCTCTGCTTTGGGCCGGATTTGACACCCGGATGATCGACGGCACGGCGGTTTGGGCAAAGCCATTGAAATTTTCGATTTCCTTTGCGGTGTTGTTTGCCACCATGGCCTGGGTCGAGCCGTATTTCAGCCCTGTCTGGCGCAATGGCCGGATGTTCGCGGGCATAGCAGGCGTGATGGCGGCGGCGATGTTGCTGGAAATGCTGTATATGATTTCTCAGGCAGCCCAAGGGCAGACATCACATTTCAATGTCGGCACGCCCTTCACGGCCCTGATGTATACGCTGATGGGCGTGGGTGCTGTTTGTCTGGTGATTGGCGTCGGCTTGATGGGCTGGGCGGCGCTGCGCGACAAGGCAGCCAGTTTTGGCCCCGGATTGCGGGTGGGGGTGGCTTGGGGATTTATCTTGTCCTTTGTGCTGACGATGATCACTGCGGGCACGATGAGCAGTATGGCGGGCCATTCCATCGGAACACCCGCAGCGGGGGCGGCGGTGATCCCGCTGATGGGGTGGTCGGCGAGTGTCGGCGATTTGCGGCCGGCGCATTTCGTGTCGTTGCACGCGATGCAGGTGTTGCCGTTGCTGGGATGGTGGCGTGATCGGCAGGGGCGCAGTGCCGGTTTTGTCAAGATTGCGGCGGTTATTTATGCCGCAATCACGCTGGGCCTGTTCGTGCAGGCGCTGATGGGGCTGCCGGTGATTCGGCTGTAATCCCGGTTAGATGCGCAAAAGGCCCGCCCGAGTTCGGGGCGGGCCTTTTTGGTTGGGTCTGATCTGATCAGCGACGACGGTCGCGCCGCGCGCTCATCGGTTGGAAGGCGACGCCGACATGCGCTTCGCAATAGGGTTTGCCGGGCACCGATGGCAGGCCGCAGAACCAGAAATCATCCGTCGCCGGGTCACCGATGGGCCATTTGCAGGTGCGTTCAGTCAATTCCATCAGGGTCAGGCGCTTGGCGCGCTTTTCCACTTCGCGCACTGAAGCCAAGGCCTCGGGCGAGATTTCGTTGGCTGAGGGCTGCGGCGGCAGGGGTTGGCCCGCCGGAATGATCGCTTTGCGCATCGGCAGCGTGGTAATCGTGGCACTTGAAGCAGGCGCTGCCGTGGTGGGAGCCGGGCGTTCAGGCGTTACGCGGGGTTCAGCGCGGGGAACTTCGGCTGCCGGCGCACGCGCCGCGGGTTCCGGGCGCGCGGCGGCGGCCGGTGCGGCATCGGCGTCATCCGCGTCATCGCGGCCCGTGCCGGGGCCGACGCGGTTTGACAGGCCAAGCCTGTGCACTTTGCCGATCACCGCGTTGCGGGTGACGCCGCCAAGCTCTTTGGCGATCTGGCTGGCCGATTGGCCTTCTGCCCACATTTTCTTGAGCGTCTCAACGCGCTCGTCGGTCCAGGACATGTGTAACTCCGGTTCGGGGGTGAACAAAGGGTTCTCGCACCCCCCCATTCTGTTTGGGGCCCGTTCTGTTTGGGCCCCATTCTGCTTGCGATGGCATGGAATACAGGGGGACGGCGGCAAGATCAAGCGGGGCTGCGATTTGGGCTTGATTGACCGTGTCGGAATTCACTAGGTGGAGGGTAACGGACAGGGCCACAAGGACGCGGCCGCAACGACAGGGGCACCAAGATGCACGATTACCGCGAGCAGCGCGCCGACACGTTTGAAACCTTTGCCACCGTCAGCCGGGGCGTGAAACTGCCGAAAATGGCGGTGGTGGTTTATGAATTTGTCGCCGAAGAGGTTGATACCAATTGGGCAGGTGTCAAAAAGGCGCTGCAGGCCAAGGGGTTTACCGCCCAATACAGCGGCGATTTGCTGCAAGCCAGCATCGGGCCAATTGTGATAGACGCCGAAACGGTCTGGCATTGGGAACGGATCGCCACCGAAGTTGTGTTGCCGTTTGAGTTTTATCCCGATGGATGGGAATTGGCGGAATAGGGTTGCGGTACTGTGCAGCAGTCTTTCCGCTGCGAAAACTGATCACCAATAGCCACAGGGGTTTTATGATCTGCGCAGCCACACTTAGCTTAAGGACGCGCTAAACCGGTTTGCCGCCCAGCCAAACCGCGCGCACCGCCCGGTCATCGCCCATCATGATCGTCGGAAATATCGCCGCCCAAATGTCGCCTGCCCGCCGGATGGCCTGTTCGATGGCGGGGGTTGAGGCCAGATCAATCACCACCAGATCGGCCTCAAGCCCCGCAGCAATATTGCCGATTTTGGTATCGGCATGCAGCGCGCGGGCTGACCCGACAGTGGCCAGCCACCACAGCTGAGCAGGGTGTAGCGCGGCCCCGCGCAGTTGTGCCACCTCATAGGCCGCAGCCATCGTGCGCAGCATGGAAAATGACGACCCGCCGCCAGTGTCAGTGGCAAGGCCGACGCGCAGCTGCGGGGCAAGCGACATATTGAACAATCCCGATCCGATGAAGGTGTTCGATGTCGGGCAATGCGCCAACGCCGCGCCAATCTCGGTCAGTCGGGATTTTTCGCGTAAGGTCAGATGGATGGCATGCCCAAAAACCGCGCGCGGGCCCAGCAGGCCGTGCGCCTCATAGGTATCCAGATAATCGCGGGCGGTGGGGAACAGGTCGCGGACCCAGGCAATTTCGTCATGTTGTTCAGACAGATGGGTTTGCATCAGGCAATCGGGGTGTTCTGCCCAAAGCGCGCCCAAAGCCGACAGTTGTTCGGGGCTGGATGTGGGCGAAAATCGCGGCGTGATCACATAAGACAGCCGGTCCACCCCATGCCACTTTTGCAGCAATCGTTTGCTGTCGTCATAGGCCGATTGCGCGGTATCGCGCAGACCATCGGGGGCGTTGCGATCCATGCAGGTTTTGCCCGCAAACGCCCGCATCCCGCGCGCTGCCGCGGCGGTAAAGAACGCATCCACCGATTCTGGATGGATCGTGGCATAAGAACACATCGACGTGGTGCCATGCGCCAGCGCCAGATCAAGATAGCGGTTGGCCACCACATCGGCATAATCGCGGTCGCCAAACCGCATCTCTTCGGGGAAGGTATAGGTGTTCAACCAATCAATCAGCCGTTTGCCCCAGGACGCGATGATCGCGGTTTGCGGGTAATGTACATGCGCGTCGATAAACCCTGCCGAGATCAACGCCCGGCCATAATCGGTGACCTTTGCCGCAGGATACGCCGCGCGCAAGGCATCGGCGGGGCCGACCGCGGCAATCTTGCCGGCCGTCACCAGCACCGCGCCATGGCTTTCATGCCGCACGGCACCCGACCCTTCAACAAACGGATCGCCTGCAAAGGACAAAACCTGCCCCAAAAGTAAATCGGCCATATCGCGCCCCCTTGTTCATCTGCTGTTACACTATAGTCCGGTAAGAAATCAGTAAATTTCCCATGCCCCCTGTTTTGGGCAAACAGCTTTCGCTAAGGATGGGGGATGGGGGGCTGCGGATGGTGGAAGATCTGGCGATCATGGACGACGACGAGGTGCACGCAGATCGCGTCGCGGCTATTCTTGACGCCGTCGAGGCGGGCGATGCGCCGCGCCTGACGGTGTTGTTGGAACCGCTGCACGCAGCCGACATCGCCGATTTGCTGGAACAGATCAGCAGTTCCGAACGCCGGGGCCTGCTGACGCTGTGGTCGGGCGAAATTGATGGCGAGTTGCTGTCGGAAATCGACGAATCCATTCGCGAAGAGGTGATCGGCGCGTTGCCGCGCGAAGTTGTCGCCGAAGCCATGCGAGAACTGGACTCCGATGACGTTGTCGACATTCTGGAAGACCTTGATACCCCGCAACAAGACATCATTCTTGGCGCGCTGGAACTGGCCGACCGGGTTGCGGTGGAACAGGCGCTGGCCTATCCTGAAGACAGCGCAGGCCGTCTGATGCAGCGCGAAGTTGTGGTTGCCCCGGAACATTGGACGGTGGGCGAAGCGATTGATTTTCTGCGCACGGCCGAACATTTGCCGGACCAGTTTTACCACGTCATTTTGACCGATCTGTCAATGGTCCCAAAAGGCTACGTAACCTTGGGGCGGCTTTTGTCATCGCGCCGTGATATCCGGCTGATGGATATTCTGGAAGACAGTTTCCGCACGGTGCCGGTGACGGAATCAGAGGCCGACGTGGCCTATATGTTCAACCAGTATCACCTGATTTCCGCCCCCGTGGTGAATGCCGATGGGCGATTGGTGGGTGTGATCACGATAGATGACGCGATGAACGTGCTGGATGAGGAACACGAGCAAGACATGCTGCGTCTGGCGGGTGTGGGCGATGATGCCAGCCTGTCGGATGGGGCGTTTGCGTCGGCCCGCCAACGCCTGCCGTGGTTGGTGGTGAACCTTTTTACCGCGTCAATCTCGGCTTTTGTGATATCGCGGTTTGAAAATACCATTGCCATGCTGGTGACTTTGGCGGCCTTGATGCCGATTGTGGCCTCGACGGGCGGCATCGCGGGCACACAATCGCTGGCGGTGGCGGTGCGGGCGTTGGCGACGCGCAGCCTGACGTCCGCCAACGCCAAGCGGGTTGTGCTGCGCGAACTGCAAGGCGGGTTATTGAACGGGATTGGTCTGGCGATTATTCTGGGCGTTGGTGGGTTTTTGATTTTTGGGGATTGGAAACTGGGCGTGGTTCTTGGCGTGGCGATGATCGCCAATCAGGTGGTGGCGGCCTTGGGCGGGGTGTTGGTGCCGCTGACATTGCAGCGGTTCAACCTTGATCCGGCCTTGGCGTCGGGCACGTTTGTGACCACGTTGACGGATGTGTTTGGCTATCTGACGTTTTTGGGCTTGGCCAGTCTGGTGCTGTTGTGATTGCCGATGAAAAGGCTGCGGCGCGGGCGGCGGGGTTTATTGCGCGCAAGGCAGCCTATGCCGCCGGGCAGGGGCAGGCGGCGGAGCTGCTGGCGGATTTCTTAAGCGAATTCAAGGGTAAGGCATTGTCAGGCTATATGGCAATGCGCACCGAAATGGATCCGATGGCGGCGATGATGGCACATCAGGGGCCGGTGTGTGTGCCGGTGATCGTGGGCAAGGGCCAGGCCTTGAAGTTCCGCGAATGGACGCCGGGCTGCGCCATGGTGCGGGGCGAGTTTGGGGCGGATATCCCGGTGGATGGCGCGTGGATAGAGCCTGAGGTGCTGATCGTGCCGCTGATCGCGTTTGACGATCAGGGATTCAGGTTGGGCTATGGCGGTGGGTTTTATGACCGCACACTGCAAGCGCTGCGGGCGCAGCGGGCAACCCTTGCCGTGGGGTTCGGTTTTGCAGCGCAGGAAATGACGCAGGTTCCGATCGACGAAACCGATCAGAAGTTGGATTTAATGGTCACCGAAACCGGAGTTCGCCGGTTTATCTGATCGGATTTTACGGTCAGGCGGGGGCCGCGAAAAATTTTCACCCCCCCGTCACTTCGCGATCTTTTCATCCTTCACGAACATGTTGCCCCAGGCGCGATCAATCATATCGGGGGTCATCTGGGTGGGGATGCCTTCGAACTCACACATCGCGATCATCTGGTCGATTAAAAACGTCGGTTGATAATTGGCAAAGTTGTTGTCGATGGTGGGGTATTTCACCTTCAGCATATGCAGCATTGTCGCCTCGTCCAGCGGCATTTTCTTCTTGCGCGCGACCATGGCAAAGATTTTCAGGAACATGTCTTGTGTCGGGCCGTCGATTTTGATCTTGAAGAAAATCCGCCGCAACGCAGCCCCATCGAAAATTTCATTCGGGTGGAAGTTGGTTGAGAAAATCACAAGTGTATCGAAGGGAACGGTGAATTTTTCACCCGATTGCAGCGCCAGAATATCGCGAGATTCCTCCAGTGGCACGATCCAGCGGTTCACCAGTTTTTGCGGCGATTCCGCTTGCCGGCCCAAGTCGTCGACGATGAAAATGCCACCCGAAGCCTTTAACTGCAGCGGGGCCTGATAGGTGCGCGCAGTTGGATTGTATTTCAAATCCAACATATCCAGCGTCAATTCACCGCCCGTGATCACGCTGGGGCGTTCGCAATAGACATAGCGGTTGTCGAACCGGTTGCCGGTGCGGCGGATCGAATTCGGATCGTCTACCGCCTCTTCGGCCAAGGCATGCACGATCGGATCGTAAACCGTGATCACCTGCCCGGAATATTCAATCGCGCGGGGGATATAGATTTTATCCCCCAAAGCCGCGCGGATGCCGTTTGAAATGGATGATTTGCCATTGCCGGGCGGGCCATACATCAGGATTGATCGGCCAGAGGTTACCGCAGGACCAAGATTTCCGATCAGATCGTCTGGCAGGATCAGATGCCCCATGCCCTTCATCAGTTCGGGTCGGGTCATTTTGATGTTGCGCACCGATTGGCGCTTCATCTGTTCGGAATACATCGCCAGTGGCACCGGCATGGATCCGTAATATTCTGATTGCGACAGCCCGTCCAAGGCTCGTGCCTTGCCGCCGTCGGTCAATTGATAGCCCATCTCGTTGCCAGAATTGGCGTGCAAGGTGCCGGTGGCCTGCAACAATTTCTGGCTGCGGGCCAGATCAACCAGTTCCTGGGTCAACTGCACGGGCAGGGCGATGGCACGGGAAATGGCGCTTACCAGATCAAGGTTGGTGCGGAACATGGTCTTTAGCAGGATGTCGCGCATCATCACGATCGAAAGACCGGTTTCGGCCAACGACTTTGGTTGCGGTGGAGGAATCACCCCCAGTGGCACTTGCATGTTCATCGACGGACCCCCTGCACCAACCGGGCCAATTGTGTCCCGATGTTCAACAGTCCGAAGGATGGCTTACAATAAGGACCTAACTAAGGCCAAAATATAGAAGATTAGTGTTCCTGACAGCGCCAGCCCCATCGGGAAATCTTTATGTGTCCAACTGGCCCATTCCATCGTGGCCCCCCGTAGCGCCGGGACCATGCGCGCCAATCGGTGCGCTGCAAAGGCGCCCAGCAGGCAGGATGCGAACAACAGCAGCACCAGTTTGATGTTGGCATTTACAAAGAACGGCGCCATGGCGGCGGCGAATTTTGCATCGCCCGCGCCAATAAGACCAGCCGCGTTGGACACGAACCCCAGAACCAGAACGATAGCCGCCAAGGCCCAGCCCCACAGCCAGACGTTGATCGGCACCAGAAAGACGCCGACGATCAGCCAGACCAAAGCAAGGGCGATCACCGCTTTGTTGGGGATTTTCATAAAGCGCATATCGCTCCACGATACCCAGATGCCAATGGCCGATACGAACGGCAACAGCACCAGCGCGCCAAAAGGTGTCAACATGGGATCAGCTTTCCAGCGCTGCAAGCGACCGCGCGGCGGCCTCAAAATATTGGGGATGGGTTTCCACGGCCTCTTGCAACAAGGCGCGGCCCACTTGAGTATCGCCCTGTTTTACCGCCGCCAGACCCATGGTGTAAAAAAGTTCTGCGCGTTCGGTCTGGCTCATCGGCACGACGGGCATTTCGTATTTGCGCTGGGCCGCCCGCGCCAGAACCAGATTATTTTTCGCAGTAAACATGGTGTTGTCATAGGTCACGGCTTCGACAAACAGTTTTTCGGCACCCACGCTGTCGCCCCGCGTCAGTTTGGAAAAACCCCAGTTGTTCAAAACACCGGCGGGCTTGGTGGTAAGGCCTGCGGCAATTTCATAAAAACTGTCGGCTTTTTTCCAGTTCTTTTTGCTGTCGGCCACCATCGCCTCTAGCCGGTAGCGTTCATAGGTTTCATGGGTGGGGGGAATTTTGTTCAACTCGGCTTCGGCGCGCGGCCATTCGTTTGACCGGATCAACGCATCTGCCAGGCTGACGCGATCATCCGGCGTGCCTTCAGGCGATGTCAGAATTGCCGTCCAGACGGCAATCGCCTCGGTGGGGCGGCCCGCGCGCACCAGTGATTTCGCAAGCCCGCGTTTCAGATCAATGCGTTCAGGGTTTTCATCCGAGGATCTCTTGAAATAGGCCACAGCCTCATTCGGGTCGCCGACCGTCAGCATGATGTCGCTTAGGTTGGATTCGTCGATGACATTCACGCTTTTCAGCGCGCGCTGCACTTCGGCATCGGACTGGGGTTTCTGACAAGCTGTCAGGCCAACAGCGCCCGACAGGCACAGGGCAATAATTACAGGGTGGCGCATTTTCGCGTCCTTTGGTCTGCTTGCTGCTCAATTTCGTCCAGGTAGGCCAGATCTTAAAGTTGCGACAGAAGAACGTAGGATCCCTGACCGCGCCGCACGAGGTTCATCACCGGTTTTTTAACGTCTTCGACAGCATACACCGAGTTTTCGGTCTCGGCGATAGCCAGCCGCAGATTTTCGCGGATCGAGTCTGTTTGGCCACTGTCCAAGGCGAAAGCCTGCTGAAAGACCACCCGCGCCTCGCCTGCTTTGCCGCGTTCCATCAAAACCACACCCAGATTGTTCAATGCTGGCACAAAGCTGGGGTCCAGTTCTGTCGCACGGCGCAAGATTTGTTCGGCCTGACCCAGGCGGCCCAATTGCAGGTTGGCCGACCCGATGGCCGACAGCACATCAACATTCATGCCGTCTTCGGCGGCCGCCCGAAGGTAGGCTTTCATCGCCAGTTCATATTCGCCCGCTTCCATCAAGCGGTGGCCCACCAGCAGGCCATCAACGCCGGTCTTGCTGACATCGGTACCGGGGATGCGCGTATCATTGGCCGCGCGCAATGCGCCAAGGCCGCCTGTCGTGGAACAGGCGGCCAAGGTGGTGCAGATCAATACGGCCAGCGCCGCAGGGTTCATCACAAGGGTCAGCCCCCTCCGAGGTTTGTCGCAATTCCGTGGACCGACGGGCCGATCAGGATGATCAACAACGGCGGCAGAGTGAACAGCATTGTGCCAAGGGTAAGCTTGGTCGGCAACTTGTTTGCCAGTTCTTCTGCTTTCATCACGCGTTTGTCACGCATTTCCAAGGAATAGACCCGCAATGCTTCGGACATTGAGGTGCCGAAAGTTGCCGATTGCACCAAAGTTGTCACAAAAGACGAGATGTCGGCAACGCCGATACGCTCTGACATGTCTTTCAACACCGCAACGCGTTCTTTGCCGGCCTTCACCTCTTGGGCGACCATTTCAAATTCTTCGGCCAGTGCGGGGTATCCGGCGCGGCTTTCCTTGGCGATGCGGTTGATGGACTGATCCAGCGATTGGCCCGCCTCAACGCAGACCAACATCAGATCAAGTGCGTCGGGAAAGCCCTGCACGATTTCGTTCTGGCGTTTTTGCACCCGGCGCTGCACCCAGTATTGCGGCAGATAATATCCGGCAGCGCCCGGCCCAATCGTCGACATGATCATGAATTGTGTCGTGACTTCTTGCTGCATTTTGGTGATCAGCGCATAGGCGAGACCCAGCCCCAAAAACCCCAATCCCAAAGAAAACTGCGCAAAGTGGAACGTGCGCACTGCATTCTTGGCCTTATAGCCCGCCCGCAGCAGTTTCATCCGCGAGGCGGTCATGGTGACAACGTCTTGGGGTTCAAGGAAGGTTGCAAACTTTTCAAGCTTGTCCGCCTTATCCGAAATCCGCAGCTCTTTGCCGCCCTTGACGGTGGCTTGGGCATTCTGGCGCAGGGCCTTTAACTTATCAAACGGTTCGGCCGGTTTTTGCAGCAAAAAGGGAATCACCGCGACCATCAGCGCCAGTCCAAGCCCACCCAGCAGCAAAAGCGGACCTAAGGGGCCAAAGCTGTCGACCAAAGACGTGTTTAAGTTGGTAAGAAGTTCCATGATGCATTCAAACCTTAATATTCACCATCATTCGCATGAAGATGATGTTGATGATCAAAAACACGGCCACAACCAAGCAAGCCGGCACAAAAGCGGGGGTGTCTTTGACTTTGTCAAAGTAGTCGGGTTTGACCACGTTGATCATGACCAGCGCGCCAATCGGAAAAGCCGACAGAAACATGCCAGACCATTTCGCTTCAGCCGTAATGGCATTGACGCGGCGGAACAGTTTGAAGCGCGCCCGGATCACTTTGGACAGGCCATCCAGAATTTCGGCCAGATTACCGCCCGAGGTTTGCTGAATGGTAACCGCCACCGCAAGAAAGCGTAAATCCTGACTGTCGACGCGTTCGGCAAAGGCCTTAAGGCTGTCGGCCACGTTGCGGCCATAGGCGGCCTCATCCGCGATCATGCCAAATTCGGTGCCCAAAGGATCGGGCACCTCTTTCGAGACAATGCCGATGGCGGATGAAAACGGATGGCCAACGCGCAAAGACCGCACCATCAGTTCCACCGCATCGGGCAGTTGTTCGTTCATCAGGTCCATACGTTTCTTGGCTTTTTTGTTGACCCACATATAGACTCCACCCACGCCCATCCCCACGGCAATCAGCGCGCGAATGGGGGTATCAACAGCGGTGCCAATGGTCAGGCCCAGAAAGGCAAACACGGTGACAAGGCCCATGATCCCAACCAACTGCCCCGGCGTAAAGGCGATATTGGCCTTTTGCGCCTTGGTGGCCAGAATGGCATAAAGCGGAATACCACGCGAATTTGCGTGCTGGCTGGCTTCTTTGCGCAGTTGTTCCAGCACTTCTTCGCGGTTGCGGTTTTTCTCCAGCAAGGCCAGACGGCGGCTCATCCGGCTGTTCAGGCTGATGGATTTGCCAAAAACCGTCAGATAAATACCTTCGACCAGGGCCACGACGGCCAGAAAGATCAAAACATAGATTAGGGGGGCGGCGCTGATTGTCATGATATGCCTCAGACGATGGGTTCATAGATGGACGCGGGCAGATCATAGCCCCACTGACGAAACCGATCTGAATAATGGCTGCGCACACCGGTGGCGTTAAAACGCCCGATGATTTTGCCGTTGGGTTCAACGCCCAGGCGTTCATAGCGAAACACCTCTTGCATCGAGATCACATCGCCTTCCATGCCGGTGATTTCGGTCACCGACACCATGCGACGCGAGCCGTCTTGCAAGCGGGACGCCTGCACGATCAGGTTCACCGCCGAGGCGATCTGACTGCGCACAGCCTTTAGCGGCATTTCGATGCCCGCCATCGCGACCATGTTTTCAAGGCGCGAAATACCGTCACGGGCGCTGTTGGCGTGGATCGTGGTCATTGATCCGTCGTGGCCGGTGTTCATCGCCTGCAACATGTCGATCACCTCTTCACCGCGGGTTTCCCCCACGATGATGCGGTCTGGACGCATCCGAAGGGCGTTGCGCAGACAGTCGCGTTGGGTGACAGCACCTTTGCCTTCAACGTTTGGCGGACGGCTTTCCATCCGGCCCACGTGGACCTGTTGCAGCTGTAATTCGGCGGTATCCTCGATGGTCAGCACGCGTTCGGTGTTGTCGATAAAGCTGGAAAGCGCGTTCAGCGTGGTGGTTTTGCCCGACCCCGTGCCGCCCGACACGATGATGTTCAACCGGCAGGAAACGGCGGCTTGCAGATAAAGGGCAATCTCTTCGGTAAAGGCCCCGAATCGCACCAGATCGGGCACGCCCAGTTTTTCTTTCTTGAATTTCCGGATCGACACCAGACTGCCATCCACCGCAACCGGCGGCACCATGGCGTTAAAGCGGCTGCCGTCTTTCAGACGCGCATCGACATAGGGGTTCGATTCGTCAACCCGGCGGCCCACGGCGGAAACGATCTTGTCGATGATGCGCAACAGGTGGCGTTCATCCTTGAAGGTGATGTCGGTCAGTTCCAGCTTGCCGCCGCGTTCCACGAAAATGCGGTTCGGGCCGTTGACCAGAATATCGTTAACCGATTCGTCTTTCAGCAACGGTTCCAAAGGGCCAAGGCCCATCACTTCGTCATACAATTCTTGATTAAGGATCGCGCGGTCTTCTTTGTTCAGCGCCACGGCCATTTCATCCAACGCCTCGGACGCGATGGACGAGATTTCTGCTTTCAGATTGGCCTCGGACGCCTGTTCAAGGGCCGCAAGGTTAAGGTTGTCGATCAAGCGCTTGTGCAGTTCTTGCTTCAACTCGGCCAGACGGTCTTTGCGCTTTTTCTCTTTTTCGGCGGCGGCCACTTCGGCAGCAGGGCGCGGCACCGGGCCTGACGGCATAGGCCGCGATCCCATGGTTGGTTTGGCGGGCGCTGCGGCCGGGCGGCCAGCCGGGGCTGCACCGTTTGCGGCCACGGGCGCGCCGGGTCTGGGTGCTGCCCCTTCGGGCTTTTTGAAACGAGAAAACATTTTAGTCCCCAATCAATGCAGTAACAGCTATTTCTTGCCCGTCGCGGTGGCCTTGTTCAGATCAAACAACGACTTGGCCAGCTTTTGGATCTCTTTGCGCAACGGGTTTTTGGCCGCATTTTCACTAAGCGGCAGGCCGTGATCATTGGCCTGAGTGATCTGCGTGCCCCCGTCGGGCATTTGTATTTCGATAGTGATATCAAGGCTTTCTGCCATGCGTTTCACCCGGCTTTTTGCCGAAAGATCGGTAAATTTGGGCGCGCGGTTCAAAGCATAGCGCAGTTTTTCATGCGGCAAGGCTTCGGCCTTTAGCGCGCGAACCAGCCGCAGCACGTTTTGGGCTGATCTTAGATCAAGTTCCATCAACGCAAAGTAAATATGCGCCCGGTTCAGCACGGTTTCCGTCCAGGCCACGATGGTTTTGGGCATGTCGATGATGACAAAATCGAAATTGGCGCGTGCCATGTCAATCAGGCGGGCGATATCCTCGGGGGTGACAATGTCCAGCGGCAGCATATCTGACGGTGCTGTCAGCACATGCAGCTTGTCGTTGAAGGTCAGCATCGCATGCAGCAAAGCATCGCTGTCGGCAGACCCGATATCTGTCAGCAGATCAAACACCGCCTCTTTGCGCGGCAGGTCCAGATAGGTGGCAATGGATCCATATTGGAAATCAAGGTCGATCAGGCAAACGCGTGGCGCGTCGGTTTTGCTGATCGTTGCCAATTCCCAAGCCAGATTTGTGGCAAACGTGGACGCGCCGACCCCGCCCGCCAACCCATGCACGGCAAGCACCACAGCGTTGCGGTCACCTTTGGCTTTGAAAGTGGGGTGTGGTTCGTCATCATGCGGCGGCTCGGCTGCGGGTGGGGCGGCAACGGACGGCAAAACTGTGGGCTCGGCTGCTGCGGGCGGTGCTGCAGCTGCTGCGGCTTGGGTGCGAATGCGCGCAATTGCGTCGTGCAGCGCCCCATCCGGCAGCGGATAAGGCACAAAATCTTCGGCCCCCAGGCGAAGCAGTTGATGCAAGGCCACAGGGCTGACCTGATCGGCAATCAAGATCACCTTGACCGATTTTGCCTTTGCAGTCCGAATAATCTCTGAGATCCGCGTCAGATCGGCCTCATCTTCGCCATCCACGGCAATGGCAACAAATTCAAGCGACGCAGATTCGGGCTGATCCAGAAAGATCAACGCGTCTTCAAAGCCAAGATCGCCCCAGCTTTCGCCCAGCTCTTGCTCCATATCGTCGATCAGCATCTCAAAGTTCTGCACGTCGCGCGAAATTGTGCAGGCCAAAATTGGGGCCGGATCTGGCTGAAGAGTTGCTACGCTTGTCATCACTATATCGTCCTTCTCAAGACATCTACCGCTTGGGTGGAACCGTTCGCCGCATGCGAAAGGTCACAAACAAACCGAGCCCACCGCTGCGCTATGGCGCATGGCGGCGGATCCCATTGGCGTTAAGATGCAGGCAGATATTGGCTATATTGGGGCTAAAAGATCGTTAATCTTAGGTCTTTAACGAATTCGGAAACAATTTTGGAAACGAATGGGGCGGAAATTTTGAACCTGTGCGGCGATTAGAGCGTTTCGAGTTTAAGTTGGATCAGAATTCAAACCAAAAGTGCTTGAATTCTGATGCTTGGGATTTCAACGAAAACCCGAAACGCTTTATGGAATCTTTCAGCGATCTGAAAAACAAAACGCCACAGGGTGTGGCGTTTTGGTATCGGTGCAGATCATGCTGATATTATCAACCCGGTGCAGGTGCTGCTGCGGCATCAGCGCCGCCCGGATGCGGACGATCGGCGGAAATCACATATTCGCGGAAAATGATCGCAGCGTATTTTCCGTTCAGCACCATCGGATGGTTGCCAACAAAGCCCGAAACTTCGGTCACGGTGCGCCTGTTGCGTTCTTCGGGGCCATTGGTTTGCACAACGGGCTGGGTTTTGCCAAACGATGCCACCGCTTCCAGCCGCGCGCCGCCGATGCCTTGGCTGGCAAGATAGGCAACTGCGGCCTTTGCACGACGCAGGCCAAGGGCCTTGTTATAGGCGTTTGATCCGACAAGATCGGTATGACCGTAAACGCGGAAGCGCACTTCGGGGAACTGCCGGATCCATTTGGCCTGACCACGCAACGTGGCGCGCGCGGTTTCCGTCAATTCAGAGCTGTTGAACGCAAAGGTAATGGTCGACGGCACTTCATTGGCAAAGCGGTTTGCCAACGCTTGGGTCGCCTCAAGTTGCCCGGTCATCAGCATTGTGTTGTTCATCGTGGAATTGCCGAAATTGCCTTCGTCAACCTCGGACCCCAGTTCGCTGTTGAATTTGGTGGTCGTGCAAGAGGCCAACGCAAGAAGGGTGACACTTGCCAGAATATGTATGGACCGTATCCGCATCAGATCACTCCATCACATAGCCATAAGAGCCGGTGAAATCCTGACGGGCCACTTCGCCAGCCGCACCGGTTTGCGATCCCGCCACTTTGCCAAACAAGAACAGTTCTTTCTCGGTAGGAATGCGCACGCGGTCGGTTGGCAGGGCCAAAGCCTCGCCACGGGTGGGGGACACAAGATGCGGCGTGACGATGATCACCAGTTCAGATTGCGCGCGCTGATATTGCGACGAGCGGAACAGCGCGCCCAAAATCGGGATATCGCCCAGCCATGGCACTTGTCCGTTCAAATCGCGGAAGTCGTCTTGCAACAGGCCGGCGATGGCAAAGCTTTCGCCGTCGCGCATCTCGACAGTGGTCGAGGTTTCGCGCCGCTTGAACGCGTTCACCGTGACACCGCCCGATTGCAGCGATGTTGTGGTATCAATCGAAGAAACCGAGGCGTTTATGGTCAGGTTGATGATGTCGCCATCAACAACGACAGGGGTAAAGATTAACTCGACGCCGAAGGGTTTGTATTCGACGGCGATTTTACCGTCACCCGCAGATATCGGGATCGGATATTCGCCACCCGCCAGAAACTTGGCCTCTTGGCCGGACAGCGCGGTCAGGTTGGGTTCGGCCAGCGTGCGCACAACACCTTTGGATTCCAACGCCTCTAGCAGCACCGCAAATTCAAGCGAACCTGCGGTAAAGCCCAAGGCCGTACGACCTGCTGCCTCGTTCGGGCTGGAAATGTTGCCGCCATTCAACAGGCTGGCAAGCCGTGTCTGGTCTGCCAAAATACCGGTGCCAGCGATGATGCCCGAATTTGTGCCGCCCGACACCCCCAAAGACGCCGACAGGCTTTTGGAAACCGAGCGCTGCATTTCGGCAAAGCGCACTTTCAGCATCACTTGCTGGGTTCCGCCCACGCTCATCAAGTTGGACACCCGTTCGGGCGCATAGCGTTGTGCCAGATCAAGGGCGCGGTCCAGTTTGGCCGTTGATGAAACCGTGCCCGACATGACGATACCGTCATTGGCCGTGCGCACTTCGATGTTTTCGCCGGGCAGGATCTGGCGCAGACGTTCTTTGAATTCGGCAATGTCTGGCGAGACCTGAACTTCGACGTTCGAGATCAGTTTGCCATCGGGGGCAAGCAAAGTCATCGTCGTGCGGCCCGGCGTTTTGCCCAGCACGTAAACCGATTTATCGGTCAAGGTGGAAATATCGGCGATCCCTGGATTGGCAATGGATATCTCGCCAAAGGCGATGTCGCTTTCAACCACAACGGCGCGGTTCATCGGCACGACAAGGGGTGCTGAAACGGACCCTTCCAGGATACGCAGCGTCTGTGCCGACAGCGGGTTGATCGCCGTCGAGGCCAGCGCGGCCCCCAGCAACCCAGCCGCAAAAAGATGTCGCATATTCATGTGACCTGCCCTTTCGATCACGCCTCTGGTCGGGTCTTTGGTGCCCGCTCCACTTTGTAAGATGCCCCACATGAGATTTTTAATCAAGAATCAAAAGCTTGGACGCCGTTCCTTATGTGGATAAGTTGCAACAGCCCCCCAGCGGATGCGGTATTGCGCCGTCGCTGCCACCAGATACAGTGGCAGCGACGGGTGTCTACAGCGCTTAGTTTGTGCAGGGAATCGGTGTGTCGATAACATCAGCGCCTTTGCGGGTGCGGATCGAGCAGGTTTTGGCGGCTGCGGCCACCTCGACTGGCGCTGCGGTTTCGATGCCCAGCAGATCTTTGCTGTTCACTTCGATCAGGCCTGACGCCGTGGTATCACCGGTGCCGACCAAAGCCATCACCAGACGCCCCGTGGCCTGCGCCTGCGCCAATCGGGCGACCTGTTCTGGCGAAACCGCCACCGTCATCGTGCGGCGCTGGATCGAGGCATCGGACACGCCACCCTCGATACTGCGGTCGGTTGCGATGATCTTCATCGAGCTTTCGATCAGGCGGGTTGTCTCGCCGTTGGTGCCGGCGATGGCGCCCGTCCAATAGATATCAACGCGGTCGCCCGGTTGCAGGAAATCAGCGGCTTCGACGTTGATCGCAAAGGCGCGCATGCCCTTTTCAATCTCGCCGGTCAGACCGGATTGTTCGCCCGGTTGGGTGACTTTGATCGCGAGGATCGGTTCAAACTTTTCCATCTGGCGGATCACGTAACGCGGCTCGGCGGTTTCATTCGGAAACAACATCGCCATTTCTGTAAATGTTCCTTCAGGCATGGCATTCTTTGGCCAATAGCTAAGCTGGACATCGTCTTTGGTGATCTTTTCGCCATAGTTCTTCGGCTTGTTCAGCACAAAGACTTCGATCAATCCGCCGGTTTTCTGCAGGATGATCTTTTCATTGCGGGCGGCCATCTCTTGTTTTGAGATATAGCCTTTGGCCATGTAAACCGCAGCCCCCGCCAACACGAGACCCGCCATCAGCACCAGTCCGAATATCATACGCATTGTATTACCTTTTCCCACTTTTATCGTCTGCACAAAGAATGCAGGCAGCTGTACATCGTGTCAGTCTACGCCATCACCCACTTCGATTGCCTTGATGAACGTGGACATATTTGCAGAGTTACTGTCGGTGGTCGAAGCGATTGGGGCGATAACCAGCATTCCGATGCCAACAATAGCGGCCGTCATCACAACCCAATCGACGGTTACGGCACCGTCCTCTTGAACGAAAAAATCTGTCATTAACTTGGCCATTTTTCGTCCCTCTTGGTCTTTGTGCCAAAACCGCGGTCGTAGGACGCAGTATGGCATTGGTCTAATTCGCAGAACTTTGTGGCTGAATTCAGGAATTGTAATGCCGTGATTAAGGTCATTCCAAGGCCACAGGCATATGGAAAAGGCCGCGTCCCATCCCGGACGCGGCCCCTACCTGTTCAGGCAGTAAAATATGCCAGATTAGGGCGTAGCAGTAACCTGAGTGGTGTAGCCCGAAGCGTCGTTCTTCAGATCGGCTTCGATTTTGCCTGCCAGATCTTCGATCCCGCCGCCAACAGATTGCATAACGATCAGGCCAAGGCCTACGATGGCAGCGGTCAGAACGACCCAGTCAACGGTTACTGCGCCAGATTCGTCGTTTGCGAAGGCTTTGAATGTGTTCAACATGGTCATGGTGGTTCCCTTTCAAGGAGATGCTTTCGGTTTCATAACCGCCCCGACCCCTTATTTGGCTGCGACCTCTGTTTCGCATCCGGTGCCGTTCGGTATGACCCTATATGCACGTCTGATCGTGTTCCCAGTTGGGTCAGATTTGGGCATTTTTGTGTATCCCAAAAAAAGCGCATAAAAATGGTAAGCATTTGATTATATTAAATTTTACTTTTGAATTTTCGTTCATCCTTGGGTTGCAGACCGTTGCTTTTGCGCCGAATTTGGCAAAAAAGCCTTTATTGTTGCGCAAGTTGCATAGATTGCGCGACGCGCTCGTGTAAAACTGCACCTAACGATAATAAAAACAGGCGGCATCTTTGGCGATGCAACGGGCAAAAGTCGGGCTTTTGGTGATTCTATGCTGTCTGCTGCCCATACCGGCTGCGGCGCAAGAGGCTGTGGTTGCAACGGATTTTACCTTTAAGCGGGTAAAAGCCGGCGGTGGGCTGGCGGGCAAAAGAATCACCGTGCAAATTGATCCTGTCGAACAAGCCCGGGTGTTGGCGGCCCTACCGGTGGTTGAGCCACGCAAAGACGCAAGCGCAGATGCCGCGCTGGGCCCGGTTGTGCCAGCCCTTCCCGCAGGGGCACAATACGATTGGTTCTGGGAGACGGTGCCCGCCCAGCAAGATCAGGTTGCGGGGCGGTTCCCGCTGGCGCTGGCGACATTGAGCATGGGGCCGGGGGGGGCATCCGTTGCGGCACCCCGTATGCAAGGCATGCAGGAACTGGCCGAAACCTATGGCACCGAGATTTTGAAGGCGACCATCGGCACCAATGTATCGCCTGCGCTGGTGCTGGCGGTGATCGGAATTGAAAGCGCTGGTAAGCCGGATGCGGTAAGTTCAGCCGGCGCGCAAGGCCTGATGCAGCTGATCCCGGCAACGGCGGCGCGGTTTGGGGTGAGCGATGCCACCGATCCTGCGCAGAATATCAAAGGCGGCGTGGCCTATCTGAACTGGCTGATGAAGACCTTTGACAGGGATCCGCTGATGGTGCTGGCGGCCTATAATGCAGGGGAAGGGGCGGTGACGGCCAATTCCGGCGTGCCGCCCTATGCGGAAACCCGCGATTACGTGCCCAAAGTTCTGGCGGCCTGGGTGGTGGCGCAAGGCCTGTGCCAGACCCCGCCGGAACTTGTGACAGACCCTTGCGTGTTCAAGGTGATCGCGGCGGGCGGGTAGGCTAGCGGTTCGAGGGAAAATTCTTAAGTAAGAATTTTAGGTGGGCGTTGCCCCCCTCGTGCTGCGCACTCACCCCCCAGAGTATTTGGACCAAAATGAATGTTTAAGGAAGTATATGCGCTTCGGTGGCCGCGCGTATTTCGGCCTCGGTGACACCATCGGCGCATTCGATCAGTTTAAGCCCCCCCGGCACCACATCCAGCACGCCGAGATTGGTGATAATGCGGTTGACCACGGCGCGGCCCGTCAAGGGCAAAGTGCAGGATTTCAGCACTTTGGAGTCGCCGTGCTTTGAGGTGTGATCCATCACCACCACAACGCGGCCTACGCCTGCGACCAGATCCATCGCCCCGCCCATGCCTTTGACCAGTTTGCCGGGGATCATCCAATTGGCCAGATCGCCGGATTCGCTGACCTCCATTGCGCCAAGGATCGCCATCGCGATTTTGCCGCCGCGGATCATGGCGAAAGACTGCGCAGAATCGAAATAGGCGGTTTGCGGCAATTCGGTTATGGTTTGCTTGCCTGCGTTGATCAGATCGGCGTCTTCCATCCCGGCATAGGGAAACGGCCCCATGCCCAGCATGCCGTTTTCAGATTGTAGCGTAACCTCGACGCCCTTGGGGATATAATTGGCCACCAGCGTTGGAATGCCGATGCCAAGGTTGACATACCAGCCGTCTTGCAGTTCCAGCCCTGCGCGCGCGGCCATTTGGTTGCGATCCCACATTTTTATGCTCCAGCTGCTCCGAAGATTGGTCTCAGAATGGTCCAATAGATTGGCCAGATTTCTCCTAGGAATATATTGATTGGAACGACGATTATCCAATTCCACCAAGTGTAAATATAGCCATCAAAGAAAGTAATTTTAATGAAGGTCGCAATAGATCCAACCTGCCATCCGATTATCACAAACAGCATTGTCCGAGACATTACTGCACCTCCTTTTGGCGAACGGTGCGGTTTTCGATGCGTTTTTCGTGGGCACCTTGCACAATTCGGTGCACATAAATGCCGGGCAGGTGGATGCCATCCGGGTCCAGCGCACCAAGCGGCACGATCTCTTCAACTTCGGCCACGCAGATTTTACCCGAAGTGGCCGCGGGCGGGTTGAAGTTGCGCGCGGTTTTACGAAACACCAGATTGCCCGATGGATCGGCCTTCCATGCCTTGACGATGGCCAGATCGGCGACGATGCCGGTTTCCAAGATATAGGTCTGGCCGTTGAAATCCTTGTGATCCTTACCATCCGCAATCACCGTGCCGACGCCGGTGCGGGTGTAAAACCCGGCGATCCCCGCCCCGCCTGCGCGCAGCCGTTCGGCAAGCGTGCCTTGGGGGTTGAATTCCAGCTGCAGTTCGCCCGACAGATACTGCCGCATGAATTCAGCGTTTTCGCCGACGTAAGACGAGATCATTTTGCGAACTTGCCGGGTTTCCAGCAATTGCCCCAGACCAAAGCCATCGACGCCCGCGTTATTAGACGCAATTGTCAGGTTTTTGGTGCCCGCATCGCGGATGGCCGCGATCAGCAGTTCGGGGATGCCGCACAGACCAAAGCCGCCCGAAGCGATCAGCATGCCGTCGAACAACACGCCATCAAGGGCGGCGGCGGCGGTGGGATAGACTTTTTTCATCGCAAAGCCCTTGGTAAAATTGTCATCCGCATATGAAACAGCGCTGCGCAGACTGTCAATTGCGGCGCTGCAGCAATCTGATGGCTTTACGCGGGCGCGCAGGTCTATATGCTGGAACGGCGCTGCCCGCGTGGTGAAATGGTAGACACATGAGACTTAAAATCTCCCGATCGTAAGGTCGTGCCGGTTCAAGTCCGGCCGCGGGCACCAGTTAAAACACTTCTTTAACCGCCTCCATCGCCACGTAGGTTGATGTATTGGCAACGTGAGGCAGGGCGGAGATGTGATCGGCCAGCACGCGGCGGTAGTCTTGCATGCCGCTGGTGCGGATTTTCAGCAGATAGTCAAAGCGGCTGGCGATCATGTGGCATTGTTCCAATTCGGGGATCAGCAGGGCGGCTTTGTTGAACGCCTGCAGGGCGGCTTCGCGGGTGTCAGACAGGCGCACTTCGACAAAAGCGACATGTGAAAGACCTATCCGATCGGGGTTCAGGCGGGCGCGGTAGCCCGTGATCACCCCGGTGTCTTCCAGCCGTTTCATCCGGGCTTGGGTTGGCGATTTGGAAAGGCCAATGCTGCGGGCCAGTTCGGTGGCAGTAATGCGGCCATCGGCGGCAAGTGTGCGCAGGATGGCAAGATCAAAGCGGTCAAGGTCAACTTGGTCGATTTGCATGGGTTTTCCTTGGATAGATGTGCATACCGGCTGAATTTTGGGTAAACTTCAGGACAACAGCCTGCCGAACCTGCGTTATCATGGCCCAAATGACAGGAGTCTGCAAATGCCGCGCACTTTGACCCAAAGTTGGACCGCGATCGAAAATGACAGTCTGGCGGGTGAAGCCGCTTTGCTGACATCGCTGATTGCTGAGGCGGGGCTGGATGGCCCGGCGCGGGCGCGGATTACCGCCGCCGGGGCGGATTTGGTTCGCCGAATCCGCGGTTCGGTCAAGCCGGGGCTGATGGAGGTTTTTCTGGCCGAATATGGCCTTTCGACCGATGAAGGCGTGGCGCTGATGTGTCTGGCCGAAGCCTTGTTACGGGTGCCGGATGCGACCACCATGGATGCGCTGATTGAAGATAAAATAGCACCGTCCGATTGGGGGCGGCATCTGGGCAAGTCGGCCTCGTCTTTGGTCAATGCGTCAACCTGGGCATTGATGTTGACGGGAAAGGTGCTGGATGACGGCCCGGTGGGCGTGGTGGGCCATCTGAAAGCGGCGGTCAAACGGCTGGGTGAACCGGTGATCCGCACCGCCGTGACCCGCGCGATGAAGGAAATGGGGCGCAATTTCGTTTTGGGCGAAACCATTGATAAGGCGATGAAACGCGCGCGGGAACTGGAAGGGCAGGGCTATACCTACAGCTATGATATGCTGGGCGAGGCTGCACGCACGGAAAGTGACGCGCGGCGGTATCATCTGTCTTATTCGGCGGCGATCACCTCTATCGCGGCAGCGGCCACCAAAGGCGACATTCGCGCCAATCCCGGCATTTCGGTGAAACTATCGGCGCTGCATCCGCGGTATGAGGTGGCCAAACGCGCCCGCGTGATGGCAGAACTGGTGCCAAGGGTGCGCGCGCTGGCGGGCTTGGCGCGGGCGGCGGGGTTGGGGTTTAACATTGATGCAGAAGAGGCTGACCGGTTGGCGCTGTCGTGCGAGGTGATCGAGGCGGTGCTGTCTGATCCATCACTGGCCGGATGGGATGGCTTTGGTGTGGTGGTGCAGGCTTACGGGCGGCGCGCGGGGGCGGTGATTGACTGGCTTTATGCGCTGTCGGTCAAGTTGGATCGCAAGATCATGGTGCGGCTGGTCAAAGGGGCCTATTGGGATGCCGAGGTGAAACGCGCCCAAGTGTTGGGGCTGGCGTCATTTCCGGTGTTCACCCGCAAACAATCAACCGATGTGTCCTATATTGCGCATGCCCGTAAACTTTTGGCGATGACAGACCGGATTTATCCGCAATTCGCCACCCACAATGCGCATACCGTGGCGGCGATACTGGACATGGCGCAGGATAAATCTGCGTTTGAATTCCAGCGCTTGCATGGCATGGGCGAACGGCTGCACGATATGGTGCTGACAGATCACGCCACCCGCTGCCGGATTTATGCCCCGGTGGGTGCGCACCGCGACTTGCTGGCTTATCTTGTGCGGCGGCTGTTGGAGAACGGCGCGAATTCGTCGTTTGTGAACCAGATCGTCGATGTTGACGTCAGCCCGGAAACTGTCGCTGCCTGTCCGCTGACGGCGGTTGCAGCGATGACGGCTATCGGCAATCCGATCATTGCAACCGGGCCGCTGCTGTTTGGCGCGCGGGAAAACTCGCGCGGCTGGGATCTGACCGATGCGTTTGATCTGGCGGGCATTCAGGCCACGCGCGAAGGCTATGCCGAGGCGCAGTTCACGGCACGGCCGATGATTGCGGGCAACGTGGTGGGTGCGCCATCGGTTGATCTGCGCAATCCGGCGACGGGGGCTGTGATCGGGCAGGTGGTGCCTGCGTCGATGGCGGATGTTGATACGGCGATGGCGGCAGCGCAGCCTTGGGCGGTGCCTGCTGCTGAGCGTGCGGCAGTGCTGCGACGCGCCGCCGATTTATATGAGGCGGATTTTGGCAAAGCCTTTGCCATACTGGCGCGTGAGGCGGGCAAGACCCAAGCCGATGCGGTGGCCGAGTTGCGCGAGGCGGTGGATTTTCTGCGCTATTACGCCGATGCAAGCCTGGGGCTGACAAATCCGGCACGTGGCGTGATTGCCTGCATCAGCCCGTGGAACTTTCCACTGGCGATTTTTTCGGGGCAAATAGGGGCGGCACTGGCGGCGGGCAATGCGGTGATTGCCAAACCGGCCGAGCAAACCCCTTTGATTGCGGCTTTCGCGGTAAACTTATTGCACCGCGCGGGTGTGCCTGCCACGGTGCTGCAATTGTTGCCGGGCGATGGCGCGGTAGGTGCTGCGATCACGCGCAACCCACGGGTGGCGGGCGTGGCCTTTACCGGATCAACGCCGACAGCTTTGCTGATCCGTAAATCCATGGCCGATCATCTTGATCCAAGCGCACCGTTGATTGCCGAAACCGGTGGCTTGAACGCGATGTTGGTTGACAGCACGGCACTGCCCGAACAAGCGGTGCGTGATATTCTGGCCGCCGGTTTTCAATCAGCGGGCCAGCGCTGTTCGGCGCTGCGGTGCTTGTATGTGCAAGAAGACGTGGCGCACGACGTGCAAGAGATGCTGTTTGGCGCGATGGATGAACTGACATTGGGCGATCCCTGGGATCTGGCCACGGATGTGGGGCCGGTGATTGACGGGGCTGCACAGCAGGGCATTCAGGACTATATCGCCGCCGCGCGCAGTCAGGGCCGCGTGATCAAGGAAATGGCGGCACCGATGGCGGGCACCTTTGTCGGCCCCACAGTGATCCGGGTGACGGGGATCGAGCAGATGCCGCGCGAAATCTTTGGCCCGGTGCTGCATATCGCGACCTTTGCCGCAGGCCAGGTTGATGCGGTGATTGATGCGGTGAATGCCACCGGATACGGCCTGACATTTGGCTTGCACACCCGGATTGATGACCGGGTGCAGCGGGTGGTTGAACGGTTGCGCGTTGGCAACACCTACGTCAACCGCAACCAGATCGGCGCTGTGGTGGGCAGCCAACCCTTTGGTGGCGAAGGGCTTTCGGGCACGGGGCCAAAGGCGGGCGGGCCAGAGTATGTGCCGCGGTTTACGCTGCAGGCGGCACCTGTGGCGGGCGTCGAAGATAAAGTCACGACAGAGGCGGATGTGGCAGCGCAGTTGCGTCTGACACCGCAGGCATTTGGCGCGCCGCAGGCGCTGGTGCTGCCCGGCCCCACGGGCGAATCGAACCGCTTGACGGCTGTTCCGCGCGCCCCGGTTCTGTGCCTTGGCCCATCGGCGGCGACTGCGGCGGCGCAGGCGCAAGCCGTCCGCGCCCTTGGTGGCCGCGCGGTTGAGGCCAGCGGCCTGGCCCCTGACGCATTGTCACGCTTGCAAGGGTTTTCGGGTGTGATGTGGTGGGGCGATGCTGCAGGCGGGCGCACGCGGGTGCGCATTCTGGCAGACCGCCCCGGCCCCATCCTGCCGCTGATCGGCGGAATGCCTGATCTGGCGCATGCCATGCTGGAACGCCATGTTTGCATCGACACCACCGCGTCAGGCGGCAATGCGCAATTGCTGGCTGAGGTAGGGGCGGCTTGACGAGGGGGCGCGGATCGGGAAAGTTGGCTTATGTTTCCGATCCGTGATCATAACCCGTCAGGCCGCACGCCGATTGTCACCTATGCGCTGCTTGCAGTGAATATCGGGGTGTTTTTGGCCTATTGGTTGACGATGCGCAGCGAAGATCAGCTTGGCCAGTTCTTTTATGACTGGGGCCTTGTTCCCGATCGGCTGCTGGCGGGCTACAGCCCGGCCACTGTTATCACGCATATGTTCTTACATGGTGGTTGGCTGCATCTGGCGGGCAACATGCTGTTTTTGTGGATATTTGGCGATAATCTGGAAGATGAGTTGGGCCATATGGGCTTTGCGCTGTTCTATCTGGCCAGTGGCTTTGCCGCCGCCGGGTTGCAAGTGGCGGCCGACACCACGTCGGGCGTGCCGATGATCGGCGCATCGGGCGCGATTGCCGGGGTTTTGGGCGGCTATCTGGTGCTGTTTCCGCGCGCGCGGGTTGATGTGCTGTTTATCTTTGTGATTTTCTTTCGGATTTTCGCTATTTCGGCATGGATAGTGCTGGGCGTCTGGTTCGGCTTGCAACTGTTCAACAGCCTGAGTGCCACTGCCGATGGTGTGGCTTATCTTGCGCATATTGGCGGATTTATCGGGGGGGCGGTGCTGATCTGGCCTGCGTTGCAGCGACGGGGCGGGCGGGCGTTTTGGACACGCACGAAAGGGCATCCGCAACACCCGGCAGCAGAGTATAAATACGCCAAATCAAGCATTCCACGCGTGGGGCGGCGATGAAAGGCAACTGTCATTGCGGCGCTGTGGTGCTGGAAGTGGTGCTATCAGACGGGATGCGCACCGCGCGGCGCTGCGATTGTTCCTATTGCGCCAAGCGGGGCGCGATTGCGGTGACGGCCCCGTTAAGCGGCGTTGTTGTATTGCAGGGTCAGGATAATCTGACGCTGTATCAATGGAACACAAAGACGGCAAAGCATTGGTTTTGCAAGACTTGCGGCATTTATACCCATCATCAGCGCAGGTCTAACCCCAATGAATATGGGGTCAATGTGGCGATTTTGGATGGCGTCAATCCCCGCGATCTGGGCGAGGTGCCGTGGACCGATGGCATCAATCATCCGTCAGACGCAAAACCGACGTAGGAAGAATTTTCTGACTTCAGGCGTTTCGGATGATTTTGCTGAATTGGGCAAACAGCGGATCATTGGAACAAAGGACAGCACCTTTTTCCAAAATATCATCACCCTCGCGCACCGCTTGCACGATGCCGCCCGCCTCTTTCACCAGCAGTATGCCCGCAGCGATATCCCAAGGCTGCAATTCGCGTTCCCAGTAGCCATCATAGCGACCAGCTGCGACATAGGCCAAATCCAGCGACGCGGCCCCCCAACGGCGCACGCCTGCACAGGCGGGCATCAGACGCGCCAGATCGGCCAGCATCGCGGGCAGGGTTTTCTTGGCCCCGAACGGAACACCAGTGGCAAACACTGCCTCGTGCATTTGCCGTCTGCCCGACACGCGCAACCGGCGTTCGTTCATCCAGGCCCCGGCACCTTTTTCGGCCCAGAACATTTCATCCTTGGCGGCATCAAACACCACGGCAGACACAATCTCGCCCTTGTGTTCCAGCGCAATCGACACCGCCCAATGCGGCATGCCGTGCAGGAAATTCGTGGTGCCATCCAGCGGATCAACGATCCAGCGGCGGGTGGGGTCTGCGCCTGCTTCGGGCGCGGATTCCTCGCCCAGCCAGCCATAGGTTGGCCGTGCGCCCATCAGGTCTTCCTTGATCATCCGTTCGGCTTCGCGGTCGGCTTTGGACACAAAATCGCCGGGGCCTTTGGTGGACACTTGCAGGTTTTCCACCTCTCGGAAGTCTTTCACCAGGCTTTTGCCCGCGCGGCGCGCCGCTTTCAGCATCAAGTTCAGATTGGCGCTGCCCTGCATGGTACTACTCCGGTGGGATCAAAGGCGGGGCATACACGGGGCGGCGGGATATGGGAAGGGGTGGCGGGGGTAAAAGAGATTGGCCTGCGTTACGCCTTAATCTCGGACGCGAAAAACGCTTCTGGATCATCGACCTCGACTAGCTTTTTGCCGATAATCTGCCAGAAACGGTTGCCAACCGCGCGCACGAAACTGCGGTCGTGGCTGACCAGCAAGCAAGTGGCGCCTTGGGCCAGCAATTCGGTTTCCAGTGCCTCTTGGCCTTCGATATCCAGATGGTTGGTGGGTTCGTCCAAAAGGTAAAAGTTGGGGTTCGACAGCCGCAGCACCAGCATTGCCAGCCGCGCCTTTTGGCCGCCCGACAGTTTGGCGATGGGCTTTTCCTGCCAATCGGGTTTGATCCCGACGCCAGACAGCAGCCCCCGCGCGGTTTGGTCAATGGTATGCTGCGTGATCAGCGCGAACGGCGTCAGCGCATCGGGCAGTTGTGCCAGCATCTGATCGGAATGCCCCAAGACCAGCGTCGCTGCCGATTTGATCGCCGCAGTTGGGGCGGAAATCGCGCGCAAGATTGCACCGATCATCTGCGATTTGCCAGCACCATTGCGGCCCAATATCACCACGCGGTCGCCGCGTTCGATCCATTTCTGCCCCGTTGAAAACAGCGCCCGCCCATCCGGTATGGTGATCGTGGCATCGTTAAGGGTGATCAGCGCGCGTGCATGGGTGCCCGAATTGGCCAGTTTGATTGCGCCCGCCGATCCTTCGCGGTGGGCAGGTCTGGCGGCGGCTTCGATCTTATCAGCGCGGTCTTTCAGTTGTTTGGTTTTGGTGATCAGCAAATCGGACCCCGAATTTATCCCGATGTTCTTCAGCTTGGCCGCTTGACGGCGCAGTTGATCGGCCTTGTTCTGATCGTTTTCAAAGCGGCGTTCGTCCGCGCCGTCGGCCTCGGTCAGGGCAGCTTTGGCGCGGGTATAAGGCAGGGCATATATCCGGCTGGCCGTTTCACGCAAAAACAGGCTGCGCGAGGTGGCCTGATCAAGAAAAGCGCGGTCATGGCTGGTGATGATCACGCCGGTATCGCGGGGCAGGGCATCAAGCCATGCCTGCAACTGGCCGATGCGCGCCAGATCAAGGTGGTTGGTGGGTTCGTCCAGAAGGTAAATGTCGGGGGCGGCAATCGCCACGCGGGCCAAAAGGGCGGTGCGTTGCCAGCCGCCTGACAGATCAGACAGCAGGGTTTCGCGAAACGCCTGCGGCACCGACAGATCATCCAGCACGATATCGGCACGCCAGCTTTCGCTTGCTGCCTCATCCGGGGGAAGGGCAGACAGCACTGCGGCGCGGAAAGATTGCGGCAACAGGGCGGGGGGCACGTCTTGTTCGGCCAAACCAATCGTCAGCCCGCGTGCGCGGGTGATGTCACCGGACGTCGGGTCCAATTGGCCCGCAAGACAGCGCAGCAACGACGATTTCCCCCGCCCGTTGGCGGCGATCAGGCCAATTCGGTCGCCTGCGGTCACGGTAAAGCTCAGGTCGCGAAACAGCGGCGCGCCAAGGGTCAGCGACAAGGATTTAACGGCAAGGATGCTCATCAAGATGGTCCGACATTAAAAAGGGCGGTGCGGCTGCACCGGGATCGGGCGGACCAGATACAGGGTTGGTCAGCCCCGCTAAATTTGCGGGGCGCGCACAGGGCCATAAGTTAACGGTTGACTGAATGTGACGATCATCAAGCAAATCTATGGGTCGTTTCAGCGGAAATCAACCGACTTCAGATCACGTGCCGGCCTTGTGGTTTTTATCCTCGCGCCGGTCACCAAACAACCTTCGGCTTTCCAGATGCTCGCGCTGGGCGCGATAAAAACTGATCAGGAATTCTTGCTGATCTTTGTGGGGAACCGGATCAATAAAGTCGATTTTCTTGATGATTGCCTGTGTTACCCTGGCCAGCTCGATTTGATAGGTTGGTGATTTTCCGGGATCGCGCAGAATGGATTCCAACATTTGCAATTCAAACTTGCCATAGAAATCAAGGTGCATTGGCAAGAAGGTAAAGCGCTGCACGTTCACACCGCGCGCATTCGCCAGATCAGGCAGCAGCACCGATTTGGGCTGTTCCACCACGATGGTGCCTGCAATCATATCGCCCAGCCGCTGGCGTTTGCGGTTGAAGAATGGCAGCGCAATCACCCCTAACACCCAAGTAATGGTGATCAGCGTCATCACCCAATTGCCCGTAGCCCCGCCCAATATCAGCGTGGCCGGGGTGAATACCTCGGCCTCTTTCATCAGGTTGCGCGCGGTGACCTGATGCGGTGTCAGACGGCGGCCATTGGCCGAAATCACCCGGATTTTGACGATGCGCTTTCCCAGGGTGCGGCCATTCCAGACCAGTTCGGACAAGATGTAATAAGGCACCCGGATGATAAAAATCAGCAGCGTAAACAGCGTGATAAACGCGGTTTCGGGCAGCACATTGATCCACAGCATGAACAACAAAAGCGCCAGTAACCCGCCATAAGTGATCAGAAAATCCAGAAATTGCGCACCAAAGCGGGCCCCCATAGAGCCTATCTGAAATGAAATCGGCACGCCTTCGGGCGGCAGATAATCGGCCAGAAGCTGCCGGTTTTCGCCACGTCCGGCTTTGGATTTCTTTACTTTCGCGGGTTTGGTCATCTGGCCGGTTCCTTGCGGCCCGACAGGGTCAGCCATGCCACCCAAACCACCCCCAAGCCCCAGCCGATGGTTAACCGCCAGACCGGATCCTGGATCAACTGGCGCAAGAAACCTTCGATAAAGGCGGCAAAGATCAGCAGGAACGCGGCCAATATCACCAATTTCACGGCATCGCGCCCGTGGTGGTTCAACGCATCACGCCGCGTCATATCACCCGGCATCAACACGCACAGGCCCAGCCGCGCCCCGCCCGCGCAGGCAAAACAAATCGCCGACATTTCGGTGACGCCGTGGATCGACAGCCACGCAAACAGATCATACCCCAGGCCTTTGGACGCAAACATCGCATAAAACGCCCCCAGCAGCAGGCCATTGTAAAACGTCAGCAAAAAGCTGGGCACGGCCAGAAAAATGCCAACCGTAAAGGTTAAAATCGCCACTTGGGTGTTGTGGGAAAACAGATAACTGGCAAAAGCGCCCAATTCATCGCCATCGCCGCCTTCGTCACCATAAATCGTGCTGCGCAAATAGTCTTCGCTGGCATCGGGCGTGCGGCCGCCTGACAATTCGCCGGGCACGAAGGTGTAATACCACGACGGGTCTTGCTGATACAGATGATAGCCCGCGAAAATGCCCACCAGCAGCGCCAGAAACCCGATCAAAAGGGGCGTCGCCGACCGGCGCACCGCTTGGGGAATGCCATGCGTGATCAGGTTTGACACCAGCCCGCGCAAGGATTGTTGCGGCGCGTAAACCACCAGATAGGCCCGCGCGCACAGCTGTTCCAGATACATCAGCAGCGCACGATCCAGCGAGATATCACGTGCCACACTTAGGGAATTCATCGCCTGACGGTAGCAGGTCGCCAGATCGCGCGCCTCGTCATAGCTTAGGTTCCTGCCACCGTAGCGTTCGGTTTTGGCAACCAGCCGGTCCAGCAATTGCCAGCTGGCCTCGCGTTCCGTGCGAAACCGGGCGGAACGCAGCAGATCGGGGGCGGCAGTGTTCATATCAATTCCCGCGATTTGATGTCGATATAGCGCGAAATCAGCCCAGCCGTCAGGGTTTCGGGCGTAGTATCAAGGCAGATCACTCCCAGCCGCGACAAGCGGTCCAACACGTCGCGGCGTTCGCGCAGCAATTGTGTGGCGGCAACCGATTTGGCAACGGCGTCCAGTGTGACCAAATCGGGCTGCGCCAAAGCGGCCAGTGCCGGATCGCGCAGCGCCACGAACAGGACCAAATGGCGGCGGCTTATGACGGTCATGTTTTCAACCATCAATTCGGCGGTGATGCTGTCAACGAAATCGGAAAACACGATGATCAGTGACCTGCGCGCCAGTTTGCCTGACAGGTGGGTCATGCCCAAAGTGTGGTTGGTTTCCACGGTTTCATACTTCAGGGCGGCACAGGTGGCCTGCAGGCGCGCAAAGGCCGCACGGCCCGGTGCGGGCGGCACAAACACCCGCGGGCGGCTGTCAAAGCTATAAAGCCCCACCTGATCGCCGCCCAATCCACCCGCCCAAGCCAATGCCAGGGCGGCGTTGATCGCACAATCAAGTTTTGACAACCCGCCGATGCGTTCGGTCATCAGATGCCCACTGTCCAGACACAGCATGATCTGATGGTTGCGTTCGGCGCGGGTTTCACGGGCCACCAGGCTGCGCATCCGGGCGGACCTTTTCCAGTCAATATTGCGCGGGTCCATCCCGGTGGTGAAATCGCGCAGCTGGTGAAATTCCGATCCCTGGCCCCGCGTGTGCATATCCTTGATGCCTTCGGTCAGGGGCAGCATCTGGGTTTGAATCTGGCCCGACAGCACAGGCGTGATATCTGGCACCACGGTCAGGGTGTGGTTCAATGGCCATGTGCCGATGATTTCAAACAGCCCCAGCCGCGATTGCCATTTAAGCGCGACTGACCGGATTGCATGCACCCCGCGCCGCGCCAAGGCAAGATCGGTGGCAGTGGCCGCGCGGCGGTTGTCTGCATTACGCATAGGGATCGGCAACAGCCCATCGCCCAAGGGTGTATCCAGATCAAGCCGCGCCACCAGCCCCGGCGGCAAAGAAGATTTGCGCGCAGTGATTTGCGCCACCAGCCGCGCGGTGCTGCCGCTATACCCGGTTTTAGGGGCAGCCACGACGACATCCAGTTGTTTGGCCGGGGTCGACGCCAGCAAATCGCCCAGACCCGCCACGGCAAAAGCCGCCCACAGCCCCGCAACTGCCATCTGCGCATCGGGCTGCAACAGCACCAACACGGTGGTCAGGGCTGCCAAAGCCAGCGCAACCGTCAAAAGGCGGATTGAGGGGCGCATTTACCTTGGCGCGTCGATACGGTTCAGAATGTTGCGCAACACGTCGATGGCGACGCGGCCCTCTATCTCGGCACTGGGGCCCAGCACGATGCGGTGGCGCAAGGTGGGCAACAAAAGCGCCTGCACATCATCGGGCAGCCCGTAATCGCGCCCCTCAACCGCTGCGCGGGCGCGCACCGCCCCCGCCAGCGCATCGGCGGCACGGGTAGAGGCACCATGCAAGATATCGGGATCATTGCGCGTGGCCCGGATCAGATCGACGATATAGATCAGGATCGACTTGTCCAAACGGATGCCGTCAACCAAGGCGCGGCCATCGACCAGATCCTGCGCTGACATCACTTTTTGCAAACTTGCACTGCGCGCGTCAAATTCCAACGGCTGGCCCGCGTGGCGCATCAGAATGTCGATCTCGGCGTCGCGAGCAGGGAAATCGACCACAAGTTTGAATAAGAACCGGTCAAGCTGTGCCTCTGGCAGTGGATAGGTGCCTTGCTGTTCAATCGGGTTTTGCGTGGCGATCACAAAGAAATTGCGGCCCAAGGAATGATCGGTGCCGTCGATGGTGACCATCCGTTCGTTCATCGCCTGCAACAGCGCCGATTGGGTTTTTGGCGGCGCGCGGTTAATCTCATCCGCCAGCAGAATATCGCAAAAGATCGGCCCTTTGGTCAGCGCAAACGCATTGGTCTGAAAATTGAACAGGTTCACACCCAGCACATCACCCGGCATCAGATCGGGGGTGAACTGAATACGGCCAAAATCGAGATCCATCACCGCGGCCACCGACCGCGCCAGCAGGGTTTTGGCGGTGCCGGGCGGGCCTTCGACAATGCAGTGCCCGCGCGCAAAAACGCTGACCAGCAACAAATCAATCAGGGCATCTTGCCCCTGCACCGCCTTACCAATTTCGGCGCGAACGGTTTCAATCAGGCTTTGAAATCTGGTCAGGTCCATAGGTCAGTCTTTCCAAAAGGTCTCGGAAGGTTTCAAGCAGGCGATACAAATCCCGCTGCGCCATTGCGGGCCCGCGGGTGATCAGATCGTTAGATACAGTGCGAAATTGGCCCGAAAGGGCGGCATCGCGGCGGGCCAGCAATTTGAACAGCCGCTCATGCGTGGTGTCGGGTGTATTGGAGGCGGTTCCTGCGCCAAAGGCCGCTTCGGCCAGCATGTCCAGCCTTGCGCGCACGAATTCCCCCACCATGCGCCCATCATTGCCCGATATCCGCAACAGCCGGGCTTTGGCGTCGATGCCGACGGTTTTCGATTGCTCTAGCGTGTCTTGAATGGGGTGCGCGGCCGGACCAAACCGCCGCAATCCGCGCCAGCCCGCCAGCGCCAATATCACGCCCGCCACCGCCCATAGCACCGACAACGGATATTCAAAGAACCGCGCGAATTCGGTTTCACCACGTTCATAATTCTGCGCCTCGTCATCGCCGTCGTCGGTGATCAGCAGCAAATCGGTGCTGGTATCCAGATAGACGGGGCGGGTTTCGCCCGGCGCTTCAGCTATGCGCAACGCACTGATCATATCGACGGCAAAACTGGCGTTTTCGGCCAATGACAGGCCATGATTGTTCAAAAGATCAGGGTCGGACAAATAATAGGCCCGCGCCAGGCCCTCGCCGTCTTCTGCGGCGCAGTCGATCAGCAACGCGCCCTCAAGGATGCCCAGCACTTGGGTGCAGCGCTCTGGCAACAGCTCGCGGCGAAACAATTGCGCGTAAAACAGGGCGACACTGCGGTCGGGCCTACGCTGCATAGACAGGCGTTTTATCAAAAATATGCCGTCCAGCCGGAACACCAGATCCTGGGGCAAATACAGATTGGTGGAAAGGTCGTCGATCCGGTCCATCGGGATCAGCGTTGAACCGTGCGCCACTTGGGATTTGACAAACCCCGTGCGCCACTTTGGCAGCACGACCAATGTGCGCAACGCATACAACTTTTCGTCCAACACCCACCAATCCAGATCGCGCTGACTGGATTGCAGCATCTCGGCATCTTTGGTTTGCGGCGGTTCAGAGTAAGAAAACAAATCCACATCATACAGCGGCAAAACCTGCATCGACAGGTTGGATGCGCGCGGCGTCAGGCGTGGGTTGGACCGCACCACGCGAATGCCCTGATCCGGCAGCCATCTGAACAGTCCTTCCACCCCGATCACCGATGCGTCCAAAACGCGGTCGCGCTGCTGGCTTTGACTGGGGGTAAACATCAGATAGCCCAAGCCCAATGCTGCAAGCAGGCCCAACCCGATAAAGGCAGGTTTGGCGATGCTCATGCGGGCGCACCTTTGGTGCCAAACAGCGCGCGGGCACGGTCGATGCAGCGCAAAAGCGTGTCTTCGGACACTTCGCGCCCGCCGTAATGCGCCAATTCCGCCTCTCGCAATAGATCGCCCAGCACAGATCGCCCCAAGATCGACGGCGGCAAGCGGCGCAAGGCCTCGCGTTCGGTGTCAGACCGCGCGAACCTTGTGCCGGTGGTGGTGGCGGCCTGCATCAGGCTGGCGCGCAGCAGCAGCACCATTGCCGCCCGCCTGTCGGCCATGGCGCGGATGGTGGCAAAGATATCGCCGCCCGCAGGCAACGCATTTGCGTCGGGCAGTTTCCACGCCTCGGGTGCCACTGATTTTTCTGCCAACTCTCCGGGGCCTTTTGACAGCAGCGCCCCGCCGCCACCAAAACGCAACCACAGCGCCAAAGCAGCCAGCAGCACCGCAATCACCAGCAGCATGCCATAGCCGCCCGACAGCGACGGCGCATTATATTGGGAACGCTCTACCGGTTTTTCGGGCGGCACAAAGCGACCATCGTTGCGCAACCTGCCTTCCAGTTTGGCGGCATAGGTTGCACCCGTTTGCACGCCATGCGCCTTGGCGTTGGCACGGTATTGATCTGCCACGGCACTGCGCGGCGGATCAATCGCTGTTATCTTTGGTTGGCCAGCCTGCGCAGGATCAGCGGGTGTCTGCGCGGTGGCCGGGTTTGCCACCAACAAAATACCCAGCAAAGCTGCCCGAAACCAGATCACTCGAACCAAACCCTACGCGCGGTTAGTTGAAAACGTCGGCGCTGTGTTGAGGGCCAAGCGGGTCGCGGCCAAATTTATTCTCGCCCGGTGTGCCTTTCAGCACGGTAATCACAAAAGCCGCGATCGAGGCAAGGATGCCAACGAAGGGCACAAACCCCAAAACAATCGCTGCCAGATAGATCCAGCCCGACAGATCGCGGTCGTGAAAACGGCGCACTGTGACCGCGATGATTGGCAACAGCATCGCCAGATAAAACAAGCCGCCCAGACCAAAAAATACCATGCTGGCAACCGGCATTTGACCGCCCTGCTGGACATCTGCAAACCCGGATGCGCCCATGATTCCACCGCCAATCCCAAAAAAGACAAGAGCAACCAACGCTACAAACAAGAAAAACCACCAATATTCAGACCGCGAGGCCCGCCCGGAAAAAGTGGCATATTTTAGTTGAAGGCACGTGCGCACTGCTTCTGAAAAACCCATCTCAATCTCCAATACATTGCTAAGGATGGCGCAGATGGTATCAATTGTGCACTAAGTTACAAGCAGTCGTATATTGCGAGGGGCATTTTTCGTGTCAGTGGTGTGACCTCGCGAGCCAGTTTTCATCGTCTGGCGCAAGGGATAGCCGATCCCTTGGCAAAACCCTTAGGCACTTTGATGCCGCTGCCTTCAAATCCAGCGGAACGTTCCGTCAGGGTTGGTTATGCGGTAGTGGCCTTTTCTCGTGTCATGCCGATAGTCGTCGGCGTTCAAACCAATCGACCTTCCGCCCACCTGCTTTAGCTGAAGGGTAGAACAGGCGATCCAGTGGAGGGCAATTTTATCACCTTGCGCCATCGCGCCGGACGCCATTGCAAAGAAATCTGCAAGTCTGCCTTTTTCGCCCTCTGGTACGCCTAAGACCATTGACTCGTCCCCCCAATAGGCCTTGTTCAGGTGCGCCTCGCTGGCCGTGGTCCAGGCATCCGGCTGACCGGAAATTTGCATATTCGGGCATTGCGAAAGTTCACCGACAATGCGGTCGGTCGTCGTATAAGCCCCGGTCAGGATCAATTTTTCCATGCTGGTCATCAGGGTTTTGGCAAAATGGGTATAAAAATACACCGATACGCCGCGCGGCACGGTGGCATAACCATATTCGGGTTTCCACCCGCCATGGCCACTTAGAAACAGATGTCTCATCAAGGCGCTCCAATATTTTTACACTGCAATATGTGAACTGTATCGCACGATGGCCAAAAACTCAAACTCTGATAGCTGTTGGAATTCTTGGGCTTGCAGGTTGGGGGCAATTGACCGTGGTCTTTTCGCCCCGGCTGAATCCGCCGCCGCGATCAGTTGCGCTGCAACTTCACTGCCTCGGTGCGCGCCAGTTTCAGGAAATGCGCGATATAGGGTTTGGCGCTGTCTTCGCTGCGGGTGGCCCCGTTCAGCCGCTTGGTGATGGTGCCGGGGCCAAGTGGGCGGGTGATGTAATCGGCGTTGGTTTTCACATCGCGCAGCACCCAGTCGGGCAGCACCGCCACTCCGCGGTTTGATCCGACAAGCATCAGGATGACGGCGGTTAACTCCACCGGGCGGTGGGCGCGGGGTTCCACGCGGGCAGGAGTTAACAGTTCGGTAAAAACATCCAGTTTGTCGCGCGTGACAGGGTAGGTGATCAGGGTCTGGTCGCGGAAATCTTCCGCCGTGATGATGGTTTTCGCCGCTAATGGGTTTGCCGCCGCGCCCACAAACATCGGATGGTAGTCAAACAGCGGATTGAAGGTGATACCCGGCAATTCAACCGGGTTGGATGATATCACCAGATCAACCTCTTCGCGGTTCAGCGCCGGCAGCGCGTCAAACGCCAATCCGGCGCGGATATCGACATCCACCTCGGGCCAGGCGTGGCGGAACAGTTCCAGCACCGGAAACAGCCAGTCAAAACAGGCGTGACATTCGATGGCAATGTGCAGCCGCCCGGTTTTGCCTGACTGCAGCGCGCGAAATTCCTCTTCCAGCGCAGACACTTCGGGCAATATCCGATCCGCCGCGCGCAGCATCCGGATGCCTGCCGCCGACAGCGTCATCGGTTTGGACCTTCGCACAAATAACTCCATCCCCACCTGCGCTTCCAGCCCTGCCACCTGATGCGACAGCGCCGATTGGGTCATGTTCATCATATCTGCGGCCCGCGCGAGGCCGCCCGCCTGATGAATGGCGCGGATGGTGCGCAAGTGGCGCAGTTCCAGATACATGCTGTCATCCTCATGTTGATCTTGAATATTATGAATTTGTTTCACAATGGCGCGCATGCGACAAGGGGGTAAGTAAACAGGAGCCTGCCCATGTCCACCCCGCGTATCAGTTTCGAATTTTTCCCGCCGCAAACGCTGGATGCATCGTTCCGGCTGTGGGAAACCGTGCAGGCGCTGGCCCCTCTGGCGCCGAATTTTGTGTCTGTCACCTATGGTGCGGGTGGCACCACGCGGAAATTGACGCATGACGCGGTCGGCACCATTGGGCGCAATTACGGGTTGAACGTGGCGGCGCATCTGACGTGTGTCGATGCCGGCCGCGCCGAGACGATGGAAATCGCCGCCGCCTATGCCGATATGGGCGTGACCGAGATTGTCGCCCTGCGCGGCGATGCCCCCAAAGGGGCGCAGCGGTTCACGGCGCATCCAGACGGCTTTGCCAGTTCGGTGGAATTGGTCGCGGCTTTGGCCAAAACCGGCAAATTCAAGGTTCGGGTTGGTGCCTATCCAGAACGGCACCCCGATGCAGCCGATGCTACTGCCGATGTCACCTGGTTAAAGCGCAAGATCGACGCCGGGGCCACAAGTGCCATCACGCAATTTTTCTTCAATGCCGATACGTTCTTTCGGTTTCGCGACGCCTGCGGTGCGGCCGGTATTACTGCGCCGATCATTCCGGGCATTTTGCCGATCCAAAGCTGGGACGCCACCAAACGCTTTGCTGCCCGCTGTGGCACTTCGGTGCCCGCGCGACTGGATGAAGGCTTTGCCATGGCTGCCCGTGATGGGCGCGAGGAACTGCTGGCGCTGACCCATTGCACCGCCCTTTGTGACCGGCTGATCACGGGCGGGGTAGAAGATTTGCATTTCTACACGTTAAACCGCCCCCACCTGACCCGCGAAGTGGCGCGCGCGCTGGGCTTGACCCCGGAAATGGCCCCCGCATTGGCCCCCGCATTGGCAATGGAAAAGGTTGCGTAACCGCCCCCCGGTTCTCCCTGACGGGCTGGTTTCTTGGGCCGCGACCCTGACGCGCCTTTCCCCACGGAAGGCGCGTTAACTTTTTGCCGGCGGGTTTTGTGGAACGCTTTGCGCGAGGGCTTAGATCAGCTATGGTCGCGCGAAATCGTCAAAGGATCGCGCCCTTGCCCAAGCCCATCTATGTTTTGAACGGCCCCAATCTGAACCTGCTGGGGCTGCGAGAGCCTGAAATCTATGGCAGCCAGACGCTGGATGATGTTGCCACAGCGATGCGTGCACTTGCGGCGGATCTGGGCGTTGCGTTGCAGGTCATGCAATCAAACCACGAAGGGCAGTTGGTGGATTGGATCCAAGACGCCCGTAACGTGGCGTCGGGGATCATTATCAATCCGGGGGCTTATAGTCATACATCTGTCGCAATTCTGGACGCGCTGAACGCCTATGACGGCCCGGTTCTTGAGGTGCATATCTCAAACATTCATAAACGTGAGGCGTTCCGGCATCATAGCCACGTGTCTGCACGCGCCGATGGCGTGATCGCAGGGTTCGGGGTTGAGGGATATGTGCTGGCGCTGCGACGGATGGCTGGGTTGATTGCGACGCCGTAAGGCAGGGTTGGCGGCAAAATTGGTGCCTCCGGCGGGGATATTTGAAGACAGATGAAACCCGGGTTCGTTTTGCATGCAGACGCGCGGCTGTTCGCTCGTGGGCAGGTGTTGCCAGATTTGGGCCCATTGGGCGCGGCCTTTGCGGGTGCGCCGTTTCGGATTGGCGGTACGGGCGCGGTGCAAGCGGGGCCGGGGCAGTTTGAGACGTTAACCTCGGGTTCATCCGGTGTGCCGCGCAGGATTATGCGGTCTGTGGTATCGTGGCAGGCCAGTTTTGCAGTGAATGCAAATCTGTTCGTCATAGGGCCGGGGGTGCGGGTGGCGGTGCTGGGCGGGTTAGAGCAGTCATTGGCGCTTTATGCATCGCTTGAGGCGCTGTGTTTGGGGGCTGATCTGCATCTGCTGGCCGGCATGCGCCCGGATCGGCAGCGTCAGGTTTTAGCAGATCAGGCGGTTGAAGTGGTTTACGCTGCGCCCGCGCAATTGCGCTTGATGATTGAGGCGGCGGGCCCGGTGTTGCCCGTGCGGCTGATTGTGGTGGGGGGATCAAAGCTGGACGCAGCCTTGCGCGCGGCGTTGATCTTGATGGCACCGGGCGCGGTGGTGCACGAGTTTTACGGGGCGGCGGAGGCAAGTTTTATCACCCTTGCCGGGCCGGATACGCCGCAAGGATCGGTTGGGGCGGCTTATCCGGGGGTGCAGATCGCGCTGCGCGGGCAGGGCGAGGTGCCGCAGATTTGGGTGAAAAGCCCTTATCTGTTTGAGTGTTATGCAGGGGATGATCCGGGGGGGGCGATTTGGGATCAGGGCTGGCTGTCGGTGGGTGAGATGGGATGGATGGAGGCGGGCAATCTTTATCTGGCGGGGCGCGCGGGGCGGATGGTTACCGTCGCAGACCAGAACGTTTTCCCCGAAGCGATAGAGGCGTTTTTGGCCGAATTGCCGGGGGTTTCGCGGGCAGCAGTGTTGCCGCGCACCGACCCGTTGCGCGGTTTGGTGATGGTGGCGGTGTTGCGCGGTGACGCTGTGCAAGAGGCTGCTATTCTGGCGGCAACCCGTACCGAATTCGGGCCGCTGAAAGCGCCGCGTTCAGTGATCTGGGTTGCCGATTGGCCGGAGATGCCTTCGGGCAAGACTGATTTTGCCACGCTGGCCCGGTTGGTCACACCATGAGCGCACATATTATTGCCGCTAAACGATCAGCCGTTATGCCGCGCGGCGGGGCCTTTGCGCGGTTGTCGATCGAGGATTTGGCCGCACCGGTTATTGCGGCACTGTTGGCTGATGCCGGGATCGCGCCGGGGGCAGTTGATGAGGTGATCTGCGCCAATGCTTTGGGGGCAGGGGGCAATCCGGCACGGCGTATCGCGTTGGCTGCGGGGTTGGGCCATGTGGCGGGGCTGACGATTGACCGCCAATGCGCAGGTGGCCTTGATGCGGTGCTGCTGGCGCGGGCCTTGGTGGAAAGTGGGGCGGCACGGGTGGTGATTGCGGGGGGCGTCGAAAGCTATTCGCGCCGCCCGCAGCGTTTGCGCACCGATCCGGATGGCGGGGCTGCAGTGGCCTATGATCAATCCGCCTTTACCCCCTGGCCAGACCGCGATCCGGATATGGCTGTGGCGGCTGACGCACTGGCGCGGCGGTTGGGAATTTCGCGCAAGCTGCAAGACGATTGGGCGGTGGCCAGTCACGCCCGGGCAATGGCGGCTGATTGGTTGGCCGAGATTGTGCCCATCGCAGGCCAGTCGCGCGACGCCTTTGCGCGGCATTTGACGCCCGCGTTGGCCGCGCGGGCCAAAGTGATCACGGGCAGCATAACCGCCGCGAATGCCGCCGTGGCAGCCGATGCGGCGGCGTTTGTGCTGGTGGTGGATGAAAAACTGGCCAAAGGGCGCGGGATGCAGATTATATCAGGGGCCACTTTGGGGGCTGATCCGACAGAACCGGGACTGGCCCCGGTGCCCGCGATTGCCGAAGGCTTGGCGCGGGCCGATATTGCGCCAGATGATCTGTCAGTCATCGAGTTGATGGAGGCTTATGCGGTGCAAGCCATCGGCTGCGCGCAAGGTGCCGCGCTGGACCCCGCCTTGATCAATCTGTCAGGCGGCGCTTTGGCACGCGGGCACCCGATTGGTGCATCGGGTGCGATATTGGCGGTGCGGCTGTTTTATCAGCTGCACCACGGGTTTGGGTTGGCCGCGATTGCGGCAGCAGGCGGGATCGGATCAGCGCTGGTGGTGCGGCGCTGATCCTGGCAATCAAACTTGCGGGCGCGACAGCAACGCACCGGGACGCATTTGTGCGATGCCTTGGGTGATCAGGGCCGCAAGGCCCGCTTTGATCAGATCGCCTGCAAAAAACGGTGTGGCCAGTGCCGCGGCTTCCGCCATCGACTTATCCAGCATGATCGACATCCCCGGAATACCAAAGGCATAAAGCACGATGATGCCGCCAACGATTGCGCCGATAAAGGCGGCGACGCCGACGGTTGTCTTCCACCGCTCAACAATCAGCCCTGCCACAAAGGCCGCGACGGGAAAGCCGATAAGGAACCCGACCGACGGCGAGGCGAACACGCCCAAACCGCCACGGCCACCCGCCAACAATGGCAGACCCACGGCAACCAGCGCCAGAAACAGCACAACCGCCAACGCGCCCCGCTTGGCCCCCAGCACGGTGCCGCACAGCATGATCCCCATGGATTGCGCGGTAATCGGCACGCCCGAGATCAGATCAATCTTGGGCACAAGGCCCAGCACGGCGATCAGGGCTGCGAACAGCGCGATATGGGTTAGGTTCTTTTCCATGGGTAACTCCTGTTTCCTGTGCGGTGTTAACCTGCCCCGCCCCGTGCGCGCAAGGCCTCGGCGGTGCGGTCTGCATCATCCAACGCGGCAAGCGTTGCGGGTAACATCACCCGCCAGCCGGGTCGGCGGTACGACCGCGCCCGCCAGCTTTCCCGAATTTGCTCCATCCGCTGCAGCATCACCGGGATAAAGCGGATCACCAGGGCCACCGCCAGCGCCAGCGTTTTTGCAGGCAAGCCAAACCGCGCCAAGGGGCGGCACAGGCGTTCGATCACCGCAATCATCTCGGACAACCGGGTCGTCATGGTGACAAAATTCGCCGCAGCCACTGCCGTGATCAGGCGGATTATCACGGCAGCCCCCCCCGCGATATCGCCCAGCCACAAGTGCCACAACCCGACGATGGCGATGAAAAACCACAAGGGGCGCAGCAATCGCAAAGAACCGCGCGCGAACTTTGCCCCACAAGACGCGATGACGGCCACAATGGCGCAAAATGCAATTGCCAGCATCCATGGCGTTTTCATCGCAAATAAAACAACCGTAAATCCACATAAGGCCAACAGCTTGGCACCCGCTGGCAGCGGATGCGCCCATGTTTTAACGGGTGATGTCAGTGTCAGCATCGGCATCCCCCAAACGCTGCATTGCAGTGCCAAATGCCGCCAGCACGCCTGATGCCGGGCCATCGGCCTGAACCCGCCCCTGATCCAGCCAGATCACCCGGTCACAGCCCGCGACTGCTGCGGGATCATGGCTGATGGTGATGATTTGTTGCGACAGCCCCGCCAATTTGCGCGCAAGGCGCACTTGGGTCGGCAAATCAAGCCCTGCAAAGGGTTCGTCCAGCAAAATGATCTGCGGCCCCATCAACAGCACTGCCAACAGACACAGATAATGCCGTTGGCCTTGGCTTAGGGTATGGGTGGCGGCATCAACCCAATGGCTGCGGCCCTCGGCTGCCAACAATGTGCGAACGGCATCCACGGCTTCGGTGGCAGATTGGCCAATTTGGCGCAAACCAAAGCCCAGTTCCTCGCCCACCGTCGGGAAAAGGATTTGGTGATCAGGGTTTTGAAACAAAATGCCGATCTGGCGCAGCATCGCGCGGCGCTGGGTAAAGGGATCATCCCCCGCCACCAGAACCAATCCGGTGGTTGGCGCAATCAGCCCCGCCATCAGCCGCAGCAGCGTCGTCTTGCCCGACCCATTGCGCCCGATAATCCCGATGCGCGGCTCGGTCAGGTTCAGGGTGATCGCTGAAAGAATGCCTTTGCCCGCCACGGCATAGCCCGCGGCGTTCAGCGTGATGCCGGTTTCACAGTGGTCTGACATAAAAGCACTTTCAGGATAGCCCTGATCGGCTTTTACCCTGCAGTCATGGCGCATGCAAACGGCCCGCGCCATGACTGGATGTTGACCGTCGTCTGCCCATCGGCTTTCGCATTGGCCTAAATTTCGAACAGAGGTTTCACAGCGATGTTTGCCGCTGCGACCTTAGAGGTGTGAAGCCGCTGCTATGGGCACGTTTGCAGTTTGGCAGCGCCAGATCAGCAATTCGCGATGAAACGCTGACCTTGCGAATTGCGATAATAACATTGGCCGCGTTGTGGCGCAGGGCCAATCAATGTGGATGCCGCGACACCGACGGCGGCCCCCACCAGTGCTCCGGTCAATTTGTCACCAGGCCCCGAGACCGCGGCGCCAATTGCGGCGCCACCCAAGGCCCCGGCAGCAGCGTTCTGCTCAGGTGTGACGCAACCCGCCAGCGGCAGGGTCATCAGTGGCAGGATCAGCAAAAGTTTAAACATGGCAGCCTCGCTTGGTTTGTGGAAGTAATGCTAGGTGTAACGTTGTGGGGGCGGGATTGGTTCCGTGGGGGGGCTGGTGCCGCGAAAGCCCGATTTTTCTGGCGCAGATTTGTAGGTCGCGTCCGCTGCCATATTTAAGAATAGTACAATTAGGCGGATAAGCCCGCTGCCCAAACGGTTACAATCCCTCTGCCATGCCACACGTATTTTCCACGGGAAGGCTTGCAGGCTTTGCCCGACAACCCAAGGCCAGTCAGCCGCGATTGCCGGTTTTCTCTTGCGACATAAGGCGGCTGATATCGGCATCTGCAATAGCGTCGTGCGCATAACTGAACGTTCCCAGCGACTGCACTTCTTTGGCCGCGCGCATCACCGCGCCATATGCAGCACGCGCGAATGACCCACCAACGCTGATGCGCCACACACCCGCCGCAGAAAGCTCGGCCACCGAATAGCTGGGTCCAGCCAGCCCCATGACAACATTCACCGGCCTGTCCACCGCGCGGCAAACGGTTCTGATCGCCGCGATATCGGGCAGACCCGGTGCATAGAGCACATCCGCCCCCGCATCGGCAAAAGCCTGCAGTCGTTTGATTGTGTCGTCCAGATCGGGCCGTCCCCAAAGATAGTTTTCTGCGCGGGCCGTCAGCAAAAACGGCAAATCCTGCGCCGCATCAGCGGCAGCTTGAATGCGGTCAACGGCCTGCAAGATATCAAAGATCGGCGCATTGGCATCACCCGTCGCATCTTCGATAGACCCGCCAACAAGCCCAATTTGACACGCCATGCGAACGGTCTGCGCGCACATCTCTGGTTCCGCGCCAAACCCGTCTTCCAGATCGCCAGTGACAGGAAGCGGTGTTGCATTCACGATCTCGGTGGCATTCATAAGGATCTCGTCCCGGCTAAGCCCCGCAATGGAATCCCGTTTGCCTTTCGAAAACGCATAGCCGGCACTTGTGGTCGCAAGCGCCTCAAACCCCAGACTGGCCAATAGCCGCGCTGATCCTGCATCCCAAGGATTGGGAATAACAAAGGCCTTGTCTGCGTAATGAAGGGCTTTCAAGCGCGCAAATTTTTGTAGCTGATCTGACATGGCATGTCCCCATACATCGCGTTAAACGACATACGCACAAATGGAACAAATTAGCAACATATTGCGTGCCCATGGCCAAGTTTGGCGCAAATAGCCGGATTTTTCAGGCTGATGAGACGTAACGGCCATGTTGCCAGACTACTAAAGCCGCGATCAATAAAATCAGGCCGGAACGCCATCGCGCCCCGGCCTTGTATTTTGTGGGCTTGGCCAGATTTCCCGGCTCGCGAAAGCTATGCCACCCGCGCCGCGTGAACCGCTTCTTCCAGAATATCCATCGCCTCGGCAAAGTGCGCATCCGGGATCGTGATCGGGGCCAGGAACCGCACCACGTTGCCGTAGACGCCGCAAGTCAGCAGGATCAGCCCGCGTTTCAGCGCCTCGGTGCGCACCCGGCCCGTGAACCCGGCGTCGGGTTCATGCGTGGTGGGGTTGGCGAATTCGACGCCCACCATGAAACCGGGGCCACGGATATCGACGATTTCGGGGGTGACAGACCGGATCGCTTCCAGCCGCTGTTTCAGACGACCGCCCAGCTCATTTGCGCGGGCGCACAAGTCTTCTTCCTCAATCACGTCCAGCACCGCGTTGGCCGCCGCAATGCCCAAGGGATTGCCGCCATAAGTGCCGCCCAAACCGCCGGGGTGGGCGGCATCCATCAGGGATGCTTTGCCCGTCAGCGCCGCCAGCGGCAAACCCCCCGCCAAACCCTTGGCCATGGTGGTAATGTCTGCCGCCACGCCATAACCTTCCATCGCAAACAAGTGCCCCGTGCGGGCAAAGCCGGTCTGCACCTCATCCGCCACCATCACGATGCCATGATCATCGCACAGCTTGCGAATGCCGCGCACCAACTCTTTCGGCGCGGGATAAAAGCCACCCTCGCCCTGCACCGGCTCAAAGATGATCGCGGCAACGCGGGACGGGTCCAGATCGGCCTTGAACAGCTTGGTCAGCCCCGCCATCGCGTCTTCGGTGGTGATGCCATGCACGTCTTGTGGGAAGGGGATGTGATAGACATCGGGCATCATCGCGCCGAAGCCCTTTTTATAGGGATCAACCTTGCCGGTCAGCGACATGCCCAGAAACGTGCGGCCATGAAACGCGCCGCCAAAGGCGATGATCGCCGATCGTCCCGTGGCAATCCGTGCCACTTTGATCGCATTTTCAACCGCCTCGGCCCCGGTGGTCACAAACACTGTCTTTTTCGGGAAATCCCCCGGCACGGCGGCGTTCAGCCGTTCCGCCAGACGCACATAATTTTCGTACGGCAGCACCTGATGGCAGGTATGGGTAAACCGCGACATCTGTTCCGTCACCGCCGCCATCACGCGCGGGTGGCAATGCCCGGTATTCACCACCGCAATGCCCGCCGCAAAGTCGATATAGCGGTTGCCTTCGATATCCCACACTTCGGAATTCACCGCGTGATCGACATAGATCTGGGTCATCACGCCGATGCCCTTCGAGATAGAGGCATCACGGCGGGCGGCGACTTCGGCGTTCAGCATGGGGCGAGTCCTTGGTAAGATTTCACGTATTTGATCAAATTTAACGGCAAGTTTCAAGATATGACTTTATTCTGGGGGAATGCGCCATCACATCCTGTAGTATAAAAATCGTTGGTATCAGAAAGCATTGCCATATTTCTGCATCATGTGTCGATAGAGGTGCGCGATCTGGTCGCATCGGTGGCGTTTTACACCCAAGTGATCGGGCTGCGGCAGGTTGATCGTCCGGCGTTTCCGTCCAGCGGGGCATGGCTGGACTGCGCCGGACAGCAGGTGCATTTGAACCATAAACCAGAAATGACACCACAAATTGGACGCAGGTTTGATCCGACAGGCCCGCATTTCGCCCTGCGCTGCGCCGATTTTGACGCGGCGGTTATCGGTCTGCGCGCCGCAGGGTATGATGAACATACGGCTTATGAACAGCGACGGCTGATCATTCACCGCACCGGCCTTGCCGGGTTTGCGCAGTTGTTTTTGTTTGATCCGGATTGGAACCTGGTTGAAATCAACGCCGCCTAGCCGCTGTTGCGGCAAAGCTGGAACAAGGTGCGGGTTGTTTTTGCACCGATGCAGATTCTGCACGATTGTTAATCAGCGGTTAATCTTATCACGACCAGACTGAACCTCGACAAAGGTGCGAATCGCGGTAGGGGCGTAAATCGGATGGCGATGGCTTTGCACAAACCCGTAACTGCGGTGCAGGACGATCCGGTTTTGTGGCTGCAACTGGTCCGCTCTCGCCGGGTGGGGCCGGTGACGTTCCATCGGCTGGTGGGCGAACACGGCTCGGCGGCGGCGGCGCTGGCGGCTTTGCCGGATATTGCGATGCAGGCGGGCGTGCAAGGCTATGCCGTCTGCCCGATAGAGGTGGTGCGGCACGAAATGTCAGCCGCCCGGGTGGCAGGGGCGGTGATGCTGCTGTGGGGGCAGGCGGGCTATCCTGCGGGCCTGATGGATTTGCCAGATGCGCCTCCCGTGTTGTGGGCGCAAGGCGATACCTCACTTTTATTGCGCCCGATGGTGGCGATGGTGGGCGCGCGCAATGCATCATCGCTGGGCCTGCGTATGGCGCGCCGTCTTGCCGAAGGGTTAGGGGCGGCGGGGCTGGTGGTGGTGTCGGGTCTGGCGCGTGGCATTGACGCGGAAGCGCACCGCGCAGCACTGGATACCGGCACAGTGGCTGTGCAGGCGGGCGGGGTGGATGTGATTTATCCAGAAGAAAACGCTGAACTGGCGGGCCAGATCGCCGCACGCGGTTGCCGGATATCGGAACAGCCGATGGGCTGCATCCCACAAACCCGGCATTTCCCACAGCGCAACCGAATTGTATCGGGCCTGTCGCAGGCGGTGGTGGTGGTAGAGGCCGCCGCGCGATCGGGCAGCCTGATCACCGCGCGCAATGCGCTGGATCAGGGGCGCGACGTGCTGGCGGTGCCAGGACATCCGTTTGATGCGCGGGCGGCGGGCTGCAACATGCTGCTGCGCGACGGGGCCACATTGGTGCGCGGCCCGGCCGATGTGTTAGAAGCGATAGGACTGCCGCAAGGCGCGCATCGCGGCAACGCGTCGGCCACAGACGCGGCCAACGGCGAGGCGAAAGACGAACCATTGACCGCGCGTCATATCCCAACGGGCGTAAGACCCGCGCCCTTGCCCGGCCCCGTGCCGCAACGCCGCCCGTTGGCCGACATTGCATCAGTTCACGGACTGATCCTTGCGCGTCTTGGCCCCAGCCCCTTGGCCGAAGATCAATTGATCCGCGATCTGGCGATGTCAGCATCGTCGCTTGCGCCTGCGTTGATTGCGTTGGAGTTGGAAGGCCGCATTCAACGCCAATCGGGTGGTTTGTTATCGCGGATTGACTGACAGCGCAGGGGCAGGGGGCCTGCTGTCAGGACTTGGCGAGGAAATTTTTTATCTAAAAAATTTGGCTCCTGACCCTGGCATTGCGCGCGCGCGTTGGCTGTGTAAAAGCTGGCGGGGTTTTTTGAGTATTTTTACCAAGGTGAAACGACGCGCTGGACCGTGTCACTGGCCCCGGTTGACAAGGGCGGCGCTTGGCCCACATGGTGCGCCGCCGCCCGTCCGTTTTCCAGCCGAGGATTTTTCATGCCAGTCGTTGTTGTAGAATCCCCAGCTAAGGCCAAGACAATCAACAAATATCTTGGGTCCGACTATGTGGTTTTGGCCAGCTATGGCCATGTCCGTGATTTGCCTGCGAAAGACGGATCGGTCGATACCGAAAACGGTTTTGACATGACATGGGAGGTGGCGCCCGACAGCAAAAAGCACATTCGTGCCATTCAGGACGCGCTGAAAACCGATGACGAGTTAATCCTTGCAACCGACCCTGACCGCGAGGGCGAGGCGATTTCGTGGCACCTGCAGCAGGCGCTGGCCAGCAGCTTGAAAAAGGGCAAAAAGGTATCCCGCGTCACCTTTAACGCCATCACCAAGGCCGCCGTAACCGAGGCGATGAAAAATCCGCGGCAGGTGGATCAGCCGTTGGTTGATGCCTATCTGGCCCGGCGGGCGCTGGATTATCTGGTCGGATTTACCCTGTCACCTGTGCTGTGGCGGAAATTGCCGGGATCACGCTCGGCGGGCCGTGTGCAGTCGGTTTGCCTGCGTCTGGTGGTGGAACGCGAGATGGAGGTCGAGGCGTTTCGCGCCCGTGAATTCTGGTCGGTCAACGCCACGCTGACCACGCCACGCGGGCAGGATTTTGAAGTGCGTCTGACCGTTCTGGGCGGCAAGAAGTTGGACAAATTCGACATTCCGACGGTGACGGCGGCTGAGATTGCAGTGCAGGCTGTCACTTCACGAACCTACACCGTGCAATCGGTGGAAGCCAAGCCTGCGATGCGCAACCCATCGGCGCCCTTCATGACATCGACCTTGCAGCAAGAGGCCAGCCGGAAATTTGGCATGGGGGCCAAGGCCTGCATGTCATCGGCGCAGCGGCTTTATGAGGCCGGGCATATCACCTATATGCGCACCGACGGCATTGATATGGCCCCCGAGGCGGTGACTGAAGCGCGCGATGAGATCAAACGGCGGTTTGGCCCGGCCTATGTGCCCGACGCAGCCCGGATTTACAAAAACAAGGCCAAGAACGCGCAAGAGGCGCATGAATGTATCCGCCCCACCGATATGGCGGCGGCCCCGGATGATCTGCGGTTGACCGAAGCCGATCAGCGCAAATTGTATGAACTGATCTGGAAACGCACGATCGCCAGCCAGATGGCGGCGGCGCGGATGGAGCGGACAACGGTCGAGGTGGCGTCACCTGACGCGCAGGTTGGTCTGCGCGCGACGGGGCAAGTTGTGATGTTTGATGGCTTTCTGAAAGTCTATGAAGAGGGCCGCGACGACGAGGATGAAGATGAGGGCCGTCTGCCGCAGATCATGGTCGGTGAGGCGGCGGTGCCAAAGAAAGGCGCGTTTGAAGCGGCATTTACCAAGGCGGCATCCGCCGTGGGCAAGGATGATTTCGATGTCATCGACAGCGGGGCCAAGCCCGGCGCGCGCCGCGTTGAAAGTGCCGTGATCAGCCCGGACGGCGCGATTTTGGCCAACCAAAGCCACACTCAACCGCCGCCGCGCTATACCGAAGCGACGCTGGTCAAGCGGATGGAAGAATTAGGCATTGGCCGCCCGTCCACCTATGCGTCTGTGTTAACCACGATTGTGGACCGGGAATACGTGCGCAAAGACAAGAATCGTCTGATCCCCGAAGATAAGGGGCGGCTGGTGACGGCGTTTCTGACCAACTTTTTCCGCCGCTATGTCGAATATGATTTCACCGCTGATCTGGAAAGCCAGTTGGATGATGTGTCGGCGGGCGAGCGCGATTATAAGGAAGTTCTGGCGCGGTTTTGGCGCGATTTCTCGGCGGCCGTTGCCGAAACCGCCGATTTGCGGATCGGTGAGGTGCTTACAAAGATTGACGATTTCCTAAGCCCGCATTTGTATCCTTTGCGCGCCGATGGCAGTGACCCGCGCATTTGCCAAACCTGTGGCACCGGGCGGTTGCACCTGAAAACCTCGCGCTCTGGTGGGGCGTTTATTGGCTGTGGGAACTATCCTGAGTGTCGCTATACCCGGCCAATTTCAGGGGATGAAGGTGGGTCGGTGGATGGCCGGGTGCTGGGGCTGGATCCTGACGGCGTGGAGATAAGCCTGCGCGCGGGGCGGTTTGGCCCCTATATCCAGAAGGGCGAGGCGTCGGAAGAGGCCCCAAAACCGCCGCGCGCCAGTCTGCCCAAAGGTTGGGCACCCGAAACCTTGACCATCGAACGGGCGATTGAATTGCTGTCGTTGCCGCGTCTGATCGGCTCGCATCCCGAAGATGGCGAACCGGTCGAGGCGGCGATTGGTCGCTTTGGCCCTTATGTGAAACACGGCGCGGTTTATGCCAATATTCCGGATGTTGAGGAAGTGTTCACCATCGGGATGAACCGCGCGGTTGAAGTGTTGGCGCTAAAACTGGCGGGGCGGCGGGGCGGCGGGGCGGTGGTGGAACCGCTGCGCGAATTGGGCGTGCATCCAGATGGCGGGCCGGTGCAGGTGATGCCGGGGAAATACGGGCCTTATGTGAAGTGGGCCAAAGTGAACGCGACGTTGCCCAAGGAAATCACACCCGAAGCGGTGACATTGGAAGAGGCGTTGGCGCTGATCGCCGAAAAGGCGGGCAAATCCGGTAAGGGCGGCAAAAAAGCGGCCCCGAAGAAGGCGGCGGCCAAACCTGCGGCGGCGGCCAAACCTGCGGCGGCGAAGAAAGCTGTGGCAAAGAAAGCAGTTGCAAAAAAACCTGCGGCCAAGAAGGCCTCAGTAAAAAAGGCAGTGGCAAAGCCCGGTGTCACAACTGTGGGGTAAACCCCGCCTTTCTTGGCAGTGTCAGATTATCGCAGCCCCGGATTGCAGCACGGGGCTGCGGCCCGCGTGCGGTGCTACTTATCGCCGCGTGGATTGATCAGTTTGGCCAGCAGGCTGGCATGGCGGACAACGCCGATTTGCCTGCCCGCTTGGGTTACGTTCATTTCAGTGACGCCCTTTGACATCATTGTCATCACCTCTTTGACAGGATGTTCGCAATCCACCGATGGGCCGTCACAATGCCCCGGTTCCATCACATCGCTGGCAGTCAGCACGGCCAACGGGTTCATGTGGGCCACAAAATCGGCGACATAATCGGAAATCGGATTGGCGATAATCTCGCGGGCGGTGCCAACCTGCACGATGCGGCCACCCTCCATCAGGGCTATGCGGTCGCCCAGTTTGAACGCCTCATCCAGATCATGGCTGACGAAGATGATCGTGCGTTTCAGTTTGGATTGCAGGTCTAACAACTCATCCTGCAGGCGCGCGCGGATCAAGGGGTCAAGCGCCGAAAACGGCTCATCCATCAACAAAATCGGGGCTTCGGTGACAAAGGCGCGGGCAAGGCCGACGCGCTGCTGCATGCCGCCCGACAATTCGCCAACCTTGCGGTCGGCCCATTGCGACAGGTTCACCAGCGCCAGTTGCGCATCGACGCGTGCGCGCCGCTGGTCGGCGGTTTGGCCCGCCAGTTCCAGCCCAAGGCCCACGTTTTCGCGCACCGTGCGCCACGGCAGCAGGCCAAACTGCTGAAACACCATGGCAATGCATTCGCGGCGCACGCGCAAAAGATCGCTGGGCGAGCAGGTTGTGACGTTTGATGTCCAATCGCCAACATGGATGGTGACAGAGCCGCGCACCACGGGATTCAACCCATTGACCGCGCGCAACAAGGTGGATTTTCCCGATCCGGACAGGCCCATCAGGGCCAGAATCTCACCCTTGGCCACCGACAGGGTGCAGTCGTGCACCCCCAGAATTTGCCCGGTTTGGGTTTGAATATCGCTGCGGGACATCCCCTGATCCATCAGCGGCAGGGCGCGGTCGGGGCGGTCGCCGAACACGATTGACACCGCATCAAATTCAACCGCGGGCCGGGGCGGGGCGGCGGGCAAGACGGTCATTTGCGTGTTACCCTTAACATGCGGTCCAACAAAATCGCCAACACCACGATCACGCTGCCGGATTCAAAGCCCAGATCGGCCCGCACCGTGTTCAGGGCGCGCACCACAGGAATGCCAAGGCCGTTGGCCCCCACCCAAGCCGCGATCACCACCATCGACAGGGACAGCATGATGGTTTGGTTCAGCCCCGCCATGATATGCGGAAAGGCATAAGGCAATTCCACTTTCCACAGCACTTGGCGCGGCGTGGCCCCAAAGGCCGTCGCGGCTTCAAGCAGGGGGGTGGGCGTGGTGGATACCCCCAGTTGCGTGGTGCGGATTGACGCGGGCACCACAAAAATTATGGTGGCCAGCAGCCCCGGCACCATGCCAAGGCCAAACAGCACCACAAAAGGGATCAGATACACCGGTGTCGGCAGGGTTTGCATCAGGTCCAACACCGGTTGCATCACCGCGAAAAGTTTCGGGCGATGCGCCGCAGCGATGCCGATGGGCACCCCGATGGACATACAGATCAGGCACGAATACAGCACCAAAATCAGGGTTTCGGTTGTAGGCTCCCAATAGCCTTGGTTGATGATGTATAAAAAGCCCAAGGCCACAATCACGCAGGGCTGCCAGCGGCGTTGAATGGCCCAGGTCAGGGCCACAAACAGGGCAACGACCACCAACGGATGCGGATATTGGATCAGCCAAAGCGTGCTGTCGATGATGCTTTCCAGGATGTCTTTGAAGGCGTCAAAAAACCAATCCAGATTGATCTTGATCCAGTCGAAGATCGCTTTCGCGGTTTTCCCGACCGGAATTTTTGCATCCGTCAGCCAATCCATAGATCCACCACTGTTGGTTTTTGGGCGTCAAGAAAAGGCCCCGGTGGTAAGCCGGGGCCAAACTTGGTTATTGCAGCGCGGCTGTCACGGCCGCTTTGGCATCGCCGCCGTCTTTGGTGGTAACGCCGTCAAGCCAGGCTTCCCAGGTTGCTGGATTTGCCGCCAGCCACGTTTTGGCGGCCTCTCGCGGGTCGGCACCGTCATTCAGAATGGCACCCATGATCTCATTCTCCATGGCCAGCGTGAACGACAGGTTCGACAGCAGTTTTCCGGTGTTCGGGCATTCGGCCACATAGCCTGCGCGCACGTTGGTATCCACCACAGCGCCGCCCAGATTGGGGCCAAAGAAATCATCGCCGCCGGTCAAGTAGGTCATCTTAAAGTTGGCGTTCATCGGGTGGGGTTCCCAGCCGAGAAAGATGATCGGCTTGGATTCACCGGATTTATTCGCCACTTCGGCCAGCATACCTTGCTCTGACGATTCAACAATTTCAAACCCGTCCAGCCCGAACGGACCCTTGGCGATCATGTCAAGAATAATGCGGTTGCCGTCATTGCCGGGCTCGATCCCGTAAATCTGACCTTCCAGCGCATCTTTGTTGGCGGCGATATCCTTGAAATCTTTGATCCCAAGGGCGGCACCGGCCTCATTCGTGGCAAGGGTGTATTTCGCGCCTTCCAGATTGGTGCGCACAGTGTCAACCGTTTTGGCGTCGCGGTATGGGGCAAGGTCGGCTTCCATAGTGGGCATCCAGTTGCCCAAAAACACGTCGATATCGCCTTCGGCAAGCCCGGTATAGGTGACGGGAACGCCCAGCAATTTGGTTTCTGTTTCATATCCCAACGCTTCGGCAATCAGGGCGGTTGTGGCGGTGGTGGCGGTGATGTCGGTCCAACCCACATCGGAAAACACAATCTTGTCACAGCCTTCGGCAAAGGCTGAACCGGCAAAGGCGAACACTAGGGCAGTGGTAAGCAGGGTGGATTTAACGGACATCAGGGGCTCCCCGGTTTTTTGTTGATTGACGAGTCAATAAACTTCAAGCTAGCTGCCCTTTGCAAGTGTTTTCTTCGAAGGGGCCGCGTCATATGCCAAAGCTTGGGATGGAGCCTATCCGAAAGGCGGCGCTGGTCAAAGCCACGATTGTGGAAATCGGCAGGGCTGGGTCATTGGATGTGACGGTTGGCCAGATCGCCAAACGCGCGGGCATGTCACCCGCACTGGCGCATCACTATTTCGGCAGCAAAGAAGAGATGTTTTTGGCCGCGATGCGCCATGTTCTAACGCTGTACGGCGCCGAAGTGCGGGGTGCGCTGGCGTTCGCGGATGGCCCGGAACAACGGGTGCGGGCAATTCTGGCGGCGTCGTTCAGCCCTGCAAACTTTCGCCGCGAAGCAATCGGCGCTTGGCTGAACTTTTGGCTGATGGCGCAAACAGTGCCGCAGGCGCGGCGGTTGTTGGCGGTTTATCACCGGCGGTTGCGGTCAAACCTGCTTGCGGGGTTGCGCCCGTTGGTGGGCGACCGGGCCGACGCTTTGGCCAATGGCCTGGGCGCGTTGATCGATGGGCTATACTTGCGCGAAGTGTTGAAATCAGGGCCACCGGATGGGCCGGCCGCCGTGGCGTCGGCGCTGGACTATCTGAACGCGCATTTGCCACAAGGCACTGTAAAATAACCAACTTCGGGCGGATGGCCCGGCAAGAAAGGCCCGGAATACTGGGGAAATGAATATGACGGCTGACTATGTAATCATCGGGTCGGGGTCTGCGGGGGCAGCACTTGCCTATCGGCTTGCCGAAGCGGGCAAACGCGTTGTGGTGATCGAACAGGGCGGCAGTGATGCAGGCCCGTTCATTCAGATGCCCGCCGCACTGTCGTATCCAATGAATATGGGGATGTATAATTGGGGGTTTCAAACCGAACCGGAACCGCATCTGGGGGGCCGGGTTTTGGCCACCCCGCGCGGCAAGGTTCTGGGGGGATCATCTTCTATCAACGGTATGGTTTACGTGCGCGGTCACGCCCGCGATTTTGACACCTGGGAAGAAATGGGGGCAACCGGCTGGGGCTATGCCGATGTGCTGCCCTATTTTCAGCGCATGGAAAACTGGCACAGCGACGAGGGGGATGCGGCGTTTCGCGGGGCTTCGGGGCCGTTGCACATCACCCGTGGCCCGCGATCCAACCCGCTGTTTGACGCCTTTATCAACGCCGGCGTTCAAGCGGGTTATCCGGTGACGCGCGATTACAACGGCCAGGTGCAAGAAGGGTTTGGCCCGATGGAGGCGACAATCTGGAAAGGACGGCGCTGGTCGGTGGCCAATGCCTACCTGCGGCCAGCGATCAAAGCGGGCAATGTGGCGGTGGTGCGGGGTTTCGCGCGCAGGGTCGTGATTGAAAATGGCCGCGCGGTGGGGGTGGAAATTCTGCGCGGCGGGCAGATCGAAGTGATCCGTGCAGGCGTTGAAGTGATTGTGGCGGCGTCGTCCATCAACACGCCAAAACTGTTGATGTTGTCGGGGATTGGGGCGGGTGCCGATCTGGCGGCGCAAGGCATCGAGGTGGTTGCCAACCGCCCCGGCGTGGGCGCGAACCTGCAGGATCATCTTGAGATTTACATGCAGTATCAATCCAGCCAGCCGATAACCCTTTATAAACATTGGAACCTTTGGGGAAAGGCGATGATCGGCGCGCAGTGGTTGTTTTCCGGGCGGGGGTTGGGGGCGTCAAATCAGTTTGAATCTTGTGCGTTTATCCGCTCACAAGCCGGTATTGATTATCCCGACATTCAGTATCACTTCCTGCCCATCGCGGTGCGCTATGATGGCCGTGCAGTGGCGGCGGGGCATGGGTTTCAGGCCCATGTCGGCCCGATGCGCAGTAAATCGCGGGGCGCCGTAACCTTGCGATCGCCCGATCCGATGGACGCACCCCGCATTCAGTTCAACTATATGTCGCACCCCGATGATTGGGATGAATTTCGCCGCTGCATCCGCCTGACCCGTGAGATTTTTGGCCAATCGGCGTTTCAGCCCTTTGTGAAATCAGAAATTCAGCCGGGCGCGGGCGTGCAAACCGATGATCATCTGGATGATTTTCTGCGCCAGCACGTCGAAAGCGCCTATCACCCCTGCGGCACCGCGCGGATGGGGCGGCGCGATGACCCGATGGCGGTGGTTGATCCCGAATGCCGGGTGATCGGAGTGGACGGCTTGCGCGTGGCGGATAGTTCGATCTTTCCGCAAGTGACCAATGGCAATCTGAACGCGCCGTCGATCATGGCGGGGGAAAAGGCCGCGGATCATATCTTGGGGCGGGTGCCGCTGCCGCGGTCTAACCTGCAGCCGTTGCTGAACCCGAATTGGCGCACATCACAGCGGTAACGTCAGAGTCTTCGCCGGGGCGCAGGCGTGCCGGGACGCTTGATGGCATTTCGTAGATCGGGGCGTGCCCCAACCAACCTACGGGTGCTTTTATCTCGCGACGACCTCATATCGCCCGGTCATGCCAGCAGCGATATGGTCGTTGACATGACAGTGATACATCCAGATTCCGGCGTTGTCAGGCACCATATCTGCAACAACCGTTGTCGCCGGCAAAAGTTCAGCGACGTCTTCCCTGTGTCCGCCGATCAATACGGTATTGCCGTGCCAATGTGGCGTGTGCAAGTCAACTTCGGTTCCAAGCGCCATCACATACCACCGCACCCGTTCACCCACCTTGATCACAGGCATTGGCATATTGCCGTAAACGTAACCGTTGATGGAATGCATCAGGTTGGATTCCCCGAACTCTTCGTCCTCAAGGTCCGGCTTGGTAAGCTTTGTGATCATGCTGTCAAGAAACAGGCTTTGATTCTCATCCATAACACTGAACATGCTGAACACCTCGCGGTCGACATCTGCAGGCATGCCCTCGGGGTTCGCCTCTCCGGCGCGGGTTATGACAATCGCCCCGAAAAGCCCGGTATTGGTGTCGCGCACTTCATCGACATGGCTGTGATAAAGCCAGACCACAGAACTGGGATCGGCGGGGCCGGGACCGGCGCGTTCCGGCACCGACCAGCGATAGGTATGACTGGCACCGGGCGGCACATGGTCATCGGCCATGTCTGCCGCGCTGGAGCCGTCATTGGTCATCGAGCCTTCTGAATCCTTTAAATAAAACACGCCGTGCGGGTGAACCGAGACGGGCATCGTGGTTTTGTTACGGAAGACCACGACTATCTCGTCGCCGACGGAGGCATGGATAATGGGCCCAAGAATGCCGTTGCTGGGATCCGCGCTTAGATCCTGCTGACTAAACCCTTCGTCAAGATAGCCAAAAAACGGGCCTTTCGGTAGATGTGTCCGATCCGTGAGGGGCCGGACTCGACAAACACTTTCTGTTCGTCGGTGAATTCCATGCCCATCATTCCATCGCGGCCGTCAGGCGCATAGTCCCATTCCACTTCCTAGGCTGCGATATAGTAAGTGCGAACAATAGCCCCTTCTGCGTAAACAGCAAAGCCGGTGAAGGCGAGCCAAAGCGCGGCACCGGCCGCAGCAAGGCGTAAAAATCCATTTTATTGATTCGAAGGTTGATTTGATAAGCATGCTAATAATCTCCAGATTGCAAAAAATTGCTGATCTCAGAAAATATATTTGACTTATTTTACGCTATCAAAAGCCGACTACTATTCAAGCGATTCGTTAAACTCCATCGCAACAGTTACTCACCCGATCACCCGCTCAAACTTCGGTCACTCGCGTTTTGCTTATCCCCGAATGCGCGTGCGTCACCACTCGTCCGGCCAATGGCCGCTTTGGGGCAAACAAGGACTTATTGCTTGAATTTACCTGCCCCTGCACATCAATCGCCGCTGCGTCTGCGCCGGGGGGCAGAGTTGCCAGACCTAACCCCTTAAATCGAGTGCCTTTGCCCGTCTGATCACCACTAAGATAGCCAAAAGCGATGCAATAGATGACGCCAGCATTAGCAGGATCAAAGGCATTTCGGTTGATCCGGGCGGCAGCAGATATCCTGCCAATGCGGCCAAAGCCGCCCCACCACCGATGGAAATTGCGCCGCCAAGACCCGAGGCCGTGCCTGCAAGTTCGGGTCGCACCGATAAAATACCGGCATTGGCCGATGGCAGACCGATGCCGTTGCCCAAGCCCATAAAGATGGTCAGACTGAAGAACACCACAGGGCCAGACAGGCCAAAGGCGGTGATCGCGGCCAAAAGGGCAAGTCCCGATGTTGTCACAACAGCGCCGATCAGCACCATACGGTTCATCCCCAGCCGCACTGAAAATCTGCCCGCGATGAAGTTGCCGCCAGCATAACCCACTGCCGTGATGGCAAACAAAGCGCCTATTTGTGAGGATGTTAGCCCGAAAACCACGTTACCCACATAGGGTGCCCCGCCCAGAAACGCAAAGAAGCAGCCTGATGCAAACGCCGACGACAGGCAGTATCCCCAGAACCGCCGCGACGATAAAAGCGCCGGGTATTGGCGCAATTGATTGGCGACGCTTACGTTTCGCAACGTCGCCGTTTCGCCCAGATCGGCCCAGCACAGCGCCAGCACCACCACCCCCAACCCCAACAACAGCCCGAAATTTGCCTGCCAGCCATAGGCCTGATCCAACACTCCGCCGATCACCGGACCAATCATTGGCACAAGGCTCATCCCCATGGTGACATAGCCGATCATGGAAGCCGCCTCGGCGTCGGCCACCATATCGCGCACGACGGCGCGGGACAGAACCATACCGGTGGCCACAATCGCCTGCGCCATGCGAAAAATCAGAAACACAGTGGCGTTGGGGGCCAGCAGCGTGCCAACCGTCGCGATCAGGAACAACACCAGCGCCCACAAAATCACCACACGCCGCCCATACCTGTCGGATACCGGGCCAATCACGATCTGCAACACCGCCGACAGCGCCAGATACAGTGCCACTGACAACTGCATCTGCGCATAGGGCACGCCAAACCACGCGGCCATGCCGGGCAGGGACGGCAAGAAGATATTCATCGTCAACGCCGCCAGACCCGCCAACAGCGTCAGGGTCAGAATCTTTGGCGGGCTGGTGCGGTCAAGGAATTGCGATGCGATTTTGGTCATATGCCGCCCTAAACCCGGCAAGCCACGATGTCCATGCGCGGGAAAACACATCTGGCTGTGCGCAGATGCAACCACGCCTATCAATAAACAGCATCTGCAGGGTCATATCTGCTGGTCGGGCCGCTCAAATCCGCTTTGCCCCCGCCCGTGCGGCAGATAAGGTGGTGGAAATCCTGAAAGGGCCGACATGTCAGATATCTTGCAACAGTTGGAAGATCGCCGCGCCGTGGCCCGTCTGGGTGGCGGTCAGCACCGCATCGACGCCCAACACGCCAAGGGCAAACTGACGGCGCGCGAACGTATCGAGCTTTTGTTGGATGAGGGTAGTTTCGAAGAGTTTGACATGTTCGTCGCACACCGCTGTGTTGATTTTGGCATGGCCGCAGACCGCCCGGCAGGCGACGGTGTGGTTACCGGCTGGGGCACGGTGAATGGCCGGATGGTCTATGTTTACAGTCAGGATTTCACAGTGTTTGGCGGATCACTGTCGGAAACCCATGCGCAGAAAATCTGTAAGATCATGGACATGGCAATGCAAAATGGCGCACCCGTGATCGGGTTGAACGATTCAGGTGGCGCGCGCATCCAAGAAGGTGTGGCCAGTCTGGCAGGCTATGCCGAAGTGTTTCAGCGCAATGTATTGGCGTCGGGCGTCGTGCCGCAAATATCGGTTATCATGGGGCCTTGTGCGGGGGGGGCGGTGTATTCGCCTGCGATCACCGACTTTATTTTCATGGTCAAGGACAGCAGCTATATGTTCGTGACCGGCCCCGATGTGGTAAAGACGGTCACGAATGAGATTGTCACTGCCGAACAATTGGGGGGGGCGTCGACCCATACCAAGAAATCATCGGTGGCGGATGGCGCGTTTGAAAATGATGTCGAGGCTTTGGCCGAGATCAGGCGGCTGGTGGATTTTCTGCCCAAGAACAACCGCGAAAAGGCACCGGTGCGGCCGTTTTTCGATGATCCGGCGCGGGTGGAACCCAGTTTGGACACGTTGATCCCGGAAAACCCCAATCAGCCCTATGATATGAAAGAGCTGATCCTGAAAATCGCGGACGAGGCGGATTTCTTTGAAATTCAAGCGGCTTATGCCGCCAATATCATCACCGGGTTCATTCGCATCGAAGGCCAGTCAGTGGGGGTGGTGGCCAATCAGCCAATGGTGCTGGCGGGCTGTCTGGATATTGATGCCAGCCGCAAGGCCGCCCGGTTTGTGCGGTTTTGTGATGCGTTCGAAATCCCGATCCTGACGCTGGTTGATGTGCCGGGGTTTTTGCCGGGTGTGGCGCAGGAACTGGGCGGCGTGATCAAGCACGGTGCCAAACTGCTGTTTGCTTACGGTGAGGCGACGGTGCCCAAAGTGACGGTGATCACCCGCAAGGCATACGGTGGGGCGTATGATGTTATGGCAAGCAAACATTTGCGCGGCGATTTCAACTATGCTTGGCCCACAGCGGAAATCGCCGTGATGGGGGCCAAAGGGGCGGTGGAGATTTTGTATCGCAGCGAATTGGGCGATAAGGCCAAGATCGCAGAGCGGGTAAAAGACTATGAACAGCGCTTTGCGAACCCGTTTGTGGCGGCGGAAAAGGGCTTTATCGACGAAGTGATCATGCCTGCATCCACCCGCCGCCGGGTGGCGCGGGCGTTTGCGTCTTTGCGGGGTAAAAAGCTGACAAACCCGTGGAAGAAACACGACAACATTCCGCTATAGTTGAAACAAATCAAAGATAATGGCGGTAAGTTGCGGATCGCGGGGGGAAAATGACTGAATATTCGCTTGTGCAATCCGATGACGTGCAAGTGATCCCCGGCACGGATGACGTGATCGTGGTGCCGTCCGGGCAGTTGATCACGTTGCAAGATGTCATTTGGAATGCCCCCGGCCCCTTTGGGCTGGTGGCGCGGTTCAGGTTTGTGGCCCCTGCGATTGCGCGCGGTGACGGGGCGATGGATTTTGGCACCGCCAGTGCGGATATGCTGCATTTGTGCCAGACTTATGCGCTGGCGCGCGTGGCCGATCTGGGGCCGGCACCCAGCCAGATTATCATCTCGTTTGCCAGTGCACCTGTGCCCTTTGGGGCCGCCGCGCCCGATGTGACGCAGTTTTTTGAGGCTTACCGCGTGGAAGATCAGACCTGTATATGGGAGCAGTTCTGATGCGGGCACAAAATGTAGCGCCCGTTGCGCGGCAATCGCGGCCTGCTGATGTAGACATGCCACAGGCGCGGCCATTGGGCATATTTCCGTGTTATTCCCGGCATTTGTGGGCTATTGTTCATGTAGACCAGTCCCAAGTGGTCTATCCCTCGGAACGGGGGTCGGCACAATGCACGGCCCTTGAAAAAAATAGGAGTAGAGGATGTCGAGCACTAAGATCACCGTTCTTGCACTGTGCATGGTTGCGTTCGTTGCAGCTTGTGCAAAGCCTGCCGAAGAAGTTGTTTACGTGGATGAACCAACCGTCACCACCGAACCCGTCTACACCGGTAAGTACAAGTAACCATCAGGGGCGGGCGCCAAGGGCAAATGCCCGGCCCGCCCTTTTTCTGTCTGCGCACCCCGTATCGGCGGCTTATCACCGACCCTTGGTCTTGAACTTTGCCTGTGCGGATTGCGCCAACTATGGTGCCGACATTCGCAATGACAATAACTGGAGACCATCATGCGGTCAGCATCTATTCTTGCCATTCTTCTTGTCACCGTGGTTGCAGCCTGTGCAAAACCTGTGCCAGAACCTATGCCCATCGAAGAACCACTTACGGTTGAGCCAGCCTCAACCGGCAAATACAAATGACTTGACCGGGCGGGCCGGATCATGTCGGCCCGCCCCGTTTGCCCGCCGTAAAGATGTAAAGGTGAGGCTATGCTAAAGCATCGCGGCTTTCCGGGCCGCCTTCCCGGAACCGATTTCCAATTTGTCATCCGACGCGCCAACCTAAAGCGGGAAGGCGTGTCTAAAATCGTTGCGCGCGAACGCTTTCGCGACCGCAAACAAGCCGATCGCAAGGCCGATGCGGGGTTTATGGCCGCGTTGTGGGCGCAGTTCGGCGAAGAGGTGTTTGAACGCGGCAATCTGGATGCGGGGCGGCTAAGTTGGCTGTTTGGCCGCGAAGTTGTGCCCGCGACAGACCCGTTTGATCCGGCATCCTATGATGCGTTGCTGCGGATTGATGTCAAACGTGCAACGGCGGCCTTCCCCGAAATCTTTGCCGCCGATGCGCCAAAAATGGTTTGGGATGACGACGAGGATGATGATTAAGCATGAATCCGCGCAACGCTATCGCCGTTTGGCAGCATGTCGCGCATCGGGCAAAGCGCCCGCATTCAGGCTTTGCCATTGTGCAGGCCTTGGGCAATTCTGAAACTGCGCCCGCTGTTTTGCAAACCTGCTCAGACGGCGGGCAAGACTGTTACCCTTTCCCTTCCCCTTGGTCCGGCCCCACGCGGGTCGGACCCTTTTACACAGTAGCAAAGGGCGAGATTGAGCGCAGTTGTGCCATCTGCGTGATGTGTCACATTTTTTGGTTTGCTTTTTCGGGACTTGCTGTAGAATCACCTTCAATAACAACAAACAACCGAGGCAGAAAATTATCATGCGCAATACCGTTATCCTATTGGCTATCCTTTCGATGCCACTTGCTGGCTGTATGCAAGATCCGGCATCTCGCGGCCTTGCTGGCGCTGCGGCGGGTGCAGCACTTGCCGATCTTACCGATAACAACGCGCTTACCGGTGCGCTTATTGGCGGACTGGCTGGTGCTGCGACGTGCGGCGTTAACGTCGGTCTGCCGCCCTGCTATTGATCTGATCCGGCGCATTGCTTTTGCGCCAACGATGCTAAACCAGCGGTCATCCGGGGTTTCCCCTTGGATGGCCGCTTTTTTGCATTCAGCCGACAGCGTTATACCCCTTAGGGTGGGATGGATTTACATTGAATCGGAAATCGCTGCCTCTCGCGTGCGCTCGACCGCGTTTTCCGATATGAGATATTTCCATGAAAATCCATCCCGCTTTTACCGGAGTTTCGCCAATGTTTGACAAGATCCTGATCGCCAATCGGGGCGAGATTGCCTGCCGCGTGATCAAAACCGCGCGGCGGATGGGGATCAAAACTGTGGCAGTTTATTCGGATGCCGACCGTGACGCGCTGCACGTCAAAATGGCGGATGAGGCGGTGCATATCGGGGCATCGCCCGCAGCGCAGTCTTATATCGCGATTGACCGGATTATGGCGGCGGTGCACCAAACGGGCGCGCAGGCGGTGCATCCCGGCTATGGGTTCTTGTCGGAAAACCGACATTTTGCGGCGGCGTTAGAGGCTGCGGGCGTGGCATTCATAGGCCCACCCAGTTCAGCGATTGAACAGATGGGCGATAAGATAACCTCGAAGAAAATCGCGCAAAAGGCAGGGGTTTCGACGGTTCCGGGCCATATGGGGCTGATTGCGGATGCTGAAGAAGCGGTGAAAATCGCGGGCCAAATCGGCTATCCAGTGATGATCAAGGCATCGGCGGGTGGTGGCGGCAAAGGCATGCGGATCGCGCATAACGATGCCGAGGCGCGGGAGGGGTTTCAATCCTCGAAAAATGAGGCGGCGGCGAGTTTTGGTGATGACCGGATCTTTATCGAGAAATTTGTAACCCAGCCACGGCACATCGAAATTCAGGTGCTGGGCGACAGCCACGGCAATATTGTTTACCTTCATGAACGCGAATGCAGCATTCAGCGCCGAAACCAGAAGGTTATCGAAGAGGCCCCTTCGCCATTTTTGGATGCAGCCACGCGCCGCGCCATGGGCGAGCAGGCCTGTGCGTTGGCGCGCGCGGTGGGCTATACCTCGGCTGGAACGGTGGAATTCATCGTGGATGGCGACCGCAATTTCTACTTTCTGGAAATGAACACGCGCCTTCAGGTGGAACATCCGGTGACTGAGTTGATCACCGGGGTTGATCTGGTGGAACAGATGATCCGCGTGGCCTATGGGCAGGCTTTGCCGTTCAAACAGGGTGATCTGAAGATCAACGGTTGGGCGATGGAAAGCCGGCTTTATGCCGAAGATCCATACCGTAATTTCCTACCCTCCATCGGCCGTCTGACCCGCTATCGCCCGCCTTTGGAAGGGCCAACCCCCGCCGGTGGCATCGTGCGCAATGATACCGGCGTGTTTGAAGGGGGCGAGATTTCGATGTTTTACGATCCGATGATCGCCAAGCTGTGCACCTGGGGCCCCACCCGGATGGCGGCGATTGATGAAATGCGGCAGGCCCTGGACACGTTTGAAGTTGAAGGCATCGGTCACAACCTGCCGTTTGTGGCGGCGGTGATGGATCATCCACGGTTTCAATCCGGCAACATCACCACGGCGTTTATTGCCGAGGACTATCCAGATGGGTTCAAGGGCGCTGTATTAGATGACTCCACCTTGCGCCGGGTGGCTGCGGCGACTGCGGCGATGAACCGGGTGGCGGAAATTCGGCGCACACGGATTTCGGGCACGATGGACAACCACGAACGCCGTGTTGGCAACGATTGGGTGGTGACGCTGCAAGGCGCTGAATATGCGGTGAAAATTGAAGCCGATCATCAAGGATCAACCGTTGTATTTGCCGATGGCACCGTGCTGCGGGTTGCATCAGACTGGACGCCGGGCCAACCTTTGGCGCGGGTGATGATTGACGACAGCCTATTGGTAATGAAGGTTGCCAAAATCAGCGGCGGCTTTCGCGTGCGCCTGCGCGGGGCCGATGTGAAATGCCACGTGCGCACCCCGCGTCAGGCGGAACTGGCCAAGCTGATGCTGGAAAAAGCGCCGCCGGACACATCAAAATTTCTGCTATGCCCAATGCCGGGCCTGATTGCGCAGATCATGGTCGCGGTTGGGGATGACGTGCAAGAAGGGCAGGCTTTGGCCACCGTCGAGGCGATGAAGATGGAAAACATCCTGAAAGCTGAACGATCGGGTGTGGTGAAGACAATCGCGGCGGTGGTGGGCGGCAGTCTAAAAGTTGATGAGGTGATTATGGAGTTTGAATAACGCCGCGCGGTTTTCCTAAAACCCGGACGGACTGCGTTCTAGTATTTCAATGCGACGCGACGGGAATTTGTCGATGGCATGGGTGATCTCGCGGGTGTCCCATGGCAGCGGTTTGCGCAGGGCGATTTTGCCGTCCTTGTCGATCAGCACCAATGAAAACCCGCGCGGGCGCAGTTTTTGGCGAATGTCTGACGGTGGCATCGGCGTGGTGTCGGTGATGATGATGACCTCGCGTTCGATCAGATCGGCCGCATTATGGGCCAACAGCTCTATCTGGCGAATGAAATTCGGGTCATCCGGGCTGTCGGCAAACACCACGATGGGGCGGTTTTTATAAAGAAAATCTGCCAGAACCACCTCGGTTGCGGGCACACTGGGCAGCGGGGTGTCTTGGGAAAACGCCAGTTGCGGCAGCAGGGCCGCAAGAATTACGACGGCGAACGACTTTATGAAGATGCTCATGGGAATGATATAGGTCAGAGTGTGTCAAGAACCAAGACGGCATAAGCAAAGCTGGTTTGATAAAAATGAGGGCGCGATGACGGATAATCTGGCCACTTGGACAGCACTTGCGGCGGCTGAACGCAAAGGCCGCGATCCGGCGGAATTGGTCTGGCACACGCTGGAAGGCATTGCGATCAAACCGGTTTATACGGCTGATGATGTGGCGGGTTTGACGCAAATGGCCGAAGTGCCGGGCGTGGCACCCTATACGCGCGGTGTGAAGGCCACGATGTATGCAGGCCGCCCCTGGACCATCCGGCAATACGCCGGGTTTTCAACGGCCGAGGCCAGCAATGCGTTTTACCGTGCTAACCTTGCGGGCGGCCAGCAAGGCGTGTCGGTGGCTTTTGATCTGGCCACGCATCGGGGCTACGATTCCGATCATCCGCGCGTTGAAGGCGATGTTGGCAAGGCGGGCGTGGCGATTGATTCAGTCGAGGATATGAAGATTTTGTTTGACGGCATCCCGTTGGACAAAGTCAGCGTTTCCATGACGATGAACGGCGCGGTTATTCCGATTTTGGCGTCGTTTATCGTCGCGGGCGAAGAGCAGGGCGTTGCGCGCGCGGCGCTGTCTGGCACCATTCAGAACGATATTCTGAAGGAATTCATGGTGCGGAATACATATATTTATCCTCCCGAATCCAGCATGCGGATCGTCGCGGATATCATCGAATATACCGCAGCACATATGCCTAAGTTTAACTCAATCTCGATCTCGGGCTATCACATGCAAGAGGCCGGGGCGAATTTGGTGCAGGAATTGGCCTTTACGCTGGCCGATGGGCGCGAATATGTGCGCACCGCTTTGGCGCGGGGCATGCGTGTGGATGATTTCGCGCCGCGATTGTCATTTTTCTTTGCCATCGGGATGAATTTCTTTATGGAGGCCGCGAAACTGCGGGCCGCCCGCCAGTTGTGGCACCGGGTGATGACAGAGTTTGGCGCGCAAAACCCCACCAGTCTGATGCTGCGCACGCATTGCCAGACCAGCGGCGTGTCGTTGCAAGAGGCTGATCCTTATAACAACGTGATCCGCACCGCCTATGAGGCGATGTCGGCGGTGCTGGGCGGCACGCAAAGCCTGCACACCAATGCGCTGGATGAGGCGATGGGGTTGCCCACCGAATTTTCGGCCCGCATTGCGCGTAATACGCAACTGATCTTGCAAGAAGAAACCGGGATCACTCATGTCGTCGATCCTCTGGCGGGGTCGTATTATGTTGAAAACCTGACGGCTGACCTGGCCGCCAAGGCGTGGGAGTTGATGGCCGAAGTTGAAGCTTTGGGTGGGATGACCCGTGCCGTGGCCAGCGGCATGCCAAAGCTGCGGATCGAGGAATCGGCGGCGAAACGGCAGGCGGCGATTGATCTGGGTGCGCAAGTGATTGTTGGGGTGAATAAATACCGATTGGCCGCGCAGGATGCGATCGACATTCTGGACATCGACAATATTGCCGTGCGCGATGCGCAGATCGCGCGGTTGAACGCCATTCGGGCGGCCCGCGATGACAGGGCCTGCAAGGCTGCGCTGACGGAAATCACCCGGCGCGCGCGCGATGGCGGCAACCTGCTGCAGGCGGCGGTCGATGCCGCCCGCGCGCGCGCCACGGTGGGCGAGATCAGCATGGCGATGGAGCAGGTCTTTGGCCGCCACAGCGCCGAGGTGAAAACCTTGGCGGGGGTTTATGGGGCGGCCTATCAGGGCGATGCGGGCTTTGCAGCCATTCAGGCGGATGTAGACGCGTTTTCGCAAGATGCGGGCCGCCGTCCGCGCATGTTGGTGGTAAAGATGGGGCAGGATGGCCATGACCGGGGTGCCAAAGTGATCGCCAGTGCATTCGCAGATATCGGCTTTGATGTTGATGTCGGGCCATTATTTCAGTCGCCTGATGAGGCGGCGCAGGACGCCATTGCCAAAAATGTGCATGTGATCGGGATCTCCAGCCAGGCGGCGGGGCACAAAACCCTTGCGCCGAAATTGGTGCAAGCGTTGCGCGATGCGGGCGCGGGCGAGATTTTGGTCGTCTGCGGTGGCGTTATTCCGCAGCAGGACTACGCGTTTTTGTATGACGCAGGCGTGAAGGCGATCTTTGGGCCGGGCACCAATATTCCAGAGGCGGCAAAGGAAGTTCTGGATCTGATCCGGGTCGGACGGGGTAAAAACGGGCCTTTCAAGGGGGATAGTTAAAGCGTTTTGGGCCAGTGGCCTTAATCTGTCTGACTTTTGATGCCCTTTAGCAGCGCGAAAATTGCCATAGCGTGGCCATGGCCAAGACCGAAATCTGCTTTCAGCCAATCGGTGATTTGCGTGGCCTTTACGCCTTTGGCGATCCCTTCTGGCCCTGAAAACCCCTTTTCCGCTGCTAAAGCGCGAAAATCGGCCGGCGTTTTGCCCGTTTTGGCTTGGATATTGTTCAGATAGGCTTGAAAGGACATGCGGATTTCCTTTTGTGTTGGTCAATCGGATTGGGAATGCCCGTCATCGGCCGCCCCTATTTTGCCGCCCACACCATACCACGCCGCAGCAATTCGCGCGGCGCGCCGTGGTCAATCACATTCGCCTGATGGCCAAGCGCGTTGTAATAGACCCGGCCCTTGCCCCAAAGTTTGGTGAAAACCACCGGCATGGCGACCGCACCGTTGGGCGCGTGTGGACCATCTGCAACCGGAAAATCGCAAACCGCATGGATGCGCACGGCGGGATCAATGTGCAGGTAGTATTGTTCGGTTGATACGTCAAAATCGCCGATGCCCGCCACCAGCGGATCATCCGACACCATCCGAACCCGGTAGGCGACGCCATCATTGCCCGGATGCGCCACCCATTGCGCGCCCGTCATAAACTGCCACTGCACATCGGCGCGAAAGGCATCGCACATGCCGCCATGGCACCCGGCAAGGCCCACACCTGATGCGACCGCTGTGGCAACGTTTCTGGATTGATCCTCAGAGATGCTGCTCATCGTCCAGACGGGGACGATCAAAGACAGATCGGTCAGGCGGGCAGGATCGTCAAAACACGCCAGCGTATCGGTCACTTCGACGTCAAATCCGGCTGCAGACAGATCGGCGGCGAACAAGGCGGCCACTTTTTCAGGTTCATGCCCCGGCCAGCCGCCCCAGGTGATCAACGCCTTTTGTGCCATGCCCGCCCCCTGTTTTACCGTATCCTTTAGGGGCGGGAGGCAAAGGTCAAGGCTTAGGCTTAGAACCGCTGCGGTGCCGCTGGTTTGTTGGCCATGATGACTTCAATCTCCGCCATCACCTCTGGCGTCAGTTTTGCCTTATGATCAAGGGCTGCAAGGTTATCGGTCAACTGGCTGGCGCGCGATGCCCCAAGGATTACAGTGGATACCCTTGGGTTGGCCAGACACCACAGCAGGCAAAGATGCGCCAGGGGAAGCCCGGCCTTGGCTGCCAGATCGGCCAACGCACGCGTTTTGACCAGCTTTTGTTGGCCCGCGTCCGACGTCAGCATATCGCGCAGCCATTCATAACCCGGCAGCGTCATCCGGCTGTCGTTTGGAATGGTTGTATTATACTTGCCTGTCAGAATGCCCGAGGCCAAAGGCGACCAGACCGTGGTGCCAAGCCCGTAAGTGTCGTAGATGGGCGCATAGTCAGTCTCAACTTTCTGGCGTTCGAAAAGGTTGTATTGCGGCTGCTCCATCGTTGGCGGCGTCAGATTGCAGGCACGGGCTGTGGCGTGTGCTTCGGTAATTTGCTGGCCTGACCATTCCGAGGTTCCCCAATATAGCACTTTGCCTTGGGTGATCAGATTGTGCATCGCGCGCACGGTTTCCTCGATGGGGGTATCGATGTCGGGGCGGTGACAGAAATACAGGTCAAGATGATCAACCTGCAGACGGCGAAGGGCGGCGTGGGCGGCTTCGGTAACGTGTTTGGCGGAAAGGCCGCGCTGGGTTGGCTTTTCGCCGCCCCAGAACACTTTTGATGACACGATATAGCTGTCGCGCGACCATTTCAACGCTGCCAGCGCCTCGCCCATCAGGGTTTCGGAACTGCCCTGCTCATACCCTTCGGCGTTGTCGAAAAAGTTGATCCCCGCATCATAGGCCTGCGCCATCAGCGATTTGGCATCCGATCCGTCGACCTGTTTGCCAAAGGTGACCCATGATCCAAAGGAAAATTCAGAAACCTTCAACCCGGATTTGCCCAAACGACGATAGTCCACGATAATTCTCCTGATGATATTGTTGCCCTGAGCGATACGGCATTATCGCCGTTAACAAAAGCCGATAGCCATAAAAGGCGTTGGCCAGATGGCGTCAGCTTTACCTAAGTTGGTTTGCCAATTTTTGAACAGGTATATAATCTTTGACATGTAGTATTAAATTTCATACTTAAAGATCAGAAAACCATACTTAGGGCGAATCACAAATGTCTTTTGAAGAACGCAACGCCGTGTCGGGCATCCTTGCTTGTTTTGTGGCCTGGAGCATCATGCTGTGGGTGTTGGTGCAAAACTCTGCCGCTGGGGTCTATGATGGCGCGGCGGGACCGATGCTTTGGGCGCGGGCAGTGCTGTGGTTGATTTTAATCGGTATCGCTGCGGCGATTGTGATGACGATCCTGTTCAACATCGCCTATGCGGTTATCACGGGTGAGAAGAAGCCCGACTTTCTGCGCGATGAACGCGATACCCTGATTGGCTTGCGCGGCATTCAGGCAACCCTGATTGTGATCAACGCCGGCATCATAGGGGCGATTATCGCGCTTGCGGCCGGCGCGTCGATTCTGGTGGTGCTGAACATGATTCTTGCCGCCTGCGCGTTAAGCAGTTTTGCCAGCGAAGTCACCAAACTGGTCCTATACCGGCGGGGCTTTTGACGGTGGGACGCCCGAAAATCACCAATCAAATCCGCCGATTGCGGTTTGATGCCGCCGAGATGACGCAAAAGGATCTGGCCGAGGCGGTGGGGGTGACCCGCCAAACCATCATGGCAATTGAAAACGCCAAGTATTTCCCAAGTTTGGAGCTGGCGTTTCAGATCGCCCTGCATTTTCAAAAACCGCTCGATCAGGTGTTTCAGTTCGAACAAGACCCTGGCTGATTTTTAACCAAATTAAGGACCACTATCATGCCACGCATTTTTGCGCGCCCGCTTTGGCTTGCCATTTTTCTGCTGATTGCCACTTTCATTCCAATAATCGCCGCCACCCTGACGATGTATCAGATTGCGGCAGACCGTTTGCCAGAGACGTCGATCAAATTCGCGGTTGTGCCGGGACCCTTGTTCTTTCACGCGCTTGGCGGCGTGCTGTTTGGTTTGCTTGGGCCGTTGCAGTTCGCGGGCGTGCTGAAGCGCCGCTTTGGCCGGTTGCACAAGATAACCGGGCGGATTTTTGTGGCGTCTGGCTTGTTGCTCGGGCTGTCGTCGCTGCGGCTATTGGCCGAATTTCCCGATGCCTCCACTTGGGTTTTGCTATCGGCACGGCTGGCTGCGGGCTTGGGCATGTCAGTGGCGCTGATTTGGGCAATCCTCGCCATTCGGCGAGGCCGCGTTGCCCGCCACCGCGCATGGATGATCCGCGCCTATGCTGTTGGCATGGGGTCGGCCACGATTTCGTTCATCATGCTGCCGATTTTCCTGATCACCGGCAAACCTGTTGAAGGCTACGCCGCAGATTTGCTGTTCGTGGCATCCTGGGTGATTAACATCGCTATTGCCGAATGGGTGATCCGGCAAGGTGGACGCGTTGCTGTCACAGCCCGTCATAAATCGCCTTTAACCGTGCCACCGCCGCCTCTGCCGTCATCTCTTCGCTGACGCCTGTGCGCCGCGAGGTCAGTTCCACCACACCATTGGCCAAGCCCCTTGGCCCCACCGTAATGCGCCAAGGCAGGCCGATCAAATCCATCGTGGCGAATTTGGCGCCCGCGCGTTCGTCACGGTCATCATACAGCGCCTCAAGCCCTTGGGCAGCAAGGGATTTGTAAAGGCCTTCGCAGGCTGCATCGGTGCCCGCATCACCCTGTTTCAGGTTAACGATGCCCACCGGGAAGGGGGTGACGCCTTCGGGCCAGATGATGCCTTTGTCGTCGTGGCTGGCCTCGATGATGGCACCTAAAAGGCGGGAAACACCGATGCCGTGGCTGCCCATTTCTACGGGGACTTTCGATCCATCAGCGGTGACGACGGATGCCCCCATCGCCTCGGAATATTTGGTGCCGAAGTAAAAGATCTGACCAACTTCGATGCCGCGGGCGACTTTGCGGCGATCCTCGGGGATGGCGTCGAACAACGCCTGATCATGGGTTTCATCCGTGCGGGCGTAAAGCGTGGTGAATTCGCGGCAGACGGCGGCAACTGCATCGCGGTCATCATAATCAACCTCGCGGTTGCCAAGACGCAGATCGGTCACAGCTGAATCGAAGAACACCTCGGATTCGCCTGTCGATGCAAGCACCAGAAATTCATGCGTATCCTCGCCACCAATAGGCCCAGAATCCGCACGCATTGGAATTGCGGTAAGCCCCATGCGTTCATAGGTGCGCAAGTAGCTGACCATATGGCGGTTATAGGCATGCAGGGCGGCAGGTTTATCGACGTCAAAGTTATAGCCGTCTTTCATCAGAAACTCGCGGCCGCGCATCACGCCGAACCTTGGGCGCATCTCATCGCGGAATTTCCATTGGATATGGTAAAGGGTCAGCGGCAGGTCTTTATAGCTGGTCACGTGGGCGCGGAAAATGTCGGTGATCATTTCCTCGTTCGTTGGCCCATACAGCAGTTCGCGCTTTTGCCGGTCTGTGATGCGCAGCATTTCCTGACCGTAGTCGTCATAGCGACCGGATTCGCGCCACAGGTCTGCGGGCTGCAACGTAGGCATCAGCAAGGGAATGTGGCCCGCGCGTTGCTGTTCTTCGTTCACAATCTGCTCAATCCGCCGCAAAACCCGCAGGCCCAGCGGCAGCCACGAATAAATCCCCGCCGCCTGCTGTTTGATCATCCCCGCCCGCAGCATATAGCGGTGCGATACGATCTGCGCCTCGGCGGGGTTTTCTTTCAGGACGGGCAGGAAATACCGGGTCAGACGCATGGGACACCTTTGGCCAATAGGGTTGCCAGACGTTTAGGTAAATATGATGGGGCAGGCAAGGGCGGGGTTGGCATCAGGCTTGGCGCATCCGCAATTTGACTGAAACAATGTCGCGCCCATAAATCACGCCCCATCACAAAGCCGTCACCCCCGTGACCCAATGTCGCGCGGCCAGCGTATTCCTTGCAGCCAGCCAGTGGGGACATGGCTTAACCGTTCAACAGGAGTGACCATCTTGACCAAATCGAAACTCTTCACCGCCGCCGCCGTTGCGTTGACGTTTGGCACCGCCGCCCATGCTGAAAGCATCACCGCCATTGCTGCAGCCGATGCGCGGTTCAGCACCTTGGTTGCTGCCGTTACAGCCGCAGGCCTTGCAGAAACGCTGGCCGGCCCCGGCAACTTTACCGTCTATGCCCCCGTTAACGACGCCTTCGCGGCCCTGCCGGCGGGCACAGTTGAAACCCTGCTGAAGCCGGAAAACAAAGGTCAGCTGACCGACATCTTGCTGTATCACGTCGATGACCGGGTGCTGACGGCGGCGGCTATTCCCAACGGGTCGACCTATTTCAAGCCATTGTTGACATCGCAGCGCCTGTGCATTTCCAAATCCGCGGCTGGTGTAACCATTGCCGATGGCACCGGCACGATGGCCAATGTGATCATTGCCGATATCAAGGCTGACAATGGCGTGATCCATGTGATCGACAAAGTGCTGATCCCCGGCACCCGGCCAGCATGCCATTGATCTGACTTTACCAGTGTAAGTGGTTAATCAGTTGATCGACCCCGCCAAAGCCTGGCGGGGTCTTTCCTATTGGTGCCTCTTGCATGGGCGGGGCCAAGGGGCGATATGTCTTTGACCTTTTCGAAAGTCAGCATCATGGCCTTGCCGATCCGCGATCAAGCAAAATACTGGGGCATCGCATTGGCGGTGTTCTTTGTGCTGTTGTGGTTCCTGGGATCAGTTTTGTTGCCATTTATCGTTGGCGGCGCGTTGGCCTATTTCCTGGATCCGGTGGCGGATCGGCTGCAAAAACTGGGGCTTAGCCGGGTTGCGGCCACGTCGGTGATTTTGCTGGGTGCGTCGTTGCTGATTGTGCTTTTGATGCTGTCGGTGATCCCTGAACTGGTAAAACAACTGACCGCGCTGATCAATGCCGCCCCCGATATTGCGCGCGGGTTGCAAACTGCGTTGATGGAACGCTTTCCGGAACTGGCTGATGAAACATCAAACATCCGCCAGACTCTGGCCGAGATTGGCACCGCTATCCAGTCGCGCGGTGGCGAATTGGCGCGCGGGCTGTTGTCTTCGGCGCTGGGCCTGCTGTCGGCGGTGGTGTTTTTGTTGGTAGTGCCGGTGGTGACCTTCTATCTGCTGATGGATTGGGACCGCATGATCGCCCGCGTTGACAGCATGTTGCCACGCGATCACGCGCCGATTGTGCGCAAATTGGCGCGCGAGATTAACGCCGTTCTGGCGGCGTTTGTGCGGGGGCAATTGTCGGTTTGTCTGGCCTTGGGCACGTTTTATTCGGCGGCCTTGATGTTGGCGGGTTTGCAATTTGGTCTGATCGTGGGGGCGATTGCCGGGGCGATCACCTTTATTCCTTATATCGGATCGCTGGTTGGCGGCGCTTTGGCGATTGGATTGGCGCTGTATCAATTCTGGGGGGACTGGCTGTCGATCGGAATCGTGGCAGCCATTTTCGCCGTTGGGCAGTTTATCGAAGGCAACATTCTGACGCCCAAACTGGTGGGCAATTCGGTGGGTTTGCATCCGGTGTGGCTGTTGTTCGCGCTGTCGGCGTTTGGATCGGTGTTTGGATTTGTGGGTATGCTGATTGCGGTGCCGGTTGCGGCGGCAATTGGGGTGCTGACGCGCTTTGGCATCGGGCAATACCATGACAGTTTGCTGTATCGCGGCATTGCCGGGCGCGTACCGCCCACCGATGATGCGGGATAAAGGCCCGCGATGATCAACCAACTGGCCTTTGATCTGCCTGTTGTCGACGCCTATGCGCGCGAAGATTTCTTTACGTCCGCGGCCACGTCGCAGGCCTTGGCGGCAATAGATGACTGGCGCAATTGGCCGGGCGGCAAGAAGTTGTTGATCGGTCCCGAAGGCGCGGGCAAAACCCATTTGGCGCATATCTGGGCCCAAATGGCGGGGGCGGTGATGATCGCCGGGGTGGATCTGGCGGCAGGTGATGTGCCGGGGTTGGCAGGCGCGGGGGCAGTTTGCGTCGAAGACGCTGAAAAGATTGCCGATGATCCTGCAGGGCAAACCGCGCTGTTTCATTTGCACAACCTGCTGGCACCTGCGGGGCGGTTGTTGATCACGGCTGCCATGCCGCCACGCGATTGGGGAGTGCTGCTGCCTGATCTGCAAAGCCGGTTGCAGGCGGCACCGTTGACGGTGCTGTCTGCGCCCGATGATGCGCTGATGTCGGCGGTGCTGGTAAAGTTGTTTGCAGACCGCCAGATTACCGTGCCGCCCAATCTTATCGCCTATCTGGTCAGCCGGATTGAACGATCAATCGGCTCTGCGCGCCGGCATGTGGCCGCACTGGATGCAGCCGCTTTAACCATGGGGCGCCCGATAACGCGCGCCTTGGCGGCAGAGATATTGGACAAGACGACCATAGGGTGAGAAGCTGTTATAAAATCGTCATATTTACCCCGCATAAGGCGCCATGACCCAAGCAGATTTCTTAAAAGCCCCGTTCCCCACGCCAGTGGAATTGTCGCCCGCCGAAACCACCGGGCCGCAGCGGTTTTTCAACCGGGAACTGTCGTGGCTGGCCTTTAACTGGCGCGTTTTGGATGAGGCGTCGAACCCGGTGGTGCCGTTGTTGGAACGCCTGCGGTTTTTGTCGATTTCCGCCACCAACCTGGATGAATTTTACTCGGTTCGCGTCGCGGGGTTGCGTGCTTTGGCGCGGGCGAACAATACCACGCCGTCCGAAGATGGCCGCACGCCCGCCGAACAACTGACCCTGATCAACGCCGATGCGCGCCGCTTGATGCACACGCAACAGGCGGTGTTCAACAAGTTGAAGCGTGAAATGGAGGCGCAGGGGATCATCCTGTGCACGCGCTCAAAGCTGACCGGGCGCGATCTGAAATTTCTGGAAAATCACTTTTTGAACAAGGTGTTCCCGGTTCTGTCACCTTTGGCGATTGATCCTGCGCATCCGTTTCCCTTCATCCCCAACACCGGGTTTTCACTGGCGTTGGAGTTGGAGCGCGAATCCGATCACCGCACCCTGAAGGCGCTGCTGCCGATCCCGCAACAAATTGCGCGGTTTGTGCCGTTGCCGGGTAAGCCCGGCGAAAATCGGTTCTTGCCGCTGGAAGAATTGCTGTTGCTGCATCTGGACATGCTGTTTCCGGGCTATACCGATCAGGGCCACTGCATGTTCCGCGTATTGCGGGACTCTGATCTTGAAGTTGAAGACGAGGCCGAAGATCTTGTGCGCGAGTTTGAAACCGCGCTGAAACGGCGCAGGCGGGGCGAAGTGATCCGGCTGAAAATGTCATCTGGCGCGCCCGAAGAATTGCGCGCGCTGATCATGGAAGAACTAAGCGTTACCGAAGATGAAATGGTCGATGTGCGCGGTCTGCTTGGCATTGCCGATCTGAAAGAGCTGATTTTATCGTCGCGCAAAGACCTTTTGTGGCCGCCCTTCACCCCGCGTGTGCCCGAGCGGGTCGAAGATAATGATGGCGACATGTTTGCGGCGATCAAGCAAAAGGATATCTTGCTGCACCATCCTTATGAAACCTTCGATCTGGTGATCCGGTTTCTGGAACAGGCCGCGCGTGACCCCAATGTTCTGGCGATCAAGCAGACGCTGTATCGCACGTCATGGGACAGCCCCATCGTGTCGGCGTTGTGTGAGGCAGCCGAGGCGGGCAAGTCGGTAACGGCACTGGTTGAATTGAAAGCCCGCTTTGACGAGGCCGCCAATATCCGCCAATCGCGGCGGTTGGAACGGTCGGGCGCGCATGTGGTGTATGGATTTATTCACTATAAAACCCATGCCAAGATCAGCACCGTGGTGCGCCGCGAAGGTGAAAATCTGGTCACCTATACCCATTACGGCACCGGTAATTACCATCCGATCACCGCCAAAGTGTATACCGACCTGTCGTTTTTCACCTGTGATCCGGCGTTGGGGCGCGATGCAACGCGGGTGTTCAACTATCTGTCTGGCTATGTGCAGCCGCAGGGCTTGGAAAATCTGGCGATCTCTCCGATCAGCCTGAAACCCCGGCTGTTGGAACTGATCGCAGCCGAAGCCGATCATGCCCGTGCGGGACGGCCTGCCGAAATATGGGCCAAGATCAACAGCTTGATAGAGCCTGAAACAATTGACGCGCTTTATGCGGCCAGTCAGGCGGGGGTGAAAATCAGCCTGGTTGTGCGCGGTATTTGCGGTGTGCGGCCCGGTGTAAAGGGGTTGTCGGAAAATATCCGGGTGAAATCCATTGTCGGCAGGTTCCTGGAACATTCCCGCATCGTGTGTTTCGGCAATGGCCACGGCTTGCCGTCAAAATCGGCACGGGTGTTTATATCCTCGGCTGACTGGATGGGCCGCAATCTGACGCGGCGGGTCGAAACCCTGATCGAAATTCATAATCCGACTGTGCAGGCGCAGATTGTGGGACAGATCATGGCCGCCAATCTTGCGGATGAGGCGCAAAGCTGGGTTTTGCACCCCGACGGCAGCTATCAGCGTGATCTGTTGCCAGTGGACGGGAACGCTTTCAACTGTCATCGGTTCTTCATGGAGAATCCTTCGCTGTCAGGTCGTGGAACGGCGGGCGCAAAGGATGTCCCAAAACTCGCCTGATCTGCCTGGGGAACGCCGATGACTGACGCCGATAGTGATGACGATCACGGCCCGTTTGGCCGCCCGTTGTTCGACGACCCATCTGCGCGGGCGCTGTCGCGCGTTGGGGTTGTTGATGTCGGATCAAATTCGGTTCGGATGGTGGTGTTTGATGGCGCGGCCCGGTCCCCTGCGTATTTTTACAACGAAAAGGTCATGTGCGGCCTTGGAAAGGGTCTGGCCGAAACGGGTCGCCTGAACCCGCAGGGCCGGGTGCGCGCACTGGCAGCGTTGACGCGATTTGCTTTGCTGGCCAAGGGCATGGGGATTGATCCGTTGACGGTTGTGGCCACCGCCGCCACCCGCGAGGCCAGTGATGGCCCGGAATTTCAGGCGGAGGTGTTGGCGAAAACCGGGCTGAAGCTGTGGGTGATTGACGGCGGCGAAGAGGCGCGGCTGTCGGCGCAAGGTGTTTTGTTGGGCTGGCCCGAAGCTACGGGCATGGTCTGCGATATCGGCGGCAACTCGATGGAGTTGGCCCGCATCGGTGGCGGTAAGGTGGGCCAGCGGGTGTCTACGCCACTGGGGCCGTTTCGGTTGCAGCAGGTTTCCACCGATCCTGCCATACGCGCCGCGCATATCGGCAAGATTTTGAAACAAGCCCAAGCCGCGCTGAAATCGGAAGGTGAGCGGATTTATCTGGTTGGCGGGTCGTGGCGGGTGATTGCAAGGCTTGATATGGAGCGCCGCGCCTATCCTTTGACGGTTTTGCACGAATATCGCATGACGCCAAAGGGGCTGCTGGATACGTTGGACTGGATCGCAACCGCCGATCTGGCGGTGCTGCGGGCGCGCACCGGCACATCACCCGAACGCATGGAACTGGTGCCACTGGCCTGTGAAGTGCTGCGCGAGATCATCCGCGTGCTTAAGCCATCCGAGATTGATGTATCGGCCTATGGCATCCGCGAGGGGCTGCTCTATGAACAAATGCCTGACCGGTTGCGCGCACGCGATCCGTTGATAGAGGCGGCACGGATGGCGGAAAAATCCTTCGCCCGTATTCCCGGTTTTGGCAAAAAGCTGTTTGAATTTTTGCAACCGCTGTTTGTTGAGGCCACGCCAGACCGCCTGCGGCTGATCAAAGCCGCGTGTTTGTTGCATGACACCACCTGGCGCGCGCATCCTGATTACCGGGCAGAGGCGTGTTTTGACAACGCCACCCGCGCCAACCTTGGTGGGCTTGATCATCCGGGGCGGGTGTTTTTGGGGCTGGCCCTGCTGCACCGCTATAAAAACAGCCATTCCGGATCGCGGATGGAAAATCTGTTCCGCCTGCTGACCGAGGATGAGTTAAAAGACGCCGAGGTGTTGGGCAAAGCGATGCGGTTTGGCGCGATGTTTGCGGTCGGCGATCCGGGGCGGGCGGCGCGACTGCATTGGGTGCCGAAAACCAAAGTGTTGGTCTTGGACCTGACCGAGGAAGGGCAGGGGCTGTTTGGCGAAGTGGCGCAGGCGCGGTTTACCTCGTTGGCGCAATCGCTGAAGGCCACCACCAGACTGGGCGAAATGGTGTGAAGCTGATCTTTGATCATATCGCGGTGTCGGCGATGTCGTTGGCCGAAGGCGTGGCGGCGGTTGAAGATGCTTTGGGTGTGACGCTGGCCGGCGGCGGTGCGCATGTGCATATGGCCACGCATAACCGGCTGATGGCCTTGGGGGATTTGTATCTTGAGGTGATCGCCGTTGATCCCACGGTACCGCGCCCTGAATGGCCGCGCTGGTTTGATCTGGATAATTTCGCAGGCCCGCCGGATCTGACCAACTGGGTCGCGCGGTGCGATAACATAGCGGCGGCAGTGGCTGCCAGCCCGGTTGGTGTTGGCGTTCCTGTGGCGTTGCAGCGCGGCGATTACGCGTGGGAAATGGCCGTGCCCGCCGATGGAAAACTGCCGTTCGATGGCGCGTTTCCTGCGCTTATTCAATGGCATGGCGCGCTGCATCCTACACAGGCTTTGCCCGACGCAGGCGTGCGGCTGACCCGGTTGGAAATTGCCCATCCCCAAGCGGATGCGTTGCGCGCGGCGTTGCACGGGCGGATGGATGATCCGCGTGTGGTGATCGTGCAAGGTGCGGCCAACGCCATGCAAGCCAGTTTTGACACACCTCATGGCCCGCGCGTGTTGGCATGATCCGGCTGGCAAGCATTGATGATGCCGCCGATATGGCCGTGCTGTGGAACCCGTGGATCCGGGAGACCGTTATTACGTTCAATGCGGTGGAAAAGACGGCTGATGATGTAGCCCAGATGATCGTTGATCGCCATTCTGCGTTTCATGCGGTGTTTGTGGCCCGCGCGCGCAATGAAACCCTGCTGGGTTTTGGCACCTATGCGCAGTTTCGTGCAGGTGTTGGCTATGCCACCTGCATGGAACACACGATCGTTTTGGCCCCAGACGCCCGCGGCAACGGTGCCGGGCGGGCGCTGATGTCTGCAATTGAGGGCCACGCGCGGGATCATGGCGCGCATCAGATGATCGCGGGGATCACTGGCGAAAATGCCGCCGCAAGGGCGTTTCATGCCGCGATGGGCTATGCGCAGATCGCCATAATCCCGCAGGCGGGGTTCAAATTTGGGCGGTTTCTGGATCTTGTGCTGATGCAGAAATTCCTGACCTGACTCTGCCGAAATGCCGCGCTATATAGGCCTGATGTCAATCTGGACCCGCATATCCGAGGCAATTGCCGCCCTGACCACCGGCCAGGGGCTGGGCGCGGTATTCGATGCGCTGCGCGCCAGCCCAGTGCCAGAACGATCGGTCGGATTTACCATCGCCGTCATCGCCCTGGGCGCAAAACTGGCCAAAGCTGACGGCGAAGTAACGCGCGATGAGGTCACGGCCTTTCGCCGGATATTTGTGATCCCCGAAGGCGAGGAATCCAATGCCGCCCGGGTGTTTAACCTTGCCCGTCAGGACGTTGCAGGCTTTGACGCCTATGCCCGCAAAGTGGCCGCGCTGTTTCGCACCGAAGGTCAGGCCCTGTGCGCCGATGACCGCAATGTGCTGATCGACATTCTGGAAGGCCTGTTTCAAATCGCCATGGCGGACGGGGCCTATCACGCCCACGAAGATGCGTTCTTGCGCGAAGTGGCGACGATTTTTGGCCTAGATGATCGGTGTTACCGCGTGTTGCGGGGCCGGTTTGTCGATGGGGCCGCGCGCGATCCCTATGACGTTTTGGGCATTTCTGCGGGGGCAAGCATGGATGATGCCCGTGCAGCATGGCGCGCTGCGGTGAAGGACAGCCACCCCGATGTCATGATAGCACGCGGCGTGCCTGCCGAAGCGGTCAAGCTGGCGACACACCGCCTGATTGCCATCAACGCGGCCTGGGACGAAATTCAGGGCAAAAAGGCCGCATAGGGGATGACCGCCTTGCGTCTTGCCACCTATAATGTCGAATGGTTCAACACGCTGTTTGATGATGCGGGGGTGATGCTGATGGATGACGGGCCTTCGGCGCGCTACCACGTCAGCCGGGCGCAGCAACTGGGCGCGTTGGGGGTGGCGTTTGGTGCGATGAACGCCGATGGGGTGATGATCATCGAGGGCCCCGATAATTCGGGCACCAGATCAACCGTGACAGCCTTGGAAGGTTTTGCACGCCATTTCGGGTTGCGCACGCGCAAAGCGGTCATTGGGTATACCTCTGACACAGAACAAGAAATTGCGTTTTTATACGATCCTGATGTGCTTTTGGCGGTTCATGATCCAAAAGGCGAACCAGCACCAGCGCGTGGTGCGCCGGGTGCTCCGCGCTTTGACAGCCAGTTGCGATTGGACGTTGATGACGATGGACGCGATGATCTGATCAGGTTTTCCAAGCCGCCGCTGGAGTTGGCGGTGGCGCTGCCGGGCGGCCAAACTTTGCGGCTGATCGGGGTTCACGCCAAATCCAAAGCCGCCCACAGCCGCAATGCCAACACTGATCTGCACGCGCGTGCCATCGAAAACCGCCGCAAGCAGCTTGCCGAATGCCTGTGGCTGCGCACCCGGGTTGACCAGCATTTGCGGGCAGGCGATCGGTTGATCGTTCTGGGTGATTTCAACGACGGGCCGGGCTTGGATGAATTTGAAAAACTGTTCGGGCAATCCAGCGTCGAAGTGGTGATCGCCCCGCATGCGCCGCCCAACCTTCGCCTGTTTGATCCGCATGCCGATCGGGCCATCAAAACACCAAATGGCGCGATCCCAACCACAGCGCGGTTTTGGATTGATCCGACGAAATCATATTTTGAGGCGCTGCTTGATTTCATCATGGTATCGCCGCAACTGGCCGCCACGCAACCAAGCTGGCGCATTTGGCATCCGTTGACCGATCCTGACATCATGGCCCGCCCCGCTTTGCGCGATGCGCTGCTTTCCGCCTCTGATCATTTCCCTGTGACGCTTGATTTTGCGATGTGAATTGAAATTTCACGCTATTTGTCTTATGTTACGGTTGTGAAACACGCTCTGATCTTGATTGCCCTTGCTGGCAGCCCCGCTATGGCCGAAACGCCCGTCACACCGCCCGGTGGTGTTGATGAAGGCGTCAGCCTGATGCAACAAGGGGCGGAAATTCTGTTGCGTGGGCTTATGACCAACATGGAACCTGCGCTGAAAGACATCGGCGAAGCGTTGGCCGAAATGGAGCCGAAGCTGCGCGAATTGATGGCGATGGTGGATGATATCACCAATTATCACGCGCCAGAGATGCAGGAAAACGGTGATATCCTGATCCGCCGCAAAACCCCGGCCGAGTTGAAACTTGAAACATTACCGGGCAATCAGATCGACTTATAAGGTAATATTCTGACGTGTGTTTGCTGCCGGTATACCGCAACCGTGACCGCCGCGCCCTTGACCTTTCGCGCGTCGCGCCACACTGTGCCGCTTAAAAAGAAAGAGCAGCATTGTGGCCACCCCAGCCCCGTTTTCGCGTTTTGAGTTCATGATTGCCTGGCGCTATCTGCGCGCCAAACGCGCCGAAGGCGGCGTGTCGATCATGACATGGATCAGCCTGATCGGCATTACGCTGGCGGTGTTTGCGCTGATTGCCACCTTGGCCGTGCGATCAGGCTTTCGCGCCGAGCTGGTCGAAACGATTTTAGGCGCAAACGCGCATGTCACGGTTTATTCGTCCGGGCACGCCGACGCCGATGGCCAAATAGTTAAAGGCTTTCAAGATTATGATATCATTGCAAAAAATCTGATCGCCGTTCCCGGCGTTACCCGCGCTGCCCCCCTGATCAAGGGACAGGTGATGGTCACCGCGGGCGAAGGCGCATCGGGGGCCGAGGTGTTCGGCATCAGTCTGGACAATCTGAAAACCATCCCGCGCGTGGGGCTGGGGGCAGATGCCTATGGCGATATTGACCAGTTCGACGACGGCATCGCCATTGGGTCTGGCATCGCGCGCGAGTTGGGGGTCAGCGTGGGTGACAAGCTGCGTCTGGTGGCTCCATCCGGCGTAAAAACCGCCTTCGGCTCCAGCCCGCGCGTCAACGCATACCGCATTGTCTATATTTTTACCGCCGGGCGACTGGATATCGACAGCACCCGGATTTACATGCCCTTTACCGAAGCGCAGTCGTTTTTCAACCGTGAAACCTTTGCCGATGAGTTTGAGGTCATGGTCCGCGATCCCGAAGAAATTGACGCTTACGCCGGTGCCGTGATGGCCGCTGGTGGCCCTGATGCGCTGCTGTGGACGTGGCGCGACAGTTCGGGCACCTACCTGCGCGCACTGACCATCGAAGACAATGTGATGTTCGTGATCATGACGATTTTGGTGCTGATATCCACGCTGAACATCGTGTCGGGCCTGATCATGTTGGTGAAAAACAAAGGCCGCGATATCGGGATTTTGCGCACGATGGGGCTGACCGAAGGGTCAATCTTGCGGGTGTTTTTTATCTGCGGCGCGTTTACCGGAGTGATTGGCACGATTATGGGCGTGATCCTTGGCTGCCTGTTCGCCGTCTATATCGACAGCATCGTCGCCTTTATCAACTACCTGACGGGCGGCGAAGTGTGGGATCCGGCGGTGCGCGGCATCTATGCGCTGCCTGCCAAACTGGAACTTTACGATTTGCTGAAGGCCGTCGCGTTGTCTTTGGGTTTGTCATTCATTGTCACCATCTTTCCGGCCCGCCGTGCCGCCCGGATGAACCCGGTTGAGGCGCTGCGCTATGAGTGATTTCGCGCTGGAACTGGCGGGCATCGAAAAGGTCTATAATCGCGGTAAACTGTCCGAAGTGGTTGTCTTGCGCGGCGCGACGTTAGAGGTGAAACGCGGCGAAGTAGTGGCTTTGGTTGCGCCATCGGGCGCGGGGAAGTCTACTTTGCTGCATATCGCAGGATTGCTCGACACGCCCGATCAGGGCTCTGTCGCGTTGGGTGGGCGCAACATGGTGGGGCTTGCCGACCGCGCCCGCACCGAGGCACGCCGCGCCGATGTGGGATTTATCTATCAATTTCATCATCTTCTGCCGGAATTCACCGCGTTGGAAAACATCGTGATCCCGCAATTGGCCAATGGCGTGCAACAGGCACAGGCCGAAGCGCGGGCGTTGGAATTGTTGGGCCATGTTGGCGTGGCCCCGCGCAGCAGTCATCGCCCCGCGGCCCTGTCGGGGGGCGAACAACAGCGCGTGGCGTTTTGCCGGGCCCTTGCGAACCGCCCCAAACTGCTGCTGGCGGATGAACCCACCGGCAATCTTGATCCGGCCACGTCTGATCAGGTGTTCGGCGCGTTGATGTCTTTGGTGCGCGAAACCGGCCTTTCGGCGCTGATTGCCACGCATAACATGGATCTCGCCGCCCGGATGGACCGCATTGTGCGGCTGGACCAGGGTCGGGTGATTTAGATCAATCTGTGATCTGCCCGGATGTGGTAGCGTAACGCTTACCTTTGGAAGGATCACCCGATGCCGCGCAACCGTTTTGCCATTTTGATCGCCGCTTTGGGTTTGACTGCGTGTATCCCACCCGATGCCCCGGCGTCAGACGCAACCCCCGCCGAGGATTACGCGGTCTATTGTTCGGCCTGCCATGGCGCGGGCGGCAGGGGCGATGGCGGTATGGCGGCCGATCTGTCAAAAAAGCCCGCCGATCTGACCCGGCTTTCGGCCCGCAACAACGGCACGTTTCCCACCACCCGCGTGATGGCACAGATCTGGGGCTATGCCGGGGCCAAAGGGCGCGGCGTGATGCCCGATTTCGGCCCGATGATGGGCGGCGACACCGTGCTTTACGATGGCGGCGACGGGATAGAGACGCCGACGCCGGCGCGTCTTGTGGGGTTGGCGGAATATCTGAAGTCGATCCAGATTAAATAGGCGGATCGTCTTGCATGTGCCGCGCCAGCATCGACCACAGGATCAGGAAAACCATGATGGGAAACCCCACGGCAAAGGCCACCAATACATCTTTGTGAAATTCTGCCAGCCCGTTCGAGGCAGCCAGAACGATACCTATTACCAGTTCTACGCCCAAAGCGAACAGCATCAGGACGAACGGTGGTGCGGTGAAGGGATCAAGCATGGGGGGGCCTCGGGGGGTTGGGGGTGTGGAAGCAGGGTAGGCGCGCGGTGGTTAAGGATGGGTTAACGGGGTGGGAAATTTGTAGGGCGAGGTGAGCCCCGCCGTTGGCCTAGGGGCGTTTGCTAAGTTCATCAGCTTTTTCAAGCAATTTTTTCTCGGGTGTTGGTGGAAACATACCCTGATTAGAAACAAAATTCGTAATGTTAAGCGCTCGCTTTCCGTCAAGAAGTTCGCGAAGTAAATGAGCATTGACATGAGCATTGTCATAGTAGCGGCTGAGGCCCAAAGGCAAATAACCTAAGCGGGACAAGTCACGTTTATCAAAAACAAATCCGAGCTCACTGGCAATTTCAAATAGTAAGTCAGTAAACAAATCGTGTCCGGTTTCAGTATGGCGCTCAATCTCATCATTATCGTCGCTTTTTGGAAAAGCGGAATTCAGGTGCCGAGAGTAGCCTCTATAAGCATCTAATATCCGCGTTCTACCGTAAAACTCCAATTCGACTAGATTCAACGCGCCAACGTGAAGAGGGTCAATACGCGCCGATCTAGTTCGCATTAAATCGCTAAGGATCGAATACTTTCTCGCCCTTTCTTCACGACGTTGGTCTGCGGTCCGTGTCAATGTGACTGCTCGGAGCGGGCCAAAAACGATTGCAACAATAGTTGCGGTCAAGATAGCACAATTGACCCAGAATTGATAATCATTCATAAAGTTCTAACTTTCTCAAAACGAACATTGACTGGACCAGTGAGTGTGTCGATCTCGTGAAATAATACACTTTCTAGTGGGGTTTTTAAGCACACCACTGTTTCATATGACACAGGAAGATCAGCGTGTGCCCCTGTGATTGTTGTTCCACCATTTCTCATGTTAAAAGAAATTTTTCCTGTCAGAAATTTGGCACTCGAAGAGTATTCAAGAGTTCCATCATACACTCCACCGCCAAGATCAGCCCCACAAACAACGCCATCTTTGAATATAAACATTCCCAATGATGTTCCATACTCTCCAGAAAAGTAAGCATTATATATACCGTTGCTTTCGGTGTAATCATTAAGTTCGATTATTTTAGACATCCAACTCCTCCACAAACCTTGCATTCTCTTGAATATACTGGAACCGCAATTCCGGTTTCTTGCCCATCAACCGCTCTACCAAATCCCCCGTCTCGCCCGGCGCTTCCTCATCAATCGTCACGCGGATCAGTTTCCGCGTCAGCGGGTTCATCGTGGTGTCTTTCAGGTCTTTCGCGTCCATCTCGCCCAATCCCTTGAACCGCTGCACGTCGATTTTACCCTTTCCGCCCAGACCTTTGGCCAGATACACTTCCTTTTCTGCATCGTCCGCCACATATAGCCGCTTTGCCCCTTGGGTCAGGCGATACAGCGGCGGGCAGGCGAGATACAGGTGCCCTTTGTCAATCAGCGGGCGCATTTGGGTAAAGAAAAACGTCATCAGCAGGCTGGCAATATGCGCGCCGTCAACGTCGGCGTCGGTCATGATGATGATTTTATCATAACGTAAATCATCCACCTTAAACCGCGCGCCCATTTGCACGCCCAACGCCTCGCATATATCGCGGATTTCGGAATTATCGTTCAATTTGGACGATGCCGCGCCCAGCACGTTCAGGATTTTACCTTTTAACGGTAACAGCGCCTGATTTTCACGGTTGCGCGCACCTTTGGCCGATCCGCCCGCACTATCACCTTCGACGATGAACAATTCCGTGTTGTCGCGGGTTTTGCTGGAACAATCGGTCAACTTTCCCGGCAAGCGCAGCTTTTTAGTGGCCGTTTTGCGTTGGGTTTCTTTTTCCTGTTTGCGCTTTAGCCGTTCCTCGGCGCGCAGCACCAGAAAATCCATAATCGCGCCAGCGGATTTTGAATCCGACGCCAGCCAATTGTCAAAATGGTCGCGCACCGCGTTTTCAACATAGCGCGTGGCTTCTTCTGTCGCCAAGCGGTCTTTGGTTTGGCCAACGAATTGCGGCTCGCGGATAAATACTGATATTAACGCACAGCCCCCCGCCAACATATCATCGCGGGTGATCAATTCTGCTTTGCGGTTTTTGGTCAATTCACCATAGGCACGGATGCCTTTTAAGATGGCACTCCAAAAGCCAAATTCATGCGTGCCGCCTTCGGGGGTGGGCACGGTATTGCAATAAGATTGCAAAAATCCGTCGCGCACGGGTGACCAGTTGATTGCCCATTCCACTGATCCGGGCACGCCAAATTTTTCCTGAAACTGCACTTTGCCGGCAAAGGGACGGTCGGCATAGGTGGTGGTTTTCTGCAGCGTGTCGCCCAGATAATCGGCCAGACCGCCCGGGAAGCGAAAGGTCGCCTCCATGGGCGTATCGCCATCCGGGATAGCCGATTTCCAGCGGATTTCCACGCCGGAAAAGAGGTATGCCTTTGACCGCACCATGCGCAGCAGACGCGACGGGCGGAAGTGGTGGCTGCCGAAGATATCGGCGTCGGGGTGGAAGGTAACGGACGTGCCGCGCCGGTTGGGGGCGGCGCCGATTTTCGCAATCGGCCCCATCGGTTTGCCGCGCGAAAAGCTCTGCGCGTAAAGTTCCTTGTTGCGGGCCACCTCGACATACAGATGATCCGACAGCGCGTTTACCACGGAAGATCCAACGCCATGCAAACCGCCCGAAGTCTCGTATGCCTTGCCGTTGAATTTTCCGCCCGAATGCAGGGTGCAAAGGATGACTTCCAGCGCGGATTTGTCGGGGAATTTCGGGTGCGGATCTACCGGGATGCCGCGGCCATTGTCGCGCACGGTCAGGCTGCCATCTGCGTGCAGTTCAACCTCGATGCGGTTGGCGTGGCCTGCAACGGCTTCATCCATCGAATTGTCGATAATCTCGGCCGCCAGATGGTGATAGGCGCGTTCATCAATGCCGCCGATATACATGCCGGGGCGCAGGCGCACGGCCTCCAGCGGTTCCAGCACCTCGATGGACGCGGCGTTGTAATCATCGGGCGCGTTGGAAAACATATCAGAGGCCATTGGATGCTCGATTCTTATTCTGCGGAATGGATCAGGGATTAGACTATGTGCTGGGATAGCGCGCAAGATGTGGGGTGGTTTGGCCGCTATTTGCCCGTTAGACTGCGCTATGAATGAAACGACACAAAAGGCGGGGCCAGCGATGCGGATACTCTTTACCGGCGGGTCGGGCAAGGCGGGCAAACACGTGGTGGCCTATTTGGCGGCTCTTGGCCACCGCATTCTGAACGTCGATCAGGTGCCGTTGCGCCATCCGGGTGTCGGCGATCTGGTCGGCGATATCACCGATGCGGGCCAGATGTTGGGCGCAATGACCAGCCATATTGATATGGACGAGATGGAGCGGGGGGCGGCACCGAAATTCGACGCCGTGGTGCATTTTGCCGCTGTGCCTGCGTTGTTGTTAAAGCCGGATAATGAGACTTACCGCGTGAATGTGATGGGCACCTATAATGTGATCGAGGCGGCGGTGAAACTGGGCATCCCGAAGATTATCATTGCCAGTTCGGAAACCACATATGGGGTGTGTTTTTCCAACGGCGTGGTTGATCCACGCGTTCTGCCGCTGGATGAAGATTACGACATTGATCCGATGGACAGTTACGGGATGTCGAAGGCGGTGAATGAGGCGACGGCCCGCAGCTTTCAGCGCCGTTCGGGCACGGATATCTACGCGCTGCGCATCGGCAACGTGATTGAACCCGATGAATACAGCCGCTTTCCCGATTTCTTTGTCGATCCCGGCCAACGCCGCCGGATTACCTTCAGCTACATCGACGCGCGGGATTTAGGGCAGATTGTGGATCTGGCTTTGCGCAAAGACGGGCTGGGGTTTCAGATTTTCAACGCCTGCAACGATACAAATTCGGTGTGCCAGACCAATCAGGAATTGCTGGCGCGGTTTTTCCCAAAAGTGCCGCTGTCGCGTCCGGTTGGGGCCCATGAAAGCCTGTTGTCGAACCGCAAGATCAAAACCGTCCTGGGGTTCAAGGAACAGCATAACTGGCGCAATTATGTGGATGATCCCGCCACCTGACTCTTGCATTCCGGGCTAAATATCCCCGGGGTCTGGTTTGGCGGATGCCAAACCAGGTGGGGGCAAAGCCGCCTTATTCTGCCAAACGTGCGGCCCACATCGCCCGAAATGCTGCCCGCCCCTGACACCGCGCCAGCCATGCCGCAACGGACGGAAATTCAGCCAACAGTGTTGGGTGGCTTTGGGCATAGCGCAGGCATTCGGCCACCATGATATCGGCCACGGTAAACCGCGCAGCCACAATCCAGTCCGCCGCCGAAAAATGCGCCTGCAACCGCGCAAGCGGTTTGCGCAGTTTTTCGGCATTTACGGCCATGCTGGCCTGACCTTCGGGCGTTTTGCCGCCCCCTGCATCCACGACCAACAAAATCTCTAACGCCGCGCCTTCGAGGGCAGTCGCGGCGAAAAGCGCCCATTGGTCGGTCAGCGCCGCCTCGGCTGGCGTTTGCGGCCCCAGATCGCCGCCATACTGCCGCGCGATGTGCAGACAGATCGCCAGACTTTCCGTCAGCACAAGGTCGCCTTCGGTGTAGACTGGAATCTGGCCCAAGGGTGACACAGCCAGAAACCCTGGTGACGCAGTGTTCAGCGGCGCATCGGCGGCAAAGGGCTGCGGCAGCCGATACGCTTGTATCACCGCGATATGGTTAAACGTCAGCCCCAATTCGCCCATCAGCCACAACGGCCGCGACGCGCGTGACCGGTAAACGCCGTATAGATTTATCACGTGCAACCTCATTTATTCGGGCCAAGCCAATCGTGCCAAGCTATGCCGCGCGCTGTGCAACGGAAAGGGGGCACGTGCCGATGTATTTGCCCACGACCTGAGCAAATACTGACCAGCATGGCATTTAACCCCGCAAACCCGCAAGGATATTTACCCTACGTCATCCAAAACCGCTTGCCGTCGTTGGTGGCTTGGATAACGTCAGGCGCATGAAAGATCCGGTTCCCCCTACAGGCAAGTCGCATCTGATAGACAGTGCGTATCGCGCTGAGATTGTCGACAGGCTTTACGAAGTGGCGGTTGATCCGGTTCGCCTGGAAGATCTGATGCTGGTCTGGGAGGTGGCGCAAGCCCCGATGCGCACCGGGTTGGTCGAGGCCGCCGTCGAATTGGATGATGAAGATATAGAGGCCCATCTGCGCCGCGCCACGGTGTTTTTAGACCGCTTTGAGGCCACGCGCGGCGAGGCGGTCTATCGGTCTGTGTTGGAAGATATTCCGCGGTCGGCGGCGTTTCTGTCGGACGGCGGGGCGGGGATTGCCGCGTTCAACCGACCGGCCGCTGTGGCGTTTGGGCTGAAAGATGGCGCGCATCTGGTTGATCTGCCGTTTGATGCCGACGATATCAGCCTGTTGCGCGGGGTGATTTATAAAGTTGCCTCTGGGCAGGCCGAGCGGGTTGTCACGCTGCGCATCCGTTCGTCGATCACGGGCAGCCCGGTCATCGTGCGTATTGGTCCGATTGCGTCGGATAATGCCAAACCACTGGCCTTGGTGATGTCTACCGAACTGGTCTGGCCCGAAGGGTTCGAAGTAACGGTGCAAGAGGCGTTCGCGCTGACGGCGGCGGAAGTTGAGATTGTGCAGGCCATGACGCTGGGCTTGCCGATCAAAGACATCGCCGAAGCGCGCGGGCGATCTGCAGAAACCGTGCGCACGCAGGTGCGCTCGATCCTGGCGAAAACCGAAACCCACAGCCAATCAGAACTGATCCGGGTGATGCTGGGGCTGATGGACGTGGCGTTCATGCCAAGTGAAAGTGCCGGTCCAGTGCCAAACCGCGCAGGTGCGCTGGAACAGTTGTCGTTTCAGCAAACAACCGGCGCAGATGGGCGGCGGTTGGAATGGATTGAATTTGGATCCCCCACTGGTGCGCCTTGTTTGTTCATGCATTTGGATTACGGGTTGATCCGTTGGCCCGCGACCGCAGAACGTGCCGCACGGTTGCGCGGCATTCGGGTGATCGTGCCTGTGCGCGCAGGATATGGGCGCAGTGAATTGCATCCGCGCGGGGTGGATCATCTGCAAGGGGTGACAACCGATTATTTAACCGTGTTGGACCGGCTTGGGGTGTCCCGCATTGCGGTGATTGCGATGGGGGCCGACTTGCGATTCGCGCTGAATCTGTCGCTGAAAAAGCCGGGGCTGGTGACGGGCATCCTGGGGTGTGCCGCACAACTGCCCCTGCGCACGGCAGCGCAATACGACCGGATGGATAAGTGGCAGCGGTTTATTCTTGCCAACGCCCGCTATGCCCCGAAAGTGTTGCCATTTTTGGTGCAGGCCGGGTTTTCACTGGCGCGGCGTTTGGGCAAGGAAAAGTTCTTTGCCCAAGTAAACGGCGGATCGGCCGCGGATATGGAAGCCTTTGGCATTCCCGAAATCCGCGAGGCCGTGCTGGCCGGATCAGAAGTGTCACTTGGCGCTAAAATACTGGCACATGAAGCGTTTACCCGCGAATGTATCGGGTCGGAAAAGGATTGGTCTGATCTGGTCCATGCCGTAACGGTGCCCGTTCAGTTGTTGCAAGGCGATCAAGACCCGCAAACGCCGGTGCAGACCATCAACGAGCTGATATTGAACTATCCGCATCTGGACGTCAGCTTTGTGCCCAACACGGGGCAGTTGCTGTTCTTTGCGCAGTGGCCGATGGTTCTGGACGTGCTGCAAAAATATTTACCGCGCCGGTAGGTTTTCTGCAAATTTTTTGACGTATACCGCATTTGGGGTATGCGGTGAATTACGCGCCTGTGTATTACCAAGATATGTTGCAGTGGCGATTTTGATCTGACTTAGAAGCAAAACCTTTCCCCCAACGAATGGGCGGCGGTGCCTGGGGCACCGTCGCCTTTTCCTTTTTGTTCATAGGGTTATCGTCTGGCTTGCGCGTGACGCACCGTCCGGTTTCAAATGGCGCCGCTTCGCCCACGCCGATATTGATCACTTTCGGCTGTTGTCCCAATGTATTAGGTTAACGCCACAAAGGGGTGAACATGAAATTTGGGGCAATCATTGCGGCAGCTGTCACCGGGTTTGCTGTGCCTGCAATGGCGCATCCGCATATTTTTATTGATGCAGGGTTAGAGGTAATTTTTGACGATCAGGGTCGCGCCACAGCGTTGCGGATCAGTTGGATTTATGACGATCTGACATCGCTTGGAATCGTGTCGGACCGCGGGATGGATGAAGACTTTGATGGCGTTCTGACCGCCGAAGAACTGACGGCAATTGCAGGTTTTGATATGAAATGGGACGCGGGATTTGCGGGCGATAGTTACGCCTTGTTAAACGCAGTGCCCTTGACGTTGACCGGCCCTATGGATTGGACGGCCAGTTACAAGGATGCCAAATTGACATCGACCCATCTGCGCAAGTTTGCCGAACCCGTGTACATCACCGACAAGCCGTTGGTGGTTCAACTTTACGATCCGACTTATTATGTCGGCTATACAGTTGTGGCGGAAACCACTTTGACCAAAGGGGATTCCTGCACGGCCCAAACGATCACTCCAGACCTGGATGCGGCCGATATCATTTTCAAGGCGGCACTTGCCCAAATTCCGATCGGCGGCAGCGTAGAAAGCGAATATCCAGCGGTTGGCGCTGCTTATGCAGACGAGGTTCGCGTGACATGCGCCGCACCTTCCTGATCCTTGGGCTGGCTGTTGCGGCGGTCTTGGCGGTGCTTTGGCTCACTGGCGGCTATGCGGTGTTGCAGGCGTGGGTTTTCCAAGCCCAACGCGAGGCGCAATCGACGCTTGCCGCTGCGGTGCGCGCGATCAAGACCGGACAGCCCGGCGCGTTGATCGGATTGCTGACCATTTGTTTCAGCTACGGCGTGTTGCACGCGGCTGGTCCGGGGCATGGCAAGATGCTGATCGGAGGCTACGGAATGGGGCGGCGTGTGCCGGTGCTGGCGCTGTCGTCGATTGCACTGGCGGCCAGTCTGGTGCAGGCAGGCGTTGCGGTGGCGGTGGTTTACGCCGGCGTGGCTATGCTGGGCTGGACGCGCAAGCAAATGGAGGGTGTAGCCGAAGATATCATGGCCCCGGCGGGGATGATAGCGATTGCCGGGGTGGGCGTTTGGTTGATGTGGCGCGGTTTTCGGGGTGTGCTGCGGGCGCGGACACAGGTTCAGACGGCTGACGCGGACCATGATCATGACCATTCGGCGCATGATCACGATGACCATGGCCACGATCATTCTCATGCCCCGCATGTGCATGACGACCACTGCGGCCATGCGCACGGCCCCAGTCTGGACGAGGTTTCAAACCTAACTGGCTGGCGTGATACCGCCGCGCTGATCGCAGGCATTGCGCTGCGACCCTGTTCGGGGGCGCTGTTTTTGTTGATCCTGACATGGCAGTTGGGCATTGGCCTTGCGGGTATCGCGGGCACCTTTGCGATGGGCTTTGGCACGGCGCTGGTGACAATCGGTGTCGCCCTGTTGGCGGTATGGGCGCGCGAGGGGGCGCTGGCCAGCCTGCCGTTAAGCCGCGCCGCGCGGACGTTGCCGCTGTTTGAAATGGCGGCGGGCGCTTTGGTGGCAGCGATTGCGCTGTCGTTGCTGTCGCAAAACCTGTGAGCGGATCGCGCGATCTTGCTCTTGGGACGTAGGGCGCGTAACTGCTGTGCATGATCCGGCCTATGACATATTCTGCGCATGCCCGCGCCACGTTGGCGCTTGGGCTGCCCCTGATCGGCAGCCATTTGGCGCAGATGGCGTTGCATGTCACCGATACTGTGCTGTTGGGCTGGTATGGGGTGACTGAACTGGCCGCCGTTGTGCTGGCGACATCGACGTTTTTCGTTACATTCATCCTTGGATCGGGCTTTGCGCAGGCAGTCATGCCTATGGTTGCCCAAGCCTTGGGGCAGGGCGATGAGACCCGCGTGCGCCGCGACACGCGCATGGGGTTGTGGCTGTCGATTGGGTTTGGGGTGATCAGCTATCCGTTGTTTTGGTGGTCTGATCCCTTGATGCAGGCCTTGGGCCAAAAACCCGAAGTGGCAATTCTGGCGCAGGATTTTCTACGGATTGCCGGGCTGGGCATGATCCCCGCGCTGTTGGTGATGGCGCTGAAAGGCTATCTTGCGGCGCTGGAGCGCACCCAAGTTGTGCTGTGGACCACGCTGACGGCGGTGTTGGTGAACGGTGTGCTGGCCTACGCGCTGATCTTTGGCCATTGGGGGGCACCCGAACTGGGCGTGCGGGGGGCTGCGATATCGTCGGTTGTGGTGCAAGTGCTGACTCTGGTGCTGATCGCGGTATATGCCGCCTGGCAGCCTGATTTGCGGCGCTTCCGCCTGTTGCAGCGGTTCTGGCGGCCCGATTGGCCCGCGATGGGGCAGGTGTTTCGACTGGGCTGGCCGATTGGACTGACCCTGTTTGCCGAAAGCGGGCTGTTTCATGCAACCGCTTTGATGATGGGCTGGATCGGCACGGTTGAATTGGCCGCCCATGGCATCACGATGGAAGTGGCAGCCCTGACCTTTATGGTGCATCTGGGGTTGTCAAATGCCGCGACAGTGCGGGCAGGGCGGGCGGATGGTGCGGGCGACGCACGCAGCCTTCGCGATGGGGCAAGGGTGGCAATTGCGCTGTCCTTTGGCTTTGGTTGCGCGGCTGTGGTGTTTTTCCTGACCTTTGCCAAACCGATCATCGCGCTGTTTTTGGACGAAGCCAAGCCCGGCTCGGCCGCCATCATCGCCTATGGCGCGTATCTGTTGGCGTTTGCAGCGTTGTTTCAGCTGGCAGACGCGATGCAAGTCATGGCGCTGGGCTTGTTGCGCGGCATTCGGGATACCCGCGTGCCAATGATTGCAGCCGCCATCAGCTATTGGGTAATCGGCATTCCTTTCGGGTATTTGCTGGCGTTCAAGGCAGGTTTTGGCGGGGCAGGGCTGTGGCTGGGGTTGGTGGCAGGACTGCTGGCTGCGGCGATCAGTCTGATGTGGCGGTTTTGGCATCTGGCCCGTAAGTCCTGATTCCGGGTGCGAAAAATTTTCGACGAAAATTTTACTTACTCTGCCGCCTCATCTTTCAACAACCGTTCGGCCTTTTTGCGCACCAGAACGGATCGCAGATCATGCATGGCCAACAGCAACAGGTCGGTCACCTGTTCCAGCTGGGCATCCTCGGCCTTGGATTGCACCCACTGGGTAGTCAGGTTCATGTGATCAACGCTGCGCAAGATATCATCGACATCGCGCGCCGCCAGCAACGCCTGCCGCCCCGCGATCCAGTGCTTGATCGCCGCCAGATCGGCAGGCGTCAAAGCCCGATCACCATGCGGTTTGATATTGCCGTTCTTGACGTTGACGATGGCGATCTCTTCCATATCAATGCGGCGCTGGCGGTTCTCGGTATCCACCAGGAACACCGCCGCGCCATTTTCGCGGATACGAAAGTAATAGTCCGGCAGATCGCCCGGCATGGCTGGCCTCAGGTCAAAGACGCGCAGAATTTCTGGATGCGACCGCAGGCTTTGCGCAACACCTCGTCACCCGTAGCGTAGCTGACGCGAAAGTTTGGCGATAGCCCGAAGGCAGCACCGAACACCACGGCAACCCCGGTTTCTTCCAGCAATGCGGTGGCAAACACCTCATCATCGACTATTTTGGTGCCCGCGGGGCTGGTCTTGCCGATACAGCCAGAAATATCGGGGTAGACGTAAAACGCGCCCTCGGGTTTCGGGCAGGTGATGCCAACCGCGTCATTCAGCATCGCCACCACCAGATCGCGGCGGCGTTGAAACAGGACGCGATTCGGGGCAAGAAAGTCTTGCGGCCCCGTCAGCGCCTCAAGTGCCGCGTATTGCGAAACCGAACTAGGGTTCGAAGTGGATTGCGACTGGATCGTGCCCATCGCCTTGATCAGATGCGCAGGACCGCCCGCATAGCCAATCCGCCAGCCCGTCATCGCATAGCTTTTCGACACGCCGTTGCAGGTTAATGTGCGGTCGTAAAGCGCTGGTTCCACTTGGGCGGGCGTGGTGAATTTGAAATCATCAAACACCAGATGTTCATACATATCATCCGACATGACCCAGACATGCGGATGGCGCAGCAGCACATCACAAAGCGCGCGCAATTCGGCACGAGTATAGCCCGCGCCCGTGGGGTTCGATGGCGAATTGAAGATGAACCACTTGGTTTTTGGCGTAATCGCGGCCTCCAACTGGGCTGGCGACAGTTTGAAATCCGTCTCGATCCCCGCCACCACGCACACCGGGGTGCCGCCCGCCAGTTCGACCATATCGGGGTAAGACACCCAATAGGGCGCGGGGATAATCACCTCATCGCCGGGGTTACAGGTGGCCATCAGAGCGTTATACAAGATCTGTTTGCCACCCGTGCCGACACTGATCTGACCCGGCGCATAGATCAGGCCATTTTCCGCCAGAAACTTGGCGCAAATTGCTTTTTTCAACTCTGGAATGCCATCCACCGGCGTGTATTTGGTGCGCCCCGCATCAATCGCGCGCTTGGCGGCGTCTTTGATGTTTTGCGGTGTGTCAAAATCCGGCTCGCCTGCACCAAGGCCGATCACGTCACGCCCGGCGGCCTTTAATTCCGCCGCTTTGGTGGTGACGGCGATGGTGGGCGACGGTTTGACGCGGGCGAGGGTGTCGGACAGAAAGGCCATTATATGCTCCGGGGCTGGAAAGGGCGGCTTGGGTGTCATAGGTTGCACGGGCGATTGGTTCAAGTGGGTGACACAATGGAAACGGCAGAGGCGCGGCTGAAACGCATGGCAATGCGGTCGTGGCGGCGCGGCACCAAAGAGATGGATCTGGTGCTTGGCCCCTACGGTGATGCGCACCTGGCGGGGATGTCTGATGCGACGCTGGCGATTTATGATGTGTTGCTGGAAGAGAACGACCAAGACCTGCTGCCTTGGGTGTTGGGGCAAGGCACACCGCCCCCCGCCTTGGCCGAGCTGATCGCCGAAATCGGGGTGTTTTGCCGGACCCGCCTGCGCGGTTGATGGGTTTTTCGATAAATCTGCATTTAGTTTACGTTATGTTTGCGTTTTGTGCCGATTCTGTCCCTAGATTCCTTGGATGGAGATGGAGATGACGCTTTTTACCCCCCTGGCTGACGGCTCGCAAAAGGCCTTGAATGCGGGCTATCTGGAAAATCTGGCGCTGCTGGAACGGCTGCACCGATTGTTGCTGGATGTGATCAAAGATGAATTTGAACGCATCAATATTCTGGAGATCAACTCGGTGCAGGCGCTGTTGCTGTTCAATATCGGTGAGAATGAGGTAACCGCGGGAGAGCTGAAATCGCGCGGTTATTATCAGGGCAGCAACGTGTCGTATAATCTGAAGAAGTTGGTTGAACTGGGTTATATGCACCATCAGCGTTCCGAAATTGATCGCCGGTCTGTGCGCGTGCGGTTAACCGAAAAGGGCCGCCGGGTGCGAAACATGCTGGTCGAGTTGTTCAACCGCCATGCCGAAGGGTTGGGGCGCAAAAATCTGGTCGATGCGGCGGGGATGGAACATATGAACCAGTCCCTGAAACGAATGGAACGCTATTGGACCGATCAGATTCGCTATATTTACTAATGCGTTACCGCCAAAGCCGGGCATAGGTTGCCATGCGGCCTTGCAGTTTTGACAGCAACCGCAGGCCCAGGCCGGTGTGGGTATCGGCACCCGTGGCCAGCCGATCCACCACCACTTCGGGCGGACAAGGGCGGCGGCTGACCGGATCGTAATAGCGCGGATAGGCGATCAGCGTCGCATAGGCCAGTTGCGCCAGATCGGGGCGGGGGTGACAGTTTGTTCGGCGGGGTGGCACGGCACCAAGATCATCGGTCAAACCCCAGCCTGCGTAAAACGGCGCGCCGAGGCAGGTAACCGGCTTGCCGCGCAACAGCGCCTCAAACCCCAGAAGGGATGTCATGGTAACGACAACGTCGCAGGCGTTAATCAGCGCGATGGGGTCGGCCTTTGTGGCAACAATATCTGACAAACCGTTCATATCTTTAGCAAAAATCACGCCGGGGCGCAGTCCGGCCTCAACATCTGGATGCGGTTTGTAGACGATCACGCTGTCTGGATATGCCGCGCGTGCGGCGCGCAGCAGGTCAAGATTGGTGCGCACATCGCCCGCACCCAGCCGGATCGAGGCGTCATCTTCCACTTGCCCCGGCACCAGAATGCGGTGGCCGGTGGGCAGATCAACGGCGATCCCCGCCAGATTGTATTTCGAAAGGCGCGCCGTGATCAGGTTTTGGATCAGGCTTTCGATACGCGCCTTTTGATCGGGCAAAAGCGGGGTTTGGATCAACCGTTCCAATCTGCTTTCGCGGGTGGGATCATAGTAAATCCCCAAATCATCGGTCACCAGACTTAGCGGCGGCACCAGATCTGCCCCCAATCCACGCGAGCGTAAAAAGCCGTCTTCAACCCGGTGCACAATAATGTCGGCGGGCAGGTCTGCTGGTTCCGTGCCCGCCCAAACCAACAATCCGCGCCCGGTGTCGCGCGCGGCCTGAACCGCAGCCGCGGGCGAATCCTTGAAAATCAAAGGCATTTCGCGACCAAACACCTGTTGCAGCCGCCCGCGTTTCCACAGCCGCATGCCAAGGGCGACATGGCCCGCGCGGTCTGCCCGAAAGGCCCGCACTTCGGCTTCGATCTGATCCAGCGCCTGCTCAAAACTGCACAAGCGATCCCGGCAAGGATCATACCAAACCGGGGCCAAGATCATTGCGGCGGCGAATAACTGCTCTTTGCTTAACGCCCGGCCGCGCCGCGTGCTGGGATTTTCGTCGTGGCTTAGCCCCCAGCCCACATAAAAAGGCTGGCCAAAAACGCGGGGGCGGTGGCCTGCCAGAATCGCCTCAAACCCCAGTTGCGATGACACCGTATAAACCGCGATCGCCCCTTTCAGCAGCCGCCATGGCGATACAGGATCTTGCAGCACCGACACCACGCCGCCCGCATCAGACGCGCTGAAATGCCCCTGACGCAGGCCCAATTGGGTTTCCGGATGGGTCTTTATCACCACCCGATTGCCCGGGAAATCGGTCTGCGCCGCAGCCAACATGTGTTGAAACGTCGCGGCCGTTGCGCCTGCATGTCGGATAGAGGCATCCCCCAGCGTTTGATCAATGACCAGAACATAGCCGGGATCAGGCACACTACTGCCTGGGTTGTGAAGGTTGTATTTTGACAGATCAATTGCCTGAAGCCGCAATATCCCGTCCCGCGCGCGCATCAAAAGGTTTGAATCGTGCAAGAAATTCTGCGCAAGGATCGTCTCCAGCAGCGACGGCGACGCGCTGTCAAAATGCACACCGACTGGATCAATCATCAATCCTATCGGCGCATCGCCCGCGCGGCCCGGACGAACGGATCGCAAGAACGCGTCTTCGATCCGCACCAAGGGCACGCGGTATCGCGCGGCAATAGCCTCACCGCGCGCGGCGTAAGACGAGCGGCCCCAGACCACGACGCCGTCACCGGGACGGGGCAAGCCAATCGCCAGATCATGCCCGGCCAGCGCCAGAATGCGCCGCAGGCGCGGTTGCCGTAAAAAGCCGCCGTTGTAAAAACAAAGCCGCCGGGGGATGTTCCCGGCGACTGTTTCAATTGGCGATGGGCCGGACATACCTTGCTTTAGCCGCCAGAAGCCGTGGTGCCAAGCGATGTTGCTGCTCCCGCAGTACCGGTGATGGCTGTCAAAGTTTTCTGCCACTGCACAAACGGCGCTTCGGTGACGTATACCGTATCACCGTCGCGGACAACGAAATCGCGGGCCTCAAACATGCCGGTGGGTTGGGTGAGATCCAGCACATAAACCATGCGCTGATCGCCTTGCAAATCGCGGCGGCCCAAAACGGCATTGGCAATTTCGGCGGGTTCATTGCGGAACACAAAAACGCCCGTCGGATCTGCGCTGGCAGTGTTCAAGCCGCCAACAATCGCAATCGCCTCAATCGCCGACAGGGTTTGGGTTTCAAAGGTCACACGGTTTTGCGTTCCCGTGGCCCCCAATGCCACAAAGGCCCGGGTGTCTCTTTCCACAATAATCTTATCACCCGCCCGCAAGGCAATGTCCAAACCGGGGTTCGAATACAGATCCTGCAACCAGATCTGCCCGGTTTTGCCGCCGCGCGTTACACGCACAATCGCGGTTTCGGGTTCAATCGAAACACCCCCCGCTTTGGTCAGCATCGTGGCCAGCGTGCGGGTAGGGCGTTCGATGGGATAGATGCCTTGGGCCCCGGCAAAACCGGCGATCGACACGGTCGAACCGTCGCCCGCCAGCCGTTGCACCTGCACTTGCGGGTCAGGCGTTTGGGTATCCAGCTTTTTGGTGATGATATCGCGCAAGCCATCCGGCGATTGCCCCGCCGCTTTGATCTTGCCCGCATAGGGCACAAAGATAAAGCCCGCACCGTCAACCTGAATTTCGGTCAGGGCCGATACGCGCTGACCGGTGTTGCCCAACAGCGGATCGTCTTTGACGTTTTCATAAATCGTCAGGCCCAAAACATCCCCGGGCGAGATTTGGTCTGATCCGAGAATTCCTGCGTTGCGGAAATCTGATCCAAAGCCAAAGGAGGGCACCACCGCTGTGGCGCGCGTGACGCGTGAATTGACCGTGACGATAAAGGCATCCCCTTCCTTCAGCACAGACCCTTTGTATATTTCCGCTTTGTTAGGCCCTGACCGCGGCAACCCACAGGCGGCAACCATGCCAAAAATAGCCAAAAGGGCAAGCGCCTGCGCCCCCCTTGATATTAACGTCACCACTGCTCGGGCTCCTTTAGATGGATTTGCCTCAAGTATTTTTCTGCCTCAACTTTAACTTGTAACCCTACATAAAGACGAAACAATACGCCAGTCTTCTGTTTATTGTTCAGTTAACCAGCCGCAACTGTTGCCGTGGTGCCGCGTTCCCGGATGTCAGCGCATCGTAGGGATCTTCGGCTTGCAGCATCATATCTACCACCTGTCGTAGCAATTCACGCCGCGACCGCGAACTGTAGAATCCGCCGGGCACCTGGCTGGTTTCCAGCAGGTAATGCCGGTAATCGCGGTAGGCGCGGCTGTCGGGGCGGGTGGGTTGGCTGAAAAAGTCAGGAAGGGATTGGGTTGAGACGAATTCAGGCTTGGCATAGACCGCCGCACCAAAGGTTTTCAAGGGCAACCCGCGCCACAAAACCTGCTGTCCGGCGGTGGAATTAACGGTGATGGCAGATCGTGCGTGGTTCAACAACGCCGCCAGTTTGCCACCCCGCACGAAATGCACCCGCGCTGTCACCCCATGCAGCGCCGCCAACCGCCTGATTTCGCGCGCCACCGGCACCCGGCCATCTTCCAAAGGGTGTGCTTTGAACACGATATGATGGTGCGGGGCCGCCCCTTTGGCAAAGCCGTCCATCACCACATCCAGAAAATCCGTCATCGACTTGAACGGCGAATGCATCTGAAAACTGGCGTCATGTTCCAGTTGCAACAGCACCAGATGATAGGGAAATCCACCGTGTTTGATGCGAAACGTCGCGGCCATGCGCCCCCAGCGGTGGAACGGCAATAAGATCAACCTTTTGACATACAGCGCAAATTCCTGCCCAACCGTCAGGCTGCGGTGCGGGCGGAAATTGCGAAAATCCCAGAACCCGGTCAGCACGAACCAATGATACAAGGCACCCCAGAACATGTGCTGGCGCATGTCGCCCCAACGCGCGGGGGCATCTGGCAGCTCCATATCAAATTGTTCCAGCGCCTTTTGCATCTGTGGCACAGTCATCTGCATCAGCCGCGAATGGCCATTGGCGCCGCCGCGTTCATAGGTGATCCAATAGGGGCGCAGATAGCCTTCTTCAAACACATGCACAGTTAACCCTGCCGCGCGGGCCGCAATCACGGCTGCGGCATGGATGGGCCGGGTATCGCCGTAAAGCACGATATCGGTGATGGATTTATCGGCAATCACGGCCGTAATTGCCACGGGCCAGTCGGCAATCGTGCCGCGGTAGGGAATAAAGCTGTCGGCATCAAACCAAAACGCCCGATCCCCGCGATTAAAGCCAACGCGCCAAACCTGCGCCCCCGCCGCGCGCAGCATTTTGCCCAAGCGATGAAAGTAAGGCCCATGCGGGCCCTGCAAAAACAAAAACCGCCGATTATTCCCCGACACCTGCATTCGCCCGCCTTTTCTCCAGTGTCTGCGCATCCGTTGCAGTCTAAAAGGGGAATTCTTCCGTGATGTTAACCAATAGGCGCAAAGCGCGACAAATTTGAGGCGGTTTGTCAGACTTGCCGAACGGGGCTGCTGGGGTTACGTCAAAAGAGCCATAAAGAGGGTGCTGCGATGTTTACCGGAATTGTAACGGATATGGGCGAAGTGCTGTCATTACAGCAGCAGGGCGATTTGCGGGCGCGGATCGGCACTGTCTATGATGTGGCGGGCATTGATATTGGCGCGTCGATTGCCTGCGAAGGCGTGTGCCTGACGGTGGTGGCGTTGGGCACCAGCCCGCGCAACTGGTTTGAGGTGCAAATCTCGGCGGAAACGGTGTCGAAAACCAATATTGGCCGCAATGGTTGGCCTGAGGGAACAAAGTTGAATTTGGAACGCGCGTTGAAGGTGGGCGATGAATTGGGCGGGCATATCGTGTCTGGCCATGTTGATGGCGTGGCCGAAGTGGTGCGGATTATGCCTGAGGGCGCATCGGTTCGGGTGACCTTTCGCGCGCCGGAAGCCTTGGCAAAGTTCATCGCGCAAAAGGGGTCGATCACCCTTAACGGCACGTCGTTGACGGTGAACGAAGTGGATGGCTGCGACTTTGGCATCAACTTTATCCCGCATACGCAGGCCGTCACCACGTGGGGGCAGGTGGCTTTGGGTGATCTGGTCAATCTGGAAGTTGACACGATGGCGCGCTATGTCGCACGGCTGCGCGAATGGCAGTAATCGGGCAGGCGTGGCCTGACCGGCTGCAATTGAGCGCGATTTAATTCTGCACAGAACATGTGAGCCTGTGCGGCAAGCCATGCACTGGCCTTTGCGCACCGTTCGCGGTAAGCCACCCCATTCCTTTGGCCCGGACACCACCATGACACAGACCAAAACCGCCTATTCTGACGCGATATCCAGCATCGAAGAAATCATCGACGATGCCCGCAATGGCCGGATGTTCATTCTGGTCGATCATGAGGATCGCGAAAACGAAGGTGATCTGGTGATCCCCGCGCAGATGGCCACACCTGAGGCGGTGAATTTCATGGCCAAACACGGGCGCGGGTTGATTTGCCTGACACTGACGGGCGAGCGGATTGATCAGTTGGGTTTGCCCTTAATGGCGTCGAAAAATTCCAGTCGGCATGAAACCGCCTTTACCGTTTCAATCGAGGCGCGCGAAGGCGTTGATACCGGCATCTCCGCCAAAGACCGCGCGCTGACGGTGGCGGTGGCGATTGATCCCAAATCGGGGCCGCAAGATCTGGCCACGCCCGGGCATATCTTTCCGCTCCGCGCCCGCGATGGCGGCGTGTTGGTGCGCGCAGGCCATACCGAGGCGGCTGTTGATGTCTCGCGCCTTGCCGGGTTAAATCCCAGCGGTGTGATCTGCGAGATTATGAATGACGACGGCACCATGGCGCGGCTGCCCGATCTGGTGGCCTTTGCCCAAAAGCATAACCTGAAAATCGGCACGATTTCCGATCTGATCGCCTACCGCCGCCGTCACGATAATCTGGTGCGCGAACAAGCGGTGAAACGGGTGCATTCGGTGCATGGCGGCGATTGGCTGATGCGCATTTTCGCCGATGAAACCCAAGGGGCCGAACATATCATCCTGACCAAGGGCGATTTGTCGGGTGATGGGCCGGTTTTGGTGCGGATGCACGCGCTGAACCCGTTGGAAGACGTGCTGGGCATTGGCGATGGTCATGTCGGCGATCTGCAAGGGGCGATGCGGATCATTGCGGCGGCCGGGCGGGGCGTGGTTGTGCTGTTGCGCGACACGGCGATGAAACTGGTGCAGGACGGCGAGGCAAGCCCGCAAACCTTGCGGCAATATGGGCTTGGCGCGCAAATTCTGTCGGCACTGGGCCTGACTGAAATCACCCTTGTCACCAATTCACGCGCCCCCAAAGTGGTGGGGCTAGAGGCGTATGGGCTGTCGATCAGCGGCACCCGCGCGATTGAAGGATAGATTATGGCGGCGTCCGAGACACATTACATCCTGCCAGCCCCCAGCTTTGACAAGCCGGTTAAGCTGTTGATCGTGGTGGCACCTTACTACAAAGACATTACCGATCAGATGGTTGCAGGCGCGCGGACAGCGGCACTGGCCTGCGGGGCCGAGGTTGATTTGATCGAAGTGCCAGGCGCGCTTGAGGTGCCAACAGCGATTGGCATGGCCGAACGACTGGCGAAATTTGACGGCTATGTGGCGCTTGGCTGCGTGATCCGCGGCGAGACGACGCATTATGACACGGTCTGCAAAGACAGCAGCAACGGGTTGATGTTGCTGGGGCTGCAAGGATCGGCGATTGGCAATGGCATCTTGACGGTGGAAAACCGGGCGCAGGCGCTGGCGCGCGCCGAAGTGGCGGGCCAGAACAAAGGCGGCGGTGCCGCAATGGCGGCCTTGCACCTGATCGCATTGTCGCGCACATGGGCGGGCCAGACCAAAGGGATCGGGTTTCGCGCATGACCAAGACTGACAAGGCCACATCTGATGCGGCGCGTGCGGCCAAAAAGCAGATGAAATCGGCGTCGCGGCTTTATGCCGTGCAGGCGCTGTTTCAAATGGAGGCGTCGGGGCAAACCGTTGAAGCCATCGCGCGCGAGTTTGAAACCCACCGCTTTGGCGCGGTTTATGACGGCTGCGAGATGGCCGAAGGCGACGTCGATCACTTCCGTGCAGTGGTTGAACATGCGGTGAACTGGCAGGCGAAGATTGACCAGATGACCGACCGCGCTTTGGTGGCGAAATGGCCGATCGACCGGATCGACCCGGTGCTGCGTGCGCTGTTCCGGGCTGCGGCAGCCGAAATGTGCGAAATGGTCACGCCGCCAAAGGTGGTGATCACCGAATATGTTGATGTGGCAAAGGCGTTTTTTCCGTCGGGCAAAGAACCCAAATTTGTGAATGCGGTGCTGGACCACATGGCGCATGAGGCCAATCCCGGGGCGTTTGCGAAATAACTGCGGCTGATTGCGGCAAAACCACTTCAGGAAAAAAGTATTTATTTATAAGATATTGGCCGGGACAGCAGCCCCGGCTTTTACATTATTCGGCATAAACTCGCCACCACAACACAACTTGAACGTGCGGATCGGAACCGATCGGCTACACTGGCGTTCCTCACATGTGACTGCGACATCTCAGACCACGCGCCGCAAGGCACCGCAACGTTCAGAGGACGAAAAATGACTCATGTTTTAAAAATCGCGGCTGTTTCAGCCTTAGCAATGGTATTGGCTGCCCCCGCCAGTTTTGCTCAATCAACTTTGTCGGGCACCGAAGCCCTGAATGATCGTCTTGACGACATTGAGCGTGATATCAATGACGATATGGCACGGGCTGAAGACGCATCGCGTTTCGGCAACCCGGAATTTCGTCCCGGATTGTCGGGCAGCGCGTCATTGGGCTATTCGGGCCAGACCGGCAACAATGAATCGCAGGAATTCTCGTTGGGGACGCGCCTGCGCTTTGCCAGCGGCCAATTTGTGCAAACCATTGGCGTGGCAATGAATTTTGCCGACGACGCCGGGGTAACAACCAAAGAAGACGTATTTGGCGTGTATGATGCCAATTATTATCTGAACGACAAGTTCTACCTCTTCGGCTTGGGCCGGGTTGAATCTGACGGCTTGGCAGACACCGTGGACGAGTTTCAGACCGACGCCTTTCTTGGCTTTGGTCCGGGCTACCGTATCGTCAACACGCCAGACATGACTTGGCGCGTCCAGGCCGGTATCGGGGTCAGCTATCTTGAAAACGGTTTGGGCGACAGCGAAACTGACACCGGCTACATCGCCTCGTCGCGGTTTTACTATGCCTTCAACGAAAATGTTTTTGCCACCAATGACACCGATATTCTTAAATCGGACACTGCGTTGCGCATCAACAACGATCTTGGCGTCAACCTTAAGATGACCGAGACGTTTTCGACCCGTGTCAGCTATCTGACGGAATACAACGACAGCCGCGCGATCCGCGCTGACAACAAGTTGGGAATTTCGCTCGTCTACGGCTTTTAAGTGTTTCGGGTTTTCGTTGAATTCTTTTTCAACCTAAGCCCGCAACGCCCTGATCCCTCGGGGGCCAGAGTGAAACAAAAGGGGCAGGGCAACCTGCCCCTTTTTCGTATGGCGGGGTTAAGGTGACGGAAACCGCAGCAGCCGTGGCGGCGTGAATTTCCCGAGAGCCTGAGTGTTCAGGTTGGTCGCCAGATACCAGGGCCAAGACCCTGACAGAGCCAGCTCCCTCGGAGATGCTTATCGGCCACTGGAAAAGGGCCACACACGCGCAGAGCAGTAACCGTCATGGGTAAGGTAGGCTTATGGGGCGGGGGTTGCAAGAGGGGTGTGTTGGGGGAAGGGATGACGCGATTTCCGCTTTGTGACCATTGTAGAAACTTTGCGCTGATCATTTGTTTTGATAAACGGGAAAGGAGTAGATACTGGCGCGCCGTATCGGTTTTGGGGGCAACGGTGGAGTAAATCGTTGGCAAAAAGCAAAATCGAAAAACAAGTCGCAGTTTTGACGCTTGAGCAGTTAGAAATAGCGATTTTTCGCGCAAAATATGGCTGGGAAAATGGCGGATCTTCGCAAGGGAGATGCGCATTTTTCAAATCCCTTGTTGCACTTGAAGGGCAAAGAGAGGCACTTTTTAACATTGAAGCACCAAAAAGGCGTTACACTCGTTAAGGCGAACTGGGGTAATTCTTTCTTAGTAATGGCCCCTCCTCTGCCTGCGCCCACCATGTTCTCCATATTCCCGCCCTGACCTTCATCTCTGGTCCTGACCAACTTCTTTTCCCTTCGCCCGGAATCAAGGCGCTTACGCCGCCGGGCAGCGCCTGACCGCCCCCTCGGGCGGGCGCTGTTGCAGCACCTGTGCCTAGAACCACCACCGGAGGGGTTGCGCCATAAAGGGCCTAGAACTTGCGGTGGTGCGCCCACCCGGCGGTCTGGCTCTGCCCTATGCTGTGTTTGACCTAACAACGGCGCCCCTTGCCGCCCCCCGCCCAATCCCCCAAACTGCCCGCATGACCCTGATCCCCGATCCCGACCAACCGCTGCCCCCCATGCCCGGTCAACGCCTCGCCCGGGGTGTGGCCCGCGCGATGCGGCAATTTGATTTTGTCACCGTTGAAGAATTGGTGCCCACCCCCGGCTTGCGGGTGGATCTGATGGCGCTGGGGCCGAAGGGTGAGGTTTGGATCATTGAATGCAAATCCAGCCGCGCCGATTATATGGTTGATCGCAAATGGCAGGGCTATCTGCCCTGGTGTGACCGGTTTTTCTGGGCGGTGGACGCTGATTTTTCCACCGATTTATTGCCGCCAGAAACCGGCCTGATCATCGCCGATGCCTACGGCGCCGAGATTATTCGCATGGGGGCCGACACGCCGCTGGCCCCGGCACGCCGCAAAGTGATGGTGCAGAAATTCGCGCGACATGCGGCCAGCCGGTTGCAATGGTATCGCGATCCGGGGGTTGCTGCGCTGTCAGTGTAAAGGCGGGGCGGTTTAGCGCCCTTTCGGTTTAGCGACCCTTTGGTTTTTTGGGGCCGCCTTGCCCCATCATCCGCGCAGCCTCAGCCGCGGCGCGCAATTCTTCGGCAATCTCATCAGCTTCTTCGGGGTCAAAATCCAAGGGCAGTTCCACGCCGCCGTCAGCCTCGATGTAAATACGCACCATGCCGGCATCGGTTGGCCCGATCTGAATATTCGCGGCGATGTCGCTTTGCTTGTCGATGCCCATGGTCTTGGTTCCCCAATGTTGATGGATTGCCCTAGCAAGACCGCCAATCCTTGGCAATCCTGCTCTTGCAATCTGTGCGGGCTGGGGGTAGATCGCCCCATAAGTGCCGCGTTAGCTCAGCTGGTTAGAGCGCTAGATTGTGGATCTAGAGGTCCCCCGTTCGAGCCGGGGACGTGGTACCATCCTCTCCCTTTTGGTCCTGATCGCTGCCCCTTGGCCCTGCTGCATCGGCGCGGTAGGGTTGGTGTCTAATATCAGGACAATACCCCCATGACCGCCATCGACACCGCCGCCATCCGCCGTATCACCCTTGCGATTGCCTCTGAAATTGCGGCCACGCCTGCGCAGGTTATTTCTGCGGTGACCCTGCTGGACGAAGGCTCAACAGTGCCGTTCATCGCGCGGTATCGCAAAGAGGTGACGGGGGGGTTGGATGACACGCAGTTGCGCAATCTGGCGGAACGGCTGGTGTATTTGCGCGAATTTGAGGCACGGCGTGCGGCAATTCAGGTGTCGATCACCGATCAGGGCAAGATGACGGATGCTTTGGCGCAAGGCTTGGCAAAGGCCACGACCAAATCGGAAATTGAGGATATTTATCTGCCGTTCAAACCAAAACGCCGCACTAAGGCGATGATTGCGCGGGAAAATGGGTTGGGTCCCTTGGCAGAACAGATTTTGGCGGGTCGCGGGCTTGATCCCGCGGTTTTGGCGGCGGGGTATCTTTCCGAAGCCGTGCCGGATGTGAAAGCCGTGCTGGAAGGCGCGCGCGATATCGTGGCCGAAGGATTGGCCGAGGATGCCGCATTGCTGGGGCGGTTGCGCAGCCATATGAAATCGGTGGCGCGGTTGGTGTCGAAAGGCGTGGCGGGTAAGGAAGCCGAAGGCGCCAAGTTTTCCGATTACTTCACCCATTCCGAGCCGTGGCATTCTGCCCCCAGTCACCGGGTTCTGGCGATGTTGCGCGGGCAGAATGAAGGGTTTTTGTCGGTTGATCTGGAAGTTGATCCCGATGCGCCCAAAGGCGACAGCCTGTCCGAACGCAGTTGCGGGGCGGCTTTGCTGGCGTCGGGGCGGGGGCCGGGCGATGAGTGGCTGCGTGAGGCGGCGGCTTGGGCGTGGCGGGTCAAGTTGAAAACCACGCTGACGCTGGACTTGATGGGCGATCTGCGGGATCGGGCCGAAGCGAGTGCGATTCACGTATTTGCGCGTAATCTGAAAGACTTGCTGCTGGCAGCCCCGGCGGGTGGGCGCGCCACTATGGGGCTTGATCCGGGGATTCGCACCGGCGTTAAGGTGGCGGTGATTGATGCGACGGGTAAGGTTTTGGATACCGAAACGGTTTATCCGTTTCAGCCGAAGAATGAGTTGCGTGCCGCCCAAGTGGCGATTGCGAGGTTGATTGGCAAGCACGGCGTCAAGCTGATTTCCATTGGCAATGGCACGGCCAGCAGGGAAACGGAAAAGATGGTGGCCGATCTGTTGGCGGTGCTGCCGGGGGAAAAGCCGTTGAAAGTGATCGTGTCCGAGGCAGGGGCGTCGGTGTATTCGGCGTCTGAACTGGCGGCGCGCGAATTTCCGGGGATGGATGTGTCTTTGCGCGGGGCGGTTTCCATCGCGCGGCGGTTGCAAGACCCGCTGGCAGAACTGGTCAAGATTGAACCCAAAGCCATTGGCGTCGGCCAATATCAGCATGATGTTGACCAATACCGATTGGGCCGCAGCTTGGAAGCGGTGGTTGAAGATGCCGTGAACGCAGTGGGGGTTGATCTGAACACGGCCTCAGCGCCCTTGCTGGCGCGGGTGTCGGGCGTGGGGGCGGGTTTGGCCGAGGCGATTGTGGCCCACCGCGATGCGAACGGGCCGTTTTCCACCCGCCGTGATTTGCTGAAAGTGGCGCGGCTGGGGCCAAAGGCGTTTGAACAGGCAGCGGGGTTTTTGCGGATATCCGGGGGAAAGGAGCCGCTGGATGCGTCATCGGTGCATCCCGAAGCCTATGATCTGGCGCGCAAAATCGTCGCCGCTTGCGGACGCGATATCCGCGCGCTGATGGCAGATGGATCGGCGTTGCGGGAATTGGATGCGGCGCGGTTTGTCGATGCCAAGTTCGGTCTGCCAACGGTGCGCGACATCTTGGCCGAATTGGAAAAGCCCGGCCGCGACCCGCGACCCAGTTTTAAAACTGCGACTTTTGCCGAAGGTGTGAATGATATCAAAGATCTGAAACCGGGGATGCTGCTGGAAGGCACGGTCACCAATGTGGCGGCGTTTGGGGCGTTCGTCGATATCGGCGTGCATCAGGACGGGCTGGTGCATGTCAGCCAGCTGTCCGACACCTTTGTCAAAGACCCGCATGCGATTGTGAAGGCAGGCGATGTCGTCAAGGTGCGGGTGGTCGAGGTGGACGTGGGCCGCAAACGCATTGGCCTGACGATGAAGCGCGATTCAGCTGAGGTGCGCGAACAGCTGCAAGATCGCGCGCCAGCCCCGCCAAAAGGCAAACCCGCGCCAAGTTCGGCGGCACCCGTAGGGGTGCAATCGGGCAATGCCTTTGCCGATGCGCTGAAGGCCAAGTTTAACCGGGAGTAACGTTTTTAAGATCAAAAGCAATCGGGCACATCTTGCCCAAGATCGCGCGCAAGGCTGCGATTTGGGCGGCCCCGAACGACAGCGCCAGCGTGTTGGCCATCAAAAAGGCGATCAACGCGCCACAAATCAGGCCAAGACACAGGGCAGGGATCCACCCAAACCAGCCACGATCCATCAGCACGGCGACGAAAGGGGCTGCCAGCAGCAAGCCAAGCCAACTGATCGCAGGCGACATCAGCAAAAGCACCGACATCGCCCAAGCCATCAGGCCGGGATCGCCCATGGCGGTTGTGTTGGCAAGATATTGGATCAGCAAAGCCGCAGCGGCGATAAATGTCGGTAGCAGCCACGCAATGACAAGGGCCAACAGCAAACGGCGAAACCCCAGCGCCTCATATCCGTTCTGGGTCGAAAAAAGCAGGGTCATGCTGGCGTCCGGCGGTTGACTGTCGATTTATGCGGCGTGTCAGGTGATAGACGAAAAAAGCGGTGGCTGGGCAAGGGCCAAAATTCTTAAGTAAGAATTTTGAAAAGGGGGGGCTGTCTGCCCCCCAAACACAATTGCCTTCGCAATTGTGCCCCCAGAGAGTATTTGTGCCAAAATGAAAGGTGAAAGAAGCTTTGGTATCAGACGGTTGGCATGGTTTCATTTGCGCCGATCTGGCAGGCGATAAAGGCGGGCAAGGCCTCGGCGCGGGTGATCATGGCATCAAGTTTTGGATAGGCGCGCGGCGGATAGGCTTCGGGCAGGCGCAGTTTCATATAGGCTATGGCGCAAGCCGTCAGGATATCGGCATGGCTGAACGTGCCGCACAGCCATGGCTGATCGGCACGCCCGTTCAGCGCTGCAAGGCCTGCGGCCAGTTGCGACAGGATGCGGGTTTCCAGATCGTGGCTGACATGATCGCTGGGGTGGAAGTGACGCTCATATACCAAAACCCCGGCTTTCTCAAAACAGGCATAGGCAAGGGCGGTGGTTTGCATCATCCGGCGGCGTTGAGGGCCGGTGCGGGGGATAAGGGCTGCATCCGGGCCTGCAAGGTCATCCAGATAGTCAATGATGGCGCCACTGTCGATCAGCACCTCGCCATCATCGAGGATCAGCGCGGGAATGCGCGTCATCGGGGTGATTTTGGCAAGTGCAGTGAAATCGCCAAAGACCGATCTGGTGTCGCGGCTAAAGGGCATGCCGTATTGGGTCAGCACAATGCCGACGCGGCGGGTGACGGGGCTGTCGAACTGGCCGACAAGGATCATGGCAAAGCTCCTTTGGCCGGATGAATGCCCGATGAGGGGGCGATCCGACTGGCTTTAGCCTAAATCAACCGGCATTGATCGTAAATGCTTTGAACAGCGTGGGTCAGGTCGCGACAAAGATCATTTCTTCTGAGGTGAGCGGGTTGAAGGGGCTGCCATTCCAACCGCCACACACTGCGTTCATCGCAAAGCCCGCATCGGTAAGCCATGTCGTGATCTGGTCGCAGTCGGGAAAGCGAAGCGTGCTGTGCGAGGTAAGGATGCCATCGGGCAGCGTGTAAGCGGTGGCAAACCCGATCTGATCGCCGCTATGGTTCAAGATGGTTCGCGCGATATTTAAAGGCTGACCCTGGTAGTTGATTGTTGTGCTTTGGCCATGCCAGCAGCCCGCCCAATCAATCGCGGGGTTGCGGCATTCGAAGACAAACCTGCCACCGGGGGGCAGATGTTTGCGTGCCTTGGCTAAGGTGGCGGCGATATCGGCTTCGGTCAGCAGCACCTGAAAGGCGTGGCACGTCATGATGATCAAATCGAATGTATCTTTGCTTTCATAGTCTTGTCCTGCGGCCTGCACCCATCTTATCTTCGCCGCATGCGTTTTTTGCCGGGCAATTTCAAGCATCGCGCCTGCCGGATCAACGCCGGTAACGCTGTGTCCCGCGGCGGCATAGGCATTGCACAAAAGCCCGGTGCCGCAGCCAAGATCAAGGATCCGGATTGGGGTCGTGCCTGCAAGGGTCAGATAAAACTGGCGATCCGCGCTCCAGCCGCATTCGGCGTCGTAAAGGCGGGCAAGGCGATCATCGGTGTAGTGCAGATCGGGCATACAGCACGTGCCCCTTACGCCGCCGATCCGCCGATTGTCAGCCCGCCGATCAGCAGGGTGGGTTGGCCAACCCCCACCGGCACCCATTGGCCGGCTTTGCCGCAATTGCCGATGCCGGGATCAAGCGCCAGATCATTGCCGATCGCGCGGATTTGTTTCAGCGCCGTCGCGCCATCGCCGATCAGGGTGGCGCCTTTGACGGCCTCACCGACCACGCCATTGCGCACGCGGTAGGCTTCGGTGCAGCTGAACACGAACTTGCCGTTGGTGATGTCAACCTGCCCTCCGCCAAAGCCAACGGCATAAATGCCGTCTTTAAGACTGGCCACGATCCCTGCGGGGTCATCGGGGCCGGACAGCATATAGGTGTTGGTCATGCGCGGCATTGGGATATGGGCAAAGCTTTCGCGCCGCCCGTTGCCTGTGGGGGCTACGCCCATCAGCCGCGCGTTCTGGCGGTCTTGCATATAGCCCACAAGGCGGCCGTCTTCGATCAGGGTATTTTTGGCCGAAGGTGTGCCTTCGTCATCCACCGAAAGGCTGCCGCGCCGGTCTGGAATCGTGCCGTCATCCAGCACGGTGACACCGGGGGCTGCAATCATCTGGCCCATCAGGCCAGCGAAGGCCGAGGTTTTCTTGCGGTTGAAATCGCCTTCCAAGCCATGGCCAATCGCTTCGTGCAGCAAAATGCCGGGCCAACCGGGGCCAAGCACCACATCGAACATGCCAGCGGGGGCTGGCACGGCATCAAGGTTGACCAAAGCTATGCGCAGCGCCTCGCGCAACAGGGGTTGCCAGTTTTCGGGCTGCAGCAACCGCGCCAGCCCATACCGCCCGCCGCCGCCCGTGCCCCCTTGTTCGCGTTTGCCATGCGCCTCGACAATCACCGACACATTCATCCGCGCCATCGGGCGGATATCGGCAAAACGCAGGCCTTCGGGGCGCAGAATTTCGATCTCTTGCAGGCCTGCCGCAAGGGTGGCCGATACTTGCACCACGCGCGGATCAAGCGCGCGGGCGAAGGCGTCGATTTCCTTCAACAGGTCGATCTTCACTGCAAATGTGGCGTCAGCCATCGGATCGGCGTCGCCATAAAGTTTGATATTGGTGCGGGCAGGTGCGGTTGCCATCACCCCACCACCAGCCCCCACCGCCAGCCTTGCTGTCTGCGACGCGCGGATAAGCGCGGATTCGGATATTTCGGTGGAATGGGCATAGCCCGCCACTTCGCCGCGCACAGCCCGCAAACCGAACCCTTCGGACGCATCATAGCTGGCGTTCTTGATGCGGCCATCATCCAGCACAATCGCCTCTGACCGCCGACGCTCCAAAAACAGCTCTCCATCATCTGCCCCAAGTGTGGCGGCGCGCAAGGTGGCCAGGGCTGCGGCCTCATCCAGATAGGTTTCAAAGGGGCGGAAGGGGGCGTCGGTTTTGGATGCTTCGGTCATTGGGCATGCCTTTCAGGGGGCGGATGGGCATGGGGAAATGCGATCCGTTCCGGATTAAGGTAAGGCGCGGGGCAGGGCACCGCAAGGCGGGGCGGTTGGGCTGGGCTAATTTTGCGGGATTTGCACAAAGAACGCAACTTCACCCGACCAGATTTTTGGCTGAAACAGCGCTTCATGTCCTTGATCGGGCAGGGTTTCAAAGGCTTTTAGGGCGTTCGTGGCGGCGGAAAGCTGTTGGCCGAACGCAGATGGGATCACCTGATCGGCATCGCCATGCTGGATCAATAGGGGGGCGTTGCCAAGTCGATCACCTTGACGGCAAACAGCCCGACGTCTTGCGGCTTTGGGGCGCGATGATGTGGAAAAAACTGCAATTGCGGCTGAAAGGCGAACATTGCGGCCCGTATAATTAGCTACATTCCACTTGCTACAGGGCACGGTCGCGCAAGATAGATCATCCTTATAGTCCTTCGGTGTAACACAGCGCCTTGGCGGGATAAGACAATCGCTTTGATTTGCGCCTAATTGCCCCTGCAAGCGGTCATTTGCCGCAACGGTTTCTCTTGTCTGCTGGCCCCTAATATGGTTTCAGGGCAACCAGAAACAACGGGATTCTGCCCCTGTTCGGGGTGTGGTCGAAAAAGTGGCGTCAAAGCCGCCCTTTGATACGGGAATTGAACATGCGTGTTACGTCGATGATGAACGGTATTGCCGCTGCGGGCTTGGGGTTTTTGACACCGGGGGTGCTGCTGGCACAGGCGTTGGAAACCGTTGGCGTGCCAGTGCCCGGCGGCATAGAACACCAGTTTGCTGCCACAGAACTGGCGCGCGATCTGCAATGGCTGGATTACTGGGTTCTGGTGATCATGACGGCCATCGTGGTTTTTGTGACTGTGCTGTTGGGCATCATTGCCGTGCGGTTCAACCGCAAAGCCAACCCGACGCCCGCGACGTTCACCCATAATTCGGCGCTTGAAATTGCCTGGACGATTGTGCCGATCCTGATTTTGGTGGCCATCGGCTCGTTCTCGCTGCCCGCGCTGTACAAGCAGCAAGAAATCCCTGTCGCCGATATCACGATCAAAGCCACTGGAAACCAGTGGTATTGGAATTACGAATACGTCGAGGACGGTGTCAGCTTTGACAGCTTCATGTTGGAAAAAGCCAAGCTGGTTGAGAACGGCTATAAGGAAAGCGATTACCTTTTGGCCACCGATACTGCCGTGGTTATTCCAATCGGCAAGACCATCGTGATGCAGGTCACCGGGTCTGATGTGATCCATGCCTGGGCCATGCCTGCCTTTGGGGTGATGCAATCGGGCGTGCCCGGACGGTTGGGTCAGTTGTGGTTCAAGGCCGAACGCGAAGGCATTTACTTTGGCCAGTGCACCAATATCTGCGGCAAAGACCACGCCTATATGCCGATCACGGTAAAAGTCGTGTCGCAAGAGGTTTACGACAAATGGCTGGAAGGTGCCAAGGCGGGCAATCTGCAATTGGCTGCAAACTGATCCGCCTTTGGTCTTGATCTGAAAGATGCGCAATTGGTCCCCCCGCCGGGGCCCTTGCTACCCCGGAAAGTAGGATGCCCATGACCGATATCCGGTCTGTTGATGTGCCGCGCGAAGCGGGGTTTGGCGATTTTGTGCAGCTGTTAAAGCCGCGCGTAATGTCGCTTGTGGTGTTCACCGCGCTTGTCGGATTACTTGTTGCCCCCAACGGGTTGCACCCGATTGAGGCGTTTGCCGCGATTTTGTTTATCGCCTTGGGCGCGGGTGCGTCGGGTGCGCTGAATATGTGGTGGGACGCCGATATTGATGCCGTGATGCGCCGCACCCAAAACCGACCCGTGCCATCGGGCATGGTGCAGCCGGGCGAAGCACTGGCGGTTGGGCTGGCATTGTCGGGCATTTCGGTTGTCATGCTTTGGCTTTCGACGAATGCCGTCGCTGCCGGATTGTTGGCGTTTACGATCTTTTTCTATGCTGTCGTCTATTCGATGTGGCTGAAACGCCTGACGCCACAGAACATCGTGATCGGAGGGGCGGCAGGGGCCTTCCCGCCGATGATTGGTTGGGTTTGTGCGACGGGGTCGGTTTCGATCGAGGCCGTGTTGATGTTTATGCTGATTTTCATGTGGACGCCGCCGCATTTCTGGGCGCTGGCGCTGTTCATGAAGGAAGATTACCACACCGCAGGCGTGCCGATGCTGACCGTGACGCATGGCCGCAAATCAACGCGGGCGCATATTCTGGTTTACACCGTGTTGCTGACCCCGTTTGCGATTGGCACGGCGTTCACCTCTATTGGTGGTCCGGTATATCTTGCTGTTGCAACCGTGCTAAGTGCTGAATTCCTGCGCGGTGCCTACCGTATCTGGCGTCGGGATGAGGCGGTGGCCGAAGCGGATAAATACAAGGTCGAAAAATCGGTGTTCCGCTTTTCGCTGTTGTATCTGTTCTTACTGTTTGGGGCGTTGTTGGCCGAGGCTGCGTTGCGCCCTTATGGATTAGGGGGCTGGTAGATGTCTTTTCAACCTGAACATGAAATTCACCGCCGCAGGTTCTCGCGCAATCTTGGTGTGGGGCTGGCATTGGCCGCATTCATTGCGCTGGTGTTTGCCCTGACGGTCGTCAAGGTAACGCGCGGCACGTCGATGCAAGGCTATGATCATGTGGTGCAGCCAGAAATGGCTCCGGCAGGAACAACGCCATGACCCCGCAAAAGAAAACCGCGTTTGGTCTGTTGGGCGTGGCGATTACGATGTTGTCTCTCAGTTTTGCCGCCGTGCCGTTTTACGATTGGTTCTGCCGCGTGACGGGCTATGCGGGCACAACATCTGTGGCGAGCAGTGTTCCTGATACGATTCTGGAACAAACCCATACCATCCGCTTTGATGCGTCGCTGCAGGCTGGCATGCCGTGGGAATTCAAACCCCAACAAACCAAGATGACCCTGCGGATCGGTGAAAATGGGCTGGCGTTTTATGAGGCCTATAATCCAACCGACCGCGTCATTGCAGGCACCGCCAGCTATAACGTGATGCCCGATCAGGCGGGGGGCTATTTCACCAAGATCGAATGTTTCTGCTTTACCGAGCAGGTGTTGCAGCCAGGTGAACGGGTGGTCATGCCGGTGTCGTTTTATGTTGATCCCGCGATCATGGATGATCCCGAAGCGAAACTGATCCGGGAAATCACGTTATCTTATACTTTTCACGAAACACCGCTGCCCGAAGACCAAGCGGCCCTTGCCCCCGCCATTGCAAAGCCGATAAACTGACATCGAACGATACGAAGGACGCCAAACATGGCCCATGCCAAGAACCACGATTACCACATTCTGCCACCGTCGATCTGGCCGTTCTTTGGTGCGGTATCGGCGTTTATCATGCTGTTCGGCGCGGTTCTGTGGATGCACGGATCGGCCCCCTACATGGGGCTGATCGGCTTTGCAGGTGTGCTTTACACCATGTTCGCCTGGTGGTCCGAAGTGGTGCATGAAGGTGAGACCGGCGATCACACGCCCGTTGTGCGCATTGGCCTGCGCTATGGGTTCATCATGTCCGAAGTGATGTTCTTTTCGGCGTGGTTCTGGACGTTCTTCAAACACGCGCTTTATCCGATGGGCCCAATGTCACCCCTGGTTGATGGCGTTTGGCCGCCGGAAGGCATTGCTACCTTTGATCCGTGGCACCTGCCCTTGATCAACACGTTGATTTTGCTGCTGTCGGGGTGTGCCGCCACTTGGGCCCACCACGCGCTGGTGCATGACAACAACAACCGCAAAGACATCAAAACCGGGTTGATCCTTGCGATCGTTCTGGGGGCGCTGTTTACGGCGTTTCAGGCCTATGAATACAGCCATGCGGCCTTTGGCTTTGCGGGCAATATCTATGGCGCGTCGTTCTTCATGGCGACGGGGTTTCATGGTTTTCACGTGCTGATCGGCACGATTTTTCTGACGGTCTGTCTGATCCGGGTCTACAAAGGCCATTTCACCGCTGAGCGTCATATCGGGTTTGAGGCCGCCGCCTGGTATTGGCACTTTGTGGATGTGGTCTGGTTGTTCCTGTTCGCCGCCATTTACGTCTGGGGCCAGTAGGCTTTGACCAAAAGTTTAAGGCGCGGGTCAGGTTTGGCCCGCGTTTTCCGTTTCAAGGGATGGCAATGAACCTTCGGATAGCCTCGGCGCTGGTGCTTGGTTTGGCGGGCGTAAGTTTGCTGTGCGGCCTTGGCATCTGGCAGGTTCAGCGCATGTATGAAAAGCGGGTGCAACTGGACGCGATGACGGCTGGCATCAGCGTTCGGGCGGTTGCCGTGCCTGCGCAGTTTGATCCCGTAAAAGACCGCTATCGTCCCATCACTGTTGCAGGCCGCTTTACCGGCGAGACGCTTTATGTGCTGTCGGGCAAGCCGATGATCGGGGCGGGGGTTCAAGTGATTTCGGTGCTGCAAACCACCGACAACCGCCGGCTGCTGATTGATCGCGGGTTTTTGAAAGATGACGACAAAGCCCGCGCGCTGACCGCCACCGATGTGGAAATCCTTGGCAATCTGATGTGGCCGCGCGACAGCAATCAATACACCCCGCCGCCAGATCCCAAAACCGGCCTGTGGTTTGGCCGTGATGCGGTGGCGATGGCGGCGAAATTGAAGACCGAAGCCGTGATAATTGTCGCCCGCACCGCAACTGGTGACGGGATAGAGGCGATGCCGGTTGATACATCCTCTATACCCAATGATCATTGGGGCTATGCCATCACATGGTTTTCACTGGCCTTTGTCTGGGCAGTGATGACAGTGGCACTGGTCTGGCATATCAGGCGACAAAAGGCTTAAGGGTTGGCGATGCGGTATATCTCAACACGGGGGCAGGCCCCGGTTCTGACGTTTGAACAGGCGATGATGACGGGGCTGGCGCGTGATGGCGGGCTTTATGTGCCGGAAACGGTGCCGGTGTTCAGCCATACCGATATCGCCGCGATGGCGGGGCAAAGTTATGAAGACATCGCGTTTCGGGTGATGCGGCCCTATCTGGGCGATACGTTTGGCGACGATGAATTTCGCGGGCTGATTGCGGCGGCCTATGCAGGATTTGGCCACGCCGCGCGTGCGCCGCTGGTGCAACTGGCCCCCAATCATTTCTTGCTGGAACTGTTTCACGGCCCGACGTTGGCGTTCAAAGATTTCGCCATGCAGCTGATCGGCCAGATGATGCAGGCGGCCTTGGCCAAGACGGGGCAGCGGGTTACCATCGTGGGGGCCACATCGGGCGATACCGGATCAGCGGCGATGGAGGCGTTTCGCGGGCTTTCGTCAGTTGATCTGTTCATCTTGTATCCGCATGGCCGGGTATCAGACGTGCAGCGCCGCCAGATGACCACACCGTCAGAGGCAAACGTGCACGCGCTGGCGATGGACGGCGATTTTGACGATGCCCAGGCGCGGGTCAAAGACATGTTCAACGATTTCGCCTTTCGCGATGGCGTGCGGCTGGCGGGGGTGAACAGCATTAACTGGGCGCGGGTGTTGGCGCAGGTGGTCTATTACTTCATCGCCGCCGACAGCTTGGGTGCCCCGCATCGCGCGGTATCTTTCACCGTGCCCACAGGCAATTTTGGTGACATCTTTGCAGGCTATATTGCCCGCAAGATGGGTCTGCCGATTGAAAAACTGGTGATCGCCACCAACCACAACGACATCCTGCACCGCGCGATCAGCACGGGCGATTATGTGACCGATGGGGTCAAACCCTCGATCAGCCCGTCGATGGATATTCAGGTCAGTTCCAACTTTGAACGTGCGCTCTTTGATGCCTATGGCCGCGATGGGGCTGCGGTAACGGCGCTGATGACAGAGCTGCGCGCCGGTGGATTTCATATCAGCCAAGGGGCCATGCAAAGCTTGCGCGATACCTTTGCGTCGGGGCGCTGTTCCGAGGAAGAAACCCGCGCCACCATCACGCGCTTTTATGCCCAAACCGGCGAAATCCTGTGCCCGCATTCCGCCGTTGGCGTGCATGTGGCCGAACACCACCTAGGCCCAACTCCAATGATCACCCTTGCGACGGCGCATCCGGCAAAGTTCCCGGATGCCGTTCAGGCGGCGATCGGCACGCGGCCAGTTTTGCCCACGCGTATGGCCGATCTGTTTGAACGCGATGAACGCGTGACACGGGTGCCGAATGATCTAGGGTCCTTGCAACAGTTAATCCTTGAAAGGATCGCGCGTTGACGCTTCGCCTGACAACTTTGCCCAACGGCTTTCGCATCGTCACCGAACATATGCCGGGGCTGAAATCGGCCTCTGCCGGGGTATGGGTAATGGCAGGCGGGCGGCATGAACGCGCAAACCAGAACGGCATCGCGCATTTTCTGGAACATATGGCGTTCAAAGGCACCAAGCGGCGCAGCAGTCTGCAAATTGCCGAGGAAATCGAAGACGTTGGCGGCTATATCAACGCCTATACCAGCCGCGAAATGACGGCCTATTACGCCCGCGTGTTGGAAAAAGATGTGGGCCTCGCGCTGGATGTAATTGGCGACATCGTGTTGAACCCGGCTTTTGACAAAAAGGAAATCGAGGTTGAACGCCATGTGATCTTGCAGGAAATCGGGCAAGCGCTGGATACGCCCGACGATATCATTTTCGATTGGCTGCAAGAGGTCAGCTATCCCGATCAGGCGTTTGGCCGCACCATTCTTGGGCCATCGGAGCGGGTCAGCGCCTTCAGCCGCGCCGATCTGAAGGCGTTTGTGGCCCAGCACTACGGCCCCGGCCAGATGATTCTGGCGGCTGCCGGTGGCGTGAACCATGATGAGATCGTGGCGCAAGCGACCGAGATTTTTAGCGCCATGAAGGCCAAACCCGCCACCACCTTTCAACCCGCCGCGTTCAAAGGCACCGAACGGCGCGAAGTGAAAGATCTGGAACAGGTGCATTTCGCCATGGCGTTTGATGCGCCGGGCTATCGCCACCCTGATGTCTACACAGCCCAAGTGTATTCGATGACGATGGGCGGCGGCATGTCCAGCCGCCTGTTCCAAAAGGTGCGCGAAGAACGCGGGCTGTGCTATTCGATCTTTGCCCAGTCGGGGGCCTATGAAGACACAGGGCAAATCACCATTTATGCAGGCACCTCTGCCGATGAAATAGGGGAGCTGACCCAGATCACCATGGATGAATTGAAACGCGCCGCCGATGATATGTCCGAAGCCGAAGTCGCCCGTGCCCGCGTGCAGATCAAGGCGGGCATGCTGATGGGGCTGGAAAGCCCGTCCAGCCGCGCCGAACGCATCGCACGCCTGCTTGCGATCTATGGACGCGTGCCCGATCTGGACGAGGCCATCGCGCGGATTGATGCGGTAACGATGGCCGATGTGCGCCGCTATGCGGGTGAAATGGCAGGGGCGGATACGGCGCTGGCGCTTTACGGTCCGGTCTCAAAGGCCCCGGGGCTTGAGGAGATACGCAAGCGTCTTGCGGCCTGAGCCATGCTGAATTTCCGCCGTCGCCCCAAAATTGAAACCGAACGCATGACACTGCGCTTGCCGGTGCATGCCGATTACCGCGCGTGGTCAGGCCTGCGTGCGGCATCCGCCGAACACCTGATGCCTTGGGAGCCGGTCTGGGCGCATGACCATCTGACGCGCAAGGCGTTTACCAACCGGGTTTATTGGGCCAAGCGCGCGGAATCGGCGGGAACGGCGCTGCCGCTATTGCTCATCCGGCGGTCGGACAATCTGTTGCTGGGGGCCGTCACGCTGGACAATATCCGGCGCGGCCCGGTGCAGGCGGGCACGATGGGCTATTGGATCGGGGCGGCCTTTGCGCGCCAAGGGTATATGCGCGAAGCGGTACAATCTATGGTGCATCACGCCTTTACCATGTTGGATTTATCGCGCATCGAATCCGCCTGTTTGCCAGAAAATGTGGCGTCACGCGGCGTTTTGGAAAAAACCGGTTTCAAATACGAAGGTGTCGCGCAATCTTATCTGCAAATCAACGGGCGTTGGCGCAACCATGTGTTATACGCCAACTTAAGGAGTGACCGACGCGGTCGCACGGATGCAGGCTAGGGGAACCTTTCGCTGCGACGGCGCGTCCGGCGGTGCCCATGGAGAAACCTTGTGACCAAAACCAAAGTGCTATTGCTGCGCGGTGTGAATGTATCGGGTGCCAACCGCCTGCCAATGCCAGAGTTTCGCGAAATGCTGGCAGAAATGGGCCTGCGCGATGTGCAAACCCATATTCAAAGCGGTAATGCGGTGTTTCACGACCCCGGCGTTGCCGGTCTGACCGATCGGATTGCATCGGATATGCTGGCGCGCTTTGGCTTTGCGCCGGCGATGTTTTTGCTGGATCTTGCGGAATTTGAGGCCGTTGTTGCCGCAAACCCCTATAAATCGCATGGCAAAGCAGATGGCCAGGCTGTGCATATCTTTTTTCTTGCAGCCACCACCCCGGTTGCCGAATTCGCCCCGATCAAAGCGCTGGCTGCTGTCGGCGAATCGTTTCAGGCCGCACCCACAGCCCTTTATCTGCATGCGCCCGCAGGCGTCGGCCGGTCGGTACTGGTGGCAAAGCTGGACCGGATGGACAAGCCTGCCAAGACCGCGCGCAATCAGCGGTCCGCCGAGGCGATCATCGCGTTGGCACGTGGGTTGAAACCTGTTTGAACAAAGCCGCCACGCCCGCAGGGACCACACCGATGCTGAACCCAGCCGATGGAGGATTTCTGGCCAATCTTGCAGCCCTTTTGCCCCCAGACGCCCTGCGCGCACCCGAAGCCCGTTATCTTGACGATCCGCGCGGGCGTTGGACGGGGCAGGCGGGGGCAGTGGCCCTGCCGCGCAATGTGGATCAGGTCGCCACAATTATGCGGGCCTGCTCTGCTGCACGTGTTGGCGTGGTGCCCTGGGGCGGCGGCACCGGATTGGTCGGCGGGCAACTAATGCCCACGGGTCCAGCACCTGTGCTTTTGTCTTTGGAAAGGATGGCGGCGTTGCGCGGCATTTATCCAGACGAAAACGTGTTGGTTGTTGAGGCGGGCATGGTTCTGGCCGATGTGCAGGCCCATGCGCTGGCCGCGGACCGGCTGTTTCCGCTGGCGCTGGCGTCCGAAGGCAGTTGCCGGATCGGCGGCAATCTGGCCACAAATGCGGGGGGATTGAACGTGCTGCGCTATGGCAACACCCGCGATCTGTGTCTGGGGGTTGAGGCTGTTTTGGCGGATGGCACGGTGATCAACGGCTTGAAACGGTTGCGCAAAGACAATACCGGCTATGACCTGCGGCATTTGTTGATCGGGTCCGAAGGCACGTTGGGGGTGATCACGGCTGCCAGCCTGCGGATGTATCCGCGCCCCGCGCAAGTGGGAACCGCCCTGCTGACGGTGCCAAGCCCCGCGGCGGCGCTGCACCTTCTGACGCTGGCCGAACAGCGCCTGTCGGGCATGGTGTCAGCCTTTGAATTGATCAGCCGGATCGGGTTGGATTTTCTGGCCGAAGTCATGCCCGAAGTGCGCAACCCTCTGGCAGGCAATCCAGAATGGATGGTGTTGATCGAAATTGGGCTGCCCGCCGGGTTTGGTCAGGCCGCCACGCATCTTGAGGCGCTGTTCGCGGCGGGGCAGGCGGCCGGGCTGGTTTCAGACGGCGTGATCGCCGCGTCTGAGGCGCAACGCGCCGGGCTGTGGCAGATCCGTGAGGCTATTCCGCTGGCAAACCGGTTGATCGGGTCTGTCTCCAGCCATGATATCTCGGTGCCGCTGGGATTGGTGCCGGAATTCATCGCCCGCGCTGGGGTGGCTTTGGCCGCCATCGGTGATTGGCGGATCAACTGTTTTGGTCATCTGGGCGATGGAAATCTGCATTACAACGTGTTTGCGCTACGGGGCAAAAACCGCAAAGACCATGAAAATCAACGTGATGCGGTGAAATCTTGTGTGCATGATCTGGTAGACGCGCTTGGCGGGTCTGTCAGTGCAGAACATGGACTGGGACGCCTGAAAGTGGATGATCTGGAAAAATATGGCGATCCGGGGAAATTGGCCGCCCTGCGCGCGATCAAAACAGCCCTTGATCCATTGGGCATTATGAACCCCGGTGCCGTGCTGCGCGCACCGATTTAAGACACCCCGCCGGACAGGCCGACGGGGTGCTGGGGTGGGTGGTGTCACGTGTTGCAAGCAGCGTGCCCTCGATCAACGCTACCGAGTGCTTTCATTGCTAAAATGATTCTGTCAATAATCGGTAAACGCTGGGCAAAAACCGTGGCGAACCACGCGATCTTGCCGTTTCATCGGGCCAATCTTCCTAAAATTCATCTAAAATTGCGCTTCATTTTGGAGGAAATACTCTACGGGGGTGTGGGGGTGTAAAACCCCCACTAATGTTGATGCAGATTACAGCCCCTCAAACGCACATAGCGCATGCACATCCATGCCCATCGCCTCCAGCTTTTTGCGCCCGCCCAGATCGGGCAAATCCACCACAAAGGCACAGCCGATCACTTCGGCCCCCAACCGTTCAATCAGTTTTATTCCCGCTTCGGCGGTGCCGCCTGTGGCTAGCAGGTCATCGACCAGCAGCACTTTTTCCCCGGGCTGCATCGCGTCCTGATGCACTTCGACCACCGCCTCGCCATATTCCAGGGTATAGCTTTCGGAAATCACCGGCCCCGGCAATTTCCCCTTTTTGCGGATCGGCACAAAGCCTGTGGACAACTGATGCGCCACCGCCCCGCCAAGGATAAAGCCGCGCGCTTCCAGCCCCACCACCTTATCAATCCGCATGCCTGCATAGGGCTGTAACAACTGATCTATCGCCATCCGAAACCCGCGCGGATCGGCGAACAGTGTCGTCACATCGCGGAACAAGATCCCTTCATGCGGGAAATCAACGATGGTGCGGATATAGTCTTTGACGGTTTTTTGCATAAAGCAACCTTAATTTGCAGGATAGTGCATCCGCAAGATTGCACGATCCTGCCCGGTGATGGAAATCGTTTCGTTGCTGTCTTGGGAAAAAATTGAAACGCCTTCATAGTAAGGGTTTTCAATATCATACAAGAACCCCAGCGACTGCGCCAACTCTTCCAGCATCACAGATCGCACGTCTTCGGGCGCGATATCGGCGGCAATCACAATCGTGCCATCCGTGATGCGCTGGGCGTCATCCCAATTGATCTGCATATAGCCCACGCCAATTTCCAACCCATCTGTCATGCCCGCAATGCCCTTGGTGCGGTCACCTTCTTTCAGGCCGATGCGGTGAATGATGATATCGGGTGGCTGACGCGAGGTGCCGCGCTGCAGGGTGATACCAAAGCGGGCTGCATTCAGCGCCGCAATCGCCTGATCAAGGGCGGTGTCGATCTGGTCTGCAATGGCAGGGTCCATGGCCCGGTCCGCAGGGGGCAGGGCAACTGTTACGATAGGTTGATCCCAATGCACAAACGGCCCCTGACATTCCCCCTCTGGCACAGCACCACAGGCGATCAGCCGGTAAAAGGCATCATTTGATAGTTTACCGATGCTTACCACCCCATCCGAGGCAACGGCAGGCAAGGGCAGGCACAGGCAAAGGGCGTGGATCAATCGGCGCATGTTACAATACTCGGGCTGCGATGGCGTCCAGTCTGGCCATCAGATCGGGGTCACGTTTATCGGTTGCCGTCATCAGGGCATGGGTCAGGGCCCGGTCACAGCCATGCGCACAAGGGGTGCGATAAGCACCCAAAAGGGCGGGCAACCGCGCGACCAAATTGCGGGCATGTCCGGCGTTGGCAGTCAGCGTCGCAATCACCTGGGATACGTCCACCGCACCATGACCTTCATGCCAGCAATCGTAATCGGTCACCATCGCGACCGACGCGTAACAAAGCTCTGCTTCGCGGGCCAGTTTCGCCTCTGGCATGCCGGTCATCCCGATCACATCGGCACCCCAGGATTGATACATCCGGCTTTCGGCAAGGGTGGAAAACTGTGGACCTTCCATCGCCAGATATGTCGCACTGGGGTGAACCTTTAACCCCATGGCATCGGCGGCCCTGGCGCAAGCCGCACTCAGGCGCGGGCAGGTTGGATGCGCCGCGGATACATGCGCCACACAGCCGGGGCCGAAGAAGGATTTCTCACGTGCAAAGGTGCGGTCAATATATTGATCGACAATCACAAAATCACCCGGCGCATAATCTGCGCGCAGCGATCCCACGGCAGATACCGCAATGACATCGGTGCAGCCCAGCCGTTTCAGCGCATCAATATTGGCGCGGTAATTGATGCTGCCGGGCGATTGCACATGCCCACGCCCGTGCCGGGGTAAAAACGCCATCGCCACCCCGCCCAGCCGGCCCACCAAAACATCGTCCGATGGCTTGCCCCATGGCGATTTCACCTTGACCCAAGATGCGCCTTCCAGCCCGTCGATCTGATAAACGCCCGACCCGCCGATGACGCCTATCATGGTTTGCATGCTAAATTCCTTGTGGTGCAGCGCACAGAATAGGCGGGGACGGCGTGATTCACAACCAAGCGGATGCAGGCGATCGGATCGAAATTCAGCCGCACAGGCCGCGCATTCTTATCCTTCTAATGCCAACATTGATCGGTGCCCCATCGCATGCTAGGCTTTTACCATTCAAGAGGAGTAAATTATGCCATTTAGCATTCATTGCAGCGGCAACGACCATTTTCTTTATGCCGAAGGGTATGTCTCGTCCGTCGGCGATCTGTTCGATATTCAGACATCTATGGGTCGCATCGGTGGCGGGGTCACCGCGCCTGTCAGAACCCTGGCCGAGGAATCCCGAGATGCGGTTTTGCCTGACTATGATGCCCTTCAAGCCGGCATGACAGCGCAAGATAACATGTTGGGCAGTCATTTTCTTGATGATGCGTTGGCAATGGCAATGACGTCGATGTCTTCGCTGCATATCTCTGTCAACGCGCGCAATCCGGGTTGGATTTTGACCGACTCCGCTTTTGCTTCGACGATATTTTATCAAGGCGAGGGCGACTGTATTTTCCAATTTATGCGTGACATCGGCCCAGCACTTACGTCCACGGGCCTAAACGGTGGCGCGGTCTTGAGGGAAATTGCGCGGGCCGTAGAAGCATTTGATGCGACCGGATGCGATGGCTTCCCGCGTGGTCATCATGCGCCAGCAGACTATATGTTGATTTTTCAAATTTCGGTCCTTTGACACGGCGTTCAGCCCGGCCTGTCCAACGTCACCACCTCGCGGATGATCGCATAATCGCGGTAGCCAAGCCGCGACACCAGTCCAAACTGTGTCACATCAAACCGTCCGTTCACCACGCAATCATCGCGCAGATGCACACCGGTCACCTCACCGATCACCATGAAATCAGCGCCGCCTTTCAGCGTGACTATCTGCAACATCCGGCATTCCAATGTGGCAGGCGCGCCACCCACACGCGGGCAATCAATCGTGCTGCAGTCGGTTTTGGCCACCCCGGCATGGTCAAATTCATCCACCCCCCGCGCCAATGTGGCGGATGAGGCGTTCATCTGTGCGATCATCGCCACCTCAACCAGATTAACCGCAAAGACACCGCTGTCTTGCACGTTTGCGATCGAATCCTTCAGCGATCCGGCAAACATCACTTGCGGCGGCGCATAGGCTACAGCGTTGAAAAACGAATAGGGCGCCAGGTTATCCCCCAACGGCCCGCGCGTCGAAATCCAGCCAATTGGGCGCGGCGCGCAGATGGCGCTGAACGGGCTGTGCGGCAGGCCGTGGCCGTCTTGGGGTCGGTAAAACATTGCAGGGTCCTTACAGGGTTTGATCCTGACTTAGGGCCATGTTACGCGCGGTTCCAGATGATTCCGGGGCGCGCGCAACGATGTATAGACTGGAGGAAGAGACCGAGGCCGATTGGTGGGAAGTTGAGGCGCTTTATGATCAGTGTTTTGGTCCCGGCCGCACGGCGCTTTCGTCTTACCGGCTGCGCGATGGGGTGCCAACGGTGGCGGCGCTGTGCTTGATCTTGCGCGATGACGATGGCACCTTGGCCGCCGCGATCCGCTATTGGCCCGCCGAGGCAGGCGGGATGGATGTGTTGCTGCTGGGCCCCATTGCAGTGCATCCAACACGACAGGGCGAAGGTCTTGGTGCCCTTTTGATCAACGAAAGCCTTGTCGAGGCGCGGCGGCTGGGATGGGAACGCGCGATGCTGGTGGGGGATGCCCCCTATTATTCGCGGTTTGGGTTTGAAAAACTGACGGGCATCGTGATGCCGCCACCCACCAACCCCGACCGCGTTTTGGGATTGGCGTTGAAAGCCGGGGCGTGGATGGGCGTCGCGGGGCCAGTTACCAAAGCTTCGGGTGCCACTTTGCCAAGCGTTGCGATATCAGACCCCATTGCGCCCGCCGTCTGAAATCCCCACATTCGGATCATGACCTTAATCCCCGTCCTGCGCGCCAGCGAACCAACCGATCAGATCGCAGAACTGGCCCGCGCCTACGCCCGCGCGAATGGCCCGGTGATCGCGTCGGTCAACCGCATGGGCGGCGGTATCGAAGGCCAGCTTGACCGGCTGCCGCCGCGCGTGCGTGCGGAATTGGAACGTCTGACGGTCACGGCCCTGACGGCGGCGCACGGGCTGGCGGGGGTGGCCGAACAGGGCCCCGATCTGGGGCGGCGCGGATCAACGCTGGCTGCAATGGCCACAGGGGCTGCGGGTGGTGCCGGTGGATTGGCGACGTCGCTGGCCGAACTGCCCTTGACCATCACGGTGATCTTGCACGCCATCCGCCGCGAGGCCACCATCGCAGGCTTTGACGCCAAGGAACCGGGCATTCGCGCCGCTTGCCTTGACGTGTTCGCCGCAGGCAGCCCGTTGCAAAGCGATGATGGTGTAAACTCGGCGTTTTTGTCGGCACGGCTGACAATCACCGGGCCCGCGATGCAGAAAATCATTACCACAGTCGCACCCCGTCTTGCGGCGGCGATGGGCCAGAAACTGGCCGCCCAAATGGTGCCGCTGCTGGGAGCCGTGACAGGCGCCGCCTTGAACGCCGCCTATCTTCGATATTACCGGGAAATGGCGCGCATTCGTTTTGCGCTGATGCGTTTGGCGGAACTGCATGGCGGTGAAAATGTCGTGGCCGCATTTGCCGCAGCCGTAACCCCGCCCAAGGTTAACCAAGCCTGATCTATTCACATTGGCCTAAATACTCCGGGGGAGAGGGGCATGGCCCCGAGGGGGCAGCGCCCCCTGATTCAAAATTCTTAAGTAAGAATTTTCGCGCCCGGCCTTACTCGCTTTGGGTGCTTAACCAGTCCATCAAGGCAGGGCGCACGGTTTCGTCGCCCCGCAGCCGTGCAGCCTCAATCACGTCTCGGGCCGCGCCCAGATCAACCCGGCGCAACAGCGCCTTGACCGGGCCAACAGAGGCTGGCCGCATCGACAACACCCGCAAACCCATCGCCGCAAAGGCCAGCGCTTCAATCGGGCGCCCCGCGTCTTCGCCACAAAACGACAACCGCGTCGCCGACGCCGCACAGCGTTGCACGATCAGTTCCAGAAAATTCAGGAACGATACATTCAGCGTGTCATACCGCTTGCGCACCCGTTCATTTTCGCGGTCAGCCGCAAAGAAAAACTGCTTAAGATCATTCCCCCCGATCGAAATGAAATCAGCCAGATCAAAAAACGCCTTGGGGGCATAGGCCAAGCTGGGTGTTTCCAGCATCGCGCCGATTTCCAACTGCTTGGGCACGGCATGTCCCAGGCTTTTCTCGCGGTGAATCTCACGCAGCACATGGCTGCGCGCGGCCATAAACTCGCCGTGTTCGGCGATGAACGGAAACATCACTGCCAAAGGCCTGCTTTGCGTTGCGCGGATCAAGGCTTGCAGCTGCATACGCAACACGCCCGGCTTGTCCAACCCCACGCGAATGGCCCGCCACCCCATTGCGGGGTTCGGCTCGTCTTGTGGCTTCATATAGGGCAGCACTTTGTCCGACCCGATATCCAGGGTGCGAAACGCCACTGGGCGGCCTTTGGCGGCCTCGATCACGCGTGAGTATAATTGGGCCAATTCATTGCGTTGCGGCATTTTATTGCGGACCAAAAACTGCAATTCGGTGCGAAACAGGCCAACGCCTTCGGCCCCCGACCCTTCAAGACTGGGCAGATCGGCCATCAGGCCTGCGTTCATCAACAGCGTAATTGTCACCCCGTCGCGCGTGGTCGCAGGCAGATCGCGCAGGGATGCATAGCGCTGCTGGGCCGCCGCCTGCATCGCGATCTTGTCGCGAAATGACCGCGCCACGGTTTCTTCGGGCCGCAGATGCGCCAGCCCCTGATCACCGTCGACCAATATCGCATCACCGTTCAGCGCCTCAGACGTGATGCGGGCCGCGTTTATCACCAAGGGGATCGCCAGCGCGCGCGCCACAATCGCCGCGTGGCTGCCGACAGAGCCTTCTTCCAGCACCACGCCCTTCAACTTGCGGCCATATTCCAGCAATTCCGCAGGCCCGATATTGCGCGCGATCAATACCGGGTTTTCCGGCATCAGCGCCCCGGTATCGCGGCCTTGCCCGGTCAGAATGCGCAAAAGCCGGTTGGAAAGATCATCAAGATCATGCAGCCGTTCGCGCAAATAGGCATCGGGCACTTGCTCCATCCGGTTGCGCGCGGCGGATTGTTCTTTTTCCACGGCCGCCTCGGCAGATAAGCCGCGCTGAATGTCTTCCTCCATCCGGCGCAGCCAGCCGCGCGAATGGGCAAACATGCGATACGCCTCAAGCACCTGCTTTTGCTCTTTGTCCAATGACACAGCACCCAGCAGATCATCGACCGATACCCGCAATTCCCCCACCGCCGCGCGGATGCGGTCAATTTCGGTCAAGGGATCATCGGCCACCGGATTGGTCACCACCACGCGCGGCTCGTGCAGCCAGACGCGGCCTTCGGCAGCACCTTCCTGGCCCACATTGCCGCGAAACATCACCGGTTGTTTGTGCCGGGCGGCCATCGCCGGATCATCACCCGAAAACGCGCCCAATTCGGTCATCTCGGCCAGCACCATCGCCACCACGTCAAGCGCATAGATATCGTCTTCGGAATAAAGCCGGGCGGCCTTGGATTGCACCACCAATACGCCCAGCTTTTCACCAACCCGTTGAATGGGCACACCCAGAAAGCTGGAATACAGCTCTTCGCCGGTTTCCGGCATAAACCGAAAGCCTTTTTCCGACGGCGCATCGGCGGTGTTCACCGGCTGTCCCAACCGCGCCACCCGGCCAACCAGCCCTTCGCCCAACCGCATCCGGGTCTGGTGAACCGCCGCGCGTTTCAACCCTTCGGTGGCACATAATTCCAACGTATCCGCATCGCGGAACAGATAGATTGAACACACTTCAGTGCCCATACTGTCGGCGATCAAATGCGTGATGCTGTCCAGCCGTTCCTGCCCCTTGGTGTTGGTCCCCAACACATCGCGCAGGCGGCGCAGCAGTTTCCGGCTGTCACTTTCAGAGCGTTCTGGCATCGGTCATCCCTGAATGTTCTTTCTGCCCTTAAAGCATAGGACGCGGCGAAACGGAACCGGGGATGTGGGGTGGACGATAGGCGAGCTGATCGGCGCTGGGAGTCCAAAGGAGGCAGTCGACGACAGTGCAGCGATATCGAACCTAGGGTGTTTGTCAGTGCTCATCCGTCCAGATAAACTGGTCGGCTGGTCAGCGTGACTGTCCGGCCCGCCACCTCTGCTTCATGCGGCTCACCTGCGGTCCAGATGGCGATCCAGCGGCGCCTCTCGCCTTCGAAGACCAGCGCTACGTCGCCCTTGGCCGCCGGCAGCGCCTCGCGGAACCGCATACCGACAAGGCGCGCGTTCATCTCACGTAAGGCATGGTAGGCCGCTTTGGGCGAATGGTCGGCCCGCGCGATGCCGTAGGTGCGTTCTTCTTGGGGCACATAGTCTTCGGTGCGGTCCACGGCGACATAGGCGATCGACAGGGGCACGCCCAGGCTAAGGTTGATCAGGAACATCCGCACCAGCACGTCGGCCTGCAACGCGTCGGACACGAACTCATTGGTGGCAAAGCCCCATTCGGTTGACACGACGGGCAGCTTGCCGCCCCCGGCGGCGACATCCACCATTGCGCGCACTTTTTCATAATCTGGTGTCACAACTTCAGGGTCGACATAGGGGTGGATGCTGATGGCGTCGACCAAACCCGCAAGCCCGTCGTCAAGGCAAGCCTGAAGGAAGGCGAGGTCCAGCACCGGCTCTCCCACCTTGTGGCCAAGGGCTGGGCCGATGATCGCCGCACCGGGTTGGGAGCGCCGGATCGCCCCGGCGGTGGCGCGGGCAAGGGCCATGTATTCGGCCGGGTTTTCGCGCGGTTCCCAAAAGTTGGCGCGGTTCGGCTCATTCCAGATCTCCCAGATCGGTTGGGCATCACGGTAGCGCGTCGCTGCGGCAGCGGCGAAGGTGGTGAAGGCCTGCATTTCGATATAGGTGGTGACACCCTCCATCCAGCGACCGCCGTAGACATCGGGGTTGTTGAAGCCAAGAATGAACAGGGGCCGCAGCCCGCGCGCACGCAGCCCTGCCACAAAGGGATCCCATCGCGACCAGTCAAGCACATGGCGCTGCGTTTCCACGTCCGACCAGAACAGATCGGTGCGCACGAAGGTAAAACCCGCACCCGCACAGACATCAAGCGTCGCTTCGGAAAGATCATGAACCGCGATGCCAAACCCATGGCCCAGCCCCGCGATCCAAGGGGCCGACTGTTCCTGCGCGCTTGCAGGCCAGATAACCAAGGGTGCGGCGGCCAGCCCGCCTGCGGCTTGGATAAAGCGTCGACGGTGCATGTCAGGCTCCATAGGTCATGCCAGTTTAGGAATCGGGTGGCCAAGTGGCAAGACCGACACGCACGCGCGGATGGCGGTAGGAAACAAGCAGCACCTCAAACTCTGCAAACCATGCCCCAATTTTTGCCACACTGCGGTGCGCTACTCCGCAGCAAACTTACGGTTAAATAAAATGAAACTCAGTCTTTTTTCTTTGGCATGCTGTCTTTTGATTGCGGTGGTTCCGCCTGCTTTCGCGTCTCCGCAAACCGACGCGGATTATATTGCCGCCCATTTCGTTGAGGCCGACGACTTCAAGACAACCTTGCGCGATATGGGGGTGAAAGCATACGCGACCACGTTGGCGACTGCCCTTTCGACGCGGTCGGTAAAGATCAAGGACCACGACGGATTTATCGCTTTACTGCCCGCTTCCTTTTCCGATGAACTTTTTGATCGCCTTCAGAAGACTGTTTCAGACCGATTGGTTCAAAGCTGGGAGCCGGCACAACTAGAATCCGCTGCTGATTACCTGCGACAAAGACCCCCTGAGTCACCTGTTGTTCGGTCAGATGCAAATGCAGGTTTGGGCAACAAAGTTTTTACTATAGTAGAGTTTAAGCAGGAAATTTCTGGTCTTCAGAAGGATGATACCTTCAAGGATGAGATCGCACTGACGGCTATCGGTGTCATGCTGATTTCGCTGATGGTGCAAGAAACGAGTAAGATCGACATCGACCTTAAGGCACCATATCTGGCTGACATGCTTGAAGTGGACGGCGTTTTCAGCTTTCCGAACCGTATTGTGCGTAACGATTTGATCCGCGAACTGCGCAGCGCCAATCCATAGCGCCAATCCATAGCGCGGATCAGGGGTTGCGTGGGGATCGTCGCACCTTTGCGGTGAACGATCACCTCGTCCGGCATCACCGCCATCCGCTACCCGCGATCAATTCGCCCTCAGGACTTCTCCAACTCAAACGCATCGTGCAAGGCCTGAACCGCCAGTTCCATGTATTTCCGGTCAATCAGCACGGAAATCTTGATCTCGGACGTCGCGATCACCTTGATGTTGATATTTTCCGCAGACAACGCTGCAAACATCGTGGCAGCCACCCCTGCGTGGCTGCGCATGCCGATGCCCACGACGGAAATTTTGGCGACATCGCTGTCAACCACCAGATCGTCATAGCTGATGGTGCCTGCGGCCACGGCGTCTTCCATCGCGCGGCGGGCGCGGGCGACCTGATTGGTGGGGCAGGAAAACGTCATGTCGGTCGTGGCACCCTTGGCACTGCCCGCCGCGAATTCCGATATGTTTTGCACGATCATATCGACGTTGACGCCGGCATCGGCCAGCGGGCCAAAGATGGCGGCGGCGATGCCGGGGCGGTCTTCGACGCGCACCAGCGTTACTTTGGCTTCATCGCGGGAATAGGCGACGCCCGACACAACTTTCGATTCCATAATCTCATCCTCGTCGCAAACCAGCGTTCCTGAACTTTCATCCGTGTCTTCAAATGACGACAGCACCCGCAGCCGCACTTTATAGCGCATCGCCAGTTCAACCGACCGGGTTTGCAGCACTTTCGCGCCCAAGGATGCCAGTTCCAGCATTTCTTCAAAGGCGATCTTGGTCAGCTTGCGCGCTTTGGGCGATATGCGCGGATCGGTGGTATAGATGCCATCGACATCGGTATAAATATCGCAGCGTTCCGCCGCAAAAGCCGCCGCAAAGGCCACCGCCGTGGTATCAGACCCGCCGCGCCCCAAGGTGGTAATCCGCCCTTCGGCCGACACGCCCTGAAACCCAGCAACAACCGCCACCTTGAAACCTTCGGCGAATTTCGCGTCAATATGATCACGCGGGATCGAGATAAACCGCGCCGATGAATGTGCCGATGTGGTGTTGATCGGCACTTGCCAACCTTGCCAGCTGCGCGCGGGCACATCCATTTCCTGCAAAGTCAACGCCATCAGCCCGGCAGTGACATTCTCGCCTGATGAGACAATCGCATCATATTCGCGGGCGTCAAACAACGGTGATGTGGATTCGACCCAACCCACCAACTCATTGGTTTTGCCCGACATTGCCGAAACGATAACAATAACATCATAGCCGCGCGCCACTTCGCGTTTGACCTTTTTTGCGGCATTTTCGATGCGCGCAAGATCGGCCACTGACGTGCCGCCAAATTTCATTACCAGAAGCGGCATGGTTTAACTCCGCTGCCCAAAGCCCCGAATTATTGGCCTTCTAAGCGGGCAGGCGGATGGGTGCAAGGGGGCGGGGTGTGATCCCCGCCCGCCAGCTTTATGCGCCGATCACGCCCGCATCATCGCGGGTGATCACCAAAGTGGCAGACCGTGGCACCGTGCCGTTGTAATCGGGGAAACCTGATCCGAATTTACCGGCGGCAAAATCTTCGGCACTGGCATGGCCACCCGGATGCTGCACGTTGACAAACATCGTTTTGCCATCGGGCGTCAGCGAGATGCCGGTGATTTCCTGCCCATGCGGGCCTGTCAGAAAGCGGCGGATCTCACCGGTTTGCGGATCAGCGGCCAGCATGGCGTTCATGCCGAAATCCTTCAGCGGGCCTTCGTAATCCGGGCCAATATCGCCCATATCGGTTTGGATCCACAGACGAGAGTTCTGATCGCACCAGATGCCATCGGGGCAGGCAAAGATATTATCATCGCCCAAGGTCAGGTCGTTGAAGGTCGAGGATTGCTTGGCATTTCCCGCCATCACAAACAATTCCCACGCGAATTTGGTGTCGGCGTGGTTTTGATCGGCGTATTTCCAACGCACGATCTGGCCAAAGACGTTTTCGGCGCGTGGGTTCACGGCATCCACTTGCGTCAGATCGCGGCGGTTGTTGTTGGTGAGGGTGAAGTAAACCTCACCCGTGGCCGGATCGACGGTGCCCCATTCCGGGCGGTCCATTTTGGTGGCCCCGGCCAGATCGGCGGCCAGACGCGTGTTCACCAGAATATCGGCCAGATTGGCAAAGCCAGCTTCGGGCGTCAGGCCATTTTCACCAGGTGCCAGGGCCAGCCAATCGCCCGTGCCATCGGCATTGAACCGCGCCACATAAAGCGTGCCCGCATCCAAAAGCGCGCCCGATGCCGTTGCCGGATCGTAACCTTCCGCCGAGACGAATTTATAGATATATTCAAACCGGGTGTCATCGCCCGAATAACAAACGATGGGCTTGCCTGCGATCGCGGGCGCAAACACGATGCCTTCATGCGCGAACCGGCCCAAAGCGGTGCGTTTAACGGGAACCGATGCGGGATCATAGGGGTTGAATTCCACCAACCAGCCAAAGGTGTTCGGCTCATTGCGGTAGTCATCCTTCGACGTGGCACCCGTTGCGGCTGCGTTAAAGCGGGCATATTCATCGGCACCGCCAACGGCTTTTTCCCAGCCATAGCGGGACTCTTCGTTCGAGAGGCCATAGCGTTTTTGTTCGCGCGGCATCTCTGCATCGGCGTTGATGAAATAGCCCGACCAGTTTTCTTCGGCGGTAATATAAGTGTTCCACGGCGTCGGCCCGCTGGCGCAGTTGTTCAGGGTGCCGCGTGCGGCAATACCATCGGGGGCATGCTTGGTTACCATATGGGCCGACCCGCGTGCGGGGCCTGCAATTTCCATTGCGGTCAGGCCAGTAATGCGGCGGTTCATCGGATCTGCAACCACCGACCAACCGTCGGCACCCGCCGTAACCCGCATCACCGTGCAGCCATGACCGTTGATTTCCTTCAATACCTGATCAGCGTCGCGCAGACCCGCGGCATCAAACACCACCATATCACCGTCAAGCGCTTGGCCTGCCCAAGCGGCGGCATGCAGAAAGCGCGGCTCGATATATTCATGGTTGATCACCAGCACACCATCACCCGATGATCCGTCGATCGGATAGAAATGCATGCCATCATGGTGGCTGCCAACTTGCATACCCTGTTCAGTGCCCGAATTGGCACCTGATAGATAGGCAGGCATATCGCCCAGAAGGGGCGTTCCCCAAGGGGCCAGCACCTGAACCTTATAACCGGCAGGCACCAGAACCTTGTCTTCAAAACTGACGGGAATTGCGGTAAAGCCCAGCAGACCGCTGATGGCGGTGGTCTGCGCCAACGCCGCGCGCGGGGTCAGGCTTGCGCCAAACAATCCGGTTGCAATGGTGGCCAATCCACCGATCAAAAAGCCCCGACGCGACGCGCGCGCCATCGTGATGTCATACATCGTTGGATTGGCCGACGTGTTTGACGGCACCTCATCGCCGTGTTCATAAAACGGCGTGGATTTGAAATCGGGATAGTCGCGTTCAAGATCTTTCATCATTGGCTCCATCTGTGGCTAACGCGATAAGGCCTTGGGATGCGCCGAAACACACGCCACCAACAGCCCCTGGTCCAAAGGCTATCGGCGATTCTGGTATCAGCACTGTGTTGGTTCCGTGACGCTTTTGTAACAACGCTGGGTTGTTTTTGGACGCTACAGCGCCCGCCAACCGATGTCACGGCGACAAAACCCATTGGGCCAGTCTATGCCGTCAACCATCGCATAGGCCCTTGCGCGCGCTTCGGCCAAGGTTGCCCCACGCGCTGTCAAATTCAAGACCCGGCCGCCATTGGCGGTGATATGGCCATCTATCGCAGCCGTGCCCGCGTGAAACGCCATATGAGAACTGTCTTCTGGCAACCGGTCCAGCCCATTGATCTGGCTGCCCTTTGCATAGGCCCCCGGATAACCCTTGGCCGCCATCACCACCGTCAGGGCATGATCATCCGCCCAGTTCACACGGACAGTTTCAAGCCGTCCCTCGGCGCAGGCCAGCAACAAATCCAACGCCTGCCCCCCCAGCCGCATCATCAAAACTTGCGTTTCCGGATCGCCAAACCGGGCGTTGTATTCGACCAACCGGCCCTGACCGGCTTCAATCATCAGGCCAGCGAACAGCACGCCTTGATAGGGCGTGCCGCGCCGGGCCATTTCGGTAATCGTAGGCAAAATGATCTCGCGCATGGCGCGGTCGGCGATGGCTTGGGTCAGCACTGGGGCAGGCGAATAGGCCCCCATCCCGCCGGTGTTCGGCCCGGTATCGCCATCCCCCACCCGTTTGTGGTCTTGCGCGGTGCCGATGGGCAGGGCGTTCACGCCGTCAGTCAGCACGAAAAAGCTGGCCTCTTCGCCAGTCATGAATTCCTCGATCACCACTTGCGTGCCCGCCGCGCCAAACTCTCCTCCAAACATATCGTCGATGGCGGCATGGGCCTCGGCATCGGTCATCGCCACAATCACGCCTTTGCCCGCAGCCAAGCCATCAGCTTTGATCACAATTGGTGCGGGATGGGTGGACAGGTAGGCACGTGCCAAGGCGGCATCGCTAAACCGCGCATAGGCGGCTGTGGGTGCGCCGCAGGCATCACAAACAGCCTTGGTAAATCCCTTTGACGCCTCCAATTGTGCCGCCGCCGCCGATGGCCCGAACGTCAGGACGCCTGCGCTTCGGGTAGCATCCGCTACCCCCGCAGCCAGTGGCCCCTCAGGCCCGATGATCACGAAATCCACCGCGTTTTGCGCGCAAAATTCCACCACCGCTGCGCCGTCCAGAATATCCAGATCGGCGCATTCGGCCAGCATCGCGATGCCAGCATTGCCCGGCGCCACGATCAGCCGGTCCGTCTTGGGGTTCTGTTTCACCGCCCAAGCCAGTGCATGTTCCCGCCCGCCAGACCCAAGGATAAGGATATTCATGCGTGCCCCCGCTTGGCGTTTGATCCCTTGCGTTCTAAGGTCTGGCATCCGGTCACACAAGGTTGCCCATGTCCGATATGTTCGAAGATACGCCCAGCACCAGCAATTCTCCGGAATTTACCGTGTCCGAATTGTCGGGTGCGGTGAAAAAGGTGATTGAGGGCGAATTTGGTCTGGTGCGGGTGCGTGGCGAGGTGGGCCGCGTGTCGCGCCCGGCCTCGGGGCATTTGTATTTCGCACTAAAGGATGACCGCGCCAGTCTGGATGCGGTCAGCTGGAAGGGGCAGGTTGCCAAGATGCAAGTCCGGCCTGAGGAAGGCATGGAAGTGATCGCGACGGGCCGGATGACCACCTTTCCGGGCCAGTCGAAATATCAGCTGATCGTCGATGATGTCGCCCCGGCGGGGGCGGGCGCGTTGATGGCGATGCTGGAGAAACGCAAGGCGGCTTTGGGTGCTGAAGGGCTGTTCGATGCGGCCCGCAAACAGCCTATCCCGTATCTGCCGCAGGTGATTGGCGTCGTCACTTCGCCATCGGGTGCGGTGATCCGCGATATTTTGCACCGTTTGCGCGACCGTTTTCCCCGACATGTGCTGATCTGGCCGGTGGCGGTGCAGGGGCAGGCCTGTGCAGCCGAGGTTGCAGCGGCCATTCGCGGTTTCAATGCGATTGAACCCGGCGGGCCTATTCCACGCCCCGATCTGATCATCGTGGCGCGAGGCGGCGGTTCACTGGAAGATCTGTGGGGGTTCAACGAGGAAATCGTGGTGCGGGCGGCGGCGGCATCCCGCATCCCGCTGATATCGGCGGTGGGCCACGAAACCGACACCACATTGATTGACTATGCGTCCGATCTGCGTGCGCCCACACCCACGGCTGCGGCGGAACTGGCGGTGCCGGTGCGTTTGGAATTGATTGCAGCCTTGGATGCGCTGATCGCCCGCCAAAGTCGGGGATTGGCGCAAGGCCTGTCGCAACGCGGGCAGCGGCTGCGCGATATGTCGCGGGCATTGCCCCGGTTGGAAACCCTGCTGGCCAGCCCGCGCCAACGCTATGATGGCGCGGTGCAACGGCTGGGCGGGGCGCTGGGGATGGCGGCGTCGAAGAAACGTGCGGGCTTTGGTGGCGTGGCCGGGCGGCTGCGGCCGGATGTTTTGCTGGGGCTGATCGCGCGGCGGTATGAGTCGGTCACAGCTGTGGGGTTGCGATTGAACGACCGGGCGGCCCGCGCGGCAGAGCGTAACCATGCCGCCTTTGATAAATGGGCATCACGCCTGCCTTTGGCGCTGACCCGGCTGATCGCCGATGCGGGACGCAAGACAGCAGACGGGCGCAGCAAACTGGCCTCGCTGGAGACCCGGCTGCACGCAGCCCCTGCGCTGCGTTTTGCGGTTTTGTCGCAACGGTTGGATGCGCTTGACCGCATCCGCGCCACTTTGGGGCCAACCGAGACGCTAATGCGCGGCTATGCCGTGGTGCGGGGTGATGGGGCAGTTGTTACCACCCGTGCGGCGGCGGAAATGGCCAATGCGATAGAGCTGCAGTTTTGGGATGGCCGTCTGGCTTTGGGGGCAAAGCCAGCCCGCAAAGCCAAGGGAGACGCGGGCGATGATCAAGGCCGTTTATTCTAAGGGTATAATCGAAAATTGATAGCTGAAGAAAATTAGCCGGCTTTAAGAGACAAGCCCAGCCTATTGTTTTTGATAAATTTTCGACGGAAACTGCAAATTCGCAGCTTCTTCAAATGGTTCGAAAAATACAGTCTTCAAACACCAACATCTGGCCCAAGGCAGCCCATCGGCTGCGAACTGTTAGTCACTTCCGACATCTCGATGTCAGGCGGATCGGTGGCATACTGCGCGCGCATCCCATTCGCATCCAGATAGAACAGCCAGCATTTCGGATCATTCGGATCTTCGTAGATAAAGCAAATCTGCCTGCCTTGTTCGTACCAATACCCCTCGCGGCATTCTGCGTCGGTAAAGGCCCACATTACCCGTCGATTGGCTTTGTATTCTTCGGTGCCCCAGACCACGCCCCCTTGGGCATAGGTCAGGGTTTTGCCGGTTGAATATGCCTCAAACTCTGCACCTGTCATCGGGATTTCAGCAAGCGCTGGCAGGGGCAGCAGGGCAAGGATCACGGGCAGTCGCACAGCAAATCGCACAAAAGAACGCATCGGTTTACCTTTCAATTTGGTCTATTTTGATGCAGTGGGTGCGATATTTCTACCCTTGCAGCCGCTGATCAGCGGCGGTTCGCCAAGGGGCCAGGTGCGGGCGAATGGCGCGTTTCCACAGTGGCGGGATCAGCGCGATCATACAGGCCGTGGGCAAGGGCCAAGGCAGACGTGGGGCAACATCGGGTGCGGGCAATCGCAGCGCAGGATAAGGGCGCTGCGGATGCGCGTGATGATCCGAATGGCGCGGCGCGTTCAGCATGAAGGCCGCCGAAAACCACTGTGGCGCGTTCCAGCTGTGGCGCGGCCCCACGGGTTCCAGCCGCCCGTTTGGCAGCCGCACGCGGGTCAGCCCATAATGTTGCACGTAATCCGACAGCATCAACTGGCTTTGCCCATGAAACGCCAGCGCCGCCCAGATGGCCACGCCAATCCAACCCGCAATGCCATAGCCCAAGGCCAGACAGAACAGCGCAACCGCGATATAGGCAGCGTAAGGGTGCAGGCCACGGCTTTCACCCCTCGCACGCAATGCCGACTCAGCCGCCAGCCCTTTGCGGAAACTTCCCGTCCACGCGCGGATCAAAAACGCATAATACCCCTCGCCCGACCGCGCGGTATTCGGATCTTCGGCACTGGCCGCATGGCGGTGATGCACAAGGCGATGCGCTGATGTGTGATGGCCAAACAGCAGCACCGAATAAACCAGCGCGCCCAACCGGAACAACCCGCGATGGCCGCGGTGGATCAATTCATGCGCGGTTGGATTGGCGACCTGTCCAACCCACAGACCCGCGCCCATAAATACCCCAAACCGCGCCAGCCCTGACAACCCGCTGTCGCCCGCAATTGCCAAAACGGCGGCGGGCATCAGGGCCAGCGTGCCAAGCGCCAGCACCACCAACAGCGCATCTGTGCCGGGAAATTCGGTCCCCTCATCCGCATCCCCGATGAAGGCCGCGGTGATCTGATCCATCATTGCGGCAAACACGGTCATGTAAATCAAACCAGCCGCCACCCAAACCCCACCGCCGATGATGCCAATCCCCAACAGCACCAGCGGCGTCAGGGACGCGCAGGCAAATAAGGCAATGGGGAGAGGGCGGGCAAGTTTTATTATCATGCCAGAAGTTTAGCACGCCACCGCCCAAGAACCAGCCCCCAAGGCACGTATCGCGCCAAGCCAGACCTTTCCTTGGCGTGACAAAGTGACTAGGTCAATGGTTACGCCAGCCACGGGGTTTTGCATGTCGTTTTTCAAGAAACTGCGCGACAAGATGTTCCGCTCGTCCGATAAACTGGGCGAGGGGCTAGAGGCCTTGGTGGCTGACACGCCCGCCGTGCCTGCACTTGCCCCCACGATCCAGCCCGATGCCCCAACACCTGAGGTGCCTGAAAAGCCCGGCCTTCTGGGCCGCCTTTTGGGCCGCAGTGATGAGCCGCGCCGCGTGTTGGACGACGCCATGCTGGAAAGTCTGGAAGAAGTGCTGATTGCGGCCGATATGGGCGTGCAGACGGCCGTGCGGGTGACGGCCAATATCGCCGAAGGTCGCTTTGGCAAACGTATCTCAACGCCCGAATTGCGCAACGCTCTGGCCGCCGAGATCGCGCGTATTCTTGGCCCCGTCGCCCGTCCGATGCCGCTTTACCCGCAAAAGCCGCAGGTGGTTTTGGTGGTGGGGGTCAATGGATCGGGCAAAACCACCACAATCGGCAAACTGGCAAGCCAGTTCAAGGCGGCCGGAAAAACGGTGATCATCGCGGCGGGTGATACGTTTCGCGCGGCTGCGGTCGAACAGTTGCAGGTTTGGGGCAACCGCGCGGGCGTGCCAGTTCTGACCGCCCCCGAAGGCAGTGATCCCGCCTCACTGGCCTTTGATGCGCTGACGCAGGCGCAGGCCGACGGGGCCGATCTGTTGATGATTGATACCGCAGGTCGGCTGCAAAACCGTCAGGATCTGATGGAGGAATTGGCCAAAATCGTCCGGGTGATCCGCAAGAAAGACCCGACTGCGCCGCATAACACCCTTCTGGTGCTGGATGCGACCACTGGCCAGAACGCCATCAATCAGGTCGAAATTTTCCGCAAAATCGCCGATGTGACGGGGTTGGTGATGACTAAACTGGACGGCACGGCCAAGGGCGGGGTGTTGGTGGCCTTGGCCGACAAGTTCGGCCTGCCCATTCATGCCATCGGGGTGGGCGAGCAGATTGACGATCTGCAAGCTTTTGATCCCGATGATTTCGCCCGCGCCTTGGTTGGCATCGCAGACTGAACCAGTGCTGCCCTACTTGTCAGAACCGCTAAGGCGTTTTGAAAATCGTTGAAAAATCCACAGCACGGTAACGGCTGTGACAGACGCCATAGCCCCAAGGGCGATGTTGCCGACACCGCAAGCCAGCCCTGCGGCACCAGCCATCCACATCCCCGCGCCGGTTGTCAGGCCGCGCACCTTGCCGCCCGATGTGATGATTGATCCCGCCGCAAGGAACGCGACACCGGCTGTGACTGCCTCAATCAGGCGCAACGGATCGCTGCCTTTGCCGGTCGGGTCTGCCAACATCTCAAACGCAATAAGCGCAAAAAGGCACGCGGCCAGCGACACCAGAATATGGGTGCGCAGGCCCGCCCCTTCGGCGTTGACTTCCCTTTCGATGCCGATCATGCCACCAAAAAGCACTGCGGCCCCCAGCCGAAGGGCCACGATTGCAGGGGGTGTCGCTTGAAAAGAATTGGAAAATTCAGCTTGAACAAGCTCTATCAGGGACATGTGTCTTCTCAGATTGGGGCGCAATTGCCGTTGTCGTCCAAAACCGAACGCACAAAGTTTTCGCTTGGTTCCAAACGCCGATGACGGCTCGGCTGATATCGCTGGAAGGCACCCTGCAGGGCCAACATTTGGCGCTGGCTTTGGCGCTGTTTGCCGCGATTTTGCATGCTTATTTCGGGGCGCTGCAAAAGGGGCGGCACGATCCGTGGCTTTCCCGCGCGGCGATTGATGCCAGCTATTGCATCATGGCGGCCCCGTTTGCGCTGTTCGTGGTGCCCTGGCCCGAGCCGCATATGTGGCCGATCTTTGCCGGTGCGATTGCGATTCATGTTGTTTACAAGCTGTTGCAAGCGATGGCCTATGCGCGTGGTGCCTACATCGTCGTCTATCCGGTGGTGCGCGGCACGGGGCCACTTTTTACCGTGATCGGCGCAGGGCTGGTGTTTGGTGAGGTTTATGCCCCGTTGCAATGGGCGGGGGTCGGCCTTTTGGTGGCGGGCATTCTGGGGCTTGCCGGTTATAATCTGCGCACCATAACCCAAGAGCGCGATACGATGGTGCCTGCCTTGGGGTATGCCTTTGCAACCGGCTGTCTGGTGGCGATTTACACCACTTATGATGCCTGGGGCATTCGGGCAACTGCGGATCCGTTTACCTTCCTTGCGTGGTTTTTCATGCTGGACGGAGTGTTCATTCCCGCGGTCACCTATCCTCTGTGGCGCAAAATATCGCCCGCACAGGTGGTGCCTTTGATGCAAAGGGGTGTATTGGGGGGGCTGGTTGCCTATTTCAGCTTTGGCTCCATCATGTTGGCGACAAGATTGGACAAAGTGGGCGAGGCGGCGGTGTTGCGCGAAACCTCGACCGTGTTTGCGGCGCTAATCGGCTGGTGGGTTTTGGGTGAAAAGGTGGGGCCGGTGCGCACGGCCCTGATGGCGTTGATTGCGGCAGGTGCCGTGGTGATGGAATGGGCGGGATAGAGGAATGGCTGTGAAAAAGATCAACCCGATCGTAAAGTTGGTGCTGGAGTTTGGCCCGATCATCTTGTTTTTCATCGGGTTTTCGAAATTCAAAGATCAGGTTTTCACGATCTTTGGCACGGAATATTCCGGTTTCATCGTGATGACCGCAGCCTTTGTGCCATTGCTGATCGCCACAACGGGCATCTTGTGGGCGCTGACGGGCAAGCTGTCGAAAATGCAACTGGCAACGGTTGTGTTGGTGATCATCTTTGGCGGGCTGTCGGTGTATTTCAACGATGAGCGGTTTTTCAAGATGAAGCCGACGATGATTTATCTACTGTTTGCAGGGATTTTGGGTGTCGGTTTGCTGCGTGGGCAATCCTATCTGCGCGTTGTGATGGAAGAAGCGCTGCCATTACAACCCGAAGGCTGGATGATCCTGACACGGCGGTTTTGCGCATTTTTTGCGGGGCTCGCCTTGGCAAACGAAGTGATCTGGCGCAATTTCAGCACCGAGATCTGGGTTGATTTCAAAACCTTTGGCCTGACTGCGGCGCTGTTTTTGTTCTTTATGGCGCAGGCAAAACTTATCGAGCGTTTTGGAATTGCCGAAAAAACCGATCAGGACTGATCGCATTGTCGCAGTTTGGGTAACAAACTGTTTCGATGATCGTCCCTATGGCCCCTTCAGCGCCACATTTGTGCCGCTCACTTGCCCGTCGCGGCGGTCAGCATAGGCCAGAAGTTGTAGGAGGGGACAGTTATGCTCGCAGATTTATCGGTGTTGTTTTATGATATCGCGCGCCTGCTTCGGCGGCTGCCGCGCGCACCGGCGTCGATTTTTCTGCCTGCAGTCCTGATCGTCATTGGCTGGCCGTTGTTGCGGGTGGGTCTTGATGACGCCCGTGCCGCATTCATGGTGGCGTTTGTCGCGGCCGTAGCCCTTCGGTTTGCATTGCGGGCCGATGCGAATATCAAGAAAGCCAGCAGTCGGGTGTCGGCGCGCACCACGGTTATCTGGACCTTGATTTGCGGGCCGGGGCTGTTGGGTTTGATCATTCTTGCCGATGATCCGTTGATTTGTCAGCGGTTTCTCAGCCTGTATTTCCTTTTTATGTCAGCGCTTTATGTGATGGACGTCATTGACGGGCGTCACGTTTTGGTGCGTCATTTCTGGCCTGACCGCCACATGCGGGCGGGTGATGCGCTGCTGACGCGGGTGTTGGCAGTCTACAACTTGGCCATGGTATTGTTGAATGAAACCATTGTCCAAACGGCAACGCAAACAACCTGGCTGCTTTACTTTGGTCTATTGCCGCTGCTGTCGCATGTTATGATGGCCGCACTGCTGCGCACGGTTCGCACCAGCGATGGCCGACCGTCCCAACCGCATTAGCGCTTGAACAAAATCTCTTGGGCGCGTTTGTCATTGGCGGCATTGCTGCGGCGGTCTTCGGCCACCGCTTTGCCCGTGACAAATCCGGGACGGGCCGCCAGTTCTGCCAGCCAGCGCGCAAAATACGGCTTGTCGTCGATGCTTTGTTCCTGACCTTTCCAGTTTTGCGCCCAAGGCCAGATCGCCATATCGGCAATCGACAGAAAATCACCCGCGACATAGGCGTTGTCGGCCAGCTGGCGGTCTAAAACCCCATACAGCCGCCCAACTTCGCGGCGGTAGCGGTCTTTGGCATAAGGCAGGTCTTGCGCAGGTTCCATCGCGGGGGCGTAGGTCAGGAAATGGTGCGCTTGGCCTGCCATCGGCCCGACGCCGCCCATTTGCCACATCAACCATTGATCAACGGCCACGCGGTCACGCTCGGTGCGCCCATAAAACTTGCCGGATTTACGTGCCAGATATTGCAAGATCGCTCCCGACTCGAAGATCGCAATCGGCTGGCCATCGGGGCCATTGGTATCAACTATCGCGGGCATCCGGTTGTTGGGCGCAATTTTCAGAAAGTCAGGCTCAAACTGCTCACCAGTGCCGATGTTGACCAGATGCAAATTGTAATCCAACCCCATCTCGGCCAGCGCGATCGAGATTTTCCAGCCATTTGGCGTGGGCCAATAGTAAAGATCAATGCTCATCGCGCGCCTCCGGTCAGGTTAGGCGCATCATGCCGTGCCTGATCTGAAGGGCAAGCGCAAACTGGGCCATAGCCGCGACCATCGCCGATCCGGGCGTTCGGGCAGCAGCGCGCGAAGGTCTGGCACAGACAGAACACCTGTCAGCAAAGCCCGGTACAGGGCAAACGTCCCCGACCGCGTGTAAAGCGACCAATGGCAAATCCGGGCTGGTGGGGCAGGCAAGACATGGCCAAGGCGGGCCAAAATTGCCAGTGTTGCGGATTGGTCAATCTGCAGATCAAGCCAGTTCGGCAAGCGGCGCCGCAGACCTTGGCCAATCGAGGTATCCATCCCGGCTTTTCCCAGCCATTCGAACAAGAAATCAAAAAGATCATTTTCGCGGGTCGTGACGTTGATCACCTGCACCGCCTGACCCGCAGTTGTGGCCATCGCGGCGGTCGCCGGGCGCAGGGTTTCGGCGCCCGCCAGCAAGATCATCCGCCGGAACGCCCCCGGTTCGGCATAGTGCAGCGCGCTTAGTGCCACGCGCGCGCCCAAAGAATGCGCAATGACATCCAATTGCCGTGCAGGATCCAATTGGCGCACAAGGTCTGCAAGGTTCGCCAAGGCCCGCCCTGCCGCTTTGGCGCGCCGGCTGGCCTGTATCAGATTGCCGCGTGCGGGCCACCCCAGCGCAATTGTCAGGCCCGCCTGCCCGTCTTGCGCCCATTGGCGCGGCCAACTGACGGCAGTGCGGTCGCCCCCCGGCGGGGTCATGGAAAAGATATGCAGATGCGGGCAGTTTCCCCGTGCGCCAGGCGCAAAGCGAAATCCATGGATCATCACCACGACAGGGGCACCGGCAGGGGTTTTTGCCAAAGCGGCGCGCAATGCGGCCTGATCAAGCCGCAAACCGGCGGGTGTTACATTCACGCGAAGCGGGCTGTGTGGCATTCGGCTGCCCTTTTGCTTTTATGTCCCGTTGCAGTTGACCGAAGGTATGACCGCATCCTGCGACAGCATGATGAAAAGATCATTACGGCTGCGTGACGCAATGTTGACCTTTGCCACCGTCCGCGTTACGCCAACAGCCGTGGCAATTTGTTACCGGATTGCGGGCCACGTTAAACAAACCGCTAAAGAGGTTCAGGGTTTTGCACCCCGGGGCCTGTTGGTATCCGGGGTTTTTCTTTGGCATCGGGCCAGACGGGGCAAAGCATGAGCGACACTTGGAAAACCCGCACCAAACTGGTGCATGAAGGCAGCCGGCGCAGCCAGTATGGCGAGATGGCCGAGGCGATTTATCTGACCCAAGGCTTTGTCTACCCCAGCGCCGAAGCCGCCGAAGCGCGGTTTTTGCAGGCCGGGAATGATGAATTCATCTATGCCCGCTATGGCAACCCCACGACGCGGATGTTTGAAGAACGCATCGCGGCGCTGGAAGGCACGGAAGATGCCTTTGCGACTGCCAGCGGCATGGCGGCGGTGTACGGCGCGCTGGCGTCGATGCTGCGGGCAGGTGATCATGTGGTGTCATCCCGCGCGCTGTTTGGATCGTGCCTTTACGTGCTCGAAGAGGTGCTGACGCGGTTTGGCGTTCGGGTCACCTTTGTTGATGGTGCCGATCTGAATGCATGGCGCGCAGCTGTCACCCCGGGCACTAGGGCCGTGTTTTTCGAATCGATGTCGAACCCGACGCTGGAATTGGTCGATATCACCGAAGTGTCGAAAATCGCCCATGCGATGGGTGCGCTGGTGATTGTGGACAACGTGTTTTCCACACCGGTGTTCAGCCAAGCCGTGGCGCAAGGGGCGGATGTTGTTGTTTATTCCACCACAAAACACATCGACGGGCAGGGCCGCGCCTTGGGCGGGGTTATCTGTGGGTCACGCGAGTTTATCCGCAAAACCGCTGAACCTTTTATGAAACACACCGGCGGTTCGATGTCGCCGTTCACCGCGTGGATCATGCTGAACGGCATGGCCACGTTGGATTTACGGTGCCGCGCGATGGCGGATGCGGCGCTGGAGATTGCGCGGGTGCTGGAAGCCGACGCGCGGATTTCGAAGGTGATCTTTCCGGGGCTGCCCAGCCATCCGCAACACGCGCTTGCCATGGCGCAAATGGGGTCGGGTGGCACTTTGGTGTCGTTTGATATCAAGGGCGGCAAAGAGGCGGCGTTTCGGTTCTGTAATGCTTTGGAAATCATCAAGATTTCCAACAATCTGGGGGATGCCAAATCCATCGCCACCCATCCTGCCACCACGACGCACCAACGTTTGCTGCAACCGCAAAAGGATATCCTTGGCATCACGCCGGGGCTGATCCGGCTGTCGGTGGGTCTGGAAGACGTGGGTGATCTGATCGGCGATCTGCAAAACGCGTTATCGGCGATCTGACGGCATTTATTTGCCGGTAAGGTTTGGGTTTGGCAACTTGCGCCCTATGTTTGCAATTGCCGTCGATAAAGAAAGGCCGCGCTATGAATATCCATTTGTCCGATGCCGATCACACCCCAAACCTTGCGCAGGCCGAGGCGGCGCTGGCCACGCTGCGGCTGTGGGCGGCGCGCGCGACCGATGCGCAGATTGTGGCCCTTGATCCGGGTGCAGGCGTGTTGCTGGGGCAGGAATACCCGGTGATGTCGCGGGTCTATCCCGAAGATTTCATTGTAACGGATGCCTATAAATCCAGCCTGCCCGATTTGCAAAATGGCCCCAGCAGCCTGATTGTCGGGGCAAAACAAGTGATCCAGCACGTCGGGATTTCCAACTTTCGCCTGCCGATCAGCTTTGCCACCCGCGAGTCCGGGCCGATCATGCTGGAAACCTCGGTCACCGGCACCGTCAGCCTTGAGGCCGAGAAAAAAGGCATCAACATGAGCCGCATCATGCGGTCTTTCTACACCCATGCGGAATCTGCCTTCAGTTTTGAGCTGATCGCCCAAGTCTTGGAAGATTACCTGCGCGATCTGGGATCCTTCGACGCCCGCATTCAGATGCGGTTTTCGTTCCCGGTGCGGGTGCAAAGCCTGCGCTCGGGTCTGTCGGGCTGGCAATACTATGATATCGCGTTGGAATTGGTCGATGTGGCAGGGGTGCGGCAGCGCATCATGCATCTGGATTTCGTTTATTCCAGCACCTGTCCCTGCTCGCTTGAACTGTCGGAGCACGCCCGCCAAACCCGGGGCCAACTGGCCACACCGCATTCGCAAAGATCAGTTGCGCGCATTTCTGCGGAACTGGTCGGCCCCGATTGCCTGTGGTTCGAAGACCTGATTGAGATCGCCCGCGCGGCCGTGCCTACTGAGACGCAAGTCATGGTGAAACGCGAAGATGAACAGGCCTTTGCCGAATTGAACGCGGCCAACCCGATCTTTGTCGAAGATGCAGCCCGGTCATTTTGTGAGGCGTTGCAGCAAGACGCGCGCATCGGTGATTTCCGCATTGTTGCCAGCCATCAGGAAAGCCTGCACAGCCATGACGCCGTATCGGTGCTGACCGATGGGCCAACCTTTGCCGCAAGCAGCCTTGATCCCCGGTTGTTCGCCAGCCTCTATCATGTGGGTTGATCAGGCATAAATTGACGAAGCCGTGCGGGCCGGGTATTTGCCCAATCCATGATAGACCTAAGACCCATCGTCTATGTGCTTGGCCGCATATTGATCGTTCTGGCGATTTTGATGCTGGCGCCCGCGATCATTGATCACCGGGCCGGCCTGACCAATGGTCTGGATTTCTTGCAAAGCGCGATTATCACCGGGGCCATTGGTGGCCTATTGGCGCTGGCCACAGCCAATGCGGTGGGCCAAGGGCTGACGGTGCGGCAGGCCTATCTGTTGACAGTCATTATCTGGACGGTGTTGCCGATTTTTGGCGGCCTGCCCTACATGTTGGGGGAGCCGCACCTGACTTTTACCCAAGCCTATTTTGAGGCAACTTCGGGGTTCACCACGACCGGGGCAACCGTGATAGTGGGGTTGGACAATCTGCCGGATGGCATGAATCTGTGGCGCGGCATGACCAACAGCTTTGGCGGTCTGGGGATTGCGTTTGTTGCAATGATCTTTTTGCCCGTGATGCGGGTGGGGGGGATGCAATATTTCAAAACGGAAAGCTTTGATACCTTTGGCAAAACCCTGCCACGGGCCACCGATATCGCCCGCCAACTGGTGATCGTGTATTTCGGCTTGACGGTGATTTGCGCGCTTACCTATCGCGGGTTGGGCATGGACGCTTTGGATGCGATCGTGTGTGCGATGGCCACGATTGCCACGGGTGGCTTTGCACCGATGGATGCGTCGTTTGGCAAATATCCCGGTGCGATGGAATATGCCGGGGCGATCTTTATGATTTTGGCGTCATTGCCCTATGTGCGCTATGTGCAGCTGATCAACGGGCAAACCAAACCACTGTGGTTTGACGCCCAAGTGCGCGCCTATCTGCGCTGGCTGGCGTATGCGGTGGGGTCGGTCACGCTGTGGCGCGTGCTGACATCGGATATGGCGTTTGAAGACGCGTTTCGCGAGGCGCTGTTTAACCTTGTGTCGATCATGTCATCGACCGGGTTCTTTTCCGGCAGCTTTGCCACCTGGGGCGGATATATGTTGGTTGTGGCGTTCTTGATCGGCACCATAGGAGCCTGTTCGGGATCAAGTGCTGCCGGCCTTAGCGTGTTTCGGGTGCAAATTGCCGGGGCGGTTTTGGCCGCGCAAATCCGCAAGATTACGATGCCCAGCCGGGTGACCCGCGTGAAGTATGACGGACAAAACGTGGATGAAGACGTGATCAGCGGTCTGATCTTGTTCATCACCGGCTATGTGATGTTGTTGGGCGTGATGTCGGTTGCCCTGACACTGATGGGCGTTGATCTTTACTCGGCCATCTGGGGTGTTTGGACATCTTTGGGCAATATCGGCTATGGGTTTGGCCCCTTGGTTGCGCGCACGGGCACGTTTGTGGACTATCCCGATGCCGCGATTTGGGTGATGTCATTGGCGATGATTTTGGGGCGGTTGGGACTGTTGGCGATTTTGGTGGTTCTGCTGCCAAGGTTTTGGCGCAGTTGATGTTTTGGGTTGATGGTGCGCCTGAAGGCACACCCTACATCCACCGTGTAGGGTGTGCGTGTCGGTGCACCAAGGCCCGATCATTCCCAACAAGACACCAGCACCGTCATGCCCAACGCAGCGGCATTCAACGCATCCGGTGTGGCAATTGCTGTTTGGCTGCTGATGCTGGCAACAACGCCCGCCTTGGTTAACACCGCCGTTATCGCAGCACTTGACGCGGCAAACGCCACGCCATCGGGCAACAGTTTTGCCCCATCCACCAGCGCAGGCAGGGCCATGCCAATCACCGCGCCCGATTGATCAACCACAGGCCCCCCCGCATCGCCGGGCAGCAAGGCAATCGACAGCCGGGCGATGCCCACCTCGCCATTCAGGCCCTTGTCTTCTTCGAGGGTGCCGAATGACAGCACGGGGGCGGGCAATTTTGCCTCGTAGGAATATCCCGCCACGACAATTTCCGATCCCAACCGCATGGCCCCGGTTTGAAATTGCGCAAAGACACCGGGGGCCAGCGGTTGTGTGGGCGTTAACACCGCCAGCCCGCTTGCGGCGTCTGCGACCTTTACGACGGCATCAATATCGTGATCTATCGTCACCCGTCCACAACTGCCAACGGCATCAACGCTGGTCAGAACCGTGCCCGCCGCATCAACAAAGAATCCCGACCGCGACAGAATAGGTATTTTCACTTCAAGTCCCGACAGCAGCCCCGAGCGGGCAGCCTCATCCATCGGCACCAATCCGGGGTCTAAAGCCTTATCGCCCACCGGGCGGAAACTGGCCTTGAGTGCTGGCAAAATGCGGGTCATCCGTTCGGCATCGGCGGGCTTCCACACCACCATAAAGCCTTTGACCATACCTTTTGAGGTTTCTGCATAGGCATAGCTTTGCACATCTGCGGACCCGGCGTTGATGGTAAAGCTGTCTTCGCCGCGCAGCCGCTCGCCATCAACCGGCACCACTTCCAGCGTCTGCAAGATATCATAAAGTCCAAAAAGGCTGCTTTGATCGCCGGGTTCCGAAATCAGATAAACCTGCATGCCAGACCCGGCTTTTTCGACGAAATGCACGAACGGCGGCTCATAGCGATCAAACTGCAACAAGGACATCGGCAGGGTGATTTCTATCCCTGCCTCTGCCTCAGATATCGTTTCAAAGCCAAATTCGGCCTGATCGGCTTGGTAATTCGTCAGCAACGCCATCCGCTGCGCGGTTGTCAGAACGCCGGTTGCCTCAAACCCGTTAGCACCTTGCCATTCGGCCATCGAATTGCGCGTGCCGGGGCCGAATGACCCATCGACTGCAGCAGTGTAAAACCCATACCAACCCAACGCGGTTTGCAGGTCTTTGCGCCCGTCGCGTGTCAGCTCTGCCTCAGACGCTTTGGCCTGGCGCAGGGTTTCATCGGGCACTTCAGGCGGCTCATCCGGCACCAGCGGTTCAACGGCAATCAGCGGATCCGCCACAACCGCAGGATCGCCAACTTGCCCCACAGGCCAGAATTGCTGGCCGTGATCGCTGCCATCGGTGATGAAACTGTCACCGGGGATCATGTTTTCGCGTTTCAGATCAAAAATCCGCCCCGCAGCCGCTTCGGGCGCATAGGGACCAAGGGCGATGGCATACCAGCCGGACCCTATCTGAAAGCCCGCCACGTCGGGAAACAGCGCGGCATAGGCGCGGGCGCGATCTTGGGCGGACGCCAGACTTGGTTGCGCCTCTATTTGCAGCCACGCCTGTTCTTGGGCACCCGCGATCCGCGACAAACCCAATAGCGCGACCAGCGCAATCAACAATACCCGAACGTTCATCCCAGCCGCACCCTTTTCGCACCCAACGAATTTTTGGGAACCTAGCAGAGCCTTTGGCAGATGCCCATGGTGTGCAAACGGCCTTGTTTCACACTTGCGCAACCCCACCCTGCATTGACCCTTGCGCGCACCTTGCCTATGGAAGGGCTGCATTTGATGAGGTCTGCCATGGCTGATGCCCCAACCGCGCCCCAAACCGCGCCGCGTTCGTTTCAAGAGATCATCTTGCGGCTGCAAGCCTATTGGGCGGCACAGGGCTGCGCGATTTTGCAACCCTATGATATGGAAGTGGGTGCCGGCACGTTTCACCCGGCCACAACGCTGCGGTCTTTAGGGGCCAAACCCTGGGCCGCCGCCTATGTGCAGCCGTCACGCCGCCCCACCGATGGGCGATATGGCGAAAACCCCAACCGCTTGCAGCACTATTATCAGTATCAGGTGATCATCAAACCGTCGCCGCCGAACCTGCAAGACCTATACCTTGGCTCACTTGCCGCCATCGGCATTGACGCAGGTTTGCACGACATCCGTTTTGTCGAAGATGATTGGGAAAGCCCGACCTTGGGTGCTTGGGGCCTTGGATGGGAGATTTGGTGCGATGGCATGGAAGTGTCGCAATTCACCTATTTCCAACAGGTCGGCGGCCATGATTGCAAACCGGTATCAGGCGAGTTGACCTACGGTTTGGAACGCCTTGCGATGTATGTGCTTGGCGTGGGTCACGTGATGGACATGCCGTTCAATGATCCCGGCGCACCGATCCCGTTGACCTATGGCGATATTTTTCGGCAAACCGAAGAAGAATACAGCCGCCACAACTTTGACGGTGCCGACACCGCGCACCTGTTGCAGCATTTCGAACATGCCGAAGCCGAATGCGCCCGGCTGCTGGATTTTGCCCCGCTTGATCCAAAATCGGGCAAAACCATCATCATGGCGCATCCGGCCTATGATCAAACCATCAAGGCCAGCCATCTATTCAACCTGTTGGATGCGCGCGGGGTGATTTCGGTGACCGAACGCCAAGCCTATATCGGCCGGGTGCGCGCATTGGCCAAGAAATGCGCCGATGCGTATCGCCAAACGCCCGCGGGGGCAGACGCGTGAACAATGGAAAAATCGTCGCGGGGGGCATTGTTGTGATTGGCGTTGTTGCAGGTATCGCCATGTATTGGCTGCAGGAATACGCGTTCTACACCCCCGCCGTGTTCCAGTCGGGCAATGAAATTCGCCTGACCCTGATCGAAGGTGGCCAACCCGAACCGATCCTTGCGACCGATGTGACCGGCATCGACGCGAATTCATCCCCCTTGCGGTTTCGCGCCTGCTTTACCACGCCGCTGACCCAAGCCATGCTGACCGAAACCTATCAGCTTTACGACGGGGCGACCCCCCTGAACGGCCCGTCATGGTTTGATTGCTATGATGCCGCTGAAATTGGCACCGCGTTGGAAAAGGGCGAGGCGATAGCGTTCTTGTCCGAGGCCGACATCGTTCCGGGCTTTGACCGCGTTGTCGCCGTGTTCCCCGATGGCCGGGCCTTTGCCTGGCACCAAATCTCGCCTGATACGGAGCAATGATATGGCCGATCTGCTAATCGAACTTTTCTCCGAAGAAATTCCGGCCCGGATGCAGGCGCGCGCGCGGGATGATCTGAAATCCATGGTAACCAACGGCTTGGTCGACGCCGGGTTAACCTATGCTTCCGCAGGGGCGTTTTCCACGCCGCGCCGCTTGGTTCTGGCGGTTGAAGGGTTGACGGCGGAAAGTGCCGCCGTGCGTGAAGACCGAAAGGGCCCAAGTGCGACCGCACCGCAAGTCGCCATCGACGGCTTTTTGCGTGCAACCGGCCTGACGCTTGATCAACTGGACCGCCGTGCCGACAAAAAGGGCGAAACGCTTTACGCCGTCATCGAAAAACCCGGCCGCGCCGCAAGCGCGATCATCGCCGAAGTGCTTGAGGCCACCATCCGCAATTTCCCTTGGCCCAAATCCATGCGCTGGGGCAACGGCACCTTGCGTTGGGTCCGCCCGCTGCATTCGATCCTGTGCCAGTTGACGGATGAGGCGGGCAGCACCGTCGTGCCCCTGTCCGTCGATGGCATTGCGTCCGGCAACACCACGCGCGGCCACCGTTTCATGGGGCCCGGCGTGATCACGGTTTCAGGGTTTGACGATTATTCCACCAAACTGAAGCGCGCGTTCGTGGTGCTTGACTCCGACGAACGCGCTGCCGCGATCCTGCAATCGGCGCAAAACATGGTCTTTGCGGCAGGCATGGAACTGGTGCCCGACGCGGGGCTGTTGGCCGAAGTCGCAGGTCTGGTCGAATGGCCCGTGGTTCTGCTGGGCCGGATTGACGACGCTTTCCTTGGCTTGCCGCCAGAAGTGCTGCAAACATCCATGCGCGAACACCAAAAGTTTTTCTCAGTGCGAAACCCCAAAACCGCCCGGATCGAAGGCTTTGTCACCGTCGCCAACGTGGAAACCGCAGACCACGGCGCCACGATCCTTGCGGGCAACCAAAAGGTGCTGTCGGCCCGCCTGTCCGACGCGCGGTTCTTTTGGGAGAATGACCTGCGGGTGGCACGCGCCGGTATGGGCGAATGGCTGGACGGGTTGAAAACCGTCACCTTCCATAACAAACTTGGGTCGCAATCCGACCGCATCGCCCGCATTGCGGCCCTAGCCCGCGAAATCGCCCCCATGGTCGGCGCCGATCCCGATTTGGCCCACCAAGCCGCCACAATCGCCAAAGCCGACCTGCGCAGCGCGATGGTAGGCGAATTCCCAGAACTCCAAGGCCTAATGGGCATGTATTACGCCCGCGCGGCGGGGTTGGATGACGCCGTGGCCCTCGCCGCCCGCGATCACTGGAAACCAAAAGGCGAATCCGACACCGTTCCCACCGATCCTGTATCAGTGGCGGTGGCGCTGGCTGATAAGATCGACACCTTGTGCGGGTTCTGGGCCATTGATGAGAAACCAACGGGGAGTAAGGATCCCTTTGCGTTGCGCAGGGCGGCGTTGGGGGTTATTCGGTTGGTTGAGAGCAATTCTGCCCGGATGAAGTTGGCGGAAGTTTTGGGTAGGTGGCTACCCATCCAAGCGGCTGTTATGCTTAAGACTTACCAGATTGCCTTCACGAGCAAATCAGTTGTCAAAGCAGACGGGACAAAGATGTCTGTGTTGAATCACGTTTCATCTTCTTGGCCTGCCGAGCACGGCGCAGATTGGAACAATCTATATTTCTCGGCGGTATCTGATGTGTCGGCCGCATTGAAGGCAGACATGGAAAAACATCCCTACTATGTATATTCTTCGTCGGCAGGTATCGCGAACCCCGAGCGCTATGGCTCCGATCTCCTGGCCTTCTTCCACGACCGCCTCAAAGTCACCCTGCGCGACCAAGGCATCTCGCACGATATTATCGACGCCTGCCTCGCCATGCCCGGCAATGATGACCTCACCCTGCTGGTCAACCGCGCCCGCGCGCTCAACGATTTCCTCAAAACCCCCGATGGTCCCAACCTGATCCAGGGCTATAAACGCGCCAACACGATTCTGGCGCAGGCCGAAGCCAAAGACGGCGTCGAATATTCCTACGGGGCCGATCCAAAATTCGCCGAAACCGATGAAGAACGCGCGCTTTTCACCGTGCTTGACCACGCCGAACCCCTGATCACCCATGCTATGAAATCCGAAGACTTCGCCACCGCCATGACGGCCATGGCCACCTTGCGTGCCCCCATCGACGGGTTTTTCAACACCGTCCAAGTCAACACCGATAGCCAGATCACCCGTCGCAACCGCCTGAACCTTTTGCACCGCATCCGCACCATCTGCGCCGGCGTGGCTGATCTGACCAAAATCGAAGGCTGAGGGCTTCATCTGTTCCTAAATATCCTCGGGGGGAGGTCGCAATTGCCAAGGCAATTGCGACGGGTGGGCAGACAGCCCCCCGCCTGCAAAATTTTTAGATAAAAATTTTCGCCCCGCCCAAACGCTTGCACCAAACCCCATAAAGCGTATCCTGCATCCGCATAATAAAGGTGCCGCAGTGCAGAAACACAGCCCCATCCCGGAATTCGCCGAAGTCACGCCAACGGCGGCAATCCAAACCGCCGCACACGGCTGGCGGGCAAAATGCCTGCAGCGCCTTGTGCGGCTTGATTTGCCGGTGCCTGAAACTGTGGCGATCCCAGCTGCCACCGTGCGCGCCATCGCAGCCGGGCATGGGGTGGATGTCGCGGCGATTCTGACCCATTTTGGCGTAACCCCGCTGATTTCCGTGCGCCCCAGCCCGGCCAACCCCGATTGGGGCGGCCCCGGCACCATCCTGAACATCGGCATGAACTCCGCCCGCCACGCGCGGCTGATCGAAACCCATGGGCGCGTGGCGGCGGATGCGATTTATCTTCGATTTGTGCAAGCCTATGCCACCCATGTTGCCCGGCTTGACCCTGATATGTTCGATTCCTCTACACCTTCGGCCAATTCCCTGCGCGATGCGTTGCGGCATTACGAACGGGAAATGGATGAACCCTTTCCCGAAAACGCCGGCCAACAGCTGACCGAAGTGTTGCGTTCAATGGCGCGGGCGTGGGAAGGCACCTCGGCCCGCCTGCTGCGCCAGGCCAAGGGCGCGCCGACCGAGGCGGCTTTGGGATTGGTGGTGCAGGCGATGGCGCAAGGCATCGGGCAAGGGATTTCCGGGTCGGGTGTCATCCAGTTTATTGATCCGGTGACAGGCCTTGCGCAGATCACCGGGCGCTATCTGGGCCAAAGTCAGGGCCGCGATGCGCTGAAACGCCAAGAGGCGATCTATCTGACGGCAGATAAACGCGGGCCATCCCTGCAAGACATCGCACCGGATATTTTCGCCGATCTTGTCCGCCACGGGGCGGCCTGCCGCACCCGTTTGCGCGAAGAAATGCAGATCGAATTCACCGTCGAAGATGGTCGGCTGGCAGTGCTGGATGCGATCAAAGTCGCCCGCTCGGCGCGCGCTGGCCTCAAGATTGCCGTGGCGCTGGCCGAAGAAGGGATCATCACCAAAGAAGACGCCGTGCTGCGGGTAGAGCCGCGCGCGCTGTCGGAACTGCTGCACCCGCAGGTTGATACCAGGGCGTCGCGCGATGTGTTTGCCAAAGGCATTGCCGCCAGTCCGGGGGCCGCTGTCGGGCGGATCGTGTTTACCAGCCAGGCCGCCCAAGCCTCTGCGGCGCGCGGCGAGCCGTGCATTCTGGTGCGCCGCGAAACCGCGCCCGAAGACATCCGCGGCATGCATTCTGCCGTGGGCGTGCTAACCGAACGCGGCGGTGTGACCAGCCATGCGGCGGTGATTGCCCGTGGTTTAGGGGTGCCTTGCGTGGTGGGTGCATCGGGTATGCGGTTGGACGGTAAGGAAAAACGCCTGATCGCCGCCGATGGCCGCACGTTTGGCGAAGGCGATATCGTCACCGTCGATGGCACCAAAGGTGAAGTTCTGGTGGGGGCGGCTGAAATGCTGGCCCCGGCGCTGGATGATGCGTTTCGCACGCTTTTGGGCTGGGCCGACACGTTCCGCGACATCGGTATCCGCGCCAATGCCGACACGCCCGCCGATGCCACCACGGCGCGGGCGTTTCAGGCCCAGGGCATTGGGCTGTGCCGGACTGAACATATGTTCTTTGACGAAGACCGCCTTGTGGTGATGCGCGAGATGATCTTTGCCGATACGTCGAAAGATCGTGCGGCAGCATTGGTGCGCCTGCTGCCGATGCAGCGCGCCGATTTCGTGCAGTTGTTCGAAATCATGGCGGGCCTGCCCGTATGTATCCGCCTGTTCGACCCGCCCTTGCATGAATTTCTGCCGCAAAGCCGTGAAGGCCTGCGCGAATTGGCCGAGGCGCTGGATCGCCCGCTGTCCGAAGTGGTGCGCCGGGCCGAGGCGCTGGCCGAGTTCAACCCGATGCTAGGCATGCGCGGCGTGCGTCTGGGCGTGGTTTTGCCCGAGATTTACGCCATGCAGGCGCAGGCAATCTTTGAGGCCACTGTTGAGGTTGCCCGCAAAGGCACCAATGTTGTGCCCGAGATTATGATCCCGCTGGTATCGGCCAAGCGCGAGGTGGAACTGGTGAAATCGCATATTGATGTGATTGCCGCATCTGTGCGCGCCAAATCCGGGGTGGCGTTTGAATTCAAGCTGGGCGTCATGGTGGAAACCCCGCGCGCGGCTTTGCGTGCGGGCGAGATTGCGCAGCACGCGGCGTTCTTGTCTTTTGGCACCAACGATCTGACGCAGATGACGTATGGCCTGTCGCGCGATGACGCCGGGCGGTTCATGAACACCTATGTCCAGCAGGGCGTTTTTCCCGAAGACCCGTTCCATACCCTGGACGTAGATGGGGTCGGAGAGTTGTTGCATATCGGTGCAGAACGCGGACGTGCCACGCGCGCCGACCTGACCTTGTCGATTTGTGGTGAACATGGCGGTAACCCCGAATCAATCGACTTTTGCCGCAAGGCCGGGTTCGATTATGTATCATGTTCGCCGTACAGGGTGCCTTTGGCACGCCTTGCCGCCGCGCATCTGGCTTTGGCAGATCGTGTGGATAGTTTCAAAAACACCGCAAAATCATGATTTTGCAACCGGTATTGAATGTGAATTGTTAGCCAATCGGGCGGAATTCCGCCCATATGTTCGAAAATTGCGTGGCATTTTTGCCACTTGGGTGGCCAGACCCAATTTCAGCCGTTACGCCAAATGCTCGCCGTAAGGTCTGCCCGTGCGGCGCTGCCAGAATGCGACTGAAACAATACCGGGGCTACCATAAAATGCGCTTGAACACTGTCTGGATCACCGCTGTTGCGGCACTCTGCACTGTTGCCGGTATGGCTGCCGCTGACGTGACACTTAGCACGGCAACCGATCCGACCAGCCTGATCGGAACGCAATTTGCCTCGCTGTTGGGGGCCGAACACCAAACGGTGGACGGCATATCAAGCGCCAAACGCACGGCAATGGCGGTTGGGCCAAAGCTGATCGTGCCCCAGCCCATCGCCAAGGCTGCCAAAGTCAAAGCCCCGCTTGGAAAAGCGGCTGCGGCGTCTACTGCCGAACCCGGCAAACCGGTATTGATCGAATACAGCGCCGATTGGCTTTACACCCAAGCGGCACCGACGGGTGATGCGCAATGGGAATGCCTGAAAACGGCATTGTATTTTGAGGCGCGCGGCGAAAGCCTGAAAGGCCAGTTTGCCGTTGCCGAAGTTATCTTGAACCGCGTTGACAGTCCCGCCTATCCAAAGACGGTGTGCGGTGTGGTTGGCCAGGGCAGTCGCGGGGCATGCCAGTTTTCCTATCACTGCGACGGTCAGGGCGAGGCGATGCACGAACGCGGAGCCGCTGATCTGGCGGGCCGCATTGCGCGGGTGATGCTGGATGGCGCGCCGCGCGGTTTGACCAGCGGGGCCACCTATTTTCATTCCCGCGCTGTGCGGCCCAGTTGGTCACGCAAGTTTCCGCAAACCGCTTCGATTGGCGCACATCTGTTTTACCGCCAACCCTGAACCGTTCCCAAAACGAAAGTCGCGCATCTTGCGCGCGGGGTCGCCTTCGGGCATGGCAATGATTGGGGTAGGCAGTAGCCTGCCATTGACCATTTGCTTTGTGTGAGCCCCGATGACCAGCGACATCAGCCTTGCCTTCGCCCATCCCGAAGAGCGCGCCCTGGCATCCTCCGGGGCCGATCCGCGGGATCGAATTTCGTTGCGTGATCACATTGTCGAAGTGGATATTGGCGCTTTTCAGCAAGAGCGTGGCCACCGGCAGCGTGTTTTGTTCAATGTGGTCGTCGAAGTGCGCGCCGCACAGCAGCCGTTGAATGACGATGTTGATCTGATCCTGTCTTATGACCGCATCACTTGGGCGATTGCCACCGAACTGGCGGCAGAGCGGCTGAACCTGCTGGAAACACTGGCCGAACGGGTGGCCGAACGCATTCTGGCCGAACCTGCGGCGATGCGGGTGTTTGTGCGGATCGAAAAGCTGGACGTTGGGCCCTATAAATTGGGCGTCGAGATTGTGCGCAGCAGGGTCGAAGCCGCCGTTGAGATGGAGGGAAGCGACGGGCAACAAGCCAGCGTTCATCCATTGGTGGCGTTTTTGGACAATACCTTAATCGCGTCAGCCGATTTGCCCGCACTTCTTGACCGTTTGCAAGGCCACGGTCTGCCGGTCATTCTGACGGTGGGTCTGCCCGATATGGCGCGGCCACAAACCGGGCATGGCCCTACGCAACGCCGGGTGGATCTGCTGGCCATTGAGCAAAACGCCTGGGCATTGGCCGCGCGCGATCCGCGCTGTGTGGTGGTGGCGACGCGCACCGAAATGGATTGGGCGATGAAACGTGGCCAGATGATTGTCTGGGCCCCCTCGAAACTGGTGCTGGATGCGGTCGACGGTCCGCACAGCCGTGCGCCTGTGGCACTGGCCCTGTGGCTGGCCGAATTGATGGTTGCGGATCGCCTTATCGTTCACGGCGACGTTGCACTTCCGGCGGGAAGCCGCGTGATGGTGCAGAAGGGGTGATCCTTCCCCCTTGCCGCCAACCGGCTTTGCACCTTACGACAGGTTTATGACTTACATCCGCCCGATCCCGATGACCGACCCCGCCCGCCCGACGGGGGCCTTGGCCATTGCCGGGGGATGGTGCTGGTTTTCGCATGTCGAGGTGCTGTCGCGCGCAGCGCCCGCGCGGGTCATTCCTGTGGGCGATCTGGATATTGATACGCAGCATCGCCTGTCATCGCCGCGCCCCGATTTTGGTGGGCTGGCAATGGCCACCCCCCGCATCATAGGGATTTTGAACGTCACCCCCGACAGCTTTTCCGATGGTGGCCAGTTTTTGCGCCCCGAGGCTGCGCTGATGCAGGCGCGCCGCATGGCAACAGGGGCCGATATTCTGGATATCGGCGGTGAAAGCACCCGACCCGGAGCGGTAGAAGTGGACGCCGTCGAAGAAATTGCCCGCACAGCCCCGGTGATTGCGGCGCTGCGCAGCGGTGGTCTGGATCTGCCGATTTCCATCGACACCCGCAAGGCCGGTGTGGCGCAGGCTGCGTTCGGCGCAGGCGCAACGATCTTGAATGACGTGACGGCGCTGCGGTTTGATCCCGAAATGGCTGCCACCGCTGCGGCCCTGAACGCCGCTGTCATCTTGATGCATTCCATCGCCAACCCGCAAACCATGCAAGATGATCCGCAGTATGATGATGTTTTGCTGGATGTTTATGATGCTTTGGCCGCCCGGTTGGACGTGGCCATCGCCGAAGGCATTCCGCGCGACCGGCTGGCGATTGATCCCGGCATTGGTTTTGGCAAAACTTTGCAGCATAATCTGGCCCTGCTGGCCCGGTTGTCGCTGTTTCATAACCTTGGCGTGCCGGTTCTTCTGGGGGCCAGCCGCAAGCGGTTCATCGGCACTTTGGGGGCCGAGGCGGATGCCGCCAAACGCCTGCCCGGCAGCCTGGCCGTGGCGTTGGCAGGCGTGGCACAAGGCATGCAGATGATCCGGGTGCATGACGTAGCTGAAACGCGGCAAGCGCTGTCTTTATGGCGCGCCGCAACAAAAGGAGAGGCTGAATGAGCCGTAAGCTCTTTGGCACTGACGGTGTGCGCGGTCGCGCCAACACCTATCCGATGACCGCCGAGATGGCGTTAAAACTGGGGGCGGCGGCGGGGCGGTATTTCCGCAGCGATGGCAGCACCGCGCACCGGGTGGTGATTGGCAAAGATACCCGGCTTTCTGGCTATATGCTGGAAAACGCGCTGACGGCGGGGTTGACCAGCACGGGGATGAACGTGCTGCTGCTGGGCCCGGTGCCCACGCCTGCGGTGGGGTTTCTGACCCGGTCCATGCGCGCCGATCTGGGAGTGATGATTTCCGCCAGCCACAACCCGCATCATGACAATGGCATCAAATTCTTTGGCCCCGACGGGTTCAAACTGTCAGATGCTGCCGAGTTGGAAATTGAGGCACTGGTGGACGGTGATATCATCCCCGCCAAACCTGAAAACATTGGCCGTGCCAGGCGGATCGACGATGCTTTGGGGCGTTATGGCGAATATGCCAAAACAACCTTTCCGGCGGGGCTGCGGCTGGATGGTTTGAAGGTGGTAATAGATTGCGCCAACGGGGCCGCCTATAAAGCCGCCCCGCAAGTGCTGTGGGAATTGGGCGCCGAGGTGATCCCGGTGGGGGTGACGCCGAATGGCAAGAATATCAATGATCGGTGTGGGTCCACCTATACGCAAACGGCAGCCGAGGCTGTGGTGGCACACGGCGCGCATGTGGGGATTTGTCTGGACGGCGATGCCGACCGGGTGATGATTTTGGACGAGGCGGGGCAGGTCGCGGACGGCGATCAGATCATGGCGCTGCTGGCCGGGCGCTGGGCGGCGGATGGGCGGCTTGCGGGGGGGACTTTGGTTGCAACAGTGATGTCCAATCTGGGGTTGGAACGCCACCTTGCGGGGCTGGGTCTGCATCTGGAACGCACAGCGGTGGGCGACCGTTACGTGGTCGAGGCGATGCGGCGCGGCGGGTTTAATCTGGGCGGGGAACAATCGGGTCATATCGTGATGACCGACTATGCGACGACGGGGGATGGGTTGATCGCGGGGTTGCAGTTTTTGTCGGAAATGGTGCGCACGGGGAACGCGGCTTCGGCCTTGGTGCGGCAGTTTGAAACCGTGCCACAGCTGTTGAAAAACGTGCGGTATGCGGCGGGGCTGGAGCCGTTGAAGGCGGATGCCGTGCAGGCGGTCATCAAAGCATCGGCCGAGCGGATCAAGGGCAAGGGCCGCATTTTGATCCGCAAATCCGGGACAGAACCGCTGATCAGGGTGATGGCGGAATGTGAGGATGAGGCGCTGTTGCGTGCGGTGGTGGATGAGATTGTGGGGGCGGTGGAGGCGGCGGTTTAGGGTGTGTCCACGCGTGGACAGATTCTGGGGCTTGGGAAATCAAGGGGTTGCGAGGGCGGTTTAGGGGTTTGTTAAGGTTTGGCAGCGGAGTGAGCCCCGCCCGACGCGGGCTTTGATCGGCCCGGGTTGGCCCTATGAGACGATGCACAAGGTTTGGGTAGACGTGCCATGATGATCACCGAAATTGAGGATTTTTTCACCAAAGGCTGCGGTCGGTGCGCGCGGTTTGCCACGGCCGATTGTTCAACCCGGATTTGGACGCAGGGGCTGGCTGAACTGCGGCGGTTTTGCCAACAGGCGGGGCTGGTTGAGGTGGTGAAATGGGGGCACCCTTGCTATATGCATTCGGGGCGCAATATCGCCATCATCGGAGCGTTTCGCGGCGATTTCCGGCTGACGTTTTTTAGCCCCAGCTTACTGCAAGATCCCAACGGGCTGCTGGAAAAGCCGGGGCCAAATGCACAGCATCCCGCGATGATCCGATTTACCGACACAGCACAGGTGGTGGCGTTCGCGCCTGCCATCAGCGCCTTCCTGGCCGAGGCCATGGGTTATGCGCAGGCAGGGATCAAACCGCCAAAACAGCCAAGTGAGATTGAGCTGCCAGATGAGTTGATCGCAGCATTGGACGATGACCCCGACCTGGCCAAGGCATTTCACGCCCTGACGCCCGGGCGGCATAAAAGCTATGTAATAGCCCTTGGGTCGGCGAAAACATCTGCCACACGGGTGGCGCGGATTGGCAGATTCCGGGACAGGATTTTGGCCGGGAAGGGCGCGCTGGAGAGGTAAATGGCTCCGGCGGTGATGGGCAGATTGCCCATCCTACGTTTGGGGGCCGGTAGGATGGGCAATTCTGCCCATCCCGCGGGTTGGTCGGTTTAGTTCCGTGCCTTGTCCACCATCTTGCCCTTGGAAATCCACGGCATCATGTCGCGCAGCTTTTTACCGACCAACTCGATCTGATGCTCGTCATTCGAGCGGCGCGAGGCTTTGATCGTTGGCTGGCCAACGGCGTTTTCAAGCATGAAGTCACGCACGAATTTGCCGGATTGGATATCGGTCAGAACGGCTTTCATGCGGGCCTTTGTCTCAACATAGGGCAGGATGCGCGGGCCAGAGACGTATTGGCCGTATTCAGCGGTGTTCGAGATTGAATAATCCATGTTGGCAATACCGCCTTCATAGATCAGATCGACGATCAGTTTGACCTCGTGCAGGCATTCGAAATAGGCCATTTCAGGCTCGTATCCCGCTTCAACCAGCGTCTCGAACCCCATGCGGATCAACTCAACCAAGCCGCCGCACAGAACCGCCTGTTCGCCAAACAGATCGGTTTCGCATTCCTGACGGAAGTTCGTCTCGATAATTCCAGACCGCCCGCCACCAATACCTGAACAATAGGACAGGCCGATTTCCATCGCCTTACCCGTCGCATCGTGGTGAACGGCGACCAGACACGGCACGCCGCCGCCTTTGGTGTATTCGCCGCGCACGGTGTGACCGGGGCCTTTGGGGGCCATCATGATGATGTCAACGCCGGCTTTGGGTTCAATCAGGCCGAAATGGATGTTCAACCCGTGGGCAAAGGCAATCGCGGCCCCTTCGCGGATATTGTCATGCACGTATTTTTTATAGGTTTCGGCCTGCAATTCATCGGGCATGGTGAACATGATCAGATCGGCCCAAGCGGCGGCTTCGGCGATGCCCATCACTTTGAGGCCCTCGCCTTCGGCCTTTTTGGCGGAGGCGGAACCGGGGCGCAAAGCAACCACAAGGTTCTTGGCCCCGCTGTCGCGCAGGTTCAGCGCATGGGCGTGGCCTTGGCTGCCATAGCCCAGAATGGTCACTTTTTTGTCTTTGATGATGTTCACATCGCAGTCACGGTCGTAATACACGCGCATAGGGCGCTCCTTTTATGAATGATGGGCGCAGCATAGGGGGAATAGGGTGTGAGGGCGTTCATTTATTGACAATTTTGCGAATTTTGACGAATAATCATTCACCGATAAGATATTTCACGGAATTATCATGCAGCTTGACGATACCGACCGCCGGATTTTGCGCCATGCCTTGGCCGATCCGGGCCTTGGGCGCACCACGCTTGCCGACAGGTCAGCGGTCACGCCTGCCACCTTATGGCGGCGGCTGGAACGGCTGGCGCAGTCTTTTGTCATCACCGCTGACCGCATGGTGATTGATTGGCGCAAACTGGGCTATGAGGTGGAGGTTTCGTTGCGGTTCACGCTGGATAAAACCGATCCGCGGGCGTTCGATGAATTTCTGGAAAACGCCCGCGCGGTTCCCGAAGTGATTGGGATTGAAACGTTTTTGGGCCGGGTTGATGTGCGCCTGAACGTGATTGCGCGCGATATGAAACATTATGCCGAGATTTACCGCACCCGCATTCTGACCCTGCCGCATATCGCGGATATTGAGGCGCTGATGCTGATATCCACCATCAAAGATGACGGCGGGCTGCCGTTATGATGGATCTGGATGATATTGACCGCGCGATTTTGCGGGTATTGTCCGAAGATGCCACGGTGGGGGCGGCAACGTTGGGGCGGCAGTTGGGGGTCAGCCAACCCGCCGCGTGGCGCAGGATAAAGCGGCTGGAACAGGCGGGGGTGCTGGCGAGACGGCGCATAGAGGTAGACCGCGCCGCGCTGGGCTTTGGCGTGACGGTATTTTTGGGGGTGAAACTGGCCACCAAGGGGCGGGTTTCATTGGAAGATTTTGAACGCGCGGTGGTTGCGATCCCAGAGGTGCAGGTGGTGCAGCATGTGCTGGGCTTGTTCGATTACCGATTGCGCGTGGTGGCGCGGGATATTTCCGATTTTGAGCGGGTGTTGCGGCGGCGCATTATGACGCTGCCCGGCGTGGGGCAGGTAGAGGCGAATGTGCTGTTGACCGAAGAACGCAGGCCGGGGCCATTGGGATAGGGTCTGATGCGTGACTTTTGGCCACGCTGTCGGATTTGAGTATTTGGGCCAAAATGAAATCGGATAGAGTTTCGCGGGAAGACACAAGAATCGTGTCGCTTGAAATGGAGAACGACAATGACACTGCCGCACGCCCATGTTGATCAAGGTGGTTTGGAAGAATTTTCAGTGGTGTTCACCGACCGGTCTTTGAACCACATGTCGGCCAAGTTTCAGGGCGCGATGCGCGATGTGTCGGGGTTGCTGCGCGAGGTTTACAACGGATCGGCGGTGGCCTTGGTGCCCGGTGGCGGCACTTATGCGATGGAGGCGGTGGCGCGGCAGTTTGGCCAGGGCCGTGTGTTGATCATTCGCAATGGCTGGTTTTCGTACCGGTGGAGCCAGATTTTCGACGCCGGTGGCTTTACGGACGAGGCCACCGTGGTGATGGCGCGGCAAACCGGCAATGGGGCGAAAGCCCCGTTCGCGCCGCCGCCGGTGGACGAGGTCTGCGCCAAAATCCGCGAGATGCGCCCTGAGGCGGTGTTCGCGCCGCATGTGGAAACCAGTGCGGGGATCATTCTGCCGGATGATTATATCGCGCAAGTGGCGCAGGCGGCGCATGAGGTGGGGGCGATTTTGGTGCTGGATTGCATCGCCTCGGGCTGTGCGTGGGTTGATATGGCGGCAACGGGCGTGGATGTGCTGATATCGGCACCGCAAAAGGGATGGTCGGCGTCCCCGTCTGCCGGGGTGGTGGTGTTCAGCCCGGCTGCCGAGGCGCGGTTGGCGGAAACCACCTCAAACAGCTTTGCGGTGGATTTGAAGAAATGGCGCGCGATCATGGCGGCCTATGAAGGTGGCGGGCATGCCTATCATGCCACGATGCCAACCGATGCGATTGTGGGGTTTCGTGATGCGATGCTGGAAACCCGCGCCATGGGGTTTGAGGCGGCCAAGGCCGCGCAATGGGCGCTGGGCGGGGCGGTGCGGGGTATGCTGGCGGCCAAGGGCGTGATGTCGGTGGCCGCCGAAGGGTTCGGCGCGCCCGGCGTTGTGGTCAGCTATACCGAGGACGGCGATATTCAGAACGGATCGAAATTCCGCGCGCAAGGGGTGCAGATTGCAGCGGGTGTGCCGTTGCAAGTGGGCGAGGGCGCGGAATTTCGCACGTTCCGGCTGGGGCTGTTCGGGTTGGACAAGCTGGCCGATGTGCCCGCAACCGTGGCACGGTTGAGCCGTGCCGTTGAGGCGGTGTTGTAGGGTGTGCCTTTAGGCGCACCAAGGTCGCAATCAATGGTGCGCGTGAACGCACACCCTACATTTATCCCACCGCATTGATGCTAAATCAGCCATTGTCTTTGCAACCGCTTTCCCGCTAAGATCGTCACAGGCCTTTTTATGGGGCCACGGAATTCTCTGCCTTAACGATCTGGCGCCATGCAAGTGCCGAAAACTAAGGCGACAGGATCGGCCGTAAGGCCGGATAATTGTCTGTAAGTGACTGATACATCAGAAAACTTGCGGGCCTACTTAGGTGAAGGGCCAAAAGCCCTTCAGACGTGAACCGCGATGATATGCGCGACATTGGCAAGTTCGGTTGAGGGATGCCCACAGGGCATGGCCCGACCAACTGCTGCGCGCAACGTTGCCCGAACAAGCCGCCTTACCCCTTACATTCTGTCGTCCGGTCCGCCGGGCGCAGCTTTAAGGTCACGGCGCAATGGACCCAAATGTCAAAGAAAATGCTTATCGACGCCACCCATGCCGAGGAAACCCGGGTTGTTGTGGTTGATGGAAACAAAGTTGAAGAATTCGATTTTGAAACCGTAAACAAACGGCAGCTTGCCGGAAATA
>JANNAT010000148.1:0-2132 GCA_031384605.1 Cypionkella sp.
TGACGATAAACGATCCGATTTTGCAGCAAATATCGCGGTTTAGCCCTCAGGACGTGCTTCTGGCTGACGTCGCGATCCGTATTCAGCTTAGTCCGACGGACTATATAACTGCCACCGAACACTATGAGGCCATGGCTGCATGGATCGACCGGCCGGGCAGCCCACTGCGTGGCAGGGTAATCGAGTTCTATCCACAAGGCGGGTTTTCGACGGGATCGACGATTGCGGGTCACAGTGACGAAGCCGAGTTCGATTTGGATGGCATGGCGGCCATCGACTGGGACCAGTTCGTCGACCCGGAATACGCGCTGGCCACTCTGCACAATGCCATCGCTGCGGAAAAGGGGTCGCGCTACCATGACAAGGCCGAGCGCAAGACCCGGTGCACGCAGGTGCACTATGCCGGAATGCATCTTGATTTGACGCCCTCGGTCCTGATCACGGCGCGGGAACTGAAGACTAGCTGGATTTTCCACTCCAAGCCCAGCGATCCTTCCGTTCGGAAAGCACGCCTGCTTGCAAACCCCTTCGGTCTTGCTGAGTGGTTCAACAGCCGCACCCGCGCAGATGTGGCATTTGGCAGCTTCTTTGAGCGGGCCTCGTTGAACTTCGCGCGCGAGACGCTGGCGATGCAAGCGGATGCGGCGCCTGTCCCCCAGCAGCTTCCAGCCTACCGCAAGTCCCGTCAGGTCATCTGCCTTCAACTCATCAAGCGCTGGCGCAACATTGTCTATGATAGTCGCCATCGCGGTCTGCGTCTGCCCCCGTCGGTTCTCTTGACCTTTTTTGTGGGCCTGAACGCCGGAGCCGAGCGCTCGCTGCTGGACGAGTTGATCCATCAGGTTGAATGCATCATCGGCGTCATTGAAACGGCGGTGGGTGCAGGGCGTCTGGTCCGGGCGTGGAACCCGGCATGTCCCGAAGACGAATTGACGGACCGTTGGCCAGCCAACCCCGCCGACCAGGTGATCTTTCTTAAAGAATTGCGCGATTTCTCGTCCAAGCTCGGCAGACTGAAGGCAGGAGTGCCTCTTGGCGAAATGAGCCTGATCCTCGAGGGGTTGTTTGGGGAAAGGCCTGCGCGTGATGCCGTGGCGGCGTACGGTCAGCGCCAGGTCAACGACAATGCCGCTGGCACGGGTCTCTACATTCCGGGTCGAGGGGCCGTCCCCGCGCTCGGCTCACTTGCAGCGCCCTCCGCTGCCAAGGCCATTCCTCGCAGTACGCCCTTCGGAGACTGATGCACCTTGCCCCTCACAATCCGTGAACAGAATTCCCGAATGCGGGCTGAGTTTCCGAGTTTCAGACTCGTAACCGATCTCGGCTTCATGGGTGTTTGGGAGGGGCCGCTGACGCCAATCTGTCAGACTTACACCGTTCGCATCGTCTATTTTGCCCGGGTATTCTTTGAGAAATTCCACTTAGCTAACCCGTCTGCCTCGATCTTTGTAATCGATCCGCCCATCGGGCTCGATCCGCGCGGTACCGGCGAGCCGCCGCAACATGTATACCGCTTGGGATATCCCCCTGCGTTCCCAGCACTCTGCGTTTTTGATCCAGCTACAGACGAGTGGACGAGGGAGAAGTCTATTGCTGACATTCTGATCCCGATGGTCATCAAGTGGCTGCTATTCCACGAAGACTGGGTGGCGAGGGGAGAGTGGCGGGGCGGCGGACGGCACCCGGAAATGCCCAAAAGTGAGGAAGCATGTCAAACACTACCCTTATCCCCGGTGGACCGCGCTCTTCAGGCGCGATCCCGCAACGCCGCGTTCCACAGCTATGGCCGAAAGACCGGCGATTTCGGATCTTATCTTTGGATGGTGGAGGGATATGCGGAGTATTTCCCGCTTCGGTTCTCGCCGACTTAGAACAGCAATTTTGCAAGGGCCGGAGGGTTTCCGAATATTTCGATCTCATCGCGGGAACCTCTACGGGCGGAATCCTTGCATTGGGTCTCGGCGCGGGACTTTCAGCCGCAGAAATGCGCAATCTTTACGTGGAGCGGGGCTGCGAAATATTTCCGAAGCCGAAATGGCGCTGGCTGCAGAAGCTTTCAATTCTACGCCAGTATGCGCTCTACAAGTACGACAGGGCAGCCATTTCGGGAATCCTGGCTGAGGTTCTGGGAC
>JANNAT010000004.1:0-13794 GCA_031384605.1 Cypionkella sp.
GGCACCCGCCAGCGTGCCCCAGATGTTGCCAACACCGCCCACCACCACCGTCATGAACGACTGCACGATGTAATCAGTGCCCAGTTCGGACGTGACCTTGGCGAACAGCCCGATGGCCACACCTGCGATGCCTGCGATGCCTGACCCGATGCCAAAGGTCAGCATGTTGATGCGGTCGGGGTTGATGCCCATGGATGCGGCCATTGCGGGGTTTTGGGTGACCGCCCGCACCTCCAGCCCCAGCCGGGTGCGTTTCATCAGCCATAGGAAGAAGCTTAGGAAAATCAACGCCAGCACGAAAATCGCGATGCGGATATAGCTGATCGACACCACGTCATTCAACACCCATGCCCCATCAAGCCATGCGGGCGACGTCAGGGGGCGGGCTTGGGTTCCGAACACGTTTTTCAGGATTTGCTGCAAGGCGATGGATATGCCAAACGTTGCCAGCAACGTCTCAAGCGGGCGTTTGTAAAGATGCCGGATCACCAGCCGCTCCATCGCTACACCAGTGCCAAAGGTCACCGCAAAGGCCAAGGGCAACGCGATCAGGATGGAAATCGTGTAATCGGGCACGAACTGCTGCACGACATACCCGGTATAGGCGCCGATGGTGATAAATTCACCATGCGCCATATTGATCACCCCCATGACGCCAAAGGTGATGGCCAACCCGATCGCCGCCAGAAAGTAGATCGAGGCCAGTGACAGCCCGTCCAGCGCCAGATCGGCGGCTTGCATTGCCCCCACTTTGGTGCCGATGGATTGCAACGCCACCGCCGCCGCCGCAGTAACCTGCGGGTCGGGTTCGACATAAACGTCATAGAACCGGTGCGCCGCCAACGCGGCCTTTGCCTCAGTATCCGTAGCGGCTTGCGGCACGGTGCCCGCGACTTCCAACGCGGTGTAGGCGCGGTCACGGGCGGCTTGGGTATTCAAATCAGCCAACGTAACGCCACCAACCATGCCATTTGCCAGATTGGCCACCAGTGCCGCGCGCTGTGCATCCAGCGCCAATCGCGCGGGGGCAATATCGGCGGCCACCAACAGATCATAGGCCTCGGCTTCGGTGAAATCTTTGCCCGGTTGCAAGGGCTTTGCAATGTTTGCAGCAGGCTTTGCGTCACCCGCAATGGCCAGCCGGGTGGTCGCCAACAACGGGTTCAGCGCCGCGCGCAGATCAAGCCCAAGATCCGCGCCAAAACTGGTTATTGCCGCGACCCGCGCCGCGCTGTTTGTGTCAAATCGCAACGTCAACAGTCGCTCCAGCCGTTCTTTCTGCGCTTTCAAGCCACCATCGCTTTCGCCCGCAATCGACACCCGCAGCGGCACCAAGGCATCAATCTTGGGATCTTTCGCTATCGACTCCAGTGCCGCCTTGCGTTTGATCGGATCGGGATCGGACAGGGTAAATTGCACCAGCGCCGTCGCGATCATACCGCGCACCCCGGCGTTGGGTTTCAACTCTATCACCTCGGCTTTTGTCGCCTGCCCCGCGTCGGCACCAGACAGATCACGCAAGGCATAGCCGCCGTCTTGTGCCGTGATCAAAATGAAAGCGCGGTCGGTTTTGCGGATGCCAAGCCCCTTTTCCGCCCAAGCCGCCAAAACCGCCGCCGTCACCGGATCCCCACTGACCGCCAGCGCATCAATCACCGGGCCGATGGTCTGACGCGAGGCTTTTTCGACCAGCGCCGCGTTGGCCGCCAAAATTTCTGCCACTGTTTCGGCCTGCAAAGGGGCGGCAAGGCACAACGCCCAAACCGCCAGAAGGCAAGAGATCATAAACCGCATTCAGGACTTTCCAACAAGGGTGAGAGGGGCCGCTGCGGCCCCTCCACAAGGATCAGTAGTTAGAGGTCAACTGAACGCAAGTTGCAGTTTCTTTGTTATACATCCCGCACTTAAGGTCTTTCCAATCGGCCTCAAGCACCGCCGACTCCGGCAAGAAATCGGTCCAGGCATCGCCCGCGACAGGTTCGGTCTGGCTGATGATATCGAACTGGCCGTCGGCGCGGATCTCACCAATCAGCACCGGTTTGGTCAGGTGGTGGTTCGCCAGCATTTCCGACATGCCCCCCGTCAGGTTGGGGAACTTTTGCCCGATCATCGCATCAGATACCGCGTCAACCGCCGTAGTGCCCGCCTGCGTGACCGCATTCACCCACATGTTGAAGCCGATGTAATGCGCCTCCATCGGGTCATTGGTGACGCGCTTGTCGTTTTTGATGAATGCCTTCCAAGCCGCGATGAACGCTGTGTTATCGGGGCTTTCGGCGGACATGAAGTAGTTCCACGCGGCAAGGTGGCCGGCAAGGTTGGTGGTATCCAGACCCGAAAGCTCTTCTTCACCCACAGAAAACGCAACCACGGGCAGTTTATCCGCCGTCACACCTGCCGCCGCCAGTTCTTTGTAAAAGCCAATGTTGGCATCGCCGTTGATGGTGGAAATCACCCCAACCTTTTTGCCATCGGCGCCCAAAGCCACCACGTCGCCCACGATCTTGGACCAGTCGGAATGGCCAAAGGGGGTGTAGTTGACGAAGATGTCTTCTTTCGGGATGCCCTTGGAAATCAGATAGGCTTCAAGGATGTTATTGGTTGTGCGCGGATACACGTAATCGGTGCCCAAAAGCGCGAATTTCTTGACGCCCAGTTCATCCAGATAATAATCCACCGCCGGGATCGCCTGCTGATTTGGCGCGGCACCGGTGTAGAACACGTTCTTTGACGATTCCTCGCCTTCATACTGCACAGGGTAGAACAACAACCCGTTCAGCTCTTCGATCACCGGCAACACTGATTTGCGTGACACGGATGTCCAGCAGCCAAACATCACATCAACCTTTGACACGGTCAGCAATTCGCGCGCTTTTTCGGCGAACAATGGCCAGTCCGAGGCGGGGTCAACCACCACCGCCTCTAGCATCTTGCCCAAAACGCCGCCCTTGGCATTCTGCGCCCCAATCAGCATCAGCATGGTGTCTTTCAGCGTGGTTTCAGAGATTGCCATCGTGCCCGACAGCGAATGCAGCACCCCGATCTTGATCGTCTCAGCTTGCGCAAAGGCCATACGTGGCAAGGCCAGCGATGCAATGCCCGAAGCCAAAAGCGCGCGTCGTGTAAGTTTCATTCCCGTTCCCCTATTTCTGCTACCCCGTGGATCTTCCGTTTCCCGGAAAAGAGGCCATTTTTGTCAGGCAGCGATTGTTTCACCCGCACGGTGGTCTTGGCTGTCCAAAACCAAGTTTTCGCCGCACACCACTGGTCTATGAATGAACCGGGCCTTCAGACCCAAACGGCGCAAAGCGTGCAGAACAATATGATTTGTGATGCCGGCATGGGCTTTTCGTCAGCGGCGCTGAATTCGCCCCTTTATTGGGCAAGTTCACATGCCGCAGCGCAGAAACTTTGCGATACTTGAAGGGTCAATTGCGCGCCCGTACGCCGGGTGTGTTGCAGTTAATTGGGTTTGGCCGCGAGGCAGATTTGCGGCCCCGATCAAGCGGTGATCAGAATGGCGCGAAAATCATTTACATTGGTCAGGGTCGGCCCGGTCACCACCTGGCTGTTGATGGCGTCAAAGAATGTGTGGGCGTCATTGCTGTCAAGGCAGTGCATGGCGTTAATCCCCGCCTTTTGCGCTGCCTGCATAGTATCTGGCATCACCACCGCGCCCGCAACCTCGGCTGCCCCATCCACACCGTCCGTATCGCAGGCAAGGGCGTAAATGCCCGCAGCGCCGTTTAACGCGATGGCCAGCGCCAGACAAAACTCGGCATTCGGCCCGCCGATGCCTACGCCGCGCCGCGTCACTGTTAATTCGCCGCCAGAAAGCAGAACCACCGGCGCGTCGCCTGACCGCAAAGTGGCTTTGATGCGCAGCGCTTCGGCGGCTTGGCTGGCGGCAACGTCGCGGGCTTCGCCCTCAAGGGCATCGCCCAACATGTGCACATCGCACCCCGCAGCGCGTGCCATTTCGGCTGCGGCTGTCAATGATTGCAGCGGGGCCGCGAAAATATGGTTGGCAACCCGCGACAAACGCAAATCGGTGGGGGCAACAACTGTTGATCCGCTGCGAAGCATGCGGTGAACCGACGCGGGCACCTGCACGCGCCAGTGATCAAGAATGGCACGGGCCTGTGCGGGGGTTGTCGTCTCGCCCACCGTAGGGCCCGACCCGATGAAAGCCGGATCATCGCCCGGCACGTCAGAGATCATCAGCGCCAGCATCCGCGCCGGATAGGCCGCGGCGGCCAACTGACCACCCTTGACCCGGCTAAGGTGCTTGCGCACCGTATTCATTTTGTCGATCGGCGCGCCCGATGCCAGAAGCGCCGCGTTGACCGCCTGCTTTTCGGCCAGACTGACGCCGTCGCATGGTGCCACCAACAAGGCCGATGCCCCGCCAGAGATCAGCGCCAGAACGAAGTCATCCGCGTCCAAACCCGACAGCAGATGCAGCATCCGCGCTGTTGCCGTTTGCCCGGCCTGATCGGGCACCGGATGCGACGCCTCGACAATTTCGATGCTTTTGCACGGGCGGGCATAACCATAGCGGGTGATGACCAGTCCTTCGCACGGGCCCCATTCGGCCTCGACCGCTTCGGCCATGCGGGCACTGGCTTTTCCCGCACCTATCACAACAACCCGGCCATTTGGGCGGGGCGGCAAGTGCGCGCCGAGGGATCGCATCGGGTCGGCCACTTTGACAGCAAGGTCGAACAGGCTGCGCAGAAATATTTCGGGATCGGGGATCATGGCAGTCCTTCAGGCGCTAGAGGCGCGAATGACCAATTCGACATCGGTCAGGGTCTGCGTCGCGGGGGCTTGGCCGTCTTCCAGCCAGATCAGAATTGTGGATGCAATGGTTCTGCCAAACCCCGCGATGTTGCAGCGCACCGATGACAGCGCCGGATAGGCCTGTGCGCATTCCTCGATATCGTCAAAGCCGACCAGGCGAAAAGAGGGGCCAACCGGGCGACCACGTTCGGCAAAACCGCTTAGCACCCCCAAGGCCACCAGATCGTTGAAGCAGATCGCCGCATCGACATCGGGGAAATCTTGCGTCAGGGTCCGCGCCGCCTCACGCCCGAATTCACGCGATGCGCGGCCAGAAATTATAACGGGTTCAATACCCGCTTTTACCAAGGCCGCAAGATACCCCGACATCCGTTCGCGGGCGACGGCACGCCCCGCAACCCCGCCGACAAAGGCAATGCGGCGCGCCCCTGTTGCCAGAAGATGTTCGGCGGCCAGACGGCTTCCCGTGGGATAATCAGGCGCCGCATAGGGGAAATGATCGGTGCGCGCGTCAACCTTGCGCAGCACTTGCATGGCGGGAATGCCTGCGCGGATCAGCGGGCCAAAAGTGGCCTCTTCATCGCCATACGCCGGCGAGATGACCAGCGCCGACACGCCATGTTCGATCATTGCGGCGACAACCTGGGCCTGCACGGCGGGGTCTTCATCGGTGTTGGCCAGAACGCATGCATAGCCACGATCAGACAAAGCCATCTGCACGGATGTTGCAAATTCGGTAAAGAACGGGTTGCGCAGATCGTTGATCACCAGGCCAATTAACCCCGCATTCGACGACCGCAAGTTGGCCGCGTTGCGATTATAGACATAGCCGATATCGGCCATCGTCTGTTTCACCTGAACCCGCGTCGCCTCTTTCACGGCCGGGCTGTTTTGCAAGACAAGGCTTACCGTCGATTTGGAAACCCCGGCCACGCGGGCAACATCAATGATCGTTGGCCTTCGGTTCATTGCCCCTGCCCGCCCGGTTTATTCGATGCCATGCAATGCAAGCAGCGTGCGCATCCGGGACACCGCCAGATCCGGGTTGGTCAGAAGCCTTGCGCCATCGGCCAGCCGGAAGACCTCGGCATAATGCACGATATCGCGGCTGGATTGAAACCCCGCTGGCATAATGAAATGGGATTGATGGCCATTCAGCCACGACAGATAGGCGATGCCCGCTTTGTAAAACCGGGTGGGCGCGCAGAAAATCTCGCGGCTAAGGGGCACGGTTGGGGCCAGCAGCGCGTGGTAGGCGGCAATATCGTCTTGCGCCAAAGCTTCTAGCGCCTGACTTGCCGCCGGGGCGATGGCGGCGAAAATACCCAGCAGGGCGTGCGAATGGTGGGTGCTGTCGCCCGCGATCAGGGCGGCATAATTGAAATCATCCCCGGTATAAAGCCGCACACCTGCAGGCAGACGGGCACGAAACGCTTCTTCATGCGCTTGGTTCAGCAAGGATATCTTGATGCCGTCAACCTTGCCGGGGTTTTCCGCAATCAATGACAGCACAAAATCCGACGCAACGGCAACATCATGGCTGCCCCAGTATCCCGCCAGTGCCGCATCAAACATATCGCCCAGCCAATGCAAAATCACCGGGTCTTTCGCGCCATCAATCAGGCGGCGATACACGGCGCGGTAGGTAGCTTCATCCGCGCCCATCGCCGGAAAGGCGCGGCTGGCCATCAGGATCAACTGGCCGCCTGCCGCCTCTATCGCTTCGGCTTGGGTCATATAGGCGGCGAGGATCGCATCGGCAGAACGCAGATTTTCCAACGGAATGTGATCGGTGCCCGCACCGCAAGCCACGCGGGGTTTCAACGGATGCGCGCGCGCGGCAACCATTGTGCGCTGGATCAGCTCCAATGCCGTTGGCCAATCGACCCCCATGCCGCGCTGTGCTGTATCCATCGCTTCGGCCAGATCAAGGCCCTGATCCCACAGGGTTTGGCGAAAGCCAAGCGTCGCGTCCCAATCCACCGCAGGCCGCGTATCCCAAGGGTTACGTTCACGCAAAGGGTCGCTGACCACGTGTGCTGCGGCAAACGCCGTGCGCGTCAGCGGGATTTCAGGCTGGCCCGGGGTAAGGGGGTTGCCCAACGGGCGGTAGGGTTCCAGCGTGTTGGATTTGGTTGGCAGGATCAGCATTTTGGGCCTCTTGTCGTAAAAATGGGTCAGGCGACGGGCAGATCGAACACCAGAATACCGTCGATGCCACCGATGGCGGCGCCGACCAATGCCGCACCGAAGCGTTTGTGGTCGGGGTGGTCTTGATAGGCAGCCGACGCTGCCCAATCCGCGAAATCGGCAACAAATCCATGCATATAGCCGCGTTCCATCTGTTCAGGGCTGTCACTGCGACCAGCCGTGATAGCCAGCACGCCGGGCAGTTTGGCCTTGATGGCGTGCAAGTCGGCAAAGATTCCGGCGATTGTGGCCTCGGTGATTTCGGGGCGAAAGCGGATCAGAACGATGTGGCGGATCATTTGGTTATCCATGACTGGCGCGGATCATGTCGGCGGCTTTTTCCGCGATCATGATGGTGGGCGCGTTGGTGTTAGAGGAGACGACCGTGGGCATCACCGACGCATCCACTACGCGCAGGCCGGCGATACCGTTAAAGCGCAGGGCCGGGTCAACCACGGCGGCGGGGTCAGACCCCATCCGGCAAGTGCCAACCGGGTGGTGATCGGTCTTGGCGTGGCGGCAGGCGTAGTCGATGTAATCCTGATCCGACATCACCTTTGGCCCCGGCAGGCGTTCGGCCAGAACGTAAGGCTTCAACGCCTGCTGACGCATAATCTCTTGCGCCAGTTTCAACCCCCGGATCGACATTTTGCGATCATAGGGATCGGCCCAATAGTTCGGGTCGATCAAAGGGGCCGCCGTTGGATCGGCACTGGCCAGCCGCACCGTGCCGCGTGATCTGGGGCGAAGGTAAGCGGAATTCAGGGTAACGCCGCCTTGCGGCATGGCCGCCACGCCGGATTCGATGCCGGACCCGAGGCCAAGGTGAAACTGAATATCCGGTGATCGCGCGGCGGGGTCGGCATACCAAAACCCACCGGTTTCAAACAGGCTTGACGCCACCGGGCCACGCCTTGTGAACGCGTATTGCACCGCGGCCACCGCCTGCCACGGCAGTTTGGCATAGCGGTCATAGGTATGCGGCCCGGTGCATTCGGCGATGACGAACAGATCAAGATGGTCTTGCAGGTTTGCCCCCACGCCGGGTTGATCGAACACCACCGGAATGCCAAGGCTGGTCAGATGATCGGCGGGGCCAATGCCAGACAGTTGCAACAAACGCGGCGAGCCGATGGCACCGGACGATAGGATCACTTCGGTCGCAGCCGTCACCTGGCCAACACCCGCAAGATCAACGCCAATGGCGCGGCCATTTTCCACCACCAACCGCAGCACTTGCGCGCCTGTTTTGACAGTCAGGTTCTTGCGCCCGCGCGTGGGATACAAAAACGCGGTTGATGTGGAAGACCGCCGATAATTGCGCTGGGTCAGTTGATAATATCCCACGCCATCCTGGGTCGCCCCCGTGAAATCACGGTTGCGCGGGATGCCGATCTGCTGGGCAGCCTCAAAATACGCCTCACATATCGGCAGTGGCGCACGTGGCTGACTTACACCAAGGGGCCCACCCTTGCCGTGGAATTCATTCTCAAAACTGTCGTTATGTTCCGACTTGCGGAAATAGGGCAGCACGTCGGCGTATGACCAGCCCGCGCAGCCCATCTGCCGCCATTCATCATAATCCAGCGCATTGCCGCGCGTGTACAGCTGCGCATTGATGCTGGACCCGCCGCCGATAACTTTCGCCTGCGTGTAACGGATCACCATATTCTGCATGTGCTTTTGCGGCACCGTCTGCCAGCCCCAAGACCCGATGCCTTTGGTCATTTTCGCAAAGCCTGCGGGCACATGATAGAACGGATGCCAATCGCGGCCCCCCGCCTCTAGCAGCAGCACTTGCGCGGCCGGATTTTCCGACAGGCGCGCCGCCAGCACGGCACCTGCCGATCCACCGCCCACAATGATGAAATCATAGCCTTTTTGCATCACGTAACCTCAAAGCCGATGGATGGACAGGCCGCCATCCACTGGTATAACCGCGCCGTTGGCAAAGGCCATGGCCCCGTCTGCGATCGGCACGATGACTTGGCCAATGTCCGACGGTTGCCCCCACCGCGCCGCTGGCACAAGGCCGCCTTCGATGCGGGCGGTGTATTTATCCTTCACCCCCGCCGTCATTTCGGTTTCAATAATGCCGGGGCGCAGTTCAAAACAGCCGATGCCATGCGGGGCTAGCCGCACGGCGAACAACTCGGCCATCATCGCCGCACCGGCTTTCGATACACAGTATTCCGCGCGTTCAATCGACGCCATCTTGGCGCTGACCGAGGTGACGAAGGTGATGGAACGGTAGTGATCGCTATCCCTTGCTAACATCCGCCGCGCCACATCCTGCGCCAGAAAGAACGCGCCGCGCAGGTTGACGTCCATTACGAAATCATAGTTGGCGGGCAGGATATCCAGCATATCACCCCGCAGTTTGGCAGGCACGCCGGCGTTGGAAACGTGGGTGGTGACTGGCCCCATATCCGCCTCGACCGCGTTCAGCAGGGCCGGAACATGCGCGATATCCTGCAGATCATGCTGGAAATACCGCGCATTTTTACCCAGCTGTTGCAAGGCGTTTACCACGGCAGGTGACTTTGCCGCAGACCGGGAGGCCAGCGCCACATGGTAGCCTGCATCTATCAGCGCATTGGCGATACCAAGGCCGATGCCCTGTTGGCCGCCAGTGATGAGGGCGATTTTCGTCATGCGGCAAACTCCGTCTTGGTGATAAATTCGGCGGTGCGCAAGGCCAGCGCCGCGATGGTCAGGGCCGGGTTGACCGCGGCCGATGTGGGCAGAACGGACGCATCGACGATGAACAGATTGGCGTGATCATGGGCACGGCAATCGGGGTTCACCACGCTGGCAGCGGGGTCTGCGCCCATCCGCGCCGTGCCGCATTGGTGCGACGGCGTGCGCCGGTCGAACGCCCGCGACAGCACGATGGGATAGCCTGCGCGGCGTAGGTTTGCCTTTAGTTTGGCCACAAGCGCCAGATGGGCGGGCCAGTTTGACCGCTTCCAATCCAAGGTGATCTGCCCGTTCTTTAGCGTCACGCGGCTGTCGGGGTTCGGCAGGTCTTCCGACATCGCCAGCAGGTCCACTGACCGATTGGCAATCCACCGCGCCACGGGCAGCGGGATTGGCGTATCTGATGCAAGGATTGCGCCAGAGATCTTGCCAAGCAGTTGGATATTGCCCAAGGGTTCCCCTTGCGGCCCGCCCGTCAGGTAAAAATCATTGATCTGGATGGTTTTTTGATAGACCGATGGGTTGCGCCGGAAGGGGTGCATCGCCAGAACGGCGCTTAGGTTGTGGTTCATGAAATTGCGGCCAACCTGATCGGACCGGTTGGCAAGGCCTGTTGGATTATCCGCATCAGCCGATGCCAACAACAGCGCCGCCGTTTGCACAGCCCCGGCGCAAAGCACGATGATAGGGGCGGTGAGAGTCTCGCGTTTACCTGCGCGTTCCACCTCTACACCGGTGATCTTCCCACCTTCCCCCGCGATCATGCGCAAAACCCGCGTATTGGTTTGCAGCGTCACATTTGGGTGCTGCAAGGCATAGGCCAAGCCCACGCTTTCCGCATCCATCTTGCCCTCGGTAGTGCCCGGAAACGCATCCCATGGGGTTTGCCCGCCTTTCAGCCAAGCCGCAATATCCACCCCCAGCGGCAGGGAAGACGGGTGCAGGCCCACCGACTGCATCCTGCGGCGCAGGTCTGCAATGGCGGGTTCATCGGGGACGGGCGGGAAGTTGTAGGTGCCGGAATGCGCAGGCTCAGAGGGGTCTTCGCCCAAAACGCCCCGCACCTGATACATATCTTCGGCGGCTTGGTAATGCGGTTCCATCTGGGCGTAACTCAGCGGCCAGCCGGGCGTGGTGCCGCCCATATGGCGCAGGGGTGCGAAATCTTGCGCCCGGTAGCGAATCAATACCGCGCCATAGAATTTGGAATTACCCCCCGCCACATAGTAATTGCCGGGGTTGAAAGGTTTGCCGTCACCATCCAGCCAAAACTCATCCGGGCGGTAATGACCACGCGCGAAAATCGCCACCGGATCGCGCGCCTCGGGGGTATCGGGCAGGCGCTCGCCGCGCTCCAGTATCAAGATACGCCGCCCGGTGGGCGCAAGCGCGGCGGCCATCGTGGCGCCGCCCATACCCGACCCGATGATGATGACATCTGGCGTCATGCGGGAATGCGCGCCTCAGATACGGGTTCGAATACCACGGCTTTCTCCATGTTGATGGCGAATTCAAAGATTTCGCCGGGGGCTACGCTGGCATCTGCGCGCATTCGGGCAATCGCGTCGCGCCCACCAAGGGTCATCGTGACGAACGTATCCGAGCCTGCAGGTTCCGTCACCGTCACACGGTTGGCAAAGGGTTGAATATTGCCGGATTTGCGGTCTGCGCCTTCGGGATCGGTGATCGCCTCGGGCCGAATACCCAGCAGCACCTCGCGGCCCACCCATACGGCCAGATTTGCCTGACTAAACCGCAAATGCCGCGTCGCGCCATCGGCATCGGTAATTTCGGCATGCGGCGCGCCGTTTTGCAGCACCACTTTTGCCGACATGATATTCATCGCGGGGCTGCCCATGAAGGTGGCAACGAACAGGTTTGCGGGGGTGTCGTAAATATCTTTCGGCGTGCCAAGCTGCTGAACATAGCCTTTGTTCATCACGGCAATGCGGGTGGACAGCGTCATCGCTTCAATCTGATCATGCGTTACATAAACGATGGTGGTTTTCAGGTTTTGGTGCAGCTTTTTAATTTCTGTGCGCATATCGACGCGCAGTTTGGCATCAAGGTTGGATAGCGGTTCATCAAACAAAAACACATCGGGGTTGCGCACCAAGGCGCGGCCCATCGCCACGCGTTGGCGTTGCCCGCCAGACAACTGGCCGGGGCGACGATCGAGCAGCGGTGTGATCTGCAATAGCCGCGCGACATCGGCCAAAGCCTTATCGCGTTCCGGTTTCGGCACGCCGTGCATTTCCAGACCAAAGGTCATGTTCTGGCCCACGGTCATATTCGGGTAAAGCGCGTAGGATTGGAACACCATTGCGATGTTGCGTTTCGATGGATGCACATCGTTGATCACGCGGTTCTTGATGGAAATATCGCCAGACGATATCGCCTCCAGCCCGGCAATCATGTTCAGCAGGGTAGACTTGCCGCAGCCCGAAGGCCCGACAAGCACCAGAAATTCGCCCTCCTGCACCGATATATCCACTTCGTGGAGCACCTGAACGGACCCGTAGGATTTTGTAACGTGAGAGATATCCAGAAAGCCCATCAGATGCTCCTTTCGTGGTGTTACTTGGCCGCCATGATCGCGTCAGCAAGGGCAGTGGCCCCGGCGTCTGCGGTCATGTCGGAATTGAAGAAACCGGTGATCGCATCGGTTGCGGCCCCGCCGATGGTGGCGTTGGCAGCGTGGGTTCCGGCGAATGTTGGCACAGCAGTTCCGGCGGCATCAGCAACCGCCAGATCGGCGGCAGTGGCCTGGGCGCAGGCATCAAGGCCGGTCATATCGGCATCCATCCGGGCGGGAATGGCACCCTTGGCCTTGTTGAACGCCACCTGAACCTCTTTATCCATGATGGCGCTGGCCAGCACTTCTTGCCCCTTGATCAGATCGGGGTCGGTTTGAGTAAACAGCGACAGCGAGTTCACCAGATAGACAAATCCCGGCTGGCCATTGGCTTTTGGCACCGGGATACAGGCGTAATCATCGCCAGACACTTTACCCGCATTGGTAAATTCGCCCTTGGCCCAATCGCCCATGATCTGCATCGCCGCCTCGCCATTGATCACCATGGCCGATGCCAGGTTCCAATCGCGGCCGGGTGCGTTCTTATCAATCATCCCGCGCAATGCCGCCAGTTCGGTGAACACGGCCACCATTTCCGGGCCGCGCAACGTCGCATCATCCAGATCAACAAGCGCCTTGCGGTAGAAATCGGCCCCACCGACGCCCAAAGCCACGGCTTCGAACATGTAGGCTTCTTGCCAAGCCTGCCCGCCATGCGCCAAGGGGATAATCCCCGCCTCAAGGAATTTGGGGGCAAGCGCGTTCAGCTCATCCCATGTTGTGGGATAGGGCGCGCCGATCTTGTCAAACGCGGCCTTGCTGGCCCAGATCATATCGGTGCGGTGAACGTTTGTGGGCACCGACACATAATGCCCGCCGATTTTGGTGAAATCCTTCACCGCTTGCGGCAGAACGGCATCCCAGCCTTCAGCGGCAGCCAGCGCATCAACGTTACCCAGCAGGCCTTCATTGGCCCAATCAATCACGTTCTGGCCCAGCATCAGCATCGCCGCAGGCGGGTTGCCCGATGCGATACGTGCCTGCAACGCGGTTTTGGCGGCATCGCCACCGCCGCCGGCCACGGGCGCGTCAGTCCATTTGACACCGTTCGCCACCACTTTATCACGTACGGCGGACAGGGCGGCAGCCTCGCCGCCGCTTGTCCAGAAATGCATCACTTCGACCGAAGGTTCGGCCAGCGCGGGGACTGCGGTCATCCCCAATAAAATTGCCGTTGTTATGGACAATTTGTTCATTTTGTCGTTCCTCTGCTGTTGTTCGCCCGTGTCTCTTGCAAATGGGGCCTTGGGTTGAACGAAAGATCGTCGGGCGGCTCCACCCGCCCGGCGATCGGCTTAGCCTTTTACGCTGCCCGCCATCAAACCGCGCACAAAGTAGCGGCCTGCGACGATGTAGACAAAAAGGGTAGGAAGGGCGGCAAGGATCGCGCCCGCGAAATGGACGTTGTATTCCTTCACGCCTGTCGAGGATTGAACGAGGTTGTTCAGCGCCACCGTCATCGGCTG
>JANNAT010000015.1:0-1844 GCA_031384605.1 Cypionkella sp.
GGCGGCGGGCCTCCTCCAGTTCCGGGTTACCCTTTTTAATGGCAGAAGAAATTACAATCACGGCGGCGTTGCCGATGTTATCGGCCGATTGTCCTTCGAATACCGTGGCCCCCAGCGACACAAGACGGTCCGTGATCTTGGTTGCTTTGGCATCAGAGCCTTGAACGGTATAGCCAAGGGTCATCAGGACTTCGGCGATCCCTGACATGCCGATCCCGCCGATGCCGACAAAGTGGATCGGCCCCAGTTCCATCGGCAGTTTGGTCGCTGAGTTCATCGGTCTAAACTTTCCTGAGGGCTTCGACGAGGGCGGCAAGGCGAATGGTGGCGTCGGGGCGGCCCTGCGCCAAGGCAGAACGCGCCATCAGTTCGGCGCGGTCGGGTGCCGACAGAATGGCGTTGATCTGCGCGGTCAGGGTGCCGGGGTCAAGCCCCAGTTCGGGCAGGATTACGGCGGCCCCGGCTTCGGCCAGACCCTTGGCATTGGCGGTTTGGTGATCGCCCGTGGCGGCCGCAAAAGGGATCAGGATGGACGGACGGCCAATGACCGAGATATCGGCAACCGAGGACGCACCCGAACGCGAGATCACCAGTTGCGCCTCGGACAACCGACGGGGGATGTCGGTAAAGAACGGCTCCACCTCGGCCTGAACGCCTGCATCGGCATAAACCTGCACCACGCGGGGCAAATCCTCCTCGCGCGCCTGATGGGCGATGCGAAGGCGGTCGCGCAGGGCCGGGTCAAGGGCGATGATGGCAGCCGGGACCAGATCGGACAGCACCCGCGCGCCTTGACTGCCGCCGATAACAACCACGCTCATCGGGTAATCGCCGGGGGCAATATAAGGGGCACCGGCGCGGTCCAGCACCGTTTGGCGGACCGGGTTGCCGGTGGGTTCGCCCTGCACCCCATCGGGCAATGTGGTCGGCCAAGTGCCGCAGGCAACGGTGTTCACGCGGCGGGCAAAAACCTCGTTGACCCGGCCCAGCACGCCGTTTTGTTCGTGGATCAACCGGGGCAGACCCAGAAGAACCGCTGCCGACAGTGCCGGAATGGTGGGATATCCGCCAAAGCCTACAACAACGGCAGGCTTGTCGCGCCACAGCCGGACGGTTGCGCCAACGATGCCGCCTACAATGCGAATGGGCACGAACAGTTTATCCAGAATGCCGCCACGCGCGAAAGTGGCCGAAGAAACTTGCGTGATTTCAACACCCTGTGGGAAGCCCACCGTATACCGCGCACCGCGTGCATCGGTAGACAGGCGCACACGCCAACCTTTGGCCAGCATCGCCTCAGCCAAGGCTTGGGCGGGAAACATATGCCCGCCGGTTCCGCCTGCCGCGATAAGCAGTAAAGGCGCCATCATCGGCCCCGCTTGAAGATGTCAGCAAACTCGCCCTGCGGTCGGGTGCGGGTCAGGGCCAACAACATGCCCACCGTTATGCCTGCAGCAATAACCGACGATCCGCCATAAGACACAAATGGCAGCGTCATGCCCTTGGCGGGCAGCAGGCGCACGGCGACGCCAATATTGATCATCGCCTGCACACCAAAGATGCAGGCAAGGCCCGAGCCCGCCAAACGAACAAAGGGATCACGCTCTTTCATCAGGCGAAACAGAGACCGCACGACGACCGTGCAATACAGGGCAATGATGACCAGAACGAGGATCAAGCCATATTCCTCGGCGGCGACGGCGATGATAAAGTCGGTATGGGCGTCCGGCAGGGTCCATTTGACCTGCCCCTGCCCCAAGCCAACGCCGAAAAACCCGCCCTCCTGAATGGCATTGGTGGCATAGCCGATCTGACTGCGCGGATCGATGTCGGCGGTCAGAAAG
>JANNAT010000033.1:0-2217 GCA_031384605.1 Cypionkella sp.
ACCTGACCATCCCAGACGATCTGGAACGGCTTGCCCTCGCCAACGGCGGCGTTGAAAATCCGGCCGTTATAGGCGGTGGTCATGACAACCTCGCCGTCCGCCAACAGCTGCGGCGGCTGTGCGCCTGCTTCCCACCAGACCACATCGCCCTTGATGGTGTCCAGCTTGGCAAATGCACGGTCCAGACCCTCGGGCGTGCCCAAGGTGGCATAAACGTCCGCCGGGGCCACGCCGTCACCCATCAGCGCAAACTCCAGCACCGACTTTGCACCCTTGCGCAACCCGCGCTTGCCGGGGAACTTGGCAGTGTCAAAGAAATCGGCAGCGGTTGTAGGGACAGTGCCGGTCAGCTTGGTGGTGTCATAGGCATAGACGTTGGCCCAGATATCGGTCGACACGGCGCAATCGGTCACGGCGCCGGGCAAAAAGTCATCGGCAGCCGGCGTGCCATCGGCACCGGCAGGCAACATCGCCATGTCGATCGGCTCCAGCAGACCCTCGTCACACAGACGAATCGCGTCGGCATATTCAATCGAGGCGACGTCGATGGTGACGTTACCCGCCTCAACCATCGCCTTGATCGGGGTGGCCGGGTTGTCGCTGTCCAGCATGACCGCGCCATTGCCGGTGGCAGCGGCCCACGGCTTGACATGCGCCTCGGTCTGCGCGGCGCCGTAGGCACCACCCCATGACATCACGGTGATGTCTTGGGCCTGCACGGAAAACGCCACAGCCGTCAGGGCGGTGGACAGAATCAGAAGTTTTTTCATTCGTTAGCTCCCAGTTGGTAAAGACAGTTTCATGTTGCGCCGCGTCCCGGCGCCACCCCCCCTGTTGGCCGGGGGGGATTACATTGGGTCCAGCGCCCGCGCATCGGCGGGTGCCCAACCAATCTTGATCTTTTCGCCCGGTGCCAGCATCCGCTGGCCCAGCGTATTGCGCGATTTGATCACGAAATCATCCGATCCCGCAACCCGCAGCCGCGTGCGGAACATGTCGCCCATATAGATGAACTCCAGCACCTCGGCGTCCACGGTATGCGCGCCCGCTGGCATCGCCTCGGGCTTGTATTCCACCCGCTCGGGCCGGATCGACACCAAGGTTTTCGCGCCTTTGGTGGTCACGTTCACCGGGGTTGCGTCAATCACCTCGCCGGTTTCCAGCCGCACCGTGCATTTGCCGTCCGCGATGGATTCCAAGGTGCCCAGCAGCTTGTTATTCTCACCGATGAACTGCGCGACAAAGCTGTTGTCGGGGCGTTCGTACAGGTCGGAGGGGGTGGCAAGCTGCTGAATGCGGCCATCGTTGAACACCGCCACGCGGTCCGACATGGTCAGCGCCTCGCCCTGATCATGGGTGACATAAACCACCGTGATGCCAAGGCTTTCGTGCAAGCGTTTGATTTCAAACTGCATATGCTCGCGCAATTGCTTGTCCAGCGCGCCCAGGGGTTCGTCCATCAAGACCAGCGACGGGTCAAACACCAAGGCGCGCGCCAAAGCGATGCGCTGCTGCTGCCCGCCCGACAGTTGCGCCGGACGCCGGTTGATAAAGGCGTACATCTGCACCATGTCCAGCGCCCGCTTGACCTTGGCCTCGCGCAGATTCTTGGCCATGCCGCGCACTTCCAGCGGGAAGGCAAGGTTTTCACCGACGGTCATATGAGGAAACAGCGCGTAGTTCTGGAATACCATGCCAATGCCGCGCTTGTGCGGCGGCACCTGATTGATCGGACGGCCATCCAGCCGGATCTCGCCATGGGTGGCGGTTTCAAACCCGGCCAGCATCATCAGGCAGGTGGTCTTGCCCGAGCCCGAGGGGCCAAGCATGGTCAGAAACTCGCCCTTGCCGATGGCAAGGTTCAGATCCTTGACGACCAGTGAGACGCCATCATAGCTTTTCTGCACATGTTCAAAAGCGACGAATGCGTCGTTCGGGCTTGAAGATGCCACGCAGTTCCCCCTGTCGTTCGACCGTTTATCGGTTCTGTCGACCATGACTTAAGCCTTTGCCCAAACGCATTGCAATTGGGTTCTTGGTGGACAAGGCTTTGCATCACTGAAAAGCAGCAATCGGGGGAATTGCGCCGGGTTTGCAGCGTTCAGCGGCATTTGCGGCTGTAGTGGTCACAAAAGTGGCGGTGCCGGGCTGCGGTCAGCCTGCGGCGAAAGCAGGCAGGGCCGGTATTGGGCCAACGGCGCGCCGCGCGGCGAGCGG
>JANNAT010000053.1:0-58995 GCA_031384605.1 Cypionkella sp.
TCAAACCCCGCCTCGATCACGGGGCCGGGGCCCCATTCTGCGGCAAAACTGTCATAGGTCAGCACGGTTAGAACGGGGGTTTCAGCCGCTGCAAACGTTGCAAACGACATCAGGCCCGCAGCAAGGAGTGTGGTTTTCATAGGTCTCTCCATGGTGCGACGAAGTGGTCGGGGATGGAGAATTCCATGCACCTTCCCACCGCCGGTATGATCCGGTTCAGGTTCGACGGGTCCGCTTGCGCATCTCAGCCTTTGGCGTTTCCGCCTTGGCACCCCGAGGTAAGGGGCAACATAGGCAAATGCGGGAGAAGCGCAAGGGGTGGATTTAAGGTGCCTGAAACCTGCTTCAATCGGTCTTTATACGGACGATACGATTTGGGTTTATCGGCGGCGGGGCTTGGCTTATGGCTGGTGCGCAGAGGAGCCCGCACCATGAGCCTGAATACATTCGGTCATCTTTTCCGCGTAACCACCTGGGGTGAAAGCCATGGCATTGCAATTGGCTGCACGGTGGATGGCTGCCCGCCGGGGGTGGCGTTGACCGAGGCCGATATTCAGCCATGGCTGGACCGTCGTAAACCCGGGCAGAACAAATACACCACGCAGCGCAAAGAGGCGGACGCGGTGCGGATTTTGTCAGGCGTGTTTGACGGGCGCACGACGGGCACACCGATACAGTTGATGATTGAGAATACGGATCAGCGCAGCAAGGACTACGGCGATATCGCATTGGCGTTTCGCCCCGGTCATGCCGATATCACCTATCACCAGAAATACGGGCTGCGTGATCCGCGCGGTGGTGGGCGGTCAAGTGCCCGCGAAACGGCGGCGCGGGTGGCTGCGGGCGCAGTGGCGCGCGCGGCGCTGGCGGCGTTGCTGCCGGACCTTAGGATTTCGGGCTATATGGTGCAGATGGGCGTGCAGGGGATTGATCGCGCGCGGTTTGATGCGGCGGCGATTGAAGGGAACCCGTTCTGGTGCCCCGATCCGGTGGCGGCGATTGATTGGGCCGACTATCTGGATGGCGTGCGGTTGGCGCATAATTCGGTTGGGGCGGTGATCGAGGTGGTGGCGTCAGGTGTGCCAGCGGGGCTGGGCGCGCCGTTGTATGGGAAACTGGATTCTGATCTGGCAGCGGCGATGATGTCGATCAACGCGGTCAAGGGCGTTGAGATTGGCGATGGTATGGCGGTGGCGGGTTTGACGGGGGTTGCGAATGCCGATGAAATTAGGATGGGGCCTGCGGGGCCGACGTATTTAAGCAACCATGCGGGGGGGATTTTGGGCGGGATATCGTCGGGTCAGCCGGTTGTGGTGCGGTTTGCGGTGAAACCAACGTCAAGCATTCTAACGCCGCGGCGGACGGTTGATATGGCGGGGGCCGAGGTGGATTTGATCACCAAGGGGCGGCATGACCCTTGCGTTGGCATTCGCGCGGTGCCGGTTGGTGAGGCGATGATGGCGTGTGTGGTGTTGGACCATCTGCTGCTGGACCGGGGGCAGACAGGTGGGGTGCGGGGGGTTGTGGGGTAAAGGCAAGATGCCTCCGGCAAACCGGAACGCTGACGTTCCGGTATGAGTGTTTTTGCCAAAATGAATGGGCTAGATATCCTTCATCAGCCGCAGGGCATCATAGATGGCTGCGTGGGTGTTGCGGGATTCTACGGCGTCACCGATGCGGAAAAGTTGAAATCCTACGGGGCCGCCGTTCAGGCTTTGCGGCTGGCCTGCGATCAGAGCGGTGTAATCCACCGCACCAAGGTTTGCCGACTGCGGTTTAAGATCGAAATACAGATCAGCCAAAGGTTGGGTGCCGTGGTTTGCCACGATCTGATCGTAGGTCGCGGTTTTGGCCAGCGGCATATAGTCTGACCCGATGGTGGCGCGCAGTTGGTTGCCGTCGCGGGCAACGCCCTTTAACCGGTAGGTGACGGTGAAGGTAACATCCCGATTTTGCAGGGCGCGCATGTAGGGCACGAGGTTCATCGCCATCACATCGGGGGCAAAACTGCGGTCGGGGGTCATGATTTCCACATGCGCACCAGACTCGGCCAAGGTTTGGGCCGCTTGCAAGGCGGTGTGATCGCCTGCGTCATCGTATAGCAGCACGTTGTTGCCGGGTTTGACATCGCCCGACAGGATATCCCATGCCGATACGGTCAGATCATTGCCGAAGGACAGGATATCCTTTTCTGGCGCACCCCCCGTGGCGATGATCACCACATCCGGTGTGCAGGCCAGAACGTCGGACGCCTCGGCCCATGTGTTGAAATGAAACGTCACGCCGCGCGCCGCACATTGGGCCATACGCCAGTCGATGATGCCGATCATCTCGGCCCGGCGTTTGGTTTGCGCGGTCAGACGGATTTGGCCGCCCGGTTGGGGGGCGGCCTCAAACACTGTCACCGAATGGCCGCGTTCGGCAGCCACGCGGGCAGCCTCAAGCCCAGCGGGCCCAGCGCCGACGACGACCACGTTGCGCCGCGTTTCAGCAGGCAGGATCGTATGCGGCATGGTTTCTTCGCGCCCGGTGGCGGGATTGTGGATGCACAGGGCGGCCCCACCTTGATAGATGCGGTCAAGGCAATAGGTGGCCCCAACGCAGGGGCGGATATCAGCCTCACGGCCTTCGATGATTTTGCGCACGATATGCGGATCGGCCATATGGGCGCGGGTCATGCCGACCATATCCAACTGACCCGTGGCCACGGCATGGCGGGCGGTGGCGACATCGGCAATGCGGGCGGCGTGAAAGGTGGGCAGGCCCACTTCGGTACGGATACGGCCGGCGAAATCAAGATGCGGGGCGGCTGGCATGCCTTGGATCGGGATCACATCTGTCATCGCAGGATCGGTGTGAATGCGGCCTTTGATGATATTAAGGAAATCAACAAGGCCGGAATCGCGGAACAATTTTCCGATCTGCACACCTTCATCGGCGGTGATACCGCCCTGTTCGGCCTCATCTGCGGTATAACGCACGCCCAAAACGAAGCTTTCCCCCACCCGTTTACGGCACGCGGTCAGCACATCCATCGCAAAGCGGGCGCGGTTTTCAAAGCTGCCGCCATAGGGATGCGCCAGCGTATTGGTCAGCGGTGACATGAACTGATCCATCAGATGGCCGTAGCATTCGAATTCCACGCCATCCAAACCCGCCGCCTGCATGCGTTCTGCGGCATCGACGTAATCTTCGATGATGCGGGCGATGTCCCAATCTTCGATCACCTTGGGGAACGCGCGGTGGCTGGGTTCGCGGGCGGGGCCGGCGGCAACCACCGGCAGCCAATCGCCTTTGTCCCAACGGGTGCGACGGCCAAGGTGGGTCAGCTGGATCATCACCGCAGCACCAGCTTCGTGGCAATCATCGGCCAGGCGACGCATCCATGGCACCACTTCATCCTTGTAGGCCAGAATGTTGTTGAACACCGGTGGGCTGTCGCGCGACACGGCCGCCGATCCGGCCGTCATCGTTAACGCCACACCCGCGCGGGCACGTTCAAGATGGTAAAGGCGATAGCGGTCTTTCGGCATGCCATCTTCGGGATAGGCGGGTTCATGGCTGGTGGTCATGATGCGATTGCGCAGGGTCAGGTGCTTTAGCTGATAGGGCTGCAACAACGGATCAGTTGAGGGCGTGGTCATGGCAGGTTCCTTGCATCGCAGAAAAACAGCTTAAGGCGTGCTGGCGGGCATATGTTGCTGGATTACGACGCTTGAATGTCAAAAACTGTTCAGGTCAGGCGCGCCAGCAGCGCCAGCAGAATCACTTGTTCCTCCGGCGTCAGCGGCTTTAACGTGTGATCAGACACCGTCAGCGCCATCGCCTGCGTGGTCTTGAAAAGCAGCGTGCCTTCTGGGGTCAAGGCCACTGTCAGGCGGCGGCGATCATCCGGGTCGGCTGCGGTTACCACCAAACCCTGGCGCGCCAGCCGGTCAACCACGCCCTTGATCGTGGCCGCGTCCATCGCCGTGGCCCGACCCAGCAGATTTTGCGACTGTGGGCCCAATTCATCCAGCCGCGCCAGCACGGCGAATTGGGTCGTCGTGACATGAGGGATAAGGTCGGAGAATATCGCCAGATGGCGCTGCGTGACACGCCGCAGCACATAGCCCACTTGATGATCAAGAATGTAGTCTGCTGACTTTGCCATGGCACTTTTGGGATAGCCTTGCGCGGCCTTCGGCGCAAGGAAGTTGACAGGGTTGGGCGGTAAGGCCAGACTGAGTGTATACAAACAATTCAGGTCGCTGCATGTCTGTCTATGCCCGCCCGTCTGCCTTGAATGATGCGTTACACCTGATGCAAGGCGGTCGGCATCGGCTGTTGGCAGGGGGCACCGATATCTATCCCGGTGCTGGCAGCGCGTTGGCCGGTGATGTGCTGGATTTAACGGGAATTGACGCGCTGCGCGGGTTTTCGTTAATGGACGGCCTGCGCATGGGCGGCTGCACAACCTGGACGGTCATTGCCGAAGCGGCGTTGCCCGATGCGTTGGCAGCGTTGCAGATGGCGGCGCGGGCCGTTGGTGGGCGACAAGTGCAGAATGTGGGCACGATTGCGGGGAACCTGTGCAATGCCTCGCCTGCGGCCGATGGGGTGCCGCCGTTGTTGGTGTGTGATGCTGAGGTGGAATTGGCATCGGTGCGCGGGGTGCGCCGCGTTGCACTGGCAGAATTTATCACAGGGCCACGAAAGACCCTTCGGGCGGCGGATGAGGTGTTGGTAGCAGTCCATATACCGGCTGCCGGCCTGCAGGGGCGGTCAGTGTTTCTAAAACTGGGCGCGCGGGCGTTTCTGGTGATTTCCATTGCAATGGTTGCGGTGCGGTTGGTGCGGGATCGCGAAAGGGTGGGTGATATCGCAGTGGCGGTTGGGGCCTGTTCGGGCACAGCACAGCGATTGCCTTTAGTGGAGCGCGCATTGATCGGGGCGGATTTACGCGATGCAGCAGGGTTGGTGCGGGCAAGCGATGTGATGGCCAATCTGCAACCGATTGCCGATATCCGTGCCAGTGCGGAATACCGGGCGACAGCGGCTGCCGAACTGGTGGCGCGGGCTGTGGCACAGGTGGCGATGTGATTGCATTTACCCTGAATGGCGCTGCGGTAACGGTGGATGCGCCACCAACCGAACGTCTGTCAGAGGTATTGCGCGAACGGCTGGGGCTGCGCGGCACCAAAGTGGGCTGCGATGCGGGTGATTGCGGGGCTTGCACGGTGCTGGTTGATGGCGCGTCGGTCTGTGCGTGTTTGATCCCGGCGGCCCAGGTGGCGGGGCGCGATGTGCAAACAATCGAGGCTGACACCCCCGATCTGACCCGCCTGCGGGCGGCATTTTTGCGGCATGGGGCGGCGCAATGCGGCATCTGCACGCCCGGCATGTTGATGGCCGCTGCTGAGTTGTTGGCGCGGGTGCCAAAGCCAGATGAGGTTGCGGTAAATACGGCTCTAAGCGGCGTTTTGTGCAGGTGTACGGGGTATCGTAAAATCATTGCGGCGGTGATGGATGCGCATGTTGAAACGCCTGTTATACATCCGGAACCGGGGCCAATGGTGGGCCAAAGTCTGCCCCGGCAAGACGGCGCGGCCAAAGTGGCGGGCGACAGTTTTGGGGCCGATTATGTGCCGGACGGGGCGTTGCGGGTTGTGGCCCTGCGGTCACCGCATGCCCATGCCAGCTTTGCTTTTGGCGATCTGGCGGCCTTTGCCCGTCGCGCGGGCGTGGTGGGGGTGTTTACCGCCACCGATATTCCGGGGCGCAATGCGTTTGGGGTTATTCCTGCCTTTGCCGATCAGCCTGCTATCGCCGCCGCCCGCGCCCAGTTTCGCGGCGAATGCGTGGCGATTGTGGCGTTTGAGGCCGGAACAGAGCCTGATCTGACGGATTTTCCGCTGCGCTGGACACCCTTGCCCGCTTTGTCGAGCCCGGCAGAGGCCGAAGCAGACGGGGCGGCTTTGATCCACCCGACCCGTGCCAGAAATCAGCTGATCGAAGGGCGGGTGCGGAAGGGCGATGCCGCAGCAGCCATTGCAAATTCGGCGTATGTAGTGGCCGGTGGTATTACCACTGCTTTTGTCGAACACGCCTATATCGAACCCGAAGCAGGGGCGGCGTGGATGGAGGGCGATGTGCTGGTGATCCGCGCCTGCACCCAGGCGCCGGTGATGGACCGCGACGATACCGCGTTGATCCTTGGGCTGCCCGCCAGTCGTGTAAGGATTATACCATCTGCGGTGGGCGGTGGCTTTGGATCGAAACTGGATATCAGCCTGCAACCCCTGATCGGGTTGGTCACGTTAAAAACCGGGCGGCCCAGCCGGATGGTGTATTCCCGCGCCGAAAGCATGGCATCGACCACCAAACGCCATCCGGCGGAAATGCACGGCCGGATCGGCTGTGATGCCGTCGGGCGGATTACCGGCGTGGAATTTGAAGGCCGGTTCAACACCGGGGCCTACAGCAGTTGGGGCCCAACAGTGGCAAACCGGGTGCCAGTGCATGTATCAGGGCCTTATCTGACACCCGCCATTGCGGCAAAAGCGCGGGCCATCCACACCCATGGCCCGGTGTCGGGTGCTTTTCGCGGCTTTGGCGTGCCGCAAGCGGCGGTTTGGCAAGAAACGCTTTATGACCAGTTGGCCGATAAAGCAGGCCTTGACCGGCTGGAATTTCGCATTCTGAACGCGTTGCGGGATGGCGACCCATCTGCCACCGGCCAAGTGATGCGTGCGGCGGGGATCTACGAATGCCTGACCGCGCTGCGACCCCATTGGACCCGTGCCTTGGCAGATGTTGCCCACAACGGCCATTTGCGGCGCGGCGTTGGGGTGGCGTCGTGCTGGTATGGCTGTGGGAATACGGCGTTGCCGAACCCATCGACCATTCGCATCGGGGTGACGCCACAGGGCCAGTTGGTGCTGCATCAAGGGGCCACCGATATTGGGCAGGGGTCCAACACAGTGATCACCCAGATTGCCGCCGATGCTTTGGGTGTTTCGGTCGCCGCGTTTATTTTGGTTGGGCCAGATACCGCTGTCACGCCGGATGCCGGGAAAACCAGTGCCAGCAGGCAAACTTTTGTCACCGGGCGCGCGGCGTGGGCTGCAGGCGTTGCGTTGCGGGCGGTGATTTTACGGATGGCCAATCTGGGCGATGAGGCAGAAATCGGATTTGAGGGCGGAAAGATTTTAGTCTCTGAAGGCGGTGTCAGTCACCTTTTGGACCCACGTACCATACCCCTAAACGCGCATGGCTATGCGATTATGGCCGAAGAAACCTATGATCCGCCGACCACGCCGTTGAACGCAGATGGGCAAGGCAGCCCTTATGCGGTGTACGGATATGGCGCGCAGATGGTTGAGCTGGAAGTTGATACAAGGCTGGGCACAACGCGGCTGGTCAAGGTCACGGCCGCGCATGATCTGGGCCGCGCGATCAACCCGCAACTGGCGGAAGGGCAGATCGAAGGTGGCATTGCCATGGGGATTGGGATGGCCTTGATGGAGGAATACATTCCGGGCCGCACCGACAACCTGCACGACTATCTGATCCCCACGATCGGCGATGTGCCGCCGATTCAAAGCCTGTTGGTCGAAGTGCCAGACCCCGATGGCCCATTCGGGGCAAAGGGCTTGGGCGAACATGTCTTGATCCCCACAGCCCCCGCAATTCTGAACGCACTCCGGCACGCAACTGGGGCGGTTGTCACGCAATTGCCCGCCCTGCCGCACCGGGTATTGGCGGCAATAAAGGCGGCCCGAAATGCATGACGCGTCTGATAAAATCCGCTGCGATGCCTGTCCGGTGATGTGTTACATAGCACCCGGCCAAACCGGTGCCTGTGACCGCTATGCCAATGATGCAGGCCGGATAGTGCGCACCGATCCTGTGGTGATGCTGTCACATGCCTTGGCGGGCGGGCAGCGGATTGTGCCCTTTGGTGCGCGCGATTGGGATGGCGATGCGCTGCCCGGCGATGCGTTTGTCACCGGAATTGGCGCAGGGACGACTTACCCCGACTATAAACCCGCGCCGTTTATCGTTAGTTCGGTGATTGACGGCGCGGATATGATTACCGTGGTGACCGAAGCGATATTTTCGTATTGCGGGGTAAAGGTTAAGATCGACACCGATCGGTTTCTCGGCTCCGAAGGCGCTGTTATCCGGGTGCAGGGTGAGGCGGTTGGCCATGTGACCACTGCCGAATACGGCAGCCAGATGCTGTCATTGGGCGGCGTGCATCACCTGACCGGCGGGTCAAAGACCGAAGGCCGGGTGACCTGTCAGGCGATGCTGGAATTGTGCAATGGTGCTGCGGTTGAAATTACCGTCGAGGGCGGCGCGGTTGTGGTGGTGCAGGCGGGTCAGCCGCCGGTGGTGGATGGCCGGGTTGAACGGCGTATGCGGGTGGGATGCGGGTCTGCGACCATCGGGATGTTTGCCGCCCAGTGGGTTGGGCTGGTGGATGAGGTGGTGGTGGTTGATGACCATATCACTGGCGTTGTTTCAGAACATCAGGCGGGCAAGGTTCTGGGATGGCCACCAACGGGGATCAAGATAAAGGGCCATCGCTCTACGCCGGGACGGTATTTCAAAGTGTCGCAGCCGGGTGTGGGATGGGGTGGGACGTGTTTAACCGATCCGCTGGACATTTTAGGCGAGTGGAATGCGAAAAAGGGCGCACGGGCCGGATTGTCGTTGTTGATGGTGTCTACGACGGGCGAAGATTATGGCTATTACGTGCTGGATGCGGCTCTGATACCGCAGAAAATGGCGTTGCCGGCGAAATTGCAGGCGACGGTTGGGTTGATTGACGAAAACTGTGAGCCGTCTGTTTGCACGGTTTTATTTATGGGCGGCGCGGGCGGATCGTTGCGATCAGGCGTCACGCGCAACCCGGTGAATCTGACCAGGTCTGTGCAAAGCGGTGCGACAGTGCTGACCAGTGGTGGCGCGCAGTGCTATGTTTGGCCGGGCGGCGGGATCACCTTTATGGTTGATGTCACACGCCTGCCCAAGGGCGCGTTTGGGTCGGTGCCAACGCCCGCGCTGGTGGCCCCGTTGGAATTCACTTTGCCCCGCGCGGCCTATCTGGCGATGGGCGGGCACGAAACTGCGGTGCAAACTTTGGATCAGGTTATGGCTGCGGGGGGGGAATACCCCGTGGCCGCGCGACTGCAACGGTGGCCGGAATGACCGGTGCGCAGTCACGGCTGCTGCCGGATGGGCGGCTGCATTTGCACCACGGGCCGATTGATCTGATTTGTCAGGCTTGGGGCGATGGTCGAGCAATTGCAGACGGATATCACCGGGCGGTGGTGCGGTTTGGCGGCGTGCTGACAGAATTGGTAGCAGAGTTACCCGCGCTCCGATCTGAAAAAGCGGCTCTGTGCGGGCCGATTGCATTGGTCATGGCGCGGGCGGTGGCACCGTATCGGCCACAGTTTATAACACCGATGGCGGCTGTTGCCGGGGCCGTGGCAGAGGCGGTTTTGGCGGAACTGGTGGTTGAGGGCATCACCCGCGCCTATGTGAACAATGGCGGGGATATCGCACTATATCTGACCGGAAGCGAAGTGCTGACTTGCGCCATTGCAGGCACGGGTGGGCACGTGCTGTTGCGGGCCGCCGACCCATCACGCGGCATTGCCACCAGCGGCTGGCGCGGGCGCAGTTGGTCGCTTGGCATAGTAGATTCAGTTACTGTTCTTGCCAAAACCGCCAGCATGGCCGATGCGGCGGCGACGATGATTGCCAATGCGGTTGATCTGCCGGGGCATCCGGGAATTGCGCGAAGGCCTGCGGTTGATCTGCAGGCAGACAGTGATTTGGGGCAGCGGTTGGTGACGGTTGGCGTCGCGAGATTAGCCGCACAAGACGTAACGCGGGCGTTGAATCGCGGAGAAGCTGCAGCGCGGGCATTTATGGCGCGCGGATTGATAGACTCGGCGGCGCTTTTCTTGCAGTCTGATCAGCGTATCGTCGGTGCGATTGCCTTGAAGGAGCCTGCCTTTGCCTGATTTTCCCATTCGCCGCATTACCCTGCAAATCGAAGAAATCCTGCACGAAGGCGGGCCTGCGCCTGAACAACCCCGTCTGCGCGGGGCGATTATGGCGGTGGTGGCAAACCCGTTTGCCGGTCGTTTCGTGCCAGATATTTCCGCTGCGATGGAGGATCTGAAACCGCTGGGCCTGCTGCTAACCGATCGGTTGATTGCGGCTTTGGGCGGCGTTGCGGGGATTGATGGCTATGGCAAGGGGGCCATGGTGGGCGAGGGTGGCGAGGCCGAACATGGATCGCTTTGGCACCTGCCGGGTGGTTACGCGATGCGCGCGCGGCTGGGGGAAAGTCGCGCGATTGTGCCAAGTGCTATGAAAGTGGCCACGATGGCGGCCAGTCTGGATATTCCGCTGGGCCATATCAACGCGGCCTATGTGCGCAGCCATTTTGACGCCATCACGGTTACGGTGCCCGATGCCCCCCGTGCGGGCGAGATTGTGTTCGTGCTGGCGATGTCAAAAGGCGCGCGGGTGCACAGCCGGATGGGCGGGCTGGAGGTATGGGACGTAAAAGGCGAGGACGGGTTACGATGAAACGGCTGGCGGGGGCCTTTGCACTGGTTCCCGGCGCGGCGTATGCCTGTGCGCTGCCGCCTTCGGTGATTTTGTTGCTGCCGACCGGGCACTACATTCTGGGGGCCGCGATGACCGTGGCGATGACAGCGCTTTTGGGGGCGTTTTCACAGCGGCTGCCGGTGATGGCATCGCGGATGGTTTATTCCGGGCCCAGTCGGTTTCCGTTTGTGCTGACGTCTTACCTTTCATTTCTCGCGTTTCTGGGCCTGCTGATGATCGGGTTTTACGGGGCCACCGACCCTGTGCATAATTTGCTGACATTGGTGATTTGGACGGGAGTATGGATTGCGCTGCCCTTGGCTTGCATGCTGGGCGGCAATCTGTGGGCGGGGGTAAACCCGTGGATTGCCCCGGTTCGCTTTGTGCGGGTGCTGATCGGCCGGACGGGAAACAGCGGCTTGGCCCGGATTGGTCATTGGCCTGCGGTGGCGGGATTGTTGGCGTTCAGCTGGTTTCAGATCATTGCGATGGCCCCGGATGATCCGACGGTTTTGGCGCAAGCCGCGCTGATTTACTGGCTGGTGATTTTTGTGGCAGCGGTGGCTGACGGTGAGGATTGGCTTGAACAGGGCGAATTTTTGACCGTGTTCATGGGAATGGTGGCACGGATTGCGCCGTTTTGGCGGCTGCGCGCGGGTGGCCGCGTGCAAGGATATGTCGGATGGCCCGGTGCGCAGGTGATCGGGATGAGCCCATTGGGCATGTCTCAGATGGCATTTGTCACCTTGGCACTGGCCGCTTTGACGTTTGATGGTTTGTCAGAGACGTTTTTCTGGCTGGGGTTGATCGGCGAAAACCCCTTAGAGTTTACCGGGCGATCTGCCGTGCAAGGCGTAAACACCGCCGGATTGCTTGGGGTTTGGGCGGTTACAGCGGCGGCGATCTGGACTGTGTTTTGGCTGGGGCGACGTATCGACAATGCCGTTAGCGCGGCGCGGGTGGTCTTGTCATTTCTGGCAATCGCGGCGGGCTATCATGCGGCGCATTATCTAGTGACGCTGCTGACGGCGGGCCAATATACCATCGCCGCGCTGAACGATCCTTTGTATCGCGGCGATGATTTTCTGGGCCTGCCGCCATTTTACGTCAGCTATGGGTTTTTGGGCGATGGCACGGTGATGACGCTGATTTATGCAGTTCAGTTTGCTGTGATTTTGGGCGCGCATTTGTTGGCCGTAATCTTAGCGCTGCGCCTGGCTGGGCGCGGGCGGGCCATCGCACATCTGCCGCTGGCCTCGCTGATGGTTGGCTACACCGTTTTGGGCCTATGGCTGTTATCAACCGCGCGGGGGGCGTGATGGCCGTAGACTTTTCATCGACATAAGCACAGAATTTATCGCAACGCGTGTCGTAAAAACACGCCAGACAATGGGGAAAACGCATATGACAACCACTCTTATTATCGGCAAAGCACCATCTCGGCGCGCGGTTCTAACGGGCATGGGCGCGGGGCTGTTGGCCTCATCTGCGCTGTCGGGGGTGGCGTTTGCCCAAGCCGCCCCGATCAAACTGGGGTTTCAGTTGCACCGCACCGGCATCGGGGCGGCATACGGGCATTGGTATGAACGCACAGCGACGGCGGCATTGAAGGTGGTGAATGACGCAGGCGGAATCAATGGCCGCCCGGTTGAGATTATCTTTGAAGATGACGCGACAGATCCCGCACGCGGGGCCGAAGTGGTGGATAAATTCGTCAATCAGCACGGCTGCGACGTGGTTTTTGGGCCGTTGTTCAGCCATGTGGTGATCGGCACAGCGCCGCGCGCCGGTGAATTGAAGGTGCCGTATCTGGTCTGTTCCGAAGGCTATCACGTGGCATCCGGCATGTTGAACCGTTGGACGTTGCAGCCCGGCATCACCGACGTGCGCAGCCAGATCGCGTCGATGGCGCCATGGGTTGCGGCAAATCTGGGTAAGAAAGTCACGATGATTTTCCCCGATTTCGCCTTTGGCTATGATCACCGCGATTTCTTTACCGCCGCGATGGCGGCACAAGGCGGTGAAGTGATCGCCCAAATCGCCATTCCGCCAACGGAAACCACTTTCACCCGTTATCTGCCGCAGATCCCTGCGGAAACCGAGGTGCTGTATCACGTGATGGTCGGCCCCGCAGTTCTGACCTTTGTGAAAGAGTTGGGCGAATTTTATGGCACCGGTCCAGCCCCCAAGATGTTTGGCTTTATCGACAGCCTGGAAGCCGTGAATATCGCATCGCCGGGGTTGGAATTCCTGGAAGGCAGCCATTTCTGGGAGGCGCATAACCGGGCAAAACAAGCCGATGCTTCGGAGTTTGAGGCCGCCTATCGCGCAGCCGTGGGTGTCGATGAAAACGGTGCATCGGTCAGTGATACGGCGGATGTGGCCACCTATTCCCATATGTTTTCGGCCTGGGAAACACTGTTTGTGATCAAAGCCGGGATGGAGGCAAGCAGCTATGCAGGCCCGGCAGATCGGCAAAAGTTCGTCGAGGCGGTAGAGGCGATGACGGATATGCCGCATTCGCTGAACCATCCACAGGGGCCAAAGCGGTTCAACGGCAAGACGCATCAGGCGTTTGGGGTGCAAAACATTTCCCAAGTGCAGGGCGGTAAGTTGATGCGTGTGCATCAGACCACGATTGACGAAGGCCTTTACCCCGACGCCGTGGATTACACCGCGATGCCGTTCTAAGGCCCAAGGGCGGGGTGTTGCCCCTGCCCATTTCCCGATGGCCTTTGGTCCATTCCTATTGCTGGCACTGCTGGAAGGCACAGTTACGGCGGCGGTGCTGGCGCTGACGGCTGTTGGGTTGTCGTTGGTGTTTGGCGTCATGCGGGTGGTCAATGTGGCGCATGGCGAGTTCTTCATGCTGGGCGCGGTGGTGGCGTGGTTTGTGACCACCGCGCTTCCGGGGCATCAGACGCTGGGGTTTATCGCGGCGTTGGTCATCGCCCCCTTGGTGGTGGCATCGGTCGCAATGCTGGCGGACCGATTGGTGTTAAAGCGGCTGAACTATGATCCAGAGGCGACAATCGTGGCCACCATTGGCCTGCTCTATATCCTACAACAGGCCGCTTTGACGTTTTACGGCCCCGATGCCCGCCCGGTGGCAGCGCCGTTTGTCTGGCGCATTCAAACACCTTGGTTTGGCTATTCCGGCTATAAGCTGTTTGTCGTGGCGGCAGCGGTGATGATCTTGCTGGCAGTTTGGGCGTTTATGACGCGCAGCAAGGCAGGATTGATCATGCGCGCCACCCAAGTAGACCGCCAAACCGCGCGGGCCTTCGGGATTGATGTGGACAGGGTTTACGCCGGCACGTTTGCGCTGGGGGCTGCCTTGGCGGCGGTGGCGGCGGTACTGGTGGTGCCGATCCAACAGGCGCATTATCTGATGGGCAGTGATCCTTTGCTGCTGTCGTTTATCGTGGTGATCATCGGTGGCCTTGGCAGTTTGCGCGGCACTTTGGTGGCAGCGCTGATCATCGGGTTGGGGGATGGGGTGATATCCATGTTTTTCTCGCCGACTTTGGCCAAGATCATCGCCACAGTGCTGGTGGCACTGATGTTGGTGTTTCGGCCCCAAGGCCTGTTCGGGGCCAAGACATGAGCGCGGCTGCAAAGATCTGGGGGCTGCATTTGGCGGTGTTAGTGACGCTTTTTGCCGCCCAAAATCTGTTGCCGCCCTATTATGCCAACCAACTGTCGCGGGTGCTGATCTTGGCGATTTTTGCGATGGGCTACAATATTGCGCATGGCTATACCGGCTTGCTTTCACTGGGACATGCACTGTTTTTCGCTTTTGGCATGTATGGCGCGGGCTTGGCGGTTTGGCAGATGGAATGGACGACCTTTCCCGCACTTGCGATGGGTCTGGCGGCGGGGGGTATTTCGGCGGCGGCGGTGGGGCTGCTGGCGCTGCGCACAACGGGCGTCAGTTTCATGATCGTCACGCTGATGTTCGCCCAGGCTGGGTACCTGACGATCCTGTATTTCGGCAGCTATACCGGCGGCGATGAAGGGTTTGTTGTAGAAACCATTGGCCGCCAGGTGTTCGGTTATGATCTGGCGCAAGATGCCCTCCGCGCGATGATGGCTTTGGTTTTGTTTGGGGCAGCATTGTTGGCAAATCTTTGGCTGGTGCGGTCGCCTTTTGGCCGGGTGATGGTGGCGATCCGCGAAAACGAAGAGCGTAGTCGGCTGTTAGGCTATAATCCTTTTCGGGTTAAATTGATCGTTATGATCATTTCAGGCCTTTATGCGGGGTTGGCCGGTGCCGCCTATGGTATTTTGTTCGGCTATGTCGGCGCTAGTTTTGCAACAGTGCAATATTCAATCCTGCCGATGCTTTATGCACTGATGGGCGGGTCGGGCACGGTTTTGGGGCCGCTTTTGGGCACCATTGTGATGTTTTCGCTGGTTGAGATCGCGTCGATTATCACATCACAGCACCTGCTGGTTGTGGGCGTGGCATTGGTTGGGTTGGTGCTTTTTGCCCCGCGGGGGCTGTTGGGTGCCGTGCGGCAAAGGTGGTTGCCATGGCTGCCGTGATCTTACGGGCGCAAGGGCTAAGTCGGGCCTTTGGCGGTGTCCGCGCCGTTGATGCTGTGGATTTTGATCTGGCGCAGGGCGAAATTCAGGCGCTGATTGGCCCGAACGGTGCAGGCAAGACAACGTTTGTAGGCCTGCTGTCCGGGCGGATTGCGCCGGATGCCGGGCAGATCACCCTTGGCTCGCAAGACATCACCAAAATGCCGGCTTACAGGCGGGTGCAACTGGGCATCGCCTATACATTCCAGATCACTTCAATCTTTCCGGGGCTTTCGGTGTTCGACAATGTCGCCTTGGCTGTGCAAAGCCGGGGCGCACGACAACTGGATACAGCCGTTGCCGATGCGTTGCACCGCGTTGGGTTAACCGATCATCCGGGTAAGGCCGCAGGCACGCTGTCTTATGGCCATCAACGCCTGCTTGAACTGGCGATGGGGCTGGCATTGCAGCCGCAGATTTTAATCTTAGATGAGCCAACTCAGGGGTTAGCGGCGGGCGAGATCAAAGGTTTTACGGCTCTGATCCGCACATTAGTGCCGAAAATGACAGTGCTATTGATCGAGCATAACATGGATGTGGTGATGGATCTGGCGGATCGGATCACCGTTTTGAACCAAGGGCTGGTTCTGGCACGCGGGACGCCTGCCGAAATACGGGCAGATACCGCCGTTCAAACCGCTTATCTTGGGGGCAGCACCGATGATACGGCTTGACGGGATTAGCGCCGGTTATGGCGATATCACCGTGTTGCGCGATCTGTCGTTTCAGGCGCAGGCCGGGCAGATCACCTGCATTATGGGTCGCAATGGGGTGGGCAAATCAACGCTGTTGAAATGCATTATGGGCCTTGTTCCGGCGCGATCGGGCTCTGTCACTTTGCGCGGCACGGAACTGCAATCGTTGCCCGCCCATCAAGTGCCCCGTTTAGGGATTGGTTATGTGCCGCAGGGACGGCGGCTGTTCGGCCCCCTAACCGTAGCTGAAAATCTTGAAATTGGGTTATTGACCCGCAAAAAGGGCCCGCAGACGCGCGACTATGTGTTGGAATTGTTCCCGCGTTTGCGCGAAAGGCTGACACAAACAGCGTCAACTTTGTCTGGCGGAGAGCAACAAATGTTGGCGATTGCACGGGCTTTGTGTCTTGAACCGTCGGTTTTGCTGCTGGACGAACCGACCGAAGGGTTGCAACCATCGATGATTGCGCTGATCCGCGAGGTTGTTATCGGCTTGCGCACGGCTGGGGTGGCGGTGATTTTGGTGGAACAACGGGTGCAGGCGGTGTTGGATATGGCAGATTGCATTGCCTTTATGGATCAGGGAACGATTGCAGAAACCACTCTTTGCGCGGGGTTAGAGCGGAATTTCGCCCAATTTCAGCGCTATGTGGGGGTTTGAATGCCGGGACTGGTTGCAGGCGTCGATGTTGGTGGAACCTTCACCGATCTGGTCATTCTTAACCCCGAAAATGGCGCGGTAAGCGTTGCCAAAGTTGCGACCACCTTGCCAAATCAGGCAGGCGGTGTGTTGGCGGCCTTTGATGCGGCAGGGGTTTTGCTGCGCGATGTTGATCTGATCGTGCATGGCACCACGACCACCACCAACGCAGTGTTGGAGCGAAACCTGTGCAAAACCGGCCTGATCACCACCGCCGGGTTTCGGGATGTGCTGGAATTGGGCCGACGCACCCGGCCAAATGCCTATGGCATGACTGGGAAATTCGTGCCCCTGATCCCGCGCGATTTGCGGCTGGAAGTGGCCGAGCGTATGGATTCTTTGGGCCGAATAGTAACTGTTTTGAACGAAGATGCGGTGCGTATGGCGGCCACGCGTCTGCGGGATCTGGGTTGCGAAAGTCTGGTAATTCATTTTCTGCACGCCTATGCGAACCCCGCGCATGAACTGCAGGCGGCCAGGATCGCCGCAACCATTTGGCCAAATGCTTACATCACCATGGGGCATTCCCTGTTGTCGGAAAGCCGCGAGTTTGAACGCGGTGTTACGGCGGCGGTGAACGCGTCCGTGCAGCCGTTGTTGGAGCGTTATATCACCCGACTGGCGGGCGATTTGCAAAGCCGGGGATATGCGCGCGAATTGTTGGTGATGAACGGCAATGGCGGCATGGTTGCGGCCGAAAAAGTGTCGCAAGAGGCGGTGAAAACCGTGATGTCGGGCCCTGCGTCAGGCGTAATGGCGGCGCTGGCAACCGGGCGGCGGGCCGGAATGTTGAACCTTTTGACCTATGACATGGGCGGCACATCCACCGATGTGGCGATGATCAGGGCCGGTCGCGCGCCGGTATCAAACGAGATCGAAATTGAATACGCCATGCCGATCCATGTGCCGATGGTTGATGTGCGCACGGTTGGGGCCGGCGGCGGGTCTGTTGCGCGGGTCGATGCGGGTGGCATGCTGCGCGTTGGGCCGGAAAGTGCGGGGTCGGTGCCGGGACCGATCTGTTATGGCCGGGGCGGAGCAAAAGTGACGATTTCGGACGCAAACCTGCTGCTTGGCCGCTTGCCTGCAGCCCGGTTTGGGCAGGCGATTGATGCCGCGCGGGCCGCGATGACCGATCAGATCGCAGTGCCGTTGGGGCTGTCGGTTGAACAGGCCGCGCAGGCGGTTTTGCGCGTGGCCAATATCCATATGGCGGGCGCGATCCGTATGGTGTCGATCAGCATGGGTGCCGATCCGCGCGATTTTGCGCTGTTTGCGTTTGGGGGGGCAGGGCCGTTGCATGCGGTTGCTTTGGCGCAGGAATTGTCGATCCCGCAGGTGTTGATCCCGGCACGGCCGGGCCTGACCAACGCGCTTGGTTGCGTGGTGGCCGATCTGCGCCACGATTTTGTGCGCACCTTGAACAGGCCTTTGGACGGCGTGGATATGGCCGACGTTCACCGCGTTATTGCCGAGCAGGAATCAGTCGGGCGGCGCTTGATTGCAGCTGAAACGATCGCCCTGATGGGGGTAGATGCCGAATATTCCGCCGATATGCAGTTCATTGGCCAAACCCATCTTTTGCGGCTGGCGTTGCCGCATGCCACCCCCAGCCGCGCCGATCTGCAATCGCTGTTCGAGGCTGCCTATCTTGCGCGGTTTCGGGTGCAACTGCCGTCTATCCGCTCCAATCTGGTCAACCTGAATGTTTCGGTGACAGGTCGTCGGCCTGGGTTAGATTTAAGCCGGTTAATAGATCCTGCTGGCCGATTAGAGACTGCTTTGATAAAAGAAACTCGCAATGTTTGGTTCAATGGTTGGATCGAAACCCCGGTCTATTGGCGCGATCATTTGCCGCTGGATTTGTCGCTGACCGGCCCTGCGATTATCGAACAAATGGACACCACGACAATCATCGAGCCGGGGTGTCTGGTGACATCTGACGGCGATGGAAATCTGATCGTAAAGGTGGCAAATGCTTGATCCCGTCACTTTGGCCGTCATTCAGGCGGGGTTGCAGCAAGTTTGCGACGAAATGGACCTGACCTTTTCGCGCGCCGCGTTTTCACCGGTGATCGCCGAGGCGAATGATCGCTCTGACGGTATGTATTCGGCAACCGACGGTTCGCTGATTGCCCAAGGGTCAAAGGGGCTGCCGGTGTTTGTTGGCGTGATGCAGTTTTCGACCCGCACGATCATCGCACGGATTGCGTCTGGGATTACTGCGCCACCGGAGCCGGGTGATATTTATATCGTCAATGATCCTTATCTGGGCGGCACGCATCTGATGGATGTGCGCTTTGCCATGCCGTTTTGGCGCGATGGGCAGATCATGTGCTGGCTATCGAATACCGGGCATTGGCCAGATACCGGGGGGGCGGTGCCGGGTGGGTTTTCGGCCAGTGCGATTTCAGCCGAACAAGAGGGGCTGCGGATTCCACCGGTGAAACTGTTCAAGCGGGGCCAGATGGACCAGGAAATCTGGCAGATGATTTGTTCCAACATCCGCGTGTCAGAACAGCGGATTGGCGATGTTCAGGCGCAGGCCGGGGCACTGTTAGTGGGGACCGAACGGTTAACCGGATTGCTGGATCGCTATGGCGATGATGTGGTAGCCGAGGCGATTGCCGCGATGCGCGGCCTTGCAGCGCGGCAGATGCGGGCCATGATAGGGTCGATTCCGCAGGGTATTTTCACGGCAAAGGCGTTTGTCGATAGTGACGGCGTGGTTAACGAACCGTTGGTTATAGCGCTGCGGATCGAGCGGGTTAGTGATGATCTGACGTTTGATTTCACCGGGTCTTCGCCGCCCTGCATGGGCCCGATGAATTCGGTGCGCGCAACAACGCTGTCATCGGTTTATCTGGCGATGCGGCATATTTTCCCTGATGTGCCGATTTCGGCAGGGGCGTTTGAACCCTTGTTGGTAACAGGGATCGAAGGCACGTTTCTGGACGCCCAATATCCGCGCCCGGTGTCTGGCTGTGCGGCCGAGGTTTCGCAACGGATTGCCGAAGCGGTGTTTGCGGCCCTGGTGCAGGCGATCCCCGATCTGGTTACGGCGGCCCCCGCAGGCACCAGCGGTAACTTTGGGCTGGGCGGGCATGATCCTGAAAAGGGCCGGGATTATGTGATGTATCAAATCTCGGGCGGGGGCTATGGCGGGAATGTTGATCACGATGGGCTGACCAACGGATGTTCGACGATCGGCATTTCCAAAGCCCCCCCAATAGAGATTATGGAGCAGAATTTTCCGATCCTGTATCGGCGTTATGCGATTCACGAAGGGTCTGGCGGTGCAGGGCAACATCGCGGCGGGTTTGGGTTGGATTATGAGATTGAGTTGTTGCGCGGTAATGCGCGGGCGTCTTTTGTGATGGATCATGGGCGAACCGGGCCGTTGGGCGCGCTGGGTGGCAGTGACGGCGCGGTGAACAGGGTTGAAATTACCCGCGGCGGCGTAACGTTTGTGCCCGAACATCTTTCCAAGGCGCAAGACATTGCGTTGCAACCGGGTGATCTTGTGCGGGTGCGCACGCCGGGCGGTGGGGGATACGGCGATCCGGCCCTGCGCGATCCGGCCTTGGTGGCAGAAGATGTGCGATTGGGCCGCTATACAACTGAGCAGGCTGCGCGGTTGTTTGGGGTTAAATTGCCTTAGGCCGGTCCGTCAAAGCACCACCAAAGTGACGCATTCCATTGGGGTTTGCCGATACTGAACGGTCAAAGTTTGGCCGTTCAATACCAGATACAGATTGCCCGGCGACATGCCGACCAGAGTAACATCGAGGAAGGCAGGCATAGTCTCTAACTGCGGTGATAGAGCCTTATAGACCGCCTCTTTTGCAGAAAAAACAACTGTAAGAAAGCTGGCAAAAGGCAGTGCTGGCGGGTGTAGTTGGGCTTCTGCCGGACTTATGATCTCGGCTTGCAGTTTAAGCGCCAAGGCATCCGTCAGAATGGTTTCGCAATCCACCCCAATGGCCGAATGCGTTAGGGATACAACAGCAATCGCGCGGCTGTTGGAATGACTGATGGACCCTGCAACATTGCGGGGCCAGACCGGAGCGCGACCGTTTCTGCCGACGTGAATCTGTTGACCCGCAGCGCGCAAGGCAAGGGCGGCGCAGATGCGACCAGCCAGAAATTCCGATTTTCGCTTTGCAACAGCCCCCATCAATTCATCCGGCAGCACAATCTCTATCCGGCCCAGCGGATCGGCTGATGTGGTCATCGACGTGGCATCACTGATTGAAAACCGCCCTTCACGCCAAAACAGGCCGGGAATGTCGAACGGACAGTGGCCGATAATCTCAGAGATCATGGCGCGCGGCGCGGGCCTGCACCCGCGCACGAATACTGGCCACGTCTGATTGCGGCGTGGCGGCAAACAACGTGCGGGTATAGGCGTGTTGTGGGTTGGTAAACACCGCATCGCGGGTGCCGGATTCCACGACTTCGCCCTGATACATCACCATCACATGATCGGCGATGTAGCGGACCACCGACAGATCATGGCTGATGAACACATACGTCAGGTTGAATTCATCCTGCAAATCCGCCAGCAAATTCAACACCTGCGCCTGCACCGACAGATCAAGTGCCGACACCGGTTCATCCAGCACCAGCAATTGCGGGTTCACCATCAAGGCCCGCGCGATGGCCAATCTTTGGCGTTGACCGCCGGAAAACATATGCGGATAGCGGTTGAAATGTTCGGGAGCCAAATTGACCTTTTGCAGCATCGCCAGCGCCAGTTCGCGGCGTTCAGCCGGAGTGTGATCGGTGTTCAACAGCAACTGTTCCATCAGCATATCGCCGACCTTTTGGCGGGGATTCAGGCTGCCATAGGGGTTTTGAAACACGATCTGCACTTTGCGCCGCACCTCGCGCGGGATGGCGGCGTTGCCAATCGCAATCGCTTGGCCGTCCAGCAGCAATTCGCCCGAACTGGCCGGATCAATCAGCGTGATGATGCGGGCAAGCGTGGATTTCCCACAGCCACTTTCGCCCACAATCGCCAAAGTTTCGCCGCGATTTACGGCAAAACTGATGCCCTTCAGCGCCTGCACCTTTTTGGCGCGGCGCAGAAATCCGCCGCCCGTCGCATAGTCACGGGTGATATTGCGGCCTTCCAGAACCGGCGTTTGGGTCATGACGTGGCCCCGGTTTGCGCATCAAGATCGCGCATGAAATCGGCAACTGTGGTCAGGCGTTTGCCCGTGGCATTTTCCGGCAGGGCCGACAACAGCGCGCGGGTATAGGGGTTTTGCGGGGATTCGAACAACGACAGCACGTCAGCCTCTTCCATCTTGCGGCCCCGGTATTGCACAATCACCCGGTCGGCGGTTTCGGCCACAACCCCCATATCATGGGTGATCATGATCAGCGCCATGTTTTGCGTCACCTGTAATTCGCACAGCAAATCAAGGATTTGCTTTTGAATGGTCACGTCCAATGCCGTTGTCGGCTCATCCGCGATCAGCAGTTTCGGGTTGCAGGCAATGGCTATGGCGATCATCACGCGCTGGCATTGGCCGCCCGACATCTGATGCGGATAGGATTGCAGCCGCTCGGCAGGGTCAGGAATACCGACGGCGGTGAACAGATCAACCGCGCGGGCATGGGCATCGGAATTTGACAAACCAAGATGCTGGCGCAGCACTTCGGTCAGTTGAAATCCGACGCTAAAGCAGGGGTTCAGGCTGGCCATGGGTTCCTGGAATATCATCGAGATTTCGCGGCCAATGATCCGGCGTTTTGCGGCGGCGGGCATGGTCAGCAGGTCTTGGCCGTTGAACCTCATCTCATCCGCCGTGACGGTCGCCGTGGGTGGCAAAAGGCCCATCACCGCCAGCATTGCCACCGATTTGCCGGACCCGCTTTCACCCACAATCGCCAGCACTTCGCGCGCGGCGATTTGCATATCTATACCATCAACTGCCTTGAAGGGCCCCGTTGAGGTATCAAAAGTTACCGTCAGATTGCGGATTGTCAGCAGGGCCATGCGTCAGCTTCGCTTTAACTTGGGGTCAAGGGCGTCGCGCAGGCCGTCACCAACCAGATTGATCGCCAGCACCGTGATCAGAATGGCAATGCCGGGAAAGGTAACAACCCACGGCGCGCGCAGGATAAATTCACGCGCTTCGGCCAACATGGTGCCCCATTCGGGCGTTGGCGGTTGCGCGCCCATGCCCAGAAAGCCCAAGGCCGCCGCATCAAGGATAGCATTGGAAAATGACAGCGTCCCTTGCACGATCAGCGGGCCAAGACAGTTCGGCAGAATGGTGCGAAACATCAGCCGCAGTTTGCTGGCCCCTGCCACCCGCGCGGCCATCACATATTCGCGGTTCTTCTCGGCCATCACGGCGGCGCGGGTCAGGCGCGCGAAATGCGGCTGCAGAACCAACGCGATGGCAATCATTGCGTTGGTCAGGCCCGGCCCAAGAATGGCCACCAGCACCAGCGCCAACAACAAGGACGGAAAGGCCAATACCACATCCATCACCCGCATAATCACGGAATCAACCCAGCCGCCAAAGAACCCGGCGATCAGGCCCAGCGCAATGCCCCCGACCAAGGCGATGGTGACCACCACCAAGCCGATGAACAACGAAAACCGTGCGCCGAACAAAAGTCGTGACAAGATATCGCGGCCAATGGCGTCAGTGCCCAAAAGATAGGTCGAACTGCCACCATCGTGCCAGACCGGGGGTAGCAGCAGCGCGTCGCGGGCTTGGTTGGTTGGGTCATGCGGGGCGATAAGCGGTGCAAATATCGCCAGCAGGATCAGCGCCACAAACACCCACAACCCAATCACCGCACCGCGATTCTCGCTGAAATAGTGCCAGAATTCGGCCAAGGCGCTAGGGGGTTTTGACAGGGATGCGTCTGACATTTCTTGACCCTAACTATGCCGGATTCGCGGATTGATCAGACCGTACAGCAGATCAACCGACAGATTCACCACCATCACAATGCCCGCGATCAACAACAGCCCGCCCTGCACCGCCGGATAGTCACGGCGCGAGATACTATCGACCATCGACTTGCCGATGCCGGGCCATGAAAAGATCGTTTCAGTCAAAATCGCCCCCGCCATCAGGGTGCCGACTTGCAGCCCGATGGTGGTAATCACCGGGATCAGCGCGTTGCGCAGGGCATGGATGGCCACCACGCGAAACGGCGACAGGCCTTTGGCGCGGGCGGTGCGAACGTAATCTTCGCCAAGCACTTCTAGCATGGCTGATCGGGATTGGCGGGCAATGACGGCCATAGGGATGGTGGCCAGCACAATCGTGGGCAAAATCAGGTGCGACAAGGCGGATTTGAATGCGCCGGGTTGGCCGGACAACAGGCTGTCGATCAGCATGAATCCGGTGACGCGGTCAAAATAGAACATCAGCGATATGCGGCCTGAAACCGGGGTCCATCCCAGAAAGCCGGAAAAGAAGATGATCAGCAGCAGACCCCACCAGAAAATCGGCATGGAATAACCAACCAGTGCCGCCCCCATGCTGATTTGGTCAAACCATGTGCCGCGCCGGATGGCGGCAAAAATGCCCAAGGGAATGCCGACAATCGTGGCCAGCAGGATGGCGCAGACGCCTAGTTCAACCGTTGCCGGGAACAGGGCCAGAAACTCAGCCAGCACGGGTTTTTTGGTTACCAGCGACACGCCAAGATCACCGTGAAACAAGCGGCCAACATAGTCGAAATACTGCTCCCAAATGGGTCTATCAAAGCCCAATTGCGACAAAAGCTGTTTATAACGTTCCGGGGTCAGGCCGCGTTCGCCTGCCAGCAGCAAAACCGGATCCCCCGGCAGTACCCGGACAAATCCAAACGCAACAACCGTGATGCCAAAGAAGGTGGGAACCAGATAGGCCAGCTTTCCAAAAATGAATTTCAGCATGGCCAAATGTTCCTAAAAATAGGCGCGCCGAAGGGGTCGGCGCGCCGTATCAGAGTTTAGACTTCACTCAGCGATGTCGGTTTTTTCAAACTGATGACTGCCAAGCGGGCTCATCACGAAACCGGTGACTTTCTTTGACATCGGCGTGGACACGGTGGAATGGCCCAGCGTTGCCCATGGCGCCTTTGCCTTGAAGATAACCTGCGCTTCTTCATAAAGCTTGGTGCGTTCCGCCACATCGGCGGTGACTTTGGCCTTTTGGATCAGCGCGTCGAAATCGGCATCACACCATTGCGCGCGGTTTGACCCGCCTTCGGTGGCAGACGCACAGCCCAGCAACACGGCCAAAAAGTTATCCGGATCGCCGTTATCGCCGGTCCACCCCAAAATCACCGCACCGTCACGGTTTTTCTCGGATGACTTGGCCAGATATTCGCCCCATTCATAGGTGACGATTTCCACCGTCACGCCAACTTTGGCGAAATCTTCCTGAATCAGTTCCGCCGTGCGCCGGGCGTTTGGCATATAGGGCCGCTGCACGGGCATCGCCCAAACCTTCATCGACAGATCCTTGACGCCTGCCGCATCCAGCATCGCCTTAGCGGCAACCGGATCGTAGACGTCATCAGTGACGGTGTCATTATAGCTCCACATCGTTGGTGGAATCGGGTTTTTCGCCATTTGGCCAGAGCCTTGATACACCGCATCAATGATTGCCTGTTTGTTGATCGCCATGTTCAGTGCCTTACGGACTTCGGCGTTATCAAACGGCGCAATCGTGGTGTTGTAGGCCAAATAGGCCACGTTCAGGCCCGCCTGTTCCGTCACCACCAGATTCGGATCAGCCTTCAGCGCCGCCAGATCGGCAGGTGCCGGATAAGGGGCCATCTGGCATTCGTTGGCTTGCAGTTTTTGCATCCGAACCGCCGGATCGACGGTGATTGCAAACACCAGATCGTCAATCGCGGGCTTGCCATCCCAATAATCGGCATTGGCCTTGAACCGGATCACCGCATCTTTTTCATAGGCTACGAATTGGAACGGGCCAGTGCCGATGGGCGCGGAATTCAGCAACTCCTTGGTGCCAGCGGCTTCCAATGCATCGGCGTATTCTTTCGATACGATTGACGCAAAATCCATCGCAAGGTTGGCCAGAAACGGGGCTTCGGGACGGCTAAGGACGAATTTCACCGTCATGTCATCGACCTTGACGATATCCTTGATCACAGTCGCCATTTCCATGCCGCTGTAATATTCCCACGTGATTCCAGCGATATACTGGTTATAGCTGTTGTCGGCCTTGCCCTGACGGTTGAACGAAAAGATGATGTCATCGGCGTTCATATCGCGGGTGGGGGTGAAAGTATCGGATGTGTGAAACTTGACCCCCGGACGCAGTTTGAAGGTATATTCCATGCCGTCAGCCGACACTTCCCAAGTTTCCGCCAGACCCGGAGTAACTTTGGTGCCGCCTTTTTCGAATTCCACCAAACGGTTATAGATTGTCCGCGACGAGGCATCAAACGTGGTGCCAGCGGTGTATGGGCCCGGATCAAAGCCTTCCGGCGATCCTTCCGAACAGAACACCAGTGTTTTGGCCTGCAACGCCCCGGCTGACAAAAGCGCCAGCGCAGAAATTGCAACAAGTTTTGAAATCTTCATGGGTGAACCTCCAAGGTTTCGGTAAATTTGCGCCCCGGTCGTGCAAAGTGCCAAGAGCTGTCAGAGGATAAGAGTGGCGAAATCGCCGCATTGCAAGCCCAATCATCGGCGGTTTGGCCGGGTTTGCGGGCAGAATGTATAGGGGTATTTACCTAACCTTAGGTCAGGCAGCATCACTAAGCGGCAGAAGATCGGCGGCTTGCAGGATATGGGCGGCGATCAGATCGCAATCGTTCAAGCTGAACGTCAGGGGCAGGCGCATGTCGAACAGCGTGGATAAGATACGGTCGGTTTGCGGCAAATCCTGCGCGGGCACATAGCGCCAGCTTTGATGCGCCGAGGTGAAGGCCACCGGTTGGGCGGCACCGAACCATTTCACTTCGACCCCGCGCAGCGCCAGATCGGCGATGAAACCCACGGCTGTTGCGGCATCAAGACCGGGAATGCGAAACTGCAGCGATGATCCAACATAACGTTCCTGCGCCGGGCGATGCGCCATGCGGATGGTGGGATGCTGCGCCAAGGCGGCGGCAACGCGATCATGCCGGGCGTTCCATTCGGCGATTGTTGCATCCAGCATCGTCAGTTGCGGGCGAAGGATGGCTGCGCGCAAATTGTCCATCCGGGCCGACATATTGGGCGTATCCAGACGAATATCGTCGAACAGGGCCGGATCGGGGGCAGCGCCGTGGCGGGCATAAAGCATGTAAGACCCAGACAGCATGATCGCGCGGGCCATGAATTCGGCGTCATCGGAAGTTAGAAGGCCCCCTTCACCCGAGTTCATGTGTTTATAGGTTTGGGTGCTGAAACACCCGGCCAGACCAAAGTTGCCCGATTTTTTCCCGGCCCAACTGGCCCCCATGGTATGCGCACAATCTTCGATCACGATCAAACCGATGCGCGTCGCCAATATCATCAGGGCGTTCATATCGCACAAATGCCCGCGCATGTTTGACAACAGCAAATGCCGCGCGCCGCTGCTGCTGGCTTTGGCGGCAAGATCGGTCAGATCAATCACCAGATCATCGGTGATTTCAACCAACACCGATTTGGCACCTACAGCGGCAATCGCGCCGGGCACCGGTGCCAGCGTAAAGCCGTTCGTCAACACTTTATCGCCGGGATGAACACCACTTGCGCGCAACGCGATCTGCATGGCTTGGCCACCCGATGCCAAAGCAAGACAGTATTGCGCGCCTTGCCAGATCGCATAGTCCCGTTCCAGCGCCATCGCTTCGGGGTCTTCACCGGGTGCTATATTATAGCGGTGAAGGCGGCCCGATTGTAAAACTGCCATGGCAGCTTGGATACCCGCATCGGGGATTGGCGGTTGCTGCGTAAAGCTGCCGGTAAAGCGGGGATGGTTCATTTGGGCCTGCGTGATAAGATGACCCAATTCTAACGGGTGAGGCGCGAAATGCAAACCGGCCTTGGGCGCGACAGTTTGCATCAGCATACCCGCCGCCTTGGGGATTTGTGCTTGAGAATACCGCCAAACCTGTTCACACGTGGTGGCGGCTTTATCTGCGTAGGGCTAACCAGCGATTGGAACACCTTTGACCATCCACCTTTACCAGAACGACTTGCCCGATGGGCTGATGCTTGGCCCGGTTGTGGCGATTGATACCGAAACCATGGGGCTGGAGCCGCGGCGTGACAGGCTGTGTCTGGTGCAGCTTTCCATCGGGGATGGCCATGCGCATCTGGTGCAGATCGGCAAAGGCCAGACATCCGCGCCCAATCTGGAACGATTGCTGACTGATCCTGCCATTTTGAAACTGTTCCACTTTGGCCGGTTTGATATCGCCGCCATGAAGGCCGCGTTTGGTGTGCTGACAGCGCCCGTCTGGTGCACCAAGATCGCCTCGCGGCTGATCCGCACGTATACCGATCGGCATGGGTTGAAGTATCTGTTGCTGGAATATGCGGGCGTTGATGTGTCTAAACAGCAGCAAACATCCGACTGGGGATCGGCCAAGCTGACCGATGCGCAGCGCGATTATGCGGCGTCAGACGTTTTGTATCTGCACAAGTTGAAAGCGGCGCTTGAGGCAATTTTGCTTCGCGAAGGCCGTCTTGATCTGGCGCAGCGGTGTTTTGATTTCCTTCCCACACGGGCCGAATTGGACCTGTTGGGGTGGGAGGAACCTAATGACCTTTTCCACCACTGATCTGCTGGCCACCGGACGCCGCGTTATTGCGCGTGAGGCCGAAGCACTGAATATTCTTGGCGCATCGCTGGATGATAGTTTCGGGCGGGCTGTTGAACTGATCATGGCGGCCACTGGCCGGGTGATCGTGTCTGGTATGGGTAAATCCGGCCATATCGCCCGCAAGATCGCCGCCACTTTTGCCAGCACGGGCACGCCCGCGCAATTTGTGCACCCCGCCGAGGCCAGCCACGGTGATCTCGGGATGGTGACCAAGGGCGACGTTGTGCTGGTGCTGTCAAATTCTGGTGAGACATCAGAACTGGCGGATATCGTGGCACATACCCGGCGGTTCGGCATTCCGTTGATTGGCGTTGCTGCCCAAGCCTCCAGCACCTTGTTACGCCAATCAGATGTGGCGATCGTGCTGCCTGATGCGCCCGAGGCGTGCGAGACGGGCATTGTGCCCACCACTTCCACCACGATGACGCTGGCCTTGGGCGATGCGCTGGCGATTGCCTTGATGGAGCACCGCGCCTTTACGCCGGAACATTTCCGCCTGTTTCATCCCGGCGGCAAGCTGGGCGCGAAACTGCTGCGGGTGCGCGATTTGATGCACACTGACCTGCCTTTGATCGGGATCGACCGCCCGATGAGCGAAGCTTTGCTGGCCATCAGCCAAAAAGGCTTTGGTGTGGTTGGCGTGACCGATCCAAACGGCCATATTGTTGGTATCGTCACCGATGGCGATTTGCGGCGGCATATGGACGGGTTGTTATCGCTTACTGCAGGGGCCGTGATGACGCGTGGCCCAAAGATGATCGCGCCCGATGCTTTGGCAGAACAGGCAGTTGCCATGATGAATGACCGCAAGATCACCTGCCTGTTTGTCAGCGCGCCTGCGCAACCCGACGTGGCGCTGGGAATTGTGCATATCCATGATTTTTTGCGCGCCGGCGTCCTGTGATGGCGCAAAGCGGGCGCGACAATCTGCATTCGCGTGTGGTCGGGATATTGAAGGTTACGTTGCCACTTGCGGCGTTGGGGATTTTATCGACGCTGTTTTTGTTTTCAGACAAGATCGATCCCGAAGATGCCATTCCTTATGCGGAAGTTGATGTCGCCGACCGTCTTCGCACCCCGCGCATGACGGATGCGGGGTTTGCGGGTGTGACAGCCGATGGCGCGTCGCTTATGCTGACGGCAGCCGATGCAAAGCCCGAAGATGCGGCAGGCGGGGCGGCCGCGCGGATTGTACTGGGCACACTGGAGACGTCCGATGGCGCCAAAACCGAATTGGCGGCGGCGGCGATTGATATGGATACGGCTGCCAATATGATAGAGTTGTCCAATGGCGTGGAACTGCGCAGTTCTGCGGGCATGGTGATAGCGACGCTGGGTTTGGGTATTGCGACGGACCGCACCTTTGCCCAAAGCCGGGGGGCCATCACGGCAACCGGGCCATTAGGGCAGCTTTCGGCGCAAGAAATGCAACTTACCGCGCAGGATGGCGTGGCAAACAGCTATCAACTGGTGTTCAAAGGCGATGTGCGGCTGTTATACCAGCCAGAGAAATGACGGGATTTTATGATGGCAATTTTTCACGCGGCCCGGTTTGCGGCCATTGCGTTGATCCTTTGTGCCGCACCAATGGCACTGGCCGAGGGTGCCAATGTGGCCTTTGGTGGCCTGAAAGCCGACACCAGCCTGCCGGTTGAGATGAAATCAGATGCGCTGGCGGTGAACCAAGCCGATGGCAACGCGGTGTTCACCGGCAACGTGGTGGTCACGCAAGGTGCTATGAAACTGTCGGCGGCGGAAATTCGGGTGGAATATTCCAAAGATAAAAAAGCCATTGAAAAGCTGTATGCGACGGGGGGCGTCTTGCTGGTGAATGCCAGTGATGCGGCGCAGGCCGATCAGGCGGTTTACACCATCAGCAGCGGCGAAGTGGTGATGACGGGCAATGTTTTACTGACCCAAGGACAAGCGGCAATGTCGGCGCAGACGCTGATCATTGATCTGAAAACCGGCACTGGCCGGATGGAAGGGCGCGTGACCACAACTTTCACTCCGGGGGCAAACTGATGCCATCGCCGGAACTGACAGTCACTAAGGGCGATGCGGGCCTGTCGGTGCGCAATCTGCGCAAAAGCTATAAACGTCGCACGGTGATCCGCGATGTGTCTATCCACCTGAACCGGGGCGAAGTTGTTGCCTTGCTGGGCCCGAATGGCTGCGGCAAGACCACGTGTTTTTATTCGATTGCAGGGCTGGTCACGCCCGAAGGCGGCCAAGTGGTGATCGACGGCGTCGACGTCACCGCTTTGCCGATGTATCGACGCGCGCGTTTGGGCGTGGGGTATTTGCCGCAGGAAGTGTCGATCTTTCGCGGATTGTCGGTCGAAGACAATATTCTTGCCGTTCTGGAAATTCGCGTCCCCGACCGCCATAAACGCCGCGAGCGTCTGGAAGAACTGCTTTCAGAATTTTCGATCACCCATCTGCGCCGCGCGCCTGCTTTGGCCCTGTCGGGGGGCGAACGGCGGCGCGTTGAGATTGCGCGCTGTTTGGCGGCGGATCCGAAATACCTGCTGCTGGACGAACCTTTCGCCGGCGTTGATCCGATTGCTGTCGGCGAAATCCGCCATCTGGTGCATGATCTGAAATCGCGCGGCATCGGGGTTTTGATCACCGATCACAATGTGCGCGAAACGCTGGAAATCGTCGACCGTGCCTATATTCTGCACGACGGCGTTGTGCTGAAATCGGGCACCACCGATGAAGTTGTGCGCGATGAAATGGTGCGCCGCGTCTATCTTGGCGAGAATTTTCGCATTATCTAGCGCAACCTTAACGGTCTTGTGACAGGGCAGTTGACAAGACGCCTCATGCATCCCCAAATGGAAGGGATGCGAGCACAGCGCGCCTTGCCCAAAAAGACCAAAGCGGCCAATGATTGGCCCCGCGATACGCCGCGCTTGTTTTGCTTAACCACTTATAAACCAACAACTGTCTATCCTTTTGTCTTTGGCAAAGGGCCCTAAACTTACAAGCAATTGGAGGTATCATGCGCTATCAAATCAGCGGAAAACAGATCGACATCGGCGAGGCCCTGCAAACCCACGTAAAGGCCGAACTGGGTGAAGTGGTGGAAAAATATGCCCAGCGCCCAACCGAAGCCGTCGTCGTTTTTTCCAAAGTGGCACATGAACATGTTTGCGAAGCGGTAATTCACCTTTCCACCGGATTGAATGCGGCGGCCAAGGGCCATGCAACCGAAATTTATGCGGCCTTCGAATCGTGCCGCGAAAAAATGGACAAGCAGTTGCGGCGCTATAAACGCCGGATCCGCAATCATCATCGTGACCGCACGGCACCTGTTGAGTTTGGCGCAGGCTCGGCCTATATCCTCGCGCCAACCGAAGAACCGGATGACGACGACAACAACAGCTTGCAGCCGATTATCATTGCTGAGATGGAGACCAAAATTCCGTCTATCACCGTGGGTGAAGCCGTGATGCAGCTGGAACTGGGGGGTCAGCATTTTCTGGTGTTTCGCAATGAAGGGCATAGTGGGGTCAATGTTGTTTACAGGCGCGACGATGGCAATGTCGGCTGGATTGACCCGCGTAACAGTAAATGACGTGATCCCCATGGGGTCGCGCAGGATCGGACTCGTTTGATGGATCTTTCTAAGCTGCTTATCCCTTCCGCGGTGCGGGTTCTGGGACAGTTGACCAGCAAAAAGCGCCTCTTCCAGGAATTGGGAGAGGTGGCTGGCTCTGCCTACGGCTTGTCAGCGGCGATTGCCGTTGATGGCTTGCAAGAACGTGAAAGTCTGGGCCCAACAGGCGTGGGCAACGGAATTGCTCTGCCGCATGCCCGGCTGGAAAATCTGGAAAAAATTACCGGGATATTTATTCGACTGGAAAAGCCTTTGGATTACGAAAGCGTGGATCGCCAGCCGGTTGATCTGATCTTTGGCCTGTTTGCGCCCAAGGATTCCGGCGTTGATCACCTGAAGGCTTTGGCGCTGGTGTCGCGCACGATGCGGGATGCGGGGATTTGCGCGAAATTGCGGGCAAATACCGATCCGGCGAAACTGTATGCGATTCTAACCGAGGCGCGGGCACCGCAAGTGGCGGCTTAAAGTGTTTCGAGTTTTCGTTGAAATCTTAAACATCAGAATTCAAACACTTTTGGTTTGAATTCTGATTCAACTTAAACTCGAAATGCTTTAGAGTTTCCAATCGCCAAAACCAAAACCTGAATAGTCGCGGTCATAAGCGTCACGCGCGGCGGATTCCAGGTCGGGGCCATAGATTGCGTCAAGGCTGACAGGCATCTCTTTGGTTTTGGTGGTATAGGCTGGCGACGGTAGCCCAACCTCTGCCGCCAGATACGCCAACCCCGACGCAAGGCGATCTTCGCGCAAGATGATGTCTGCCTGATAAAGCTGTGCAAAGCCTTGCAGAATCGCGGTTTGGCTGGCGAATTGCGGCATCACTTTCAGCCCGGTCTGGCCGGATAGATTGCGCTTTAGAAAACTAAGGAACACCAGAAACGCCGCGCGGAAATCGGCGTCATTGGCAAATTCCTTGCCCGGCGCGGGCAGGGGCAGCCAATGGAATTTTGCAAGGTAAGGCCGCAGTTCGGGCTGTTGATTGCGCGCCAGAAATTCGCAAAACGCGGCGTGCGCACGGGCCAGTGGATGGCGCAACACCGCAAAACTGCGATGGCCGGTTTGGGTGTCTTTCCACCGCTTCAGGCTTTTGCGATCAAAATCGGTGGTCAGTTTGCCAAAGCCTTCCAGCCACGCCCGCACCGCCGCATTTGGCCCGCCGCTGATGGGCATATATAGCAAAGGCGCACAAGTTGACGCCATGTATTGTGGCACGCCCGCGTTGCGGCGGGGTTCGAAATTTGGCGTGCGGGTAAGGTTAAAGCGATCCATCAGCGCCAGTGATTTGGCCATTTCTGCGGGGTTAGAAACCTTGTCTTCAATCGCTTCGGGGTTTTGCTTTTTCAACGTGGTGTCGATGGATTTCAACCGATCGTCCAGCCCCAAAAACGCCGCAAGTCCGTTCAGCACATCCACATTCTGGACGTCTTCATAATCCAGATAGAACGCGGTTTGACCGCTGATTTGCAGACGGTTCAGCAAGTGAATTTGAAACTGTTGCAGTTTTTCAAGTTGGGTTTCGAATTCATCGGCGTCAAACCGGGGCCGCGCCGTGGTGTGCCGCCGCGTGTTCATCAACCGCCACTGATCGGTTTCCAGCGCAATCTTCCAACTGACGTAACTTTCCACAGGATTGCGCGTCAGGATAATTTTTGCGCAACCCTCGTCCGCCAAAACCGTCTCTAACACCCGCGGGTCGTGATCATGGAAATAGCGAAAACCGCCCAGGCCCGGCGTTTGCAGGCGCATTTCGCGCAACATCGCCAAGGGATCTGCGTCGCGCTGTTCTAACGTAAACCCAAACATCTGTTTGTTGGTATGATTGCCCAAAAGATAGGGATTGAACGCCTCTCCATGGCAAGTAAATCCAGCCAAACCGTTCAGGTTCATTTCCAGAAAGTTTGACCCTGTGCGCATTTCGGCGAACATGACAAAGCTGTGAAACCGGGGATTGGGCAAGGGATCACTTCACCAGATAAGGGCGGCCGCGCCGCGACGTGGCACTTCGGGCATCATCGCCGACCGGGAAATCCCCCATCAACACCGGCTGCATCCCCTGATTTCGCAGATTTTGCAAAAACTGGCCAAAGCCTGTCAGGTCGGCCAGATGCGGGGCTTCGGTCAGGCGACGCATCGCGCGGGGGCTGATTTCATCGACGATATTCTGCAATGGCTCCATCGGGTTTTCAATAAATTCTGCAAGCGTCCATGTCCGCACGCGCGCCTTGACCCAAGGCTTGCGCAGTTCATCCAAAAACACCGCTTCGATTTTCTGCAGCCGCGCGGCCTCTTTTCGGATATTTGAAAAATTGCGGTTGGAATGGAACAAAGGAATGGCCCAAGCCCCTGATATCACAGAGATTTGGGCATTTGGATCGCCGGCTATGAAATTCGACAGGGCTTGGTTGTCATCGGGGCCGAATTGGAAACACTGCCGTTCGCCCCGGGTGTTCCAGATCAGGTTGGTCAGAAAACTGGTCGGGTTATAGTCGCGCATTTCGGCGGAATCCGACATCGCACCGTTGTATACTTTTTCGCCGCCGGCAAACTGCACCCTTTGCAGATCAAACAAATGCCCATGCACCCGTGTGCCCGTGGCCTTGCCCAGCCAAATCTCAAAATTATCAAACAGGTCAGCAAAGCCTTCGAACACCGAATATCCCGTGGCTGTGCGACCATTTTCCCAATCTTCGTTCGGATGCCGGCTTTGCATGTAAAGCCCCGCGCGCCCTTTTGTGCGCCGTTCAACCGCTTTGGCAAACAGCCGGTCAATCTTGCCGGGGTTGGGTTCGGCAGCGGCCTGACCCGAGGCATCGTCGGTCAGGAAGGTTTTATACAAACGATTGGCGTGCGGCCAGATTTTGCGGGCGACAAAGCAATCAGACCGACGCAAAAGTTGTAAATGATCATCATAAAAGATGTGCGGTTTGCCCTGAAAGTCGAATTTTGACAGCGTCAATGACCGGCTTTCAACATGCGATGACACTTGCCGCACCATGGTTTGAAAGTAGGATTCGTCCGGTATCCAAACCCGGCGAAAATAGCGGTCTATTTCGGCGCGTTCTGGGTTTTCCAAGATCGCAGACAGGGTCTGCCGCGTCAGGCACCACCACTGGCTGCCCAGATGCGGCACAATTCCCAAAGGAATACGCCGGCGAAAATGAAGGCGGCGCTGCAAACGCACATAGCCATCAAACAGCCTGCGCTGTTTGCGCCAACTGAACGGAAAGCGCAAAGTAAAACGTTCAACGTCCAAGCCGCCAATCGTCCAGCCAACATCTTCGGTGGTCACCGACTCGATGAAATCCGTACGAGGTCGATCGTTCAGGTAGGCCAACATTTCTTCTACCGGGCGCAATGGCAGGCACGACCCCGACGCCAGATAGACATGCCGCACTTGGGGGAAGTCGCGCAGCATTATGGTTGACGCTTCTTGCGTCGCAGCTACGATGCCCCAAGTGCCCCAATCACAAGGATGACGGCCAGAAAAGCGAACGTTTGGCAAATCGGACAGCGCTTTTTTCAGATCCTCATAGGGGCGGCGTTTGACGCGTTTATCGACATGGATCACCACTGGGCAATCGCGCGTCGCCCAATGGCGGGCCACTTCGGCCGCCCGGTTCAGCGCGGTATGGCACAGCATGACGATCCCAACGGTCATGCCCAATTGCCTTTTGACATCAGACCCAGAATTTCAAGCTGCCGCCAATTGATGTATTTCTCGCTCCACTTACACCACAAATCCGGCTGGGTGCTGACGGCGGCGCGGTAGGCACGGTATTCGTGGCTGTTGGCGTAATGCTGGCGGCGTTCCATCTCCTCTTCTGCTTTGCCGGCGAAGGTATCAAGGAATTTGGCATGCAACAAACAGCCCGAGGCCTTTTCGCCCCCCCATTCATCGTAAACCTGATTAAGCCCACGCGGTAGCAGCATATGGGTTGAACTGGCATAGGCGTAATCGCGGTGCCATTTCACCAAGGGAATCTTGTTCAGCGCAGGCGCACGTTCGGGCAGATCAGCGAAGAACATCCGCGCGCGGGGGCCGCCTTGTATCCACAGATTGCCGAATTTCTTATTGCGTTTGATCACATAGTTACCGCTGTCAAAGTATGGTGCCACTTCGAACGGATCCTGGCCTTCGCGGTAGGGGACCACATCGAACGGGCCTTTGGGATACATATCCAGCAGCATCGCGGAAAAGGATTTGATCGAGCTGGCGTCCAGCCAATCGGTCAGCGCGCGCAAGGGCCGCGTGTCACAGAACGGATAGACCAGGAATTCGTCCGGATCGACGACAAGGCACCAATGATCATGGCCGTATTTCATCTGCAGCCAGTTCAGCCAATCGACGCCAAAGCGGGAACGCTTATAACTGTGCTGGCTGGTCCAAACCGACACATCGGGTTGCTGCGCCAGATATTCGCGCGATCCATCATTGCTGTCATTGTCGACAATCAGGAATTGGCTGACCCCCAGATCGCGGTAATAGCGCAGGAAATACGGCAGCCGGACGCGTTCATTGCGCAAGGTGGAAAACAGCAAAATTCCGTCAGGCGTGATCTGTGGGGTCCGGTCAATAACCGATTGCAGCTCCCTCCGTTTGCGGAAGGCGCGGATGCGCCAGCGTTTACGCGCCAGACGCAAGGTGTATCTTGAGAAGATGCTCACCCGTAAACTTCCAACTGCTGCCTTGTGCCTGCGCCCTTTGCGATATCACAAGTCTCTTAAGACGATCTTGAAATGAACCTGCCACCCGGGCGGATCTATGCGGTTTTGCTGCCCTGTTTTGCCCCTGCCCCCCGGTTGCGCCGCATTTGTATGCGTTTTGATTGTTTCTATCCAAGAATAAATGTCGGTTACGTCAAGGTAAACCGCGTAATTACCCAGAAGTTCTTTGATCACCGGCAGGTTTGAGGTGATTACGGGCACACCCAAGGCGGCGGCTTCAACCGCAGGCAGACCAAACCCTTCGGCCCGGCTGGGAAACAACAGCGCAGCGGCACCACTTAAAAGGGCCGTCACGGCCGAATCAGGCAAACCATGCAGCAATTTGACCGGGTGTTCGGGCGGCAGGGCATCAAGCCGGGTGAACAATTCAGGATTGGCCCAACCGCGTCCGCCGATAATGTAAAGCAAGGGGGCATCCGGGCCAGTGCCAAAATGATCCCAAATATCCAACAAAAAGGCGTGGTTCTTGCGCGGCTCTATCGTGCCCAGCACCACGAAATATGGCGGCGTCACATTCAGACCCGGGGGCAGATCAGCCGTGTTTGGCACAGGCTGTGGCACGCCCAGATTTGCGACAACGCCCATCGGCACCCGACCCATGCAAGCCAGATGGATTTCGGTTTTGGCACGGGCATCATGGGTGGTGTGGATCACCGTATCAGCAAAGCGCGACGCAGCCGCCATTTTTCGGCGAAAGGGTTCAACCGTATCGGCACGAGCGTATTCGGGGTGATCCAACGGAATGGTATCATGCACCATAACCACAATGCGCAAGCCAGTGCTGCGCAGCTGCTGCAGACAACTTGCGGTCAGATTGGCATGGCCGACGTTCAGATAGGTTGATCCATAGGGCAGTTTTCGCAGCATATGCGCCAGAAATGGACGGGCCGCACGGGCGATCGACACCCGACGCACTGCCGCTTCGGCGCGGCCACGAATGGGGTTGCTGCGATACAGGATGCGACCGATGATATCAGCCGGGGGCAAGGCCGTTTCGCCGCGCACAAGCCTTGCCAGCCCCGCACAGCCCGCAGGGTCCAGCAAGACATACCCCAAACCGGTGCGCACCAGCCCAAACAACGGCCGATCCATATTTAGCAGATGATCAAGATAGGCATATTCAACCCGGTCAATGCCCGTAAGCGGCCCCCGCCCCAGACGCGACACCAGCCGCGTCAGATCCAAAAGCCGGGCAGCAGTTTCGGGCGGCACCACCGACTATTGTGCTGCCTTTTGCAGCGTCAGCATGTCGTTCAGATAGGCGCCAAATTCATCGCGCAAATCGGGCCGCGCCAGACCAAACGCCACTGTGGCCTGCAAAAACCCTGCCTTTGATCCGCAATCATAGCGCTGACCGCGAAAGCGAAAGCCAAAGACTTTGCCCGATTTTGTTTCTTCTGCGATGGCATCGGTCAGCTGAATTTCTCCGCCCGCACCTTGCTTCATCCGATTGAGATTCGACAAGATTTTGGGCGTCAGAATATACCGCCCGATCACCGCCAGATTTGAAGGCGCATCTTCGGCACGCGGCTTTTCAACCATGCCCTTGGCGCGCACAATTGATCCCATGTCTTCGTCAATGTCCAACACGCCGTAACTGGACGCTTTTTCAGGCGGCACTTCCATGGCCGCCACCATATTGCCACCGGTTTGCTCATACGCTTCGATCATCTGTTGAAGGCAGGGCTTTTCGGCAGCGATCACGTCATCGGGCAGCAATACGGCGAAAGGTTCATTGCCAATCAGACGCCGCGCGCACCAGACGGCGTGCCCCAGGCCCATCGGACGGTTTTGGCGCACATAGGCAATGGCGCCTGAGTCCATATTGGTATCCTTCAGGATTTCAAGCAATTCATCCTTGCCAGCTTTGCGCAGGGTATTTTCCAACTCGGGCGAGTGATCAAAATAATCCTCAAGTGCGGATTTCCCGCGCGAGGTGACAAAGATAAACTCTTTGATCCCGGCGGCGCGGGCCTCATCAATCGCGTATTGGATGAGGGGGCGGTCTACCAAAGTCATGATCTCTTTCGGGATAGACTTGGTCGCCGGCAGAAACCGCGTGCCCATTCCGGCCACGGGAAACACAGCTTTGGTAACTTTCTTAACCTTCATTTGCCCCACTCTCGACGTGCACGTTCATTAACGGAAGAAGTTACACCTTAGTTCCAAAGCGTTAATAGAACAATTTGGCAGGAATTTGGCAATGTTGCTGCATGTGGATCAATTAACACAAATCAGCCGGTGATTTAATGGGAAAAACGCATCGTCAAAATCAGCTGGTTGGGCGCAGATTCGCGATACGGGCGACCTCTTGGGCAATTCTGCGCCGGAACCCGACCAACCTGATCCGACTGCCTTGCCGCACGCTGCGCCCAAACAAACCGCCTGTCTGCAGCCAGAAACCGGCACTTTGGAACTGCATCTGGTGCGCCCGGACGCTGGGCGACAAGCAGATAACCGTGACGATTTTCCCATCGGCAACAGCTGCCATGGCTTGGCGGATCAGGCCATTTCGTTGCCAGATGCGGCCTGCAATAACGATACCGACCCTTGGGCCAGTGCCGGGCATCGCGGCGAAAGATGCATTAATATGCGGCAATGCCGTCAAGGGCGGCAAAACATGCTGAAGCCCTTCGGCCCAACCGGCGTGAAGACTGGTCATCAACGCCACCACTTCATCGGTGCCGATACGGCCAGCAACCAGATGGTGTTTTGCGCGGGCGGCCTCACGTTGTGTCAGCGCTGCAAGGGCGGTGGTTAAATCGGCCTGCGGGGCATGACGACGCAGAAAAATGGCGGAGCTGGCGGCGATATCATACAGCGACAACGGCACCCGATCCGCGCGGCGGCGATCACTTGCGGCATAGCCGTGATGCACCTGGGCGTTGGGCACAATCGCAGTTAGTCCAAGCCCGGCCATGCGCAGGTTGACATCGGCCTCATCCAGAAAGAACCGATAAGACGGGTCAAAGCCGCCAATACGCAGCAGGGCATCGCGGCGAAACGCGCAGTTGGTGCCGACAGTCTTGACGGCTTGCCGGGATGTGCCGGCCATCAACGTTGTTGACGTGATATCAAGGGGATGATCCTGCCCCATCGCATCAACAAGGCAGGCCTTCCATTGAAAGGAAATCCCGTTGCGGCCCCGGATGAACCCCGTTGCAGCGATCACATTTTGATCGGCAAAAGGCGCGGTCAGCCGCAAAAGCCATGTCGGTTCGGCAACCGCATCATCGTCAATAAAGGCAACAACCGGGGCCGCCGCAAGGCCTAACCCCGCATTGCGCGCAGCACTGATATTGGCTTGATCAAAGATCACAGTCTTGATCGTCAAACCCATTTGTTGCGCCGCAGCGATTGCCGCTGGATCAGCCACGACAATGATTTCAAACTGCGGATGATCTTGCTGCGCAAGCCCCACCAAACAGCGCATCAACGCGTCAGGCCGATGACGGCTTACCACGATCACGCTGGTTGGAAGTGCTGTCACTAGCCCATCTCTGCCATCATCGCCTCGATAACCGGCACGTCTGAGGGGTTGTTAAGCTCCCAGAACGGGCGGCCCTTGGCATCGACTTTAACGCACAAAACCGCGCGGCCATTTTCCAAAAACCGCAGTTGTTCCAATCCTTCCAGCGCCTCTAGCGGACCAACGGGCCAGAATGGATAGGCCGCCAGCGCGCTGGGGCGATACGCATAAACCCCAACATGGTGAAACACCGGGGTAAGGTCTGCATCGGCGTAGGGATCAGACGTGAACGGTATCACCTCTTTCGAGAAATACAGCCCCCGCATCCCCGCCCCGAACACCGCCGTTGTGCCCCCCACGCGCCCCGCACGGCGATCTGCCAAAAACCCGCTCAACGCCCGCCCATCACAGCGCAGCACCGGGGTTGCGATATCGGCATCGGGATCGGCCCGAAGGCCCGCAATCAGGTCTTCGACAAACCAAGAAGGGGTAAGGGGTGCGTCGCCTTGCAGGTTTACCACAATATCGAAACCCGGCAGCAAAGCGGCCACTTCGGCGCAGCGTTCTGTGCCATTGCGGGCGGTGTCTGACGTCATCACCACGTCGGCCCCAAAGCCCTGCGCGTGGTCGCGAATGCGGGTATCATCGGTGGCCACAACAACGCGGTCAACGCCCCGCACGGCCATAGCCGCCTCCCAGCTGCGGCGGATAAGGGTTTTGTCACCATCGGGGCCCTTTAGCGAAACCAAGGGTTTGCCCGGATATCGCTGGCTGTCATAGCGGGCAGGAATAGCGATCAGAACGCTCATGTCTTCAGGCCAACTCCGGGGGCGTAGGCGATAAAGAACGGATTGTCCCAGCCGGGTTTGCCGTAAGCCAGCGGTGTGTGATCATCAAACCGCACAACATGGCCGCCCGCGCCGCGTAAAACCGCATCCCCTGCGGCAGTATCCCATTCCATCGTGCGGCCAAGACGGGGATACAAATCCGCCTCACCCGTAGCGATCAGGCAGAATTTAAGACTGCTGCCCGCCGATTTCATATCTTTAAGCGCATATTTTGCGATGTAGTCATCCGTCGCAGCATCGCGGTGCGATTTTGATGCCACCACCATAAGGGCGGCGTTATCCGGTATTGAAACCGACAAGGCAGTGGTTGGTCCGACGCTTGTTTTCGACAGATCGCCGGTTTCTTCCACCGAAACACCATTTGCCAATGTATAAAACAACCGTCGCTGTGCGGGGGCATACACCACGCCGCGCGTAGGCTGGCCATTTTCGACATAAGCGATGTTGACCGTAAAATCGCCGCGTCTTTGCACAAATTCCTTGGTGCCATCTAACGGATCGACGATCAGAAAGGTGCTGGCGGTTAAGGCGTGGCTGTCGGCTTGTTCTTCGGTGATCAGCACAACATCGGGAAATGCGGCCCGCAGCCCGGCGGATATGATGGCATCTGCAGCCTCGTCTGCTTCGGTAACGGGGCTGGCATCAGATTTCGACTTTACCGCGAAGTCGGGGCCATCATAGACCTGCATGATCTTATCCCCCGCCTCTAACGCCAAACGGCGGATGATGGGGATCAAGGTTTCGTGATTCATCGGGTCTCCTGCCAGCCACGCCACAGTTCAGCCGCGTTGTTGATTAATACATACATCACCCTTATTATCCCAACAAAGGGGAACGGCAAGATTTCCCGGCCGGGTGGATTTTCATCATTCCGGTTTGAATTGGGCGAACGGTAGGGCGGCGGGCAATGTTTCAACCAAATGTCAGAACTTCGTCGATAACCAGCGGCATGGCCCTGCTGGAGTTGATATTCCACGCTTCGGTTCGCAACATCCGAAAATCGAATGGCAACGCCGTCCTTGGCCTGCTGATGAGCATCGTTCAATCGGTGATCATGGTGGCGATTATGGTATTTCTGTTCGACATCCTTGGTATGCGCGGCAACGCTGTTCGTGGCGACTTTGTGCTGTATATCATGTCGGGCGTCTTCAACTTTGCGACCCATGCCAAAACACTTTCCGCGGTTTCACGGTCAGATGGGCCCACATCGGCGATGATGAAGCATTCTCCGATGAACACGATTGTGGCAATCGGATCTGCCGCCTTGGGCGCGCTTTATCTACAAACCCTGTCTGCCGCCGTAATTCTGTTTTGCTATCACACGTTATGGACACCGATCACCATTCATGAGCCCGTCTATGTGGCAGGAACATTTCTGATTTCCTGGGCATCTGGCATCGGCGTTGGCATGGTGTTCAAGGCCGCCACGCCTTGGCAGCCAGAACTTTTCGGCGTGCTGACGACGATCTATTCGCGGGCCAACATGATATTTTCTGGCAAGATGTTTTTGGCAAACGCAACGCCCACCTATATTTTGTCGATGTACACGTGGAACCCTTTGTTCCACAGTATTGATCAGACCCGCGGATTTATGTTTGAAAACTATCATCCGCATTACAGTTCGATCCTGTATCCAATTTGTGTCACTTTGGTTTTGATCGTGGTGGGCTTGATGGGGGAAAGCTTTACCCGCAGACATGCCTCTGCCAGCTGGAACGCCAAGCGGTGACGGCGTTTTATCGCCACCAATAGTGGCCATGGCGCAATCCAATCGCGTTTTCATCAGATTCGATTGAACTTCGATGGTCACCCCCGCTTGCAGGGCGATTTTTACCTCCCTATATACCGCTGCAAGCCGTCGACGGGCATCAGCTCTTTTGCGGGTCTTACATGGGATCAGGTCGGAATGCCTTAAGGGGTTCCCGCCTTCAACATCGCCGAAGGAAAAGGACAAATCATGGCCAAAATCATTGGTATTGACCTGGGAACGACAAATTCTTGCGTTGCCATTATGGATGGATCGCAGCCGCGGATCATCGAAAACTCGGAAGGTGCGCGCACCACGCCGTCGATCGTGGCCTACACCGAAACCGAACGTCTGGTCGGACAGGCCGCCAAACGGCAGGCCGTGACCAACGCGCAAAACACCGTGTTTGCAGTCAAGCGTTTGATTGGCCGTCGCCATGATGATCCTGTGATCATCAAAGACCAAAAGAACATGCCTTACAAAATCGTCAACGGCGGCAATGGCGATGCCTGGGTCGAAGTGCGCGGTGAGAAGTATTCGCCAAGCCAGGTTTCCGCCGTGATCTTGCAAAAGATGAAGGAAACCGCCGAATCCTATCTGGGTGAAACTGTTACCCAAGCCGTCATCACGGTTCCTGCCTATTTCAACGATGCCCAGCGCCAAGCCACCAAAGACGCCGGCCGCATCGCCGGTCTGGAAGTGTTGCGCATTATCAACGAACCAACCGCCGCCGCGCTCGCCTACGGTCTTGACCGCAAAGAGGCGAAAACCATCGCGGTTTATGACCTTGGTGGTGGCACGTTTGACATCACCATTCTGGAAATTGATGACGGCCTGTTTGAGGTAAAATCCACCAACGGCGATACGTTCCTTGGCGGCGAAGACTTTGACATGCGCATCGTCAATTACCTGTCGGATGAATTCAAAAAAGAACACGGCGTTGACCTTAGCCTTGATAAAATGGCCCTGCAGCGTCTGAAAGAGGCGGCGGAAAAGGCCAAGATCGAACTGTCGTCCAGCCAGCAGACAGAGATCAACCAGCCGTTCATTTCGATGAATTCCAACACCGGCCAGCCGCTGCACTTGGTGGTCAAGCTGACCCGTTCCAAATTGGAATCACTGGTGGATGATCTGATCAAAAAGTCGATCAAGCCCTGCCAGGCCGCGTTGAAAGATGCCGGCCTGACGATGGCCGACATTGACGAGGTGGTTCTGGTCGGCGGTATGACCCGCATGCCCCGCGTTGTCGAAGAAGTGACCAAGTTCTTTGGCAAAGAGCCGAACAAGGGTGTGAACCCGGACGAGGTTGTGGCCGCTGGTGCCGCCATTCAGGCTGGTGTGTTGCAAGGCGACGTCAAAGACGTGGTTTTGCTGGACGTAACGCCGCTGTCGTTGGGGATCGAAACCCTTGGCGGCGTGTTCACTCGTCTGATCGACCGCAACACCACGATCCCGACGAAAAAGTCGCAGATTTTCTCAACCGCCGAAGACAACCAGAACGCCGTGACCATCCGCTGTTTCCAGGGTGAGCGGGAAATGGCGGCGGATAACAAGATCCTGGGCCAGTTCAACCTTGAATCGATCCCGCCAGCGCCACGCGGCCTGCCACAGATCGAGGTCACATTTGACATTGATGCCAATGGAATTGTTTCGGTCAAGGCCAAGGACAAAGGCACCAACAAGGAACAGGCGATCACCATCCAAGCTTCGGGCGGTTTGTCGGACGATGACATCGAAAAGATGGTCAAAGACGCCGAAGCCAATGCCGAAGCCGATAAAGAACGCCGCGAAATGGTAGAGGCCCGCAATCAGGCCGAAAGCCTGTTGCATTCGACCAAAAAGTCGCTGGCAGAACATTCCGACAAGGTTGATCCGTCAACCGTCGAAGTGATCGAACTGGCGATGGCTGCGCTGGAAGACGTGTTGAAAACCGAAGAGGTTGGCAAGATCAAGGGTGGCATCCAAAACCTGACCGAAGCCGCGATGAAACTGGGTGAGGCGATTTATAAAGCCTCGGCTGACGCGTCGGATGGCAATGATCCGGATGAGCAGCGTGGTGTGGACGAAGACATCATCGACGCAGATTTCGAAGATCTCGGGAACAACAAGCGGAAATAAGCCGCCAGGAACCAAAACAGGGCGGCCCAACATCAGGGCCGCCCTGCGGCGTTCCCGTGAAAGGGTTTTGCGATGGCAAAGCGCGACTATTACGATCTTTTGGGCGCGTCTAAAGGCGCCTCTGCGGAAGAGTTGAAAAAGGCCTATCGGGCCAAAGCAAAAGAATTGCACCCCGACCGCAATTCCAGCAACCCCAACGCCGAAGCGCAATTTAAAGAGATCAACGAAGCCTATGAGGTGTTGAAAGACGCCGACAAAAAGGCCGCCTATGATCGCTATGGCCACGCAGCCTTTGAAGGTGGCGCAGGCCCACAACGTGGCGGATATGCGGGCGGTAACGGCGATTTTGCATCAGCGTTTTCGGATGTGTTCGAAGATCTGTTTGGCGATTTCATGGGCGGTCGTGGCGGCGGTGGGCAGCGTGCGCGCGCACAGCGTGGATCGGATCTGCGCTATAACCTACGCGTATCGCTAGAAGAAGCGTTTGCTGGCGTGCAGAAAACCATCTCGGTGCCAACATCCGTGGCTTGCGACACCTGTCGTGGGTCAGGGGCCGAAGGAGGTGCCGAACCCGTCACCTGCCCCACCTGTTCGGGCATGGGCAAAGTGCGCGCGCAACAAGGGTTCTTTACTGTTGAACGCACCTGCCCCACCTGCAGCGGTGCCGGCCAGATCGTCAAAAACCCCTGTAAATCTTGCGGCGGCGCAGGGCGGTTGGAAAAAGAACGCTCTCTCTCCGTGAACATTCCTGCAGGCGTTGAAACTGGCACCCGGATACGTCTTGCCAGCGAAGGCGAAGCGGGCATGCGCGGCGGGCCGTCAGGCGATCTTTACATCTTTATCGAAGTCAAAGATCACCCGATCTTTCAACGCGATTCCGTGCATCTGTTCTGCCGCGTGCCGATCACCCTTGCCACCGCGGCGCTGGGTGGCGAGATCGAGGTGCCGACGATTGATGGCGGCAAAAGCAGGGTCAAAGTGCCTGCAGGCAGCCAGACCGGCAAGCAAATGCGCCTGCGCGCCAAGGGCATGCCCGCCCTGCGCGGCGGCGGTGCTGGCGATATGGTGATTGAATTGGCGGTGGAAACCCCGGTGAACCTGACATCGCGCCAAAAAGAGATACTGCGTGAATTTGATACCCTGTCCGAGGATAACAACCCCGAAGGATCGTCGTTCTTTTCCAAGGTCAAAGGGTTTTGGGACACGATGAAAGGCTAAAGCGGCATTAAAGCTGTCTAACACTTGCGCTTTTTCTGTTTGAAAATATCCCACGGGGGCTGCGGCAATCGCCATGCGATTGCCGCTAGGGGGTGTGAAACCCCCACGCCTTTATGCAGCCCACTAACCTACGACAATTCGTCGCATCACGTTTGCGGCATCGCATCCCCATATACAGCGCAAGATGTAATGCGTCTGAAGGGACCAAAGCGATGCCACACACACATCCGGACGAAACCGCCCTGAACGTTACCCACTATAAACCCATCGGATTTGGCGATCGGGTTGCCTTGGGCGCGGTGAAATTCCTGCGGTTCTTTGCCGATCTCTTCTTCCGCAACAGGTATGGCCACCGTGCGGTTGTGCTGGAAACAGTTGCGGCTGTGCCGGGTATGGTGGGCGGCATGTTGACCCATCTGCGGGCCTTGCGGCGGTTTCAGGATGACCGGGGTTGGATCAAAACCCTTTTGGACGAGGCCGAAAACGAACGCGCGCATCTGATGACCTTTATTCAAGTCGCCAAGCCAAACTGGTTTGAACGCGCGCTGATCATTTTGGCACAGGGGATATTCTTCAACGGTTTCTTCGTGTTCTATATTATTTGGCCCCGCGTGGCGCACCGCTTTGTCGGCTATCTTGAGGAAGAGGCCGTCTATAGCTACACCCAATATCTGGCCGACATTGATGCAGGCCGCGCCGAAAACGTGCCCGCACCGCAGTTTGCGATTGATTACTGGAAGCTGGCCCCCGACGCACGCCTGCGCGATGTGGTGATTGTGGTGCGGCAAGATGAGGCCGGACACCGTGACGTAAACCATGGGTTTTCTGACGAAATGGCGGGGCGAAAAGCAGAAATAGCGGCGGCGGAGTAGCCGGGTTAACGGTTTCTTCACCAGTCTTGTGCCAGCTTTTGGTATGAGAAACCCACGCGCCTTTGAAGAAGCTTGCCTTCCCCTCTTTGCCCCGGCGGGCGACGAAGACGAGGCGCTGGGCACAACGGCCGCACGATTGCCGTCTTATATTGCCGACCACCGCAAACGTCTGCGCGATCGGTTTATGCAAGGCGGTGCCGCTGCCATGCCGGACTATGAACTGCTGGAACTTGTGCTGTTTCGCGCCATTCCCCGGCAGGATGTGAAACCATTGGCGCGGCTGTTGCTGGATACGTTTGGCGATTTTAATCGGGTGATCACGGCAACGCCTGCACGGTTGACAATGGTTAAGGGTGTTGGCGGTGCGGTGGTGGTTGAACTGAAGCTGCTGGAAGCCGCATCGCAACGCCTGATGCGGGCGCGGGTGATGAACCGACCTGTGTTATCATCATGGGATGCTTTGCTGGATTATTGCCATACAGCCATGGCGCACCGCGAAACGGAACAATTTCGCATTCTGTTTCTGGATCGCAAAAATGTGCTGATCGCCGATGAGGAACAGGCAAAAGGCACGGTTGATCACGTGCCGGTTTACCCGCGCGAAGTGGTAAAACGTGCGCTGGAACTGAATGCCAGCGCCTTGATTTTGGTGCATAATCATCCGTCAGGCGACCCGACCCCATCCGATGCCGATATCACTATGACCCATCAGGTGCAGGACGCGGCCCAAGTGTTGGGGATCACTTTGCACGACCATCTGATCATCGGAAAGTCACGCGAATTGTCGTTCAAGGCCAAAGGGTATTTGTAGCCCGGTCAAGGTGCCGCGCCAAAGGCCGGTTTCACCCACAGCTCTACCCGGCGGTTCAGCCGCCTGCCCGGCCCGGTTTCATCGCATGCCATTGGCAAAGCCTCGCCAAAGGCCACAACTGTCGGCAGTTGGTCGGCTGGCACCGAGGGCGCTGCGACCTTCAATGCCTCAAGGACCGTCGCCGCACGGGCTTGCGACAGATCCATATTGTCTTTCGCGGGGCCTGATCCATCCGAAAACCCGGCCAGATACAATGCCTGGCCTTCAAACGCCCCGGCCTCAAGCAAGCGGGCCAGATCAGCCAGGTTTTCGCGCGACGCTGCGTCAATTTGATCTGCCCCGTCTTCAAACCGGAACGTCAGCGATATCCGATCTGCGCCATCCATCAAGTCAACCAGCCGTTTCAAATCGGCAAGAGTGGTTTCATCCCCGGCGCCCTGGATGGCATTGATCAATCGCAAGCCGTCTGCCGTCATCGGCTGACGCTCTGGTGCGCGGTCAATATAGCCTGCGTCTGCCACCGCGGCTTGTGCTGCCGGCAGTGCCAAAAACTCTAACAACTCACGCGCAATCAAAGGCAAACGGCGGCGCGGCGTTAGCAAATAGAGTGGCAACGTCAGCGGATAATCCTGCGCCTTCACCGCCAATCTGCTGGGCAAAAGCGGAAACCCGCAACTGTCTGCCAGCGGAAGCGCCCGCGCCGCGCCCAACGATGCTTGGCCAGTGACGGCCAGCGCCCAAGGATCTTTCACCACTGCCGACGCCAGTTCTGCCAGATTGACATGCGTCACCGCTGCCGCCACTTCGCGCCCAAGCCGCGCCGACAACGCCCGTTGCAGATCAGATCCCGGCTTTAGCCCGTGTAAAATCAGTGGCATATCAGGCCCACCAATTTGCGCCCAATTGGTTATCTCTCCGGCCAAAGCTTTGGCAAGATCCAGCGTCGATATGCCGGGCAAGGGGTTGTCTGGCGCGACAATCGGGATCAATGCATCCATCGCCAAAGCGCGCGCGCCCAGATCAGCGGTTGTTTCCGATGACACGATCATATCAGCGCGTTCTGCCTTCAGTGCGGCGCGGGCATTTTCTGGTGACATAGGGCTAAACGATATCTCTGCCAGTATCTTGGCGGTGGCTGGATCCGTCAGCACCGCGGGGTCATCCGGACCGACAGGTGCCGTATAGATCAGCCCCCGCGAATGCGCAAAAGCCCGCAGCAGGGGTTGCAGCAACGCCGCACCAGCATCGCTTTCGCCAACCAGACGGATGATGGCCTTGGGCGCGGTCAAGGCAGGGCAAGCCGGGCCATCGCAGATAACACCCTGTGCGTCGACCGTCAGCAGGCCATATTTGCTGTCGATGCGAAAAAACTCTCCGTCATAGGCCTGAAGGGTGCCTGAAATGGCCAGTGATCCATCACGAGAGGTAAGGGTTACATCTTGCGCCAGGGCCGCTATGGGCAAAAGCGCGACAAATGCCGCCGCGCGCCAAAAAACTGCCTCCATTAACCATCCGCCCGCCCGTTACTCTGCAGCGGCGATACTCAGGTCAAGCACCAGATTTTTCAACACCATATAATCACCAATGGCCCCACAATCAGGCATAGCAAGCGTCAGATCCGTAACATACACCTCGCCACCGATTGCGTTCAGGGTTTCCCCCAACAATTCGCGGCCGCACGTGGCCTTCGTAACTGCGGCTTCAACGATAACTTCGGCTTTGGTATTGGGGTTGGCCGGGAAGGTAAAAATCTCGGCCAGCAAAGGATTTTGCGCGGTGCTGTCGCCTAACAGCGTCAAAAAGCCACCGCTTGAAGCCAGGCCTGCGACGGGCCGATGTGGATCGGCCCCAGAGATGTGACCGGCATCGCCGTAACCCGACCCGTTTTCAAATGCATGCACCTGAAAGGCGTCGTCCGCCTGCCATTGCACGCCAAAGCGGCGCAGCTGTGCAACCTCGGGCATCTCGATACTGGCAGTGGCGGCTTGACCATCAGCGAATACGACTTCAACCAAGGCCGCTGTTTCAAACGCCGGAACGCCAGTAAACAACGCCCCATTCGCGGTTGTCATTGCCGAAACCGCAAGGCCGGCATGTTTGACGATAACCCGCTCATTTGCGTGACACGGGGCCTGCAGCGTCAGGCCAATCATCGCGTTCGCTTCGGCCATCAGATCAAGGGTTACAGCACAGGCTTCGGCAAGTTGCACACCGGCAGCCGCTGGCGGCGCGGATTGCGGCGCTGCAGCCAATGGTGTCGCTGGTAAAACCAAAGGTGGTGCGCCCTTGGCCGGTGGTGTTTCGGCCAAGGGTTCAGTGGCACCAGTGGCCGCCAGAATGATTGGCGCGGGGATCTTTTCTGCGGGTGGGGCTGCGGGTGCGGCAGCGGCAATCGGTTCAATCAGCGCTGGCTTTGGCTGCGGCAGCGGGGTTGGCAATGCATCTGTCGCGGCGACGGTTTGAATTGCCTTTGGTTCGGGCAATACTTCCGTCCGCGCCACGCGGCTGGGGGAATCGTTTTTCGACATGTTTTGCACCAAATGCCCCGCACCCAATGCCACGGCAAGAACCGCAACGGCGCGCGTGATTTTGCGTATAGTATCAGCCATAGCATCCTCCAACAGAAGTCGTCCGCCGCTGTTTGACCGACAAAACAGGCAAAGGCGTGGCGGAAAGAAGGAATGTTTCCAAACACGGTGGCCTAAAGATGGCAAGGGCGGCAAAAGCCGCCCTATCTTGCAGATTGGGCCGGGATTAGACCAGTTTGCCGTGGCAATGCTTGAACTTTTCGCCCGACCCACAGGGACAATCATCATTGCGCGATGGATTTCCCCAAGTGGCAGGATCCGTTTCCACAAACCCCGCAAGGGGTGCAACAGCAACCGGAGCGGCCATTGCCGCAGCCGGGGCTGGTGCCCGCTGGGCCGTCATTTGTGCAATCATCGCCTGCTGTTCTTCCGCCGAAATCGGCCGGATCATTGCCAGCTTTTGGGTCACATCCTGCCGCAAGGAATTCAGCATCGATTCGAACAGGGCAAAAGATTCGGTTTTGTATTCGTTCAGCGGATCGCGCTGGGCGTATCCGCGCATACCAACCACCGACCGCAGATGTTCCAATCGTAGCAAATGTTCGCGCCATTTACCGTCAATTGATTGCAACAACAGTTGTTTTTCGATGTTACGCATCGTGTCGGGGCCAAACGCCGCCAGTTTATCATCCATCAGCTTATCGCTGGCTTCGACAACCCGGTCGCGGACGACATCCTGATCCGCCCCTTCTTCGGCGGCCCAATCGGTAACGGGCAGCCGCAAGCCCATTTTTTCAACCAGCGCCTCTTGCAGCCCGGCGGCATCCCACCGATCAGCGTAAGACTTTGGCGGCAGATAGCCATAGACCAGATCTTCGGCGACCTGATGGCGCATGTCTTGCACAATGTCTGCCAGATCGGCGGATTCCATCACTTCCATCCGCTGACCGAAGATCGCTTTGCGCTGATCATTCATCACGTCATCGTATTTCAGCAGTTGTTTGCGGATATCAAAGTTGCGGCCTTCGACCTTGGCCTGCGCGCGTTCAAGTGATTTGTTGACCCACGGGTGAACAATCGCCTCGCCTTCTTTCATGCCCAGTTTCGACAAGACCGAATCCAGCCGTTCCGAGCCAAAAATCCGCATCAGATCGTCTTCCAAAGACAGGAAGAACGAAGACCGCCCCGGATCACCCTGACGACCAGACCGGCCCCGCAGCTGATTGTCGATGCGGCGCGATTCGTGGCGTTCGGTCGCCAGAACAAATAAACCGCCCGCCGCCAGAACAGCGGCCTTTTCATCGGCGTGTTCGGATTCGATCCGCGCGCGCACTTCGTCGGGGTGCAGGGCCGGATCGGCGGCAATCGCCTCTAGCACCTTCATTTCAACGTTGCCGCCCAGCTGAATATCGGTGCCACGGCCCGCCATGTTGGTGGCGATGGTCACGGCGTTCAGCTTGCCCGCATCGGCGACAATCTGCGCCTCTTGTTCATGCTGGCGCGCGTTCAACACGTTGTGCGGGATGCCCGCGGTTTTCAGCATTTCCGACAACAGTTCCGACTTTTCAATCGACGTGGTGCCCACAAGCAATGGCTGCCCGGTGGCATGCGCCTCTTGAATGGTCTTGACCACGCCTTCGAATTTCTCGCGCGAGGTGCGGTAAACCTGATCATGTTCGTCTTTGCGCATCACCGGACGGTTGGTCGGCACTTCGACGACGCCAAGTTTATAAATCTCCATAAACTCATCCGCTTCGGTAGATGCGGTGCCAGTCATTCCGCCCAGCTTTTCATACAAGCGGAAATAGTTCTGGAAGGTTACCGAGGCCAAAGTCACGTTTTCAGGCTGAATGGTGACGTGTTCTTTCGCCTCGATCGCCTGATGCAGACCATCCGACAGACGGCGGCCCTTCATCATGCGCCCGGTAAATTCGTCGATCAGCATCACCTCGTCATCACGCACGATATACTGCTGATCGCGCGAAAACAGTTTGTGGGCGCGAAGGGCTTGGGTGACGTGATGCACGATGGTGGTGCTTTCGGGTTCATACAGCGCCTGATCGGCGGGCAGGATACCCGCGTCATGCAAGGCCTGTTCGATGAATTCATTACCGTCTTCGCTGAACGTCACATTGCGGGTCTTTTCGTCCAGCTTGTAATGTTCATCCGTCAGAGATGGGATCAGCAAATCAACCTTTTGATACAGGTCACTGCGGTCTTGGCTGGGCCCCGAGATAATCAACGGCGTGCGCGCCTCGTCTACCAGAATCGAATCAACCTCATCAACAATCGCAAAAGAATGGCCGCGCTGGGCCATTTCGGCCAGGCTGCCCTTCATGTTGTCGCGCAGGTAATCAAAGCCCAATTCGTTGTTGGTGGCGTAAGTGATATCGCAGCGATACGCGTCTTTCTTCTCGGCTTCGCTTTGATAGGGATAAACAACGCCGGTGGTCATGCCCAAGGCACTGTAAACCTTGCTCATCCACTCGGCGTCACGCTTGGCCAGATAATCGTTCACCGTCACCACGTGCACGCTTTTGCCCGTCAGCGCGTTCAGATAGGCGGGGAAAGTGGCCACAAGGGTCTTGCCCTCGCCCGTGCGCATTTCGGCGATATTGCCTTGGTGCAGGAAAATTCCACCCATCAGTTGCACATCAAAGGCCCGCAGGCCCAGCGCACGGCGCGCAGCTTCGCGGCAATTGGCAAAGGCTTCGGGCAGGATCGACTCAAGGCTTTCACCGCCCGTCTGCACCCTTTGTTGAAACACGGCGGTCTTTTCCAAGATCTGCGCGTCGGTCAGGGCAGAAAACTCTGCTTCAAGCGCGTTAATCCTGGCGACCATCGGGCGCACAGATTTTACCATGCGATCATTCGGCGTGCCGAATATCTTGCGTGCAATCGTTCCGAGACCCAGCATGTTTTCTCCGCCTGGTCGTTTCTGACAAGATCGTGTGAGGCTTTGCCTTGCCCGCCCCTTCAGCCTTTCGTAGAAAGACCAATAAAGCCGGGCGGCCCGATACACGCGACCTCACGCGATGTAAGAGCATGGCCCGTCATAGTCAACGCCGCGCAACGGCGCGGACCGATCAGGAGAGCGTGAGATGGTAAAAGCGATGCGGTTTTTGGCGGGCTTGGCCCTGGCGGTAACTTTGGCGACACCGGGCATGTCCCAGGACACCACGGCAGATACGGTTGTGGCCACAGTCAACGGCACCAATATTACCGTGGGGCATATGATCGTTGCCCGGAACGCCCTGCCCGAAGAATACAAATCCTTGCCAAATGATGTGTTGTTCAAGGGCATTCTGGACCAATTGGTGCAGCAAACGGTGCTGGAACAATCCTTGGGCGATAAGGTGGCCAAGCGCGATATGCTTGCGATCGAAAATGACAATCGCGGCTATCTTTCAAATGTGGCGCTGCAAGCCGTCATTTCGGTTGCGGTCACGGATACGGCCCTACAAACTGCCTATAACGCGCGGTTTAAGGATGCCAAGCCCGGCATTGAATATTCGGCTTCGCATATCTTGGTTGAAACCGAGGAAAAGGCGAATGATCTGAAAAAGCAGTTGGATGGCGGTGGCGATTTCGCAGCCCTTGCCAAAGCAAATTCAACTGACACTGGATCTGGTGCTAATGGCGGCGATCTGGGTTGGTTTGGACTGGGCGCGATGGTAAAGCCATTTGAGGATGCGGTGGTTGCAGCCGAAGTCAGTAAGGTTGCCGGGCCGATCAAATCTGATTTTGGCTGGCATCTGATTTTGGTCAAAGAAACCCGCGCGGCGGCACTGCCAACGTTGGACGATCTGCGCGATGAACTGGCCGCCGAAATTGAACAGAAGGCGGTTGAAGCGCATCTTAAAACGCTGACAGACGCCGCCAAGATTGCAAAGCCGGGCGAAGCGCTTGATCCTGCGCTACTGACCGATCTGACGTTGCTGGACAAGTGATCAAAGGGGGCAGTGATGGCCAAGACTGACTGGAAAGCCGAAGCCAAGGCTTTGAAGAAATCGTTGAAGGCTTTGCAGGCCCCCGGTGTTGCGGTGAAAAAGGCCAAGCCAATTTCACCCTTGGCCCCCGCCTCTTTTCCGGTAATGCCGCGCATTGCGGGGGTGCAGTTTTCGGCAGTAGAGGCTGGCGTGCGTTATGCCAACCGCAAAGATGTGATGTTGGTTCGGCTGGCACCGGGCACGGCAATGGCCGGCGTATTTACCCGGTCAACCACCCGGTCGGCCTGCGTTCGGGCCTGTCAGGCCAATTTGGCGCAAAAGATACCCGCAGGGCTGGGGGCCGCGATTCTGGTCAACTCCGGCAATTCCAACGCTTTTACCGGGGCGGTTGGCGATCATGCCGTGGCGCAGATTGTAAACGGCGTGGCAAGCGCGCTTGATCTGCCTGTATTTCGTGTTTTCACCTCGTCTACCGGCGTGATTGGCGAGCCGCTGCCCCATTCCCGTATCACCGGCAAAATTCCCGATCTGGTGGCGGACTTGCGCGAAGACGCCATCGACATGGCCGCCGAAGCCATGATGACAACCGATACATTCCCCAAAGGGGCTACAGCGGTTGTGCAAGGCGATGGCGGGATCATTAACATCGCGGGTATCGCCAAAGGATCAGGCATGATCGCGCCGGATATGGCGACGATGCTGGTTTACATCTTCACCGATGCCAAAATTTCCGCGCCAAGCTTGCAAAAGATGCTGTCGCGCACCGTTGATGCGACGTTCAATTCGATCACGGTTGATAGTGATACCTCTACTTCAGACACGCTGCTGCTGGCCGCAACCGGGCAGTCATCTGCGGCACAGGTAAAGGGCGCGGTGGCCAAGGCGTTTGAAGCGGCCTTGCACAGCGTGATGTTGGATCTGGCGCATCAGGTGGTGCGTGACGGTGAAGGTGCCAGCAAGTTTATCGAGGTGCGGGTGACAGGCGCCGCTTCAGACGCCGATGCGCATAAGGTTGCCTTGGCCATCGCCAATTCGCCTTTGGTGAAAACCGCCGTCGCGGGCCAAGACCCTAATTGGGGGCGGGTGGTTATGGCGGTGGGCAAATCGGGTGCGCAGGCGGATCGGGATCTGTTGACAGTGCGGTTTGGCGATCTGGTGGTGGCCAAAAACGGTTGGCGCAACCCGGATTATTCCGAAGACGCCACGGCCGCGTACATGAAAAACCCGGAACTGCTGATCGGGGTTGATCTGGGGTTGGGGACTGGCGCACGGTCTGTCTGGACCTGCGATCTGACCAATGGCTACATCCAGATCAACGCCGATTACCGGTCTTGAAGATCGTTCTGGTATCGGCAGTCGCCCTTATTGATGCGGATGGCCGGGTGCTTCTGGCCCAACGCCCGCCGGGCAAATCATTGGCCGGGTTGTGGGAGTTTCCGGGCGGTAAGGTTGATCCGGGCGAGACGCCGGAACTGGCCCTGATCCGTGAGTTGAAGGAAGAACTGGGCATTGATACCTGGGCGTCTTGTCTGGCACCCCTGACCTTTGCCAGCCACAGCTATGATGATTTCCACCTGTTAATGCCGCTGTTTGCCTGCCGGAGGTGGCAGGGAATTCCCAGCCCGCAAGAAGGCCAGACGCTGGCATGGGTGCGCCCACACAACATGCGCGACTATCCAATGCCCCCCGCTGACCTGCCGTTGATCCCGATTTTGCGGGATTGGCTATAAACTTTAGTTTGATATTGGGTGGATGCTGTCAGTTCCGGCAATATTGTGATGGTTTTCCCATAAATCGTTGATAGACTGATCAGGCACCGCTAATTGGGGGATTGGCAAATGCTTCGCACTATATCTGTCGGAAGCTGCGTTTCTATTCAGGGATTGTTGGTTGGCCAGATGGCTGATGGCAAGATTATGGTAAAGGTCGATGAAAAGACCTTTGTCGGGTATCCTGTCACGCCCGTCCGCAACGCCTGAACTTAAACGCTTCGCGATAAAAAAGGCCGGGATTTCTCCCGGCCCTTTTTTATGTCTGCATCGCGCGTTACGCCAGCTTGCGCTGAATCTCTTCGCGTTCAAAGATTTCGATCACATCGCCTGCGCGCACATCATCATAGCGTTCAAACGCCATGCCGCATTCCTGGCCGGACTGCACTTCTTTGACTTCGTCCTTAAAGCGTTTCAGTGTTTTCAGCGTGCCTTCATGGATCACCACGTTGTCACGCAGCAACCGCACCCCGGCCGACCGGCGCGCAATGCCTTCGGTCACCAGACAGCCCGCAACCTGGCCGATCCCGGTAACCTTGAACACTTCTTTGATCGTCGCATACCCAATAAAGGTTTCGCGAATTTCAGCTTTCAGCAGGCCAGACGCGGCGGCTTTGATATCATCAACCAGATCATAGATGATCGAATAATAGCGGATCTCAACACCTTTTTGATGCGCACTGACGCGCGCAGATGCATTGGCCCGCACGTTAAACCCGATGATCGGCGCGCCAGAGGCTTCGGCCAAACTGACATCGGAATCGGTGATAGCCCCCACGCCATACGACAATACACGCACGCGCACTTCGTCGTTGCCAACCTTTTCCAACGCCTGAACGATGGCTTCGGATGACCCCTGCACATCGGCCTTCACCAGCACGGGCAGTTCCGCAACCGTCTGATCCGCCTTGGCCTTGGCCATCAGCTGTTCCAGCGTGGTTGCAGCCCCAACGGCGGCTCGTTTGTCTTTGGCGGCTTTTTCACGGTAGGTCGCGATTTCCCGCGCCTGCGCTTCGGTTTCCACCACGTTCAGCGTATCACCCGCAGATGGCGTGCCCGACAGACCCAACACTTCGACCGGAACCGATGGGCCAGCCTCGTCAATGCGTTCGCCCTTGTCGTTGATCAGCGCGCGCACTTTGCCCCACTGTTCGCCGACAACAAAGATATCGCCTTTGCGCAAGGTGCCGTTTTGCACCAGAACGGTCGCAATCGGGCCACGGCCCACATCCAGCTTGGCTTCAATCACCGCCCCGGACGCCGCCCGTTTCGGGTTGGCGCGCAGTTCCAGAATTTCGGCCTGCAACGCAATGGCTTGCAGCAATTCATCAAGGCCCTGACCCGTTTTCGCGGAAACCTCAACGTCCTGCACTTCGCCAGACATCGCCTCAACCACCACTTCGTGCTGCAACAGATCGGTGCGCACCTTTGTGGGGTTCGCCTCATATTTGTCGATCTTGTTGATCGCCACGATCATCGGCACTTTGGCCGCTTTGGCGTGGGCAATCGCCTCAATCGTTTGCGGCATCACGGCATCATCTGCCGCAACCACCAACACGACAATGTCGGTAACATTCGCACCACGCGCGCGCATCGAGGTAAAGGCCGCGTGACCGGGCGTATCAAGGAAAGTCAACCTGGCGCCGCTGTCGGTGATCACCTGATAGGCACCGATATGCTGGGTAATGCCGCCCGCTTCGCCCGTTACAACACTGGCGTGGCGGATCGCATCCAGAAGCGATGTCTTGCCGTGATCGACGTGGCCCATGATCGTTACAATCGGGGGCCGGGTGATCAGGTTCTCTTCGGCGTCCTGCACCGTGTCGATCACTTGCTCGACATCAGCATCCGACACGCGAACGGCTTTGTGGCCGAATTCTTCGATCACCAATTCCGCCGTGTCGGCATCAATTGCCTGATTCATTGTGACCATCATGCCCATTTTCATCAGGCTTTTGACCACATCTGCCGCGCGTTCGGCCATCCGGTTGGCCAATTCCGAAACCACGATGGTTTCGGGAAGTTGCACATCGCGCGTTTGCTTTTCAGGTTTGTTAAAGCCCATCAACTTTTGGCGGGCTTTTTCCTGTTTGCGCTTCATCGCGGCAAGACTGCGCGTGCGCCCGCCTTCACCGGCCAACGCATCATTCAGGGTCAGCTTGCCAGCACGACGGCCTTCGTCGCCCTTGGCTTTGGCGTTGCGTTCCCGCTCTTCGCGGTCACGGTCAACTTTGCGAACCACCAATGCGGGCTTGGCCCCCATTGGCGCGCGGGCAACGGCGTCATTTGCCGTGCTTGGGGCTGCGGCAGGTGCGTTGCGATCCGCCCGTTCTGCACGGGGTGCGGCCTCGGCAGGCTTTTCAGGCGCTGCAGGCTGGCGGCGCGACGTGCCAAGAACATCTGCCTTGCGCGCCACGGCTTTGGCGGCCGCTTCGGAAATGGCTTCGACCCGCAGGCGTTCTTCTTCTGTCGCCTTGGCACGGGCAGCGGTTACGCGGGCGCGCTCTTCGACTTCTTTGGCGTCGGCTTCTTCGCGTTTGCGCGTGCGCTCTTCGGCGCGAACGCGCTCATCCTCGGCGCGCTTGATATTGTCTTCGGCTTCGCGTGCCTTGGCAACGCGCAGCGCACTCAGACGGCGCTCCATTTCGGTATCATAGATACCTGCCGGCCGCTTGGAGGGATCACCCAAATGCGATGCGGTTCCCGCTGGGGCCGCAGCCCCCGGTGTGCCCGGCTTGGCCGTTGGCACCACAACACGCTTGCGCTTGGTCTCAACCACGACGCTTTTGGTTCTGCCATGGCTGAAGCTTTGCTTCACCTGTCCAGAACGCGGTACGCCACCCAGGCCGAGGGGTTTTTTGCCGTCAGTATCGGTCATGCGTCTTTCGTATCCTTTTTGGCGGTCTCGCCGCCCAATTGCCCA
>JANNAT010000072.1:0-7463 GCA_031384605.1 Cypionkella sp.
CCCAGCTGCTGTCATTGCCTGCCCCGAGGTCGATCGTGTCGTTGCCCGGCCCGCCGAGCTGCGCGCTGAACGACTGGGTCGCCCCGTCGACGAAGTCGTTGCATCCCCGGCGTAAAGCGCGTCGCTGCCCACGCCGCCCAAGATGCCATCGTTGCCATCCCCGCCGTAGAGCACGTCGTCGCCCAGACCGCCGTAAAGCCCGTCATTGCCCGACCCGCCATAGATCGTGTCGTTGCCATTGGACGTGGTGATGCTGTCGTTGCCGGCCGAGCCGGTGAAGACCGCGGCGCGGCCCAGAAGCTGGCTGCTCAGGTCCACCGTGCCGGGGCCGGCCAAGGTCAGTTGGACCGTCGCACCTTCCAGGCCATTGGTATAGTTCAGGATCGTCTGGAACCCGTTCAGCTGAGCCGCCGTCGCGATGATGCTGGGATTGCCATAGGCTTGGTAGGTCACCAGCGTCTCGACGCCAGCGATCGTCAGCGTCGAGATGTCGCCCGAGCCCTGCGCCTGTAGGCTGTCCTGCCCGGCGCCGCCGTCAATGACGCCGCTCGACGCGGTGCCGCCGAACAGCGCCATGCTGTCGTTGCCGTCGCCGCCGTACTCGGTGATCGTGCCGCCGGTCTGGACCAAGGCCCAGCTGCTGTCATTGCCTGCCCCGAGGTCGATCGTGTCGTTGCCCGGCCCGCCGAGCTGCGCGCTGAACGACTGGGTCGCCCCGTCGACGAAGTCGTTGCCGTCCCCGGCGTAAAGCGCGTCGCTGCCCACGCCGCCCAAGATGCCATCGTTGCCATCCCCGCCGTAGAGCACGTCGTCGCCCAGACCGCCGTAAACCTCGTCGTTGCCATCATCACCCTGCAGCAGATCATTGCCCGCGCCGCCGTACAACGTGTCGTCGCCGCCTCCGCCAGTGATGGTGTCCGCACCGTCCCCGCCAAAGACGATGTCATTGCCCGCCCCGGCGTCCAGAAGGTCGTCACCACTGCTCGCGATCAGAGTGTCGTTGCCGGCATCCCCGAAAACCGTGTTGTTGGCGCCGCCGTAAATCGAGATCGAGTCATTGCCGTCTCCGCCGAAGACCGAAGAATTGCTGCCAGCAAGTGCCACGCCGTCGTTGCCCAAGCCCGCGTAGATCGTGTCGCCGGAGGTCGAATAAGCCCCGAGGTTGTCGTCGCCGGCGCCGCCGGAGATGGTCGAGTTCCCGCCATAGAAAAGGTTGATTTGGTCCATGCCGTCATCGCCCGACAGCGAACTCCCCGACCCCTCGGCATAAAGGCTGTCGTTGCCGTCCCCACCCGTCAGAATCTGTCCCGCCGCCAAGCTGGTGTCGGTCAGCGCATCGTCGCCGGCTCCTCCGTCCAGGACATTGATCCCGGAGTCATCCGAAAGGCTGTCGTTCCCGTCGCCGCCATAGAGCGTGTCATCGCCGGGTCCGCCGGTAATGGTGTCGGCTCCGTCCAGTCCTAGGACTGTGTCTGCATCACCAGTGCCGTTCAAAGAGTCGTCGCCCAAAGTACCTGCCAGCAATGCCATTTGGCCCCCCCCAAGAGTGGCGCACGATATTACTTCAGCCAAACAGGCTCTCGGAAAAGATTAGACTATCCTAGGACAAAGCATCGCCAGATCACGTGCGCATTTGACTGGCAAAACCGCCATTCCTCACCCAACCCAAGCCACGACAGACGATAATACGGATTCTTTTTTGTTCAAATGATTCCTTGTCCGTAAACGTGGCCTGTTGATTTCCACCCAGAACTGAGCCATGTAGGCGCATAATTTCCATTGAGAATTGAGCCATGTGAACCTTCCCCCAAAGCGGTGAGCGGCGGGGGCAACGGAGTGATCCACATGGGACTTTTGAACATGATCCGACGGATGCATTTGCGGCAGAAGCTGTCGATCCGCGAGATCGCGGGGCTGACGGGAGTGTCGCGGAATACCGTGACCAAGGATCTGGCGGCGGACACCATCGAGCCAAAATTCGCGACGCCCGATCGTTCGAGCAAGCTTGGCCCTTTCGTCGAGAAGCTGTCCGGCTGGCTGAAGACCGAGGCCGGGAAGTCGCGCAGACAGCGGCGGACTGTGAAACAGTTGCACGCCGACCTCGTTGCGCTCGGCTTCACAGGCTCCTATGGCCGGGTGGCAGCCTTTGCAAGGGAGTGGCGGGCAGATCGGCAGCGCGAGCAACAGACAACGGGGCGCGGGACCTTTGTGCCGCTGTCTTTTCGTCCGGGCGAGGCTTTCCAGTTCGACTGGAGCGAAGATCATGCGGTTCTGGGGGCGAGCGCACGAAGCTGTAGAGGCTGGACCACGATGGCCCTGTTCGGGCTCAACTATCGCCTGACGCCGAAAGCAGCTTCCACTCGGCTGGCGTGCATCCACGCCGGGATCGCGATCGTCGGGTTCTTGTGATGGTTCCGGGCATTGCAGTGGCGATCACGACAGACGCACCTGCCCTGGCCGCCGTCGGTGCACTGCTGACTGCTCTGTCGATGGCGATCTTCCTGATCACAGTACTGCACCATGGCCTTGGCGAACCCGCGACGCTGAGTGCGTGACGGTGAAACGGGCAAGTTGTGATTTTTGGCGCGACCGTCGTCCAGGGCCCACCAAATGGGATCAGACCGGACAACCTGTTTATGAATCAAGCCTCTACGCTCAATGCGACGACAGATAGTCCGCCGAGACATAACCTGTAATCCCCGGCGCGGTCACAAGCGATACTTTACACCAGAGTTGACCCACCTTGGTCACGCAGTTTTGGCGGTTGAGCAAAGTCCCGTCTGGCAGACCCAGAATCGTTTTGTAGCCTAGTCCTGGGCCAGCACGCAGCTTCAAGAACTCCTCATCATGCACGGCGTGGAAGGCGATGGTCGACAACCAGTTGTCCCGGCCGTCGGTCACGAGGCGATCCCCATCGCGGCTGATGTCGCCCCCACGACCGCCGCCTCCACCACCCGGCCGTGAGCCGGACGGCCCGGGTCCAGCGATCGGCTGCAATTCCGCCAGCACCGCTTCGATCGCCGTCTCGCCCACCAGCGGCAGGGCCTCCACGGCCAAACCCAGTGGGCTTTCTCCGGAGGGCCAGTCATAAGGGTGGCCGGTATCCGGGTGAATGCCGAAGGCCACGAACTGCTGGCCGAGGCCCAGGACTTCGACTTTACCGACCGTCTGCTCGGGCCCGGGCGTCAATGTCCGGAACCCGGCCTGGCCGATGAGATCATCACCGTCCTGGCCGCCGAAGCCATGGCGATGTCACGCCGGTTGGCCCGCGAAGAGGGGTTGTTCGGCGGCGCGTCTTCAGGCGCGAATGTCGTGGCGGCATTGCGATTGGCGGAAAGGCTTGGGCCACAGGCAACCATCGTCACGCTGATGTGCGACTCCGGCATCAAGTATCTGAGCACCGAGGTCTACCAGAACCATTGAGCGCGCGGTGGTTCCCTATCCATACTGGCATTATTTGCAAAAGACCGCTTGGACTTTGGAATATTCCGTCGGACGGTCCGGCCCATCCTTGCTGCCATCTGTCGATTGCGAGCGCCGTCGTCATGTGCATGACGCTGAAACTGCCCGAGAGCGAACGAAAGTGGCAGGACCGGTTTGTCCGGCGCGCATAAGAACGTGTTTGTCCGACCAAGCTTACTCAGCGTCGCGGCCCGATCCACCCACATTCGAGCGATCCGGCGAACCCAGACGAGGCTTGGAGAGCAAAACACTTGATCCGCAGGCAAGATCAGGCAAACTTGCCATCAAACGTCAGGCCACTTTGGGAATGTCCGAATCAATGTTCAGACGGAATAGCGCACTTTAGGACGGAATGGTCACACGTAGGTGGTGCGACCATGTAAGCCGAACTTTCCGAGATTCACTGGGACATCGTCCGGTTCAATCATGATGAGGGGGAATGCCGTGTCCATGGATGCCAATCGAACCGCAATCGACGATTTTGCTGCGGCTTTCGGCGGGGCGGTGTTGCGAAGCGCCGATGTCGGCTACGACGAGGCTCGACGGGTCCATAATGGCCTGATCGACAAGCGGCCAGCCGTCATCGCCCGCTGCTCGGGCACCGCCGATGTCGTGGCTGCGCTTGCACTTGGTCGCAGCCTTGGCCTGGACATCGCCGTGCGAGGCGGCGGGCACAATGTTGCCGGCAAGGCCACTGTCGACGGAGGAATGATGATCGACTTGGCGCCGATGACAGCCGTGCTTGTCGATGCCAAGGCGCGCCGGGCCAGGGTTCAGGGCGGCGCCACTTGGGCGCATGTCAACCGCGAGACTCAGGTTCATGGCCTTGCGGTGACCGGCGGGGTAATTTCTTCGACCGGTGTGGCGGGGCTGACCTTGGGTGGCGGTCTGGGTTGGTTGATGGCCAAGCACGGCCTCGCTCTCGACAATCTTCTGTCGGTGGAAGTGGTTACCGCCGATGGCAAGGTGCTGGTCGCCAGCGCTGATGATCATCCTGACCTGTTCTGGGGGTTGCGGGGCGGCGGCGGCAATTTCGGCATTGCCACAACTTTCGAATTCGCCCTCCATTCGGTCGGCCCGTTGGTCGTGGGCGGTCTGGTCGCCCACCCGTTCCCGAACGCCGCAGAGGTGTTGCGGTTCTACCGCGATACGACGGTGGGCCTTGGCGACGACATGGTGGTCTTCGGCGCCCTGACACATGCGCCAGACGGGTCCGGCATGAAGCTGGCCGCTCTGCTGGCCGCGCATTTCGGCGATCCTGCAGCTGCCACCGCCGCGATGCAACCGCTCAAAAGCTTTGGACCGCCAGTGATGGATGCAATCGGACCGCTGCCCTACAACGCGCTGAACGCGATGCTGGATGATGGCAACCCGCGCGGCGCATTGAACTATTGGAAATCCAGCTTTTTGACGGAGCTGAGCGACGGCGCCATCGATACGATGATCGACTGTTTCGCGCGCTGCCCCTCACCAATGTCGGCGCTGCTGCTCGAACACTTCCACGGGCAGGTCGCTCGCGTAGCACCCGACGCCACGGCCTTCGCCCATCGCGTCAATGGCTTCAATATCTTGATCCTTGGGCAATGGCAGAACCCTTCTGAGACAGCCGCCTGCACCGCCTGGGTCCGGGCCACCTACGACGCCTTGCGGCCTTTCATGGCGAGTGGTCGTTATGTGAACTATCTGGACGACGACGAGGCCGGAGACCCGGTGCGCGCGGCCTATGGCGCGAATTACCCCAGGCTTCAGGCGGTGAAGGCAAAATACGATCCCGAGAATGTCTTCCGCCTGAATCAGAACATCCAACCGGGCTGAAGGGCTACGTCAGCGGGCAGGTTCTTAGACCGACTTTGGTGAATGCCGCTTTCAATGACCTGTCCGGTGACCGCTTATGGCGAACATAGGCGGATTTCCAAGGACGCCGATTGGCCTTATAGGTCACTTAGAAAGGCAGCGTCATCCTCCGTGCTAGGAGCCACAGTTGGTCTGCAGCACACAGCAGTAGCTATCAGCGCGCCTGCGTGTGGAATAGATCGGGGTTGAGTCCCTGACTCTAACCCCCCCCCGTTTGTCGGCGACTGACCCGACCGCCGACCCGATGGTCAACAGCGCGCCGATCACCGGTTCGACATCGGAGGCCTGGACAAGCCCTTTGGCGACCAGAGCAGTGCCAGCGACGGTCAGGACTTGGCGGATCAGTGCGAGAATTGCGGGTTTCAGCATAGTGTTCTCCAGTTCAGATTTCATTGGTGGTGGTGAGGAATTCGCCCGGCTTCATGGTCGGCAGGCTTTGCAAGCGGGGTGGGAAGGTCGCGGGCCAACGCGCGCCGAGCAGTCGGGATTTGGCGATCCGGGCGATGGTGACCGCGTCGGACTGATTGCCGCCGAGGACGAAGAAATTCGTGTCATCCCGTCCGACGGCGAAGCCGACATGGCCGCCTGACCCGCGTTCGAAGATCATCACAGCGCCGGAGACCGGCTGCACCGCCTGGCCGAACAGCAGCCAGTTGCGCGCCCAGTAGGGATTGGTGCCCAGTGCGCCGAGCAGGGGTTCATCGGGCAAGCCCAGCCTCGCACCAACCCCGCCGCGTTCTGTTAGGAGTGTGTTTTTGGGTAGGGCTAAGGCATGATGCCCTCGGGGACGGCGGAGGCTTCAGTGGGGCTAGCGGGGAAACGTCTGAGTCTACCTCGCGCAAAACCGACGCACCCTCAAGAATACAATCCCGCAATGACCTCAGTTGGCTCTGTGATCGCCGCTTCGCGGTACGTGCGCCCAAGTGGCTGGCCGCGTGACGCACAGGACGGCCCTATCCGTTGGCTCAACCTCGTTGCCTAACCACGCGTGATTTTGATCGGAATCAGTTTTTGAATTCTTTGTAGCAACACATCCCACAATCTGACTTCGGACCATTCGGGGTAGGCGCTGCCCATTTCACTCTGCGACATCAATGGAGGAAACTTACCATGGCGGCCAGGGTGCCGATCTTTGAGAACCCGGTGTTGCGGTTCAACATATCTAAGTGCAGTTGGAGGTTTCGACATTTGATTCCCTGATTTCGTTGCGTCCGACGCTTTCTACTTTTGGTTTGCGTCGGTATTTGGGAATTTGTTGGTCTACCATCGCCCATTTGATTAACGATGTGTTAATGGGTGGCGGCCCGAGAATAATTGACTATCGGAGGCTTCTGATGAACCCACCGAATTCTCATCTCTGGAATTGGGTGATGTCTTTTGAATTCAGGATTCTCATAGTCGACCAGTCCTTCGCTTTAAATTTCGCACATTCGACACCTGCCATCGCCCACCGCGCCTGGTCCTCATCCCGCGCGCGTTCAGCGCCTCGGCCATGGCCCGCAGGCTGGTCGTACCCGACGCCCGGATTTCCGCCACCACCTCCGCCAAGTCCGCCGCGTTCTGGTGGGCATTGGCCCTCACCGCCGCCCTGAGCGCCACGCCGCTTACTAGCCCGTCTCAGCGCTGCCGCACCATTCGGGTTGCCCAGCTTCACACCGCGGGCCTTGGCCACTGCCAGGGCCTCTTTGGTGCGCCGCGAGATCGCCTCGCGCTCCGCTTGCGCCACCAGCGCCATTATCCCCAAGGTCAGGTCATTGGCCTCCGGCATGTCGACCGCGAGGAACCGCACGCCGCCGTCGCGCAACGTCAGCAGGAAGGCGGCATTGACCGAGAACTTGCCAAACTTGACGATTTCCTCAGGGATGAATTGTCTTGCTCTTGGCTTCGGTTAGGTCGAATATTAAGCATTTCGAAGATTAATGTCGGCCTTACCTCTTCGGGAGCCGAAAGCAATGATCAAGTCCGCTCGGATCCGATTGCTTATCGCTTGCGCGATTGAGGTTCTATGGCTTTGTCCTGCGGTCGCTGAAGATGTCGGCGCGCGGGCGCTTCCTGGCAATGGTGATTATGTCGAAGGTCCTTTTCGAACTCACGGGCAGGTGGTAGCAACGACTGATGTTCGCAACCTTGGCTGTCCGCAGTGCGAT
>JANNAT010000079.1:0-3176 GCA_031384605.1 Cypionkella sp.
AGAACCAAGGGCTTGGGCTCGAAGTGCCCTACCTCATGGGTTCCACTCCGCGCAAATACCTGCCCGACTTCATCGTGCAGGTCGACGATGGCCGGGTCACAGCGGAAGGCGAACTCGACCCGCTGAACCTCATCGTCGAGATAAAGGGCTACCGTGGCGAAGACGCCAAGGACAAGGCAAACACGATGCGCAGCTATTGGGTGCCCGGCGTGAACAACCTTGAAAAATTCGGGCGCTGGGCCTTTGCCGAGTTCACGGCGGTCTATCAGATGGAGGCCGACTTCGACAAACTCCTCGAAACGCTCGGCGCAGGCGAGGTTCTTGTCGAATGAGGCCTCGGTTTTCCAGCTTCCGCAAGACACTCCAGGAATGGTGTCTGCTGATCGACGGCAAGGAACCTTCGACAAACAAGACCCACAACCCAAAGCCCAACTACGAGGCCGAAACCATCGCATGGTGGTATGAGGCAGACACCGTCCATGATCGCGATACGACCCGGAACCTTGCCTATCTGATCGCCTATCTGGAAGTCTTCGGGCCGCGCCTTCCCATGAAGGGCCTCGCCGTGCATGAAGGCTGGGTCTATCCCGACCGTGCAATAATGCGCTCGCTGCACGCCGCCGAAACGCTGGCGGTCGAAGACAATGCCTTTGTCCTCACGGATGCCGGGCGCGCCCAGATTGCCGCCTACCTTGTGCAGGATGGTTCAACATTTCGCCGGGTGACCGGCACAGAGCAGAAGGGCTGACCCATGGCCAAGAAACCCATCGAGGTCGAAACCCTCACCCACGACGCCACGCGCAAAAACATTCCCACGGCGGAATTCGAATCCATCATGCGCGAGCAGGACAAGACGCCGATCCAGCTCGCCTACGAACGCCGCAACCGCGATCTGGACCCGCAACTGGTCTGGCGCGGCAAAGATGAGCAGGACTGGTCCGATCTGATCGTTCAGGCCCCGCCACTGTACATTCAGGAAAAGGTCCACCCCAAGGTCATCATCGACGACCTGAAACGCGAAAGTGCCAACCGGGCCAAGGCGACCAAAGACGCCCCGCAGTTCGACATGTTCGCCGATTTCAACGGCCTGCCCGATGCCGAGGCCGCGACCGAGTTCTACCAGCACGATCAGCACTGGTCGAACCGGATGATTTCCGGCGACAGCCTGTCGGTGATGGCCTCTCTGGCCGAGCGTGAGGGGTTGCGCGGTCAGGTCCAGTGCATCTATTTCGACCCGCCCTACGGCATCAAGTTCAACTCCAACTTCCAGTGGTCCACCACCTCGCGCGATGTCAAGGATGGCGACAAGACCCATGTGACGCGCGAACCCGAACAGGTCCGCGCCTTTCGCGACACCTGGCGGATGGGCATCCATTCCTACCTGACCTACCTGCGCGACCGGCTGACCGTGGCGCGCGATCTGCTGAGCGACAGCGGCAGCATCTTCGTGCAGATCGGCGACGAGAACGTCCACCGTGTGCGGGGGTTAATGGAAGAGGTGTTTGGAGAGGGGAATTACGTCAGTCAAATAACGATTCAAAAAGTCACAGGCGTTGACAGTAATTATTTAACCACTCAAAACGACTACGTTCTTTTCTTTGCCAAGAATAAACCCCGGCTAAAGTATCGTCGAATCTTTCAGGCTAAAACAGATGCTGGCAATGAACGCTATGGCCGCGCAATCTCTACTGACGGCACAACTCGTAGGCTGACTGATGATGAACAGATTGCACCTCTGGGTCTCAAGGATGGCGCGCGCGCTTACCAGAGCGACAATCTTCTAAGTTCAGAGTTTCGCCCCGATACAACAGTGGAGCATTTCCACTTAGGCGCGCGCTTTTTTCCGGGTAACTCAAACCATTGGAAAACTACAGTCAAAGGTTTGAGCCGATTAGCCCAAGCAGCGCGCCTTGAGCCGACCGGAAAAGGCACGCTCCGATATGTGCGAATGTTGGAAGACTTCTCGGTAATTGAGAAGGGGAACCTCTGGCTGGATATTAGCGGGTCGGTTCAAAGCCGCTCTGACCCGAAAATCTACGTTGTCCAAACTTCGGCGGCGGCAGTCGCGCGCTGCATCCTGATGACCACCGACCCCGGCGATCTGGTGCTCGATCCCACCTGCGGCTCGGGCACCACGGCCTATGTCGCCGAACAATGGGGGCGGCGCTGGATCACCATCGACACCTCTCGCGTCGCCGTGGCTCTCGCCCGTTCCCGCCTGATGGGCGCGCGTTATCCCTATTACCTGTTGGCCGACAGCATGGATGGCCAGCGCAAAGAGGGTGAGATCACCCGCACCCCGCCCAAATCCGCCCCCACACATGGCAGCATCCGCCAAGGCTTCGTCTATGACCGCGTGCCGCACATCACACTGAAATCCATCGCCAACAACGCCGAAATCGACGTGATCTGGGACCGCCTGCAACCCGCCGTCGATGCTGCCCGCGACGCCCTCAACGCCGCTCTGTCCGGCGGCCCCACCCCCTTCAAGGTGGAAACCGGCGGCCGCACAGGTGCAAAGATTGACTTCCGCGCCACCGGCGATGTAAAACTCCCCTCAGGCGAACCCGCCCCCGCAGGCGGCCTGATGGAATGGGAAATCCCACGCGAGGCCCCCTCCGGCTGGCCCGCCGCCGCGCAACCGGCCCTGAAAACCTTCTGGACCGCCCGCATCGCCCGCCAGCGCGAAATCGACGCCAGCATCGCCGCCAAGGCCGAGTTCGAATTTCTCTACGACAAGCCCTTCTCCGACAACACCAAAACCCGCGTCGCTGGCCCCTTCACCGTTGAAAGCCTGTCGCCCCACCGCACCCTTGCCGTCGATTGGGATGACGAGCTGATCGACACCTACGAGGCCGCCGAAGGCAGGCGCAAAAAGGCCGAGCGCGGCGACAGCTTCACCGACTTTGCACATATGATCCTGGAAAACTTGAAAGCCGCGGGCGTGCAGCAGGCGCATAAGGAGGACCGGATCACCTTCACCGCCCTGACAGGCTGGCCCGGCACCTACATCAGCGCCGAGGGCACCTTCATGGAAGGCGACACCCAACGCCGCGCCGGTGTGTTCATCGGCCCCGAATTCGGCACCGTCTCCCGCCCCGATCTGGTGGCGGCGGCGCGTGAGGCTGGCGACGCCGGTTTCGACGTGCTGATCGCCTGCGCCTTCAACTATGACG
>JANNAT010000084.1:0-3373 GCA_031384605.1 Cypionkella sp.
TTGCCTGCCGTCCAGCTGACTGTGCTGGGCGTCTTGTTGATCGTGGCCATCATCGCGACCAACACCATCTATTCCCGCACTCAACGTTAGCGGGCACCCCGCCGGTTCGCCGGTAACCAACCAATCGCCGGTCAACCGGCATCCAAGAGGAGGAAATACTGTGAAGAAATCCATTCTAGCTGGTCTGGCCCTAGGCCTGACCCTTGCGGCCACTGTCGGCTTTGCTCAGGATCCAATCAAGATCGTCTACATTGGCAAAAACACCGGCAACCCGTATTTCGACAGCATCACCGGCGGTTTCGTCGATGCCTGCGCAGCGAAAGGCTGCGAGTTTGAATTCGTGGCCCCGGCAACCGCCGAAGCCACCTCGCAAATCCCGATCATCGAAGCGCAAATTCAGCGCGGCGTGAACGTGATCGGTATTGCCCCAAACAGCCCGGACGCGCTTAATCAGGTGCTGGATGATGCAAGGGCCAAAGGCATTCTGGTGCTGACGGTCAACGGTGATCTGACCGGCAACGAAAGCCACCGCGACGCCACCATCTTGCCGGTGAACTTTGACATCGTCGGACGCGATCAGATCGAAATGGTCGGCTCGCTGATCGGCTATGAAGGCGAAATTGCAATTCTTTCGGCCACAACCGAAGCTCCTGATCAGAACAAGTGGATCGTGGGAATGAACGAGACGCTGAAAAGTGATCCGAAATATGCCAAGATGACACTGGTTGCCACGGTCTACGGTGATGACCAGCCTGAAAAGTCCACCACCGAGATGGAAGCCCTGCTGGCCAACTTTCCCAACCTGAAGGGCGTCATTGCGCCGACCACGGTGGGCATTGCGGCGGCGGCGCAAGTTGTCCAATCGCGCAGCCTTGCCGGGACAGTCAAAGTTACCGGTCTGGGACTGCCGTCGGAAATGCGCGATTTCGTCAAGGACGGCACGGTTACGGCGTTTCAGCTGTGGTCGCCTTACAACGAAGGTTGGCTTGCGGTGCACTTTGCGCTGGGCCTGCTGGACGGGTCGATCAAGAACGAAGTTGGCGGAACATTCGAGGTGCCCAATCTGGGAACCATCACCATCAACGCCAACAACTCGATCAATACTCAGGCTGAACTGACCACGTTCAACGCCGCAAACATCGACGAGTTCGATTTCTAAAAACGTCCGGCCACGGGGGTCTGCCTTGCGCGGTTCCCTGTGGCCACCTTTTTTACAACCCTGAAACGGATACTACGCACATGAACCGATACGATTTTGATAACCGCGTTTCGATCATAACCGGCGCTGGGCAAGGCATTGGCCTGACGGTCGCCGAACTGATGTTGGCAAACGGCGGCAGCGTTTCCATCTGGGACCGTGACCAGCGGTTGCTGGACGGGTTGGCCGAAAAATACGCAGGTTCCGTCAAAGTCCAGCTGTTGAATGTCGATATCGGCCAGCTGCCATCGGTCGAGGCCGCGACCGCCGAAGTGATGGCGCAGTTTGGCAAAATCGACGTACTGATCAACAACGCAGCCATTGTTGGCCCGAACGCCAACACCTGGGACTATCCGCCTGATGCCTTTATGGACGTGATCCACATTGGCCTGACCGGCACCTTCTTTGTCTGCCGCAGCGTTGTGCCGCACATGATCGCGCAGAACTATGGTCGCATCGTCAACGTCGCCTCAGTCGCGGGAAAAGAGGGCAATCCCGGCGCGCCGGCCTATTCGTCGGCCAAGGCAGGGGTCATTGCGCTGACCAAATCGCTGGGCAAGGAACTGGCAAAGCATGACATTGCGGTTAATGCTGTGACCCCTGCGGTCGCGAAAACCACTATGGCGCTAAGCCAGGATCCTGACTTCCTGAAGATGATTCTGGGCAAAATCCCGCGTGGCAGGATGCTTGAACTCAGCGAAGCGGCCTCGATGATCTGCTTTCTGGCGACGACTGAAAATTCATTCACCACCGGCTCGGTCTTTGATCTTTCGGGCGGGCGGGCAACGTATTGAGCGCGCAGGTTTGGCGAAGCTGCGCGATTTGCGGGTAATTAGAAGCTGATACTATGTTCAAGATTGCGGTTGCGGGGTTATTCCCAGTCACGCGTTTTTGGCTTTTGAAAGCGTTCGCGTTGCTGCGCACCCAAGACCGGCTTAAGTTTCAGTCGTGTCGCAATCGTATTGGTATTTTTTCCTTGCTGCGCAAAACGCCTCAACGCGAGATCAACGTTTGAAATGTCACGTTTGAGCCGTCAACGATGCCGCACGACGCCAGAGTTTACGCAGCAGCGCGCAGGACAGGCTGGCGCATCAGATCTAACACACGGGTTGGGAAAATCCTGCAAACTGAGGTGCGGATTTATCAAGGGCGCGCAGCGTCTGTCACGCGACGCTTAGACAAGAACTGGCGACTTGTTTTTTGTGAAATACTGATATATTGGAAAAGTGCAGATACAGTATGACTTGATGATGTTCACCTTGAAAGGGCTCCTTGATGCACCAAACCTGGCGCTGGTTCGGACCTAAAGATCTGGCTTCGATTGACGATATGATGCAGGCGGGCGTTGAGGGCGTTGTTTCGGCGTTGCATCATGTGCCGACCGGAGCGGTCTGGTCGCCCGAGGAGATTGCCGCAAGACAGGCATTGATCGGGCAGATGAAGGACGGGGCACCGTCAAGCCTGCGGTGGGACGTGGTGGAAAGCCTGCCCGTGTCAGAGGACATCAGAAAGCAAAAGGGTGCCTGGCGCGACCATATTGCCAACTGGAAAACCAGCATGACCAATATCTCCAAGGCGGGGATCAAGGTGATTTGCTATAACTTTATGCCGGTGCTGGACTGGACCCGCACCGATCTGGCGTGGCGGCTGCCCAACGGTGGCACCTGTATGCGGTTCGATTTTATCGACTTCGCCGCGTTTGACATCCACATTCTGCAACGCCCCGGTGCGGCTGCCGAATTTCCTGACCACATCGTCGAGGCAGCAGAACGCCGGTTTGCTGAAATGAGCGATGATGCCTGCAAAGCCTTGGCAAGCAATGTGGCCTTTGGTTTGCCGGGGGCGGCAGAAACGATGACGCTGGCCGATGTGCGCGCGCATCTTGCGGAATACGGCGCAATTTCTGCAGCCACCCTGCGCGGGCATCTTATTGATTTTCTGGCAGAAGTAACGCCTTTGGCGCAGGATTTGGGGATGCGGCTTTGCTGTCATCCCGATGATCCGCCATTTCCGCTGTTGGGTCTGCCAAGGATCATGTCAACCGAAGCAGACTACCGGGCTGTGCTGGATGCCGTGGACCTTTCGGCCAATGGCGTGACATTCTGCACCGGCTCTTTCGGCGCGCGGGCCGACAACGATCTGCCCGCGATGATGCAGCGCCTTGGGTCGCGCGTG
>JANNAT010000110.1:0-46692 GCA_031384605.1 Cypionkella sp.
GCCGTCGGGGGCCGAGGTGAACTTGGTGCCGATAAAGTCGGCCAGATCAAGCCCGGGGTTGGTGACGGCAGCACCTTCGCCTGCCATCCAGTCGGTCAGGCTGCGCGCCTGCTGATAGCGCCAGTGGGTGCCGATCAGATCAGAATCGTTGACATAGGCGTCGTAGATATTCTCGCCCGTTTGCATTTGGGTTTGCAGCTTTTCAACAACATCGCCTTCGCCGATCAGATCATGCGTTACCTTGATGCCGGTGATCGCAAAGAACGCATCGGCCAGCTGTTTGGATTCGTAGACGTGGGTTGTCAGGGTTTCCGAAGCGACCTTAATCTCCATACCTGCGTATGGCTTGGCGGCGTCGATGAACCACTGCATTTCGGCTTCTTGACCGGCGCGATCCAGCACCGACAAAGCCCCGATTTCGGCATCAAGAAAGGCTTTCGCCGCCTCGATATCCGCCCAGGCGGGTGCGCCCGAGGCCATCAGCGCAAGCGCCATGGCGGTTGATGTTGCACGTAATCTCATTTAATTCCTCCCAGAATGTTGAGACGTTGGTTTGGCAGTTTCAGCAAGCGGGCAGGGGTTGCAGCCCCTGCCTGCCCTTTTGGTTCCCAATCTAAACCCAGCGGAACACCGCAGCCGCATAGATCAGGCAGACAATCAGCGCGGCCCACAACAGGTCTGCGCCGAAGAAGCCGAGCCAGCCGATATGAATAAAGGCAGAGCCCAATAGCGTAATGAAAAGCCGATCCCCGCGTGTTGTTTCAATGCGCAAAACACCGGTGCGCGGGGTTTCGGGGTATTTGATCGCCAGCACTGTGAAGGTGATCAGCAACAGCGCGATGACGATGAAGAAAATCGCGGTGGGGGTGGTCCAAGCCATCCAAGCCATGATTTATACCCTTCCCAGGGCAAAGCCCTTGGCGATGTAGTTGCGCACAAAGTAGATCACCAAGGCGCCGGGCACGATTGTTAAGACGCCTGCGGCGGCCAGAACGCCCCAATCCATGCCGCTGGCAGAAACGGTGCGGGTCATGGTGGCGGCGATGGGTTTAGCGTTGGTGGCGGTCAGGGTGCGCGACAGCAGCAGTTCCACCCATGAAAACATGAAGCAAAAGAAGGCGACGACGCCGATGCCCGATGCGATCAGCGGCATGAAGATTTTGATGAAAAACCGTGGAAACGAATAGCCGTCGATATAGGCGGTTTCATCAATTTCCTTGGGCACGCCGCGCATGAAACCTTCGAGTATCCACACCGCCAGAGGCACGTTGAACAGGCAGTGCGCAAGGGCCACGGCGATGTGGGTGTCAAAGAGGCCGATAGAGCTGTAAAGTTGAAAGAACGGCAGCGCGAATACGGCGGGCGGGGCCATGCGATTGGTCAAAAGCCAGAAGAACAGGTGCTTGTCGCCCATGAACCGGTAACGGCTGAAAGCATAAGCGGCCGGCAGGGCCACCAGCACGGAAATCACCGTGTTCATCACCACATAGATGATGGAATTGACGTAGCCCATATACCAACTGGGATCGGTCAGGATGGTGGCGTAATTGGCCAGTGTGGGATTTTGCGGCCACATCGAAAAAGTGGACAGAATTTCGTTGTTGGTCTTCAGGCTCATGCTGATCAGCCAATAGATCGGGATCAGCAGGAACAGAAGGTAGACGGTCATGACGATGGCGGAACCTTTGATACGCATCATACACCATCCCGTTTATCAAGGTTGGTCATCACGGTGTAGAACACCCATGATATCAACAAGATGACCAAGAAATACATGATCGAAAAGGCGGCGGCTGGGCCCAGATCGAACTGGCCGATAGCCATTTTCACCAAGTCGATGGACAGGAATGTGGTGGCATTGCCCGGGCCGCCGCCTGTAACGACGAAGGGTTCGGTGTAGATCATGAAACTGTCCATAAAGCGCAAAAGGATCGCGATCAGCAGAACACCCTGCATTTTGGGCAGTTCGATATAGCGAAACACCGCAAGGCGTTTGGCCTGATCAATTTTCGCCGCCTGATAATACGCCTCTGGGATTGATTGCAGGCCTGCATACGACAGCAAGGCCACCAGCGATGTCCAGTGCCAGACATCCATCACAATTACCGTGGCCCAGGCATCAATCGTGTCGTTGGTATAGTTATAGTCGATGCCAAGCGCCGCCAATGTATGGCCCAGAAGGCCGATATCGACGCGGCCAAAAATCTGCCAGATCGTGCCCACAACGTTGAACGGCACCAGCAGGGGCAGGGCCATCAACACCAGACAGAACGACGCCCAAAAGCCCTTTTTCGGCATGTTCAGCGCCACGAAAATGCCCAAAGGCACTTCGATCGCCAGAATGATCGCGGAAAACAGCAATTGCCGCCACAGGGCCTGATGCAGACGATCTGAGGTGATCATTTCTTCAAACCAACCGACCCCTTCCCAGAAGAACTCATTGTTGCCGAAAGTGTCTTGCACCGAATAATTCACCACTGTCATCAAGGGGATAACAGCCGAGAAGGCGACCAGCACCAGCACCGGCAGCACCAGAAACCAGGCTTTGTTGTTTTGGGTCTTATCCATCAGATCGCCCCCCCGGTGACGCGCCAATCGTCGGCGTAGACGCTGATTTTGGTGGGGTCGAAGGTGACGAAAACCTCGTCCGTCGCCACGGGCGTGCCTTCGGGGGCGATGATGTTGAAAATGCCGCCTGCCACTTCGCCGCGCAGGATGCGGTGGCGGCCAACGTCTTCGATGCGTTTCAGGGCAAAGGGCAGGCCAGTGGTGCGGGAAAGCGTTGCGAATTCGGGCCGAATGCCGATTTGCATGCGGCCATTGTTGGGGGCATACCGCGCGCCCAGCGGCACGGTTGTGCCGTTTACTTGCGCGGTTGCCCCGTCAATTTTGGCGTCCAGCAGGTTCATCCCCGGCGATCCGATGAAATAGCCGACAAAGGTATGCGCCGGGGTTTCGAACAATTCCTGCGGCGTGCCCAGTTGCACAACGCGCCCCTCAGACATCACCACCACTTTGTCGGCGAAGGTCAGCGCTTCGGTTTGGTCGTGCGTCACATAGATCATCGTATGGCCAAATTCGCGGTGCAGCGATTTTAGCTGCGTGCGCAATTCCCATTTCATATGCGGGTCGATCACCGTCAGCGGCTCATCAAACAAAATCGCGTTGACGTCCTCGCGCACCATGCCGCGGCCAAGCGAAATCTTTTGTTTGGCGTCCGCCGTCAGGCCGCGCGCCTTGTGGTTCAAACGGTCTTCCATGCCGATCATCTGCGCGATGTGGTTGACGCGGTTGGCGATATAGGTGGCATCCATGCCGCGATTGCGCAACGGAAACGCCAGATTGTCGCGCACGGTCATGGTGTCGTAAACCACGGGAAACTGGAACACTTGGGCGATGTTGCGCGCGGCGGTGGGCGCGTCGGTGACATCATTTGCGCCAAACAACACGCGGCCATGGCTGGGCCGCACAAGGCCTGAGATGATGTTCAAAAGCGTGGTTTTGCCGCAACCGGAGGAGCCGAGCAGCGCATAGGCCCCGCCGTCCTGCCAGACGTGATCCATTTCTTTCAGCGCGAAATCGGCATCCGATTTGGGGCTGGGCACATAGCTGTGGGCCAATTTTGACAGGGTGATTTCAGACATTATGCAGCCTTCGCATAGGCCGCAGGGGCGGCAAGCCCCCCGGATTGGGTGAAAAGATAGATATGGGTGGGGTCCAGCCAAACGGATACATCTGCGCCGGGGACAAGATGATGCACGCCGTGAACAAGGCCAACCCAACGGTCTGACCCGTGCATCAGGTGCAGGAATGTTTCAGATCCGGTGATTTCGGTGACGGAAAGGGTGCAGGGCAATTCAATCGCTGCAGTCGATTGTTGGTGCATTTCCAGATGGTTGGCGCGAAAACCCGCCTGATAGGGGCCATCGGGAATGCTGGCAAAACTGCCCGTAGCCGGAACACTGGCGGCAGAGCCGAAATGAATGCGGCCATGGTCTTTGTGCACGGGCAGGAAATTCATCGGCGGGTCGGAAAAAACGCGGGCCGTGGTGGCGTCATTGGGCATGCGGTAGACGTGCGGGGTGGGGCCAAACTGCGTCACCCGGCCTTCGTGCAGCGTCGCGGTGTTGCCCCCCAGCAGCAGCGCCTCTTCCGGCTCAGTCGTGGCGTAGACAAAGATCGCGCCTGACGCCTCAAAGATTTTCGGGATTTCGGCGCGCAACTCTTCGCGCAGCTTATAGTCAAGGTTGGCCAAGGGTTCATCCAGCAATACCAGCCCCGCGCCTTTCACCAAGGCGCGCGCCAAAGCGCAGCGTTGTTGCTGGCCGCCCGACAGTTCCAGCGGTTTGCGCCCCAGCATTGGCGTCAGTTTCAACATATCGGCGGTGGCACGCACGGCGCGGTCAATTTCCGCCGCCGATATGCCGATCAGTCGCATTGGGGATGCGATGTTGTCGTAAACGCTCATCGCCGGGTAATTGATGAATTGCTGGTAGACCATGGCAACTTTGCGGTCTTGCACGCGCATGCCGGTGACGTCGGTGCCATTCCAGTGAATGCGGCCCGTGGTGGGCGCGTCAAGACCCGCCATCAGCCGCATCAGGCTGGTTTTGCCAGACGAGGTTGGCCCCAGCAACACGTTCATCGTGCCTTTTTCCAGCACCAGATCGGTGGGGTGGATATGCGTGCGACCTTCGACCTGACGGGACACGCCTTTGAATTCCAGCGCCATTTCCGCTCCCTATTCCGCCGCCGGGGCAACAGTTGCCCGGTGCGACGGTGTCAAATTGCTTGTCATAAACGTATCAATCGCCGCGATCTGATCTGCTGACAGGCGCAAGCCCAGTTTCGTGCGCCGCCACACCACATCGGCGGCGGTGCGGGCATATTCGCGCGACATAAGCCAGTCTAACTCAACTTGTGTTAGGGTTGCACCGAAATCGCGGCCCAGATCGGCAAAAGATTTTGCGGCCCCCAACATCGCTGCAGCTTCGGTGCCATAGGCGCGGATCAGGCGGGCGGCGTGGGATTCCGTCAGGTAGGGGTGGGCTGTGCGCAGTTTGGCGCGCAGCGCCGCCACGCCATCATGCGGGAAATCACCGCCGGGCAGGGGCGCGCGGGCCGTCCAGTTGCCGGTGGCCTTTGGAAAGAACGGTGTCAGCTTCGCCAGCGCCTCTTCGGCCAGCTTGCGATAGGTGGTAATTTTGCCGCCGAACACGTTCAGCAGGGGTGCGTCGGTTTCGTCCAAGGACAGCACGTAGTCGCGGGTGGCGGCGGTGGCGGATTTCGCGCCGTCATTATACAACGGCCGCACGCCGGAATAGGTCCAGACCACATCGGCGCGGGTGACGGGTTTGGCGAAATACTGGCTGGCGAAGGCGCATAGATAATCGGCCTCTTCATCGGTGCAGACGGCGTCGCTGGGCGATCCCTGATGATCATGGTCGGTGGTGCCGATCAGGGTGAAGTCCTGCTCATAAGGAATGGCAAAGATGATGCGGCCATCGGTGCCTTGGAAGAAATAACATTTTTCGTGATCATAAAGTTTGCGGGTAACGATATGGCTGCCGCGCACCAGACGCACGCCTTCGGCGGAATTGATCCGCGCGACGTTGCGGATGATGTCTTCGACCCATGGGCCACCGGCATTTACCAAGGCGCGGGCGGTGACAGTCGTTTGGCCATCTGGCCCGTCAACGGTGATGTGCCACAGCCCATCGGCGCGATCTGCTGACACCACGCGGGTGGCAACCATGATGCGCGCGCCGTGCGCTTCGGCATCGCGGGCGTTCAGCACCACAAGGCGGCTGTCTTCGACCCAGGCATCGGAATATTCATAGGCGCGGGTGAATTTGGGGTTCAGCGACGCGCCGGCAGGATCACGGGTCAGGTCAAGGGTTTTGGTGCCGGGCAGAATTTTGCGCCCGCCCAGATTGTCATAAAGGAACAACCCCAACCGGATCAGCCAGGCCGGGCGGCGGCCGCGCATCCATGGCATGACGAAAGACAACAGTTTTGAGGTGGGCGTGTCGCCTTCAAACCGCATGTCGCGGTGATAGGGCAGCACGAACCGCATCGGCCAGCTGATATGCGGCATGGCGACCAGCAGGGTTTCGCGTTCGGTCAGCGCCTTGGCGACCAGCCCGAATTCGAAATATTCCAGATAGCGCAGCCCGCCGTGGAACAACTTGGTCGACGCAGAAGACGTGGCTTGCGCCAGATCGCCCATTTCCGCCAAAGCCACAGACAAGCCCCGCCCCGCCGCATCACGCGCAATGCCGCAGCCGTTGATGCCGCCGCCGATGATGAACAGATCAACCGGAGTTGATGTGTGGTCTGCCTGGTGCACGCCGTTCCCCCCGATGCAACGCAAGTCAGACCAAAGCGGTTTCAACAGCGCCTGTCAAAGGAAATATTCGATAATGCGCGCTTTTATCAAAATCGCGCATTGACGATCATAGCAGGACCAAAACGCTTTGAGAAATGATTGAAAACTTTCCTTTTGTCACAGACGCGTTGGATCAAAGCAGCAAACAAACCTTGGCAGCCGTAGCGTTTTGTTGGTAAACATGGCATGACGTTAAGAAATTTCTGTGTCATTCCCGGGCAGTGTTGGACTTTTGCCTACGGGCCTTGTGCAAGGAAAAACAAAATGGCCCTAAGCTTTCGGCAAACCGAAATTCTTGAAATCGCGCGGTCCGAAGGCCGGGTTGTGGTGGAACTTCTGGCGGATCGCTTTGGCGTGACGCTACAGACAATCCGCCGCGATCTGACCGATCTGGCCGATTCGGGGTTGTTGGACCGGGTGCATGGCGGGGCGGTGCTGCGAACGGGCGTCACAAACTTTGGCTATGAAGACCGTCGCCGGATGAATGATGCCGCCAAAGCGGCGATCGGGCGGGCCTGTGCGCAGGCCATTCCGAACAACTCCTCCATCATCCTGAACCTTGGCACCACCACCGAAGCGGTGGCGCGCGAATTGCTGAAACACAGCAATATCACTGTGGTGACCAACAACATCAATGTCGCCAATATCTTGATGGCGAACGAATCTTGCGAGATTTTGGTCGCAGGTGGCGCGTTGCGCAGATCGGATGGCGGTCTGGTTGGCGATCTGACCACCGATTTCATGACGCAGTTCAAAGTGGATTACGCGGTGATCGGGGCCTCGGCGCTGGACGCGGACGGCGATTTGCTGGATTTCGATTTGCCCGAGGTGCGGGTTTCCCGCGCCATTATCCGCCAATCGCGTCAGGTGTTTTTGGTAACCGATGCCTCAAAGCTGGAACGATCCGCCCCGGTGCGGCTGGCGTCGTTGTCGGAAATTGATGTGGTGTTTACCGATACCGCGTTCCCTGACGAGTTGGCGAAAAAATGCCGCGACTGGGAAACCGATATTCGGATCGCGTGAACTGGGATGGCATTGGCGCGGGCTTGGTGTAAGATTTGCAACAGCGTCAACGACAGGAGAATAAAATGGCTAAGGGTATGAGCAAACCGGGCAAAGAAACCAAAAAGCCCAAGAAAGAAAAGCCAAAGGTAATCGCGGCGGCGGCCAGCACGAAGGGCGGCGTGACGATCAACAATCCCAAGGCCAAAGCCTAGGGTTTTCTGGAAGCGAAAAGAGGGGGTTTCACACCCAAACGGATTGGCAGCGCCAACCCGGTACGTCCCAGTCGCTTTGCGATTGGGACTCCCCCGTGGGATATTTTTGAACAGATGAAGCGCAAATTTTAGATAAACTTTACAGACTTGGCCCGAACCCCGGATGCGCCTTAATGCCCGTGGTCAGGCATTTTGCCTGACGAGGCCAGATAAGGCCGTGTGACATCGCGCAGCTGCACATCCAGCGATTCAAGCGTCAGCGCGATGGAGCCATCGCCTGCCAAAATAAGCGTGGCGCGCCCCGTGCCATCGGGGCCGGGTTCAAAGGTGATGTGCAACAGAGACAGGATCGTATTGGTATCGGCGCGGTCGATATCCGACGTTTGCACGCCCAACACATCATGAAACACCAAAAGCGACTGCACCCGTTCATAGCGCCGCCCCGACGTCTGGGCCGCCGCCCGGTCTTCCCAGCGAAAACGGTTCACCAGCATCGCAAAACGGCGACGCGGTTTGGCGTAGCGCATTTCAGTGATCCCAAACACCGCGTCTTGCAAAAGGGCCGACAAGACCGTCAGGTTTTCGCCGTCTTGCGCCGTCAACAGCAGCGGCGCGTCATCGCCGTCTTCAAACCGCGCGTCGCTCATCCTTTGATGCGTTCGATTTGCGCACCGACGCCGCGCAGCTTTTCCACCACCCGTTCATAGCCGCGGTCAAGGTGATAGACCCGGCTGACCACAGTTTCGCCTTCGGCCGCAAGCCCTGCCAAAATCAGGCTGACCGAAGCGCGCAAATCGGTGGCCATCACGCGGGCCCCGCGCAGTTTATCGACACCCGTTACCGTGGCGGTGCCGCCATGCACGTCAATCCTGGCCCCCATGCGCAACAGTTCCGGCGCATGCATAAAGCGGTTCTCGAAGATCTTTTCTTCCAGCACCGACACGCCATCGGCCGTGCACAGCAGGGCCATCATCTGGGCCTGCAGATCGGTGGGAAAGCCGGGGAAAGGTTCGGTGGTCACATTCACCGCCGACACCCGGCCATTTTTACGCGACACTTTCAGGCCGCGGTCGGTTTGGGAAACCGACACGCCGGCCGCATCCAGTTTTTCGGCAAATGCGCCGACCAATTCCAGCCGCCCGCCCAGACATTCCACCTCGCCGCCGCAGATCGCTGGCAGCAGCATATAAGTGCCCAATTCGATGCGGTCGGTGACAACCGGATGCGTGGCCCCGCCCAACCGGTCAACGCCCTGGACGGTGATGGTGGACGTGCCTTCCCCGTCAATCTGCGCGCCCATGCGGCGCAGGCAGTGCGCCAGATCGACGATCTCAGGCTCGCGCGCGGCGTTTTTCAAAACGGTGGTGCCTTTGGCCAAAGTGGCAGCCATCAAAGCGTTTTCTGTGGCCCCGACCGAGACGAATGGGAAGTCAATCACAGCGCCGTGCAACCGGCCACCGATGGCCTTGGCGTGGATATAGCCGTCGCGCAGATCAAGCTGTGCGCCCATCGCCTCCAGCGCCATCAAGTGCAGATCGACTGGCCGCGCGCCAATGGCACAGCCGCCGGGCAGCGACACAATCGCATGGCCATCGCGCGCCAACATCGGCCCGAGCACCAGAATAGAGGCGCGCATTTTGCGCACGATGTCATAATCGGCGGTGTGATTGGTGATTTTATGCGACGACAGCGCCAGCACCAGACCGTCTTGCAAGGACGCCACTTCGGCCCCCAGCGATTGCAAAAGCTGGGTCATCGTGGCGATATCCGACAGGCGCGGCGCATTGGTCAGCGTCAACGGCTCGTCCGACAGCAAAGTGGCGGGCATCAGCGTGAGGCAGGCGTTCTTGGCCCCCGCGATGGCGATGGTGCCATTCAGCGGCCCGTTGCCTTTAACCAGAATCGAATCCATTGCCGTGCCTCACTCGTTTTTGTCTACATTTGACGGGTCGGTGCCGCTGGCAGCCCGCGCCCGTGCCTGCCCTTTGCGCCGTGCCATATTCGCCTTCAGGGCGGCCTTCAAGCGGGCATCCCGCACGGATGCCTCGGTTTTCGGTTTGGCAGCCGGCAAAGCAGCCGGGCGCGCCTGATCTGCCGCCTGATCTGCCGCCGGACCGAGGCGCGTGCTTGGCGTCATTTCAGGGGGCTTTGGCCGTTGTTTATCGGTGTCATGGCGCATCCGCCATTCCTAGCGCAGGGCAGCGTTAGGGTCCAGCGATGTCGGGCGATTATGGGCCAGATTGCCCTTGCACGCCGCCCCGATTGCGTCTAATCAGCCGCGACGCAAGCGGTGGCTTAGGCCCGCTGCGTCCGGCGCTGTGGTAGCTCAGTGGTAGAGCACACCCTTGGTAAGGGTGAGGTCGAGAGTTCAATCCTCTCTCACAGCACCATATTTTCTCACTGATTAAAAATAGTTGCGCGATATCAAGGCCTTAGGTCCAGCTTTGTCCTAGTTTTTGTCCTATAATCACTAGGACAAAACTAGGACAGGACAGGCGATGCCAGCAGAAGCAAATTACATAAAACTGCGCGGCCTCACCTATCACCTCAATATTCCAATCCCCCCGTCCATTCGAGCCAAGTACTCTGGCAAGGCAGCGTTTGAGTGTACCACTGGAACATCGGACGCCAAAGAAGCCAAAAGGCAGGCACGGGCGCAAAAGGCTATCTTCGATAGTGAAGTACGCGAAGCCACGCGGCGAGCTGATCAGGCGCGGTTGCGAAAGCTGTTAGACCCCGCTGACGCGGCAACTGTGGAATCTCTTGGCGGCGCGGAAAACCTGCCCAAAGCGGTTGAAGACTTGCGCAAGCAGATGGCCTTTTTGATTGCAGGACAGGGCGCGACCGGGTTTCTTGACGATGAAGACCTTCCCCCAGACGCCATGCGCGCTATTCAAATCAAGGCTGAAATGGCCGCGCGTCAAGCCTTTCAAGACTCTATCACTTCTGAAATTCGCAGGTTGAAAAGCACCGCCGCAACGCTGGGGGAAGTCGTGCCACCTGCCCCGAAATTCCTAGATGAAGGCGTTGTAGGCGTCCGCCAACTTGCGGAGAGGATGGCAAACGACAAAAGTTACACCAAACAATTCCGCGATTCCCTGCGCTACACCGTTCGCAGATGGGTTGAATTGCACGGCGACGTGCCTATCGCAAAGTGCGAAAAGTCGCAACTAAGCACCTTTGCCGATGCGTTAAAGGGACTCCCCATAACCCGCGAAAAGCGCGTTCAAGACCTTTCTATCCGCAAGGCCATTGAAACCGCCAAGACCGAAAATCTGGATACAATGGGCGACAAGATCAGGCAGACCCGCGTAGATCACATGAAAGCGTTGGCAACATTTGCTATGGATCAACTTGGCCTGATCAAGGCGGACCCCTTCGGAAAATATACAATCATCAAGAAGAAGTTGAAGCATTCCACCAAGGCACAGGATGATACGAAGCCGTTTTCCCCGGCGCAAATACGACTGATCCTACCCCACTGCGCAGCCAAGTTTCACGAAGACACGCTTGACCGTTGGGCACCTATTTTCGCCGCCTATACTGGCGCGCGCCGGGAAGAAATTGGGCAGTTGTATCTGACCGATGTAGCTGACTGGGGCGATACGCTGACCGTTAGTATAACCGACGAGGGCGAAGATCAGAAGGTTAAGAACAAACACAGTTTTCGAACCATCCCAATCCCGCCCGTCTAAATGAATGCAGGCTTTGGTGACTTTGTCGGTCGCCGCCGTCAGGCGGGTGGCAAAATGTTGTTTATGGAAGATTTTACGAATAACCGAACCAAAGCAAAAGTTTTGCAAGAGATAAGGTTGAACGAGAGAGGCCGTTTTACGGAAACCTATGGCGAGCGGTTCAGCCGATACGTCCGCACGCCCCTGAATTTGACAGATGAAGGCCTTGTATTTCACAGTTTCCGCCATTCGTGGACCGATGCCGCGCGCCGCGCAAAGCTAGGCACCGAAATTCGGCGGTTGATTGCAGGGCGTTTGGACGGGGAAGACGCAACAGAATCCAGCTATGGCGGGGCGGAGCTGTTGAAAGAAAAGTTGGAAGCGATGATCCAAGTAACCCCATTTTTAACTTTGGATTAAAGGGGAAGGTCCGCGTCAGCGATTTGCGACTCGGTAGCTGATAGTTTCTTCAAACTTTCCGTTATCATCGTACAAAATTTTCTTTTTTGTGCAGGTCATAGGGTTCCAAGATTCAATAATATGCCCCGTTATCGGATCGTACCGTTTTGAACGCCCGGTCACCTTCATCCACACCGGCACCCAGTCGCGCGGCTTTGTCGACCTGTACCGACGCGGGTCGTTCATCATGGAGGCCAAGCAAGGCGTCAACCGCACTGACAGCGATGACGACCAGCTTTCCCTGCTGGCCGTTTCCCTGAAAACTGACGCCCCGAAACAACGGCAGGGCCACGGCCAACGCGGCAGCGCTCGCTGGGATGACACCATGCTGCGCGCCCGCAATCAGGCCGACGGTTATGCCCGCGCCGTGGCGCGCACCGATGGCTGGCCGCCCTTCCTGATCATCGTCGATGTCGGCCATGTGATCGAGGCCTATGCCGACTTTTCCGGCCAGGGGCAGGGCTACACCCAGTTCCCCGACGGCACCCGCAATCGCAGCTACCGCCGCAGATTGCGTTTCATAGGAGCCTTGATGCTCCAGCACCATGCGAACGGCACGCGCCCGCATCTCCCCTTCTCGGGCATTTTTAATGCCCTGTCAGGCAACGGGTGAATAACGGTTTGATGTCTTGCTCTTTTCCATAGCCCTCATCCTTAGACAGGTTGAAAGTTTCCGGCAAACCCGGGGCGGTTCAACTTGCGGCATTTCTGGCCGATCTTACCTACTTTTTGGAAATTCGCGTGTCCTGGCAACAGCGACGCCCCGGTGTCGACCCCCACGCCGACCGGCGCACGCCCGGTCCTGTATTTCGTTGCCATGGCTTCACAAGGCGGTCGAGCACGGGGAGCCGCCGCCACTACTGGCAAGCGAGGCGCAATATTCGTCAAAATCTGTCTTGAGGATCCGCGTGCGACTGCCCAACTTGCAGGTGCGCAAACCGCCCGCCGCGATCTCGCGGTAGATCGTGCTGCGCCCGACGCCGAGCTGATCTTTGACGTCTGACAGACTCAGAAATACCTTGTCCGATGCCGCCTGATTCATCGCAAAACTCCCTTGAACTTCATGGTTCTCACAGGGAGTCATACGGAAATCGGCGACGAAAATCGCCTCCGAAACCCTACCAATTATTGCTTGGGTTTTTGGTCTTTTGTCACTTTCCGGGCATTCGCCAAGAGGTCTTTGCCACCTCTTGGCAGGTCTTCGTCATCGGTGATGACTTCATTCATCGCCCGGAGGATCTGAAAGTAAATCCCTGCATCCTGCTTTCGGAAGTTCCGCCCGAAGGCCTGCCAGTCATACGCAAGCGAACGGGCGAGCCATTCAAGTGGTGCTGGATACTCTTTTGCGACCGGACTAGACCGACCGCCCCGATCCGGCCCGACCACTTTCATGACCATAGAAGTGAATTCCCGCATGCTATCTGCGGCTAGTTCGGCTTCCAAAGCGGCATAGTGAATGTCAGCGTAAACGTATGGTCCGAAAGGTGCCCCTCCGCCTCGTTCAGCAACATTCACACTAAAACTCGAGTGCTCCATCAGGGGTAATATCGCACGCTGTTTGATGCTGGAAATCATAGTGGAAACTGCCTTCAGCTCGTCCTGCAGCAGCTGAAGATCCTTGGGCCGCGACCATTTGGTTTTATGCATGTTCCCAAAGCGCACCAACGTTTGACGGATGCTGTCCATGCCACCGTCAGCGTCAAGAATACCCCGAAATGCCGCCGCCGCATCCTTCTCATTCCTGCTTACCAGCATGCGTTCGACATCCGCGACCGATTTTCCCGAATGGGTCTCAAAAATTCGCCGTTCTTCTTCAGCGTACTGCTTCAGCGCATCAGTGAAAATTTCGCTTATGGCGGGCGACGAGTATCGTCCATCTTCCGAGCTTTCATCGTTCATTTCGCCACCGTTTTAAGTTGCACCACATTGCAAACCTTTGGCTCAGTCAGAAAACCTGCCCAAGCTTCCATCAGCGCCTTGCGCTTTTCGAACAGATCGCCGCGCCGATAAGCGGCTTCGGTCTTGTTTCCGACGGCATGCGCCAGTGCCATTTCGCACACTTCCGATGGGAAGCTGGTGGTTTCAGCCGACCAATCGCGGAACGCGGATCGGAAGCCATGCACAGTTCAGTTCAGTTTGGCACGCTTCAACAAGCCCAGCATCGCCATGTTGCTGAGGGGCGCGCGCAGGCTTGGGCCGGGAAAAACCCATTCGGCATGTGCGCCTTTCACCGCGTGCAGCACCTCTAACACTGGGGCCGTCAGCGGCACGCGATGGGCACGACGGGCTTTCATGCGCTGCGCGGAAATGGTCCACAAGCCGGCATCCATATCGATCTCATCCCAACGCGCGCCGATTAGCTCAGGTGTGCGGGCAGCAGTCAAGATCGCGAACCGCAGGGCAAGGACCGAGAAACCGCGCTTTTGCCCAAGGCTAGCCAGAAACGCAGGTACGTCGGTGTAGGGCATCGCGTTGTGATGGTCGTCGGTCGTTTTGATATGACGCGGCAGAAGATGATCCAACTGGCCGCGCCATCTGGCGGGATTCTCGCCGGTGCGCAGCCCCTTCACCTTGGCCGCGTCGAGCACCTTTTCAAGTCGCATCCGGATCCGGCGTGCGGTTTCAGGCCGAGTCTGCCAGCAGGGCTTCAGGACCGCCAGCACATCATCGACGTGAATTTCCGCAATCGACCGCGACCTGATCTTTTTGCAGTAGCTGTCGCTCAGGGTCATGTGCCATTGGGCAATATGCTTGGGGTTGCTCCATCCGGCCTCGTGATCCCTGATGTAGTCGTCCGCAAAATCGCCAAAGCTGACCGAGGCGATTTCCCGCGCAGCTTCCTCTTCCCGCTTTTCGACCTTCGGATCGATCCCGTCGGCAAGCAGCTTGCGCGCCTCGGTCGCCTTCACGCGTGCTTCTGCAAGCGTTACGGTTCCGGCTGACCCAAGGCCAAGTTCGCGGTTCTTCTTGGCGCCGATCGTATAGAGGAAGGTCCATCGTTTCGCGCCAGTGGGCGAAACCCGCAGATAGAGGTTGCCGCCATCGGCATATCGCCCCGGATCCTTGAGCCCCGCGACCGTTCGCGCGGTAAGCAAATGAAGCTGGCGAGTCATGGTCCCAAACCCTCCTTCGAACTAGACGTCCTAGCACGTGTCCCAGCTTGAAACGGGGATTTAGGCAACCTAGAGGAGACTTGGCGGGACGCCCGGAAACCCTAAATCCGCACAAAAAGCGGATATCATTGAATAAAATGACATAGCCGGGGATGCTGTGGAACTGCTGGAAATGGGGAATTGGCGGAGAGACAGGGATTCGAACCCTGGGTCGGCGCAAACCGACAACGGTTTTCGAGACCGCCGCATTCGACCACTCTGCCACCTCTCCGCGGTAGGGATCGTCAGATCGGGCATCTAACGGGGTCTGGCGGGGCTTGCAACCCCGATTTCGGGGCAAAGTGGCGGGGCATGTCGGCGATATCACGGTGGTTTGTGCAGCAAAGCGTGCGGCCGTGCTTGGCAAGAGGCTGGCAAGGCTTTAGCGATATCGCATCCGGCCCTGATCGAAAGCGTTGCTTATGGATATGCGTCCCATTCTATTGGTGCTTGTGCTTGCCGGCCCGGCGCTGACGCTGGCCCCGCTGGTCCGGGCCGAAGCGCAGGCGGTGCAACCCGGACCTGTGCAATCCATCGAGGCGTTTTCGCGCGCCCTGATGATTGGTGAGATGCTTGATGTGATGCGCGACGAAGGCCTTCAGCACAGCACCGAGTTGTCAGAAAGCCTGTTTCCGGGCGAAAATGCGGCGGCATGGGCGGCTTTGGTCAGTATGATCTATGATACAAGCAAAATGCAGGCCCGCTTTGATGCCGCTTTGGCCGAGGCGGTGGGCAATGACCAGCCAACCCTGGCGGCCGCGCAGGTGTTTTTTGGCTCTACCCTTGGGCAGCGCATCATGACGCTGGAGATTGCCGCCCGCCGGACTTTGCTGGACAAGGCCGCCGAGGCCGGTGCCAGGGCGGATTGGACAAGACTTGAGGCCGAAAAATCAGCGCGGGCAGACCAGATCATCCGGTTTGGTGGCGTCAATGATCTGATCGAGTCCAATGTGATGGGGGCGCTGAACGCCAATCTGGCGTTTTACCGCGGCCTGTCAGGCACGGGCGGCTTTGGCGATCCGATGCCCGAAGATCAGATGCTGGCCGAGGTTTGGGGGCAGGAGCCAGACATCCGCAAGGAAACCACGGACTGGTTGTATCCATTTCTGGCCATCGCCTACCAGCCGCTGAGCGATGCCGAGTTGGAAAGCTATATCGCGTTTTCGCAAACCGATGCGGGCCAAAAGATCAATGCGGCGATTTTTGTGGCCTTTGATGCGGTGATGATAAAAATCTCGTCAGATCTGGGCATCGCGGCGGGCCGCCTGATGGAAGGGCAAGATATCTAACGCAGGTGTTGGTGGCAGGTGCAGGTGAAGATGCAGGTGGGGGGTTTCACACCCCCCAGCGCAATCGACTTTCGATTGCGCCCCCCCGTGGGATATTTTTGAACAGATGAAGCGCAAATTTTAGATAAATTTTAGCAGATCTGGATCTGTTTCAGGCGCGGGCGTTGCGCGCCGGTTGGTGGCGGTTATTGCGTTGCCCACAGGTCTGGTTGTGCGTCTATCCGGTCAATCAGCCATTGGGCTTTCTTGCAATGATCGCTGGCTGACGCGTGAAAATCGCAGGCCAGCGCATCAAAGGTCACCGTGTCCATAGTGAAGAATTGCAGCGGTTTCATTCCCAGCCGCTGCGCCGTCTGGATCAGGCGACTTTGACCATCAAGGTCAAGCCGGGCCTTTTCAGATGGGGTCATGATGCCTTGATCGGGCCAATAAACCATGACCGCTGCATCAGGATTGCCCGCGTGCAGCGTTTTCAGAAATTTGACCAGTCCTGTGATAAAGGTATCAATCAGCGCATCGCGGGTTTTCCAAGGCTCTGCTGCATGCAGTGGTGCGGAAAAGTCATTGTTGCCCAAACCCACGACAAGGATCTGCGGCTGCCATAGCGGGTCAGAGTAGTCTGTGCTGATACCTGTTTGGTCCGGCAGGATACTTTCGTAAACCGCGAGCATCGTTTTGTCGGGCGCGATGCCATCATAGTTGCGCACAAGGCCGCGCCCGGAAATTGCGTTGATCTGATAGTCGGCGTCGAAGTGTTTGGCCACCAAGGCCGGATAGGCGGCTTGGGTGTCAGAGCGCAGGCGCACCTGATCCTGGGTGCAGGTGCGGGTATCGGATCGCAGGCCATAGCCCGTCATATCGCTGTCCCCGATGAATTCGATCTGGCGGGGTTTTGAAGCCGCTCTTGCGGGCTTAGCGGTTGGATCGCCATAAAACCCTTCAAACGCCCCCAATTGCCAGATGCTTTCGGTGACCTTTTCCAGCCGGACACGGTGCCGGCCAAAGGCCAGGTCTGATACGGAAATTTCTGTGGCACCGGGTTGCGCGAACACTATTGGGGCCAAATCGTCGATCAACAGACGGTATTCGTTGACGGAATCGTTGAACTTTAACAGCAGTCTGTCGCCTTTGAGCGCCGTTTCAAAGTAAATCCCCGGCCATTGATGCGTGTAAGACTTGGCCCCCGCCGGTTTATCTGCGCCAAGCGGCTGCGCCTGAACCCGCCCGCCGATATGGGGCAGCAAAACCTGCAAATCGGGGCTGACAGCGGTGTTTTGGGGATCGAAGGTGACAGTTTGTGCCAGACCTGCAGACGCCAGACCCGCAGACGCCAGACCCGCAACAAGACCTGCCAGCAAAACAATCCGCATCACCGTATTCCCACTTTTTACCGACCCTGGATTTGCGATATCAACGCGCTGGCGGCCCAATCCTGCAAGATTGCAAATCACATTGCGCGCAAATCCGCCATTGCTGCCCACCTTGACACCCTGCGCCCACCCCCGTATCACGCGCCATCCCGAACAGATGCGAATCTGTGCGGGTTTTATTCATGACGCCCCACGGGGGCGCGCTGTTCTAGGCGGGGCAACCCACGAACACCCAAATCCCGGTTTAGGGGGGCGGGGGCCAACGGATGCGAAGCAAAAGAAGGAAAGACCCATGTTCGCGGTCCTAAAAACGGGCGGCAAGCAATACAAAGTGCAGGCGGGTGACGTTCTGCGTTTGGAAAAGCTTGATGCCGTGGCTGGTCAGAAAATCCAGTTCAACGATATCTTGATGGTTGGTGGCGAGACGCTGACGATTGGCGTGCCTTTCGTGGCCGGTGCGGCGGTGCAGGCCGAAGTGATCGACCAGATCAAAGGCGAAAAGCTGATCCATTTCGTCAAGCGCCGTCGTAAGCACTCATCGCAGCGCACCAAAGGCCACCGCCAGCACCTGACGCTGGTGCGCGTGACCGAAGTGATGGCAACCGGTGCGGCAAAGTCGGGCGTGGCTGTGGCCACCAATACCGCCATTGCGCGCCGCGCGGCGCATTCCACCGCTCCTGCTGCTGTCGTAGCCGCTGAAGCCCCTGCAAAACCCAAGCGCGCCGCCAAGGCCGCTGCTGTTTCGGAGTAACACCAGATGGCACATAAAAAAGCAGGCGGTTCATCCCGCAACGGCCGCGACAGCGCTGGTCGCCGTCTGGGCGTGAAACTGTTCGGCGGTCAGGTGGCCATTCCGGGCAATATCATTGTGCGTCAGCGCGGAACCACATGGTTTCCGGGCGAAGGCGTGGGCATGGGCACCGATCACACCCTGTTTGCCAAAGTTGAAGGTCATGTGACATTCAAAAAAGGCATGAAGGGACGCACGTTCATTTCGGTCCTTCCCGCCGCGAAAGCCGCCGAATAAGCCGAACCGTTACAATCAGATGTAACAAGGGGATCGGTCGAAAGACCGGTCCCTTTGTCTATTTCCAGCCCCGGTAAACCCGGGGGCAGGGGCCAAACCTTATCCTGCGATTTCAGGAGGCTGCGATGACACTTGCGACGATCCCGACCATTGATGACACCCAGATTGCCGCGGGCCGTTTTGTGCTGCGGGCTATGCGTAAATCAGATGCTGGCCTGTGTGCGATGTATGCGGGTGACGCCCGCGTGGCCGAGGCGACCCGGTCTATCCCGCATCCGCTTCCCGTTGGGGCGACAGAGTTGTTTATCGAACGGGCCATGGCCGGATCAACCCGTGGCACGATCTGGGTGATGGACGGCACGGGCGCGGGGCTGTCAGAAGTGTTGGGCGTGATCAGCTTGAAACCGATGGACCGGGGCCAGTCAGAGATTGGCTATTGGGTGGCACCGGCGTTTTGGAATACAGGAATTGCATCGGATGCCGTGGATGGGCTGATGGCGGCCAATCCGTTGGGCGATCGCACGGTGTTTGCAGAAGTGTTCCAGGATAACCCGGCATCGGCGGCGGTGCTGACCCATGCAGGCTTTGGCTATCTGGGCGACGCCGAGACGTTTTGCGTGGCACGCGGGGCACGGGTGCCGACCTGGACTTATGTGAAAAAGCTGGATTAGGGCGATGCCGGTGGACTTGCCCGAAACACTGCACTCAGCCCGGCTGACCTATCGCGATTTGCAGCCGTTTGATGCCGATGCTTTGCATGAAATCGTCTTAAATTGGGACGTCGTGCGCCAATTGGGCAGTTTTCCATGGCCTGCCGACCCCACCTTTACCGCCATGCGTGCCGCGCCCTACGCGGGGACAGGCTTTGCTTGGGGTGTGTATCTGGTGGGGGCGCTGATCGGCACAGTGGCGGTGACCAAGGGCGAATTGGGTTATATGATTGCGCCTGCGCAATGGGGACAGGGCTTTGCGACCGAAGCCTGTCGTTTTGCGCTGACCCATGCCTTTGAAACCTTGCCACTTACCGAAATCACTGCCGGAGTTTGGGCTGATAACGCCGCTTCGCGCGGGTTGTTGACCAAGCTGGGGTTTGTGGTGACAGGCGAAACCTGCGAGATGTCAAAGGCGCGCGGGGTGATGGCCGATGGCTTTGATATGGCGTTGACCCGCGCCACCTGGGCCACGCGACGCAACGCTTGAGCCTTTTGTTCCGATCCTGTATCGCCTGATTTAACTTTTGAAAGCCTGACGCCATGAAATTTCTTGATCTGTCCAAAGTCTATATCCGCTCGGGCGGCGGTGGGGCGGGGTGCGTGTCGTTCCGGCGTGAGAAATTCGTCGAATTCGGCGGGCCCGATGGTGGCGACGGCGGCAATGGCGGATCGGTTTGGGCGATCGCGGTCGATGGGCTGAACACGCTGATTGATTTTCGCTATCAGCAGCATTTCTTTGCCAAATCCGGCCAAGGCGGCATGGGATCGCAGCGCACCGGCAAAACCGGTGACGATATCTGGCTGAAAGTGCCGGTTGGCACCGAGATTCTGGACGAAGACGAAGAAACCGTGATCGCCGATCTGGTGCTGGTGGGCCAACGGGTGCAACTGGCGCGTGGTGGCAATGGCGGCTGGGGCAACCTGGCGTTCAAATCATCGACCAACCGGTCGCCAACGCGGGCCAATCCGGGGCAGGAAGGCGTTGAACGCACGATCTGGCTGCGCCTGAAGCTGATCGCCGATGCCGGGTTGGTGGGGTTGCCCAATGCCGGCAAGTCGACGTTTTTGGCCGCCGTTTCCAACGCACGACCCAAGATTGCCGATTATCCGTTTACCACACTGGTGCCGAACCTTGGTGTTGTGGGGATCGATGGCGCGGAATTCGTGATGGCCGATATTCCGGGGCTGATCGAAGGCGCCTCCGAAGGCCGGGGTTTGGGCATGCAGTTTTTGGCGCATGTCGAACGCTGTAAGGTGCTGCTGCATCTGGTCGATGGCACGTCATCGACGATCACCAAGGATTATCGCACGATTGTGCATGAACTTGAGGCTTATGCCGAAGAATTGGGCGACAAACCCCGGATTGTGGCGCTGAACAAATGCGACGCACTGGATGCCAAGACGATCACCGCGCGGCGTAAGGCGTTGGAAAAGGCCTCGGGCGGGCCCGTGTTTGTGATCTCGGGCGTATCGGGGTTGGGGTTGACCGACACGCTGCGCGCCATTCATGCACAGATAAAAGAAGGGTCCGCGGTGGTGGACACATCGCCATGGCAGCCCTGACCCCCCTGTCCGCCCCCGATGTGCGATTGGCCAAACGGCTGGTCGTCAAGATCGGCTCGGCCCTGTTGGTGGATCGCAGAACAGGACTGAAACAAGGCTGGCTGGCGGCGTTGGCGCTGGATGTGGTTGACGCAAAGGCGCGTGGCACGGATGTGGTGTTGGTGTCGTCGGGGTCTATCGCGCTGGGGCGCGCGGTGCTGAATTTGGGGATGGGCGTGTTGACGCTGGAGCAATCTCAGGCGGCGGCGGCGGTGGGGCAAATCCGGCTGGCGCGGGCCTATGAAGAAGTGTTGGCCCCGCATGGCATCACCACCGCGCAAGTGTTGGTGACGCTGGAAGATACCATGGATCGACGCCGCTATCTGAACAGCCGGGCGACGATGGAAACCCTGCTGGGCTTTGGCGTGGTGCCGATTGTGAACGAAAACGATACCGTGGCCACGGATGAAATTCGCTTTGGCGATAATGACCGGTTGGCCGCGCAAATCGCGGTGACGGTGGGCGCGGATCAGCTGATCTTGCTGTCGGATGTCGATGGGTTCTATTCCGCCAACCCGCAGCAGGATGCCTCGGCGCAGCGGTTCGATCTGGTGGAGAAAATTACCCCTGCAATTGAGGCGATGGCGGGCGAATCTATTTCCGGTCTGTCCAAGGGGGGCATGAAAACCAAACTGATGGCCGCAAAAACCGCGATTGCGGGCGGCTGCGCGATGGCGATCATGGAGGGGTCGGTGTTGCGGCCCTTGCAGGCCTTGGCGCAAGGTGCGGCACGGACGTGGTTTGTGGCGCAAAGCGATCCGCAAGCCGCGCGCAAACGCTGGATCAACGCGATGAAACCGCGTGGCGAGGTGCGGCTGGATGCGGGGGCCGTGGTGGCCCTGCGGGCGGGGAAATCCCTGTTGCCTGCGGGGGTTGTGGCGGTATCGGGCAATTTTGGGCGCGGCGATCCGGTGGCGATTCTGTCACCCGAGGGCGATGTTTTGGGCAAGGGGCTGGTGCGCTATACCGTTGCCGAGGCGCTACTGATTGCGGGGCATCGGTCGGGGCAGATAGAGGCGATACTGGGCTATGCAGGGCGCGCGGCATTGATCCACCGCGATGATATGGTGGTGTAAGGGGCCAAATTTCTTGCAAGAAATTTGCAAAAATTTTCGAAAATTTTTGGGGCTGGGCGTGATGCGGTGGAATTGTGGACGCGCTGGTGCCTCCGGCGGGAGGTATTTAAGCCAAAGTGAATGGCTAAGGGGTGGATGGTGCGATGTCTGATCTGATGGTCGAGTTGGGGCTTGCGGCGCGGGCGGCGGCGGCGGAATTGGCTTATGCGGGGGCAGAGCGGAAATATGCAGCGCTTCTTTCTGCGGCGCATACGATTTGGGCGCGGCGCGGCGCGATCCTGGATGCCAACGCAGAGGATCTTGGATTTGCGCATGAAAATGGCCTGAGCGGGGCGGCGATTGATCGTTTGACCCTGACCGAGGCGCGGATCAGGGGCATGGTGGACGGCTTGCGCGCGATTGCCGAACAGCCCGATCCAGTGGGGCGTATTCTGGCGGAATGGGACCGGCCCAACGGGCTGCACATTCAGCGCGTGGCCACCCCGTTGGGCGTGGTGGGGGTGATTTACGAATCGCGGCCCAATGTGACGGCGGATGCGGGGGCGCTGTGCCTGAAGGCCGGCAATGCGGTGATTTTGCGCGGCGGGTCGGATTCGGTGCATTCATCGGCCGTAATTCATGCCTGCATGGTGCAGGGGTTGCGCGATGCCGGGTTGCCCGAGGCGGCGATCCAGATGGTGCCGACGCAAGACCGCGCGATGGTGACGGCGATGGTGCAGGCCACCGAATACATTGATGTGATCGTGCCGCGCGGTGGCAAAGGCCTTGTCGGGTTGGTGCAGCGCGATGCGCGGGTGCCGGTTTTTGCGCATCTGGAAGGGATTTGTCATATTTATGCCGACCGCGACGCCGATCTGGAAAAAGCGCGCCGCGTTGTGCTGAACGCGAAAACCCGGCGGACGGGGGTTTGCGGTGCGGTGGAATGTTTGCTGATCGACTGGCAGTTTTACACCAGACACGGTGCGGTGCTGATCGAAGATCTGATCCGTGCGGGTGTGCAGGTGCGCACGGAAGGCGAGTTGTTGCGCGTGCCCGGCACGGTTCAGGCGGCAACGGACGATTTTGGCCGCGAATTTCTGGATATGATCATTGCGGTGAAACTGGTGGACGGGGTCGACGAGGCGATTGCGCATATCCGCCGTTATGGCAGCAACCATACCGAAAGCATTCTGACCGAAAATGACGCCACCGCCGCGCGGTTCATGCAGCGATTAGACAGTGCAATTTTGATGCGCAATGCGTCGACTCAATTCGCCGATGGCGGTGAATTTGGCATGGGCGGCGAGATTGGCATCGCCACCGGCAAGATGCACGCGCGCGGGCCGGTGGGGGCGGAACAGCTGACCAGTTTCAAGTATCTGGTCACCGGGGATGGCGCGATCAGAAGCTGAGGCGGATTTCGGCGGCGCATAACTCGGCGCTCAGGCGGCGGTGTTGGCGGTTAATCTCTTCTGGCACCAGCAAAAACTGCACTTGCGCCGGGCCGATATCGGCGTTTGCATTAAGATCGGCCAGACATTCCCATAGGGATGTGTCGATTTTCAACTTGGGCGATGTGGCATGGATCATCCAGCGGCTATCGCCCCGTTCAACCGCGATGCGCCCGCCGTAGGGCATCGCGGATTCCGCACAAAGGATCAGCAAAAACACCAGTTTCACATCGCGGCGCGGCAGATCATTCGGGCTGATCCAATCAATGGTAACCCGGCCCCCTTGCGTCATATCGGCCAGAATACCGACGACTTCTGATCGCCCCATGCGGTGATCGGTGCCCGTGGCCCCAAAGGCCACCCGGAAAAACCGGATGCGGGCGTTGGCGTGGCCCACGCTTTCGCTGATCAGCGCCATTTCCGGGCCCTTGGCGGATGCGCCCTCCATCACCATCAGTTCAACCCCGTTGCCGATCGCCCCGATTGGGCTGATAAGATCATGGCAGATGCGCGAGCCTACAAGGGCGGCCAGATCAGGCTTGTCGGGCATCGTGGCGATCCTTTGACAGGGGGGCAAAATGAATGGTGGCGTTACTTGAACCGGGCATGTTGGTGCGCCATCCGAACCGGCCCGATTGGGGATTGGGGCAGGTGCAATCTGCCGTGGGCGACCGGGTGACCGTGAATTTTGAACATGCGGGTAAAGTGGTGATGAACATGGGCGAGGTAACCTTGCAGCGGGATTTCACGCAACTGAACCCATGATGGATTAACATCTGGTTAATACAAAGAGTGATTGCGATCTGGCGCACAAACAGAGGGCCCGGCGCGGTGTTCAGGTGCTTTGAAGCAGGCCATGACAGTTGCATTGGCCGGGTCGGCATCCTAAGACAGCGCTGCCGTGTTTGCGTGGAAGACAAGCCAGATGACCGCCCACGACGCCCCTTATACCGTGCGACTGGCGCAGGATGCGCGGGATTTGCGGGCGGCGCAACGCTTGCGCTACCGGGTGTTTGTGACCGAGCTAGGGGCCTCTGGTCCGATGGTGGATCACGCAAATCAGCTGGAGCAAGATCAGTTTGATCCGCTTTTTGATCATCTTTTGTTGATTGATCCGGCGGGCGATCGGGATCTTTTGACTGATGTAGTTGGGGTTTACCGGCTGTTGCCCTTTGACCGGATGGCGCGGGCGGGGCGGTATTATTCGGAAAGTGAATATGATCTGGCGGCGTTGAAATCGGGCGGGCGGCGGCTTTTGGAACTGGGGCGGTCTTGTGTTCACCCGGATCACCGCGGCGGGACGGCGATGTTTTTGCTGTGGAATGCGCTGGCCGATTATGTGCTGGACCGCAGCATCGAAGTAATGTTCGGCGTGGCATCATTTCATGGCACCGATGCAAAAGCGTTGGCGCAGCCGTTGTCGTATCTGCATCATCACCATCTGGCCCCCGCCGATCTGCGGGTCAGCGCGCGGCCTGCGCATCGCTTGGCGATGAACCTTATCCCGGTGGATCAGTTAGACCGCGCGGCGGCGATGGCGGGCATCCCTGCGTTGATAAAGGCCTATCTGCGGTTGGGTGGGTTTGTCGGCGATGGGGCTTGGGTGGATCACGCCTTTAACACCACCGATGTGTGCCTGTTGATGGACACCGAGAATATGAGCGAAAAGCACCGCGCCTATTACATCCGCAAACAGGCCCGCGAGGGATGAGCGATTGGCGCGATGATGTGATGCCGGTGCCCGATATGACCGTGGCGTCATGGCTGCGGGTAATCTGGCGCGGCAGCGTTCTGGCCGTGCTGACCTATGGCGCGCTGGTGATTTTGCTGCTGCTGCGGCTGATCGAGCGGCCTTTGTGCGGCCAAAACCGCCCGGTGACGCCCTATATCACCCAAGCGGTGTGTCGCGCTGCCTTTCCGATTCTGGGGATGGGTCTTCGCACAACCGGTGTGCCAATGCCGCAAAAGGGCGCTGTGGTGGCCAATCATTCGTCCTGGCTGGATGTCTTTGCGCTGAACGCCGTGCAGCGGGTGTATTTCGTTGCCAAAGCCGAGGTTGAGGGCTGGGCCGGCGTCGGTTGGCTGGCGCGGGCCACCGGCACGGTGTTTATCGCGCGAAAGGGCACCGAGGCCAAACGCCAGCAGGCGGTGTTTGAAGCGCGGCTGCGGGCGGGGCATAAGCTGTTGTTTTTTCCCGAAGGCACCAGCACCGATGCAGTTCGGATATTGCCTTTCAAATCAACGTTGTTTGGCGCGTTCTATAGCCACGGTTTGGACCATATCTTGCATATTCAGCCGGTAACGGTGGTCTATCATGCCCCTGTCGGGCGCGATGCGCGGTATTATGGCTGGTGGGGCGATATGGATTTTGCGCCGCATTTGTTGATGATTTTGGCGACCAGAAATCCGGGCTGTGTTGAGGTGATCTTTCACCCGTCCGTGCCGGTTGACGGCTTTGCCAGCCGTAAAGAACTGGCGGCACATTGCGAAGGCGTCATCCGGGCCAGTCACCCCGCCGGCGATCAGGGGCGCAGCGATCTGGGCGGGGTGTTGTCAGCCGTCAGGCTAACGGCGCGATAAGGGCTTTCAGGGCTGCCAAGGGGGTCTCATGGCCCCAAATCTCGGGGCCAATGGCGAAAAAGTCGGCGACGGGGGCATATCGCGCAACCAGATCAACCGTCAGCGCGCCTTCGGCAATCACCGGCACTTCGATCACTTTCGACCACCAGTCGAACAGATCGAAATCGACCAACTCTCCGCTGCCCAAAGGCGAGGTGCCGATCGGGCCGAAGGACACGTAATCGGCGCCTGCTTCGGCGGCGTTCATGCCATCGTGGCGGGTGACGCCACAAAACGCGCCGATGATCGCATCCGCGCCCAGATCTTTGCGCAACTTGCGCACCAGACGTGCGCCATCGGTCAGATGCACGCCGTCAAGGCCCAGCCGTTCCACCATCAAAACATGCGTGTCGATCACAATCGCCACATCGCGCGTATGGGCCACAACGCGGGCGGCATCGGCGGCGCGCGCGATCAGGTCTTCGTCGCGGCTGGACAAGGACAGGCGCAGACAAGCGATATCGACACCGTCCAGAATGGCGGCCAACTGATCGGGAAACACCTGTAGATCAAAGGTGGGCGGGGTGATCAGGGTTATTTGCGCGCGTTCAGTTTCGGACATCAGGGCAACCTTTGCTGGAATTGCACCCGTGTTAGCGCAGATTGCGCGGCTTGGCCATGCGTGGCGGGTGTTCTTGTCAGCCGGGCGGGGGTGGCGTATCAGGCGGCAACCCTTTGCAGACAGGCCGCCAATGATACCCCCTGCGATCCCGCCCGCATTTATTCTGGTGCGCCCGCAAATGGGCGAAAACATAGGTGCCGCCGCCCGTGCGATGCTGAACTTTGGGCTGGACCGGATGCGGATTGTGGATCCGCGCGATGGCTGGCCGAATTCCCGCGCGGTGGCGCTGGCCTCGGGCGCGGGCAGGGTTCTGGACGCGGCAGGCGTGTTCCCCACGGTGCAAACCGCCATTGCCGATTGCGATTACGTGTTTGCCACCACCGCGCGCGGGCGCGAGTTGACCAAACCGGTGATGACGCCCGAACGCGCGATGGAGTATGCGCGCGCGCTGACGGCGCAGGGCAAAAAGGTGGGCGTGTTGTTTGGCCCCGAACGGGCGGGCCTGGAAAACGACGATGTGGTATTGGCCAACGCGATCATTTCGGTGCCGGTGAACCCGGAATTTCCGTCGCTTAATCTGGCGCAATGCGTGCTGCTGTTGGGGTACGAATGGCGCAGGCAGACCGAAGTTGTTCCGCCCGAAGTGATGGAACTGGCCCGCACAGAATTTGCCCCGGCCATCGAGGTGGAAAAGCTGGGCGATCATTTTGAGGACAGGCTGACGGCTGCGGGGTTCTTTTATCCGCCCGCGAAAGTGCCGGGCATGAAGGCCAGCCTGCGCAATATGTGGTCGCGGCTGGGCCTGACGCGGGCCGAGGTGCAGACCTTTCACGGCATGTTGCGCCAGATCGCCTACCATTTGCGTGCGCAAGGGGATAAGCGTTCGGCAAATGAAAACCAAAATTCTTCTGAAGAATTTTAGCAAATTTTTTCAAAAAAAATTTAAGTGCGCGACACTGCGCGGCATGGCCCATCGCCGCAGGGCCTTGAAGCGGGCAGGGGTGGGGCCTAGAGTTCCGTTTAAGTCAAAGGAAGCGGATCATGGCCACAAAGCGCAGTATTTTCGAAGAGGTTGCCGCAGGGGGGCACGTGCCCGCAGCCCCGCAGGGCGGTCTGATTGATGGCCATTCAAAAGGCGCGCGCAGCGGCATTCGGGCGTGGCTGATCGCGCTGTTCTTACTGGTTGTCGTGATGATCGCGGTTGGCGGGCTGACGCGGCTGACGGATTCAGGGCTTTCGATCACTGAATGGCGGCCGGTCACTGGAATTGTGCCGCCACTTAGTGATGCCGATTGGCAGGCAGAGTTTGGCAAGTATCAAGCCAGCCCGGAATATCTTTTGCAAAACAAAGGCATGACGCTGGACGCTTTCAAGACCATCTTCTGGTGGGAATGGGCACATCGGGTGTTGGGCCGGGTGATTGGCCTTGTGTGGGCCGTGGGGTTTGTTGGCTTTCTGGCGGCAAGGAAAGTCCCGGTGGGTTGGACGCAAAGGCTGTTCGGGATCGGCGCGTTGATCGGGGTGCAAGGGGCCGTCGGGTGGTGGATGGTGTCATCGGGGCTGACGGGCACGGTTGTGGATGTGGCGTCGTATCGGTTGGCCATTCATCTGGGATTGGCCTTTGTGATCCTTGGGCTGATTGCGGGTGCGGTGTTTCAACTGGGGCGATCCGAGACCGATTTGCTGGTGGCACGCCGCGCCGGTGAGCCGCGGTTGTTTGGCATGGCCACGGGCCTTATGCATTTCACGTTCCTGCAAATCATCCTCGGTGCGCTGGTGGCGGGCATTGATGCGGGGCGCGGCTTTCCGACCTGGCCCTTGATGAACGGCGCCTTCTTTCCGGCGGATGCGTTTTATGTGCCTGACGGGCTTGGCGGATCGCGGCCCTTGTGGACGGCGTTTTTTGAAAACCCCGGACTGGTGCAGTTCATGCACCGCATGTCGGGCTATGTTTTGTTCATCTTTGGCATTGCGGTCTGGCTGCGCGCGCGCAGATCGGCGTCAACCGCCACAAAGGCAGGGTTCAACGCAGTGATGGCGATGATGGTGGCGCAGATGGTGATCGGCATCACCACGGCCCTGTTGGCCGCAGCCCCGCATGTGGCGATCACCCATCAGATCGGGGCGGTGATCTTGTGGGTGCTGATCATCCGCGCGCGGCACCTTGCGGCCTATCCGATTGCCGGTTCCATCCGAAAGGGCACAGCATGAGCGTGAATACCACCGCCTACACCGATCTGATGGCGCATCAACGCCAGACCGAGGCGTTGTCTTCGGTGATGGACCGTCTGGGCTGGGATCAGGAAACCATGATGCCGGCTGGCGGTGGCGAACAGCGGGCTGAGGAAATGGCGGCGTTGGAAGGTGTTCTGCACACGCGCCGCAGCGATCCGCGCGTCGGCGATTGGCTGGCGCAGGCGGTTGGGGCGGATGATGTGGGCCGCGCAAACCTGCATCATATCGCGCGCAGCTATGCGCGATCGGTCAAGGTGCCGGGTGATCTGGCGCAGGAACTGGCGCGGGTGACATCGACCGCCCAAGGCGTTTGGGCAGCGGCGCGCGGATCGCAGGCGGTGGCGGATTTTCTGCCAACACTGGCGCGGGTGATTGATCTGAAACGGCAGGAAGCCGCATGTCTGGCATCGGGCGGCGATCTTTATGATGCGTTGATTGATGATTATGAACCCGGTGCCACGGCGGCCACATTGGGCGGCATGTTTGACCGGATGCGCCCGCGTTTGGTGGCGTTACGCGGGGATATTCTGGGCGCGGTGGCGCCTGCGGGGATCAAAGGGCAGTTTGACCAAACCGCGCAGTTGAAATTCGCGCATGATCTTGCCACGGCCTTCGGCTATGACTGGTCGCGCGGGCGGATTGATCTGGCAGTGCATCCGTTTTCATCTGGCGGCGGGTCTGACAGCCGCATCACCACGCGGGTGGTGGAAAGCGATCCGTTTAATTGCATCTATTCCACGATCCACGAGGTTGGCCATTCCAGCTATGAACTGGCGATTGATCCGGGCTATGCGCTGACGCCCTTGGGGCATGGCGTGTCGATGGGGGTGCATGAAAGCCAAAGCCGGATTTATGAAAACCAGATCGGGCGGGGGCGGGCCTTTACGGGCTGGATGTATGACCAGATGCAGACCCGGTTTGGCGATATGGGCGTGGATGGCGCGGATGGATTTTACGCCGCCGTCAACCGGGTGCATTCAGGCTATATCCGCACCGAAGCCGATGAAGTGCATTACAATCTGCACATCATGATGCGCTTTGATCTGGAACGCAGCCTGATGCGCGGTGATCTGGCGGTGGGCGATCTGGAATCTGCGTGGAACGACCGGTTCCTGGCCGATTTCGGCGTGGCGGTGGACCGCCCGTCGCATGGCATGTTGCAGGATGTGCATTGGTCTTGCGGGCTGTTTGGCTATTTCCCGACCTACACGCTGGGCAATGTTTATGCGGGCTGCCTAAACCAGGCGATGCGCGCGGCGGTGCCGGGGTTGGATGCCGCCTTGGCGCTGGGCGATACAGGCGGGGCCACAAGTTGGCTGCGCGACAATCTGCAACGTCACGGCGGGTTGCGCGAACCGCGCGCCACGATCACCCATGCCTGCGGGTTTGACCCCGATGAAGGCCCGTTGCTGAACTATCTGGAAACCAAGTTTCGCGATCTTTACCGGCTGTGACCAAAGGCGCGGATGTGGCCGTCTGGTTGCTGTCGGTTGGCCAAACGCTGATTTATGCCGGGGTCTATTACGCCTTTCCCGCCTTGCTGCCCGATTTGCAGACGGCCACCGGGTGGAGTGTGGCGCAACTGGCGCTGGGCCCGACGGTGGCATTTCTGATCATGGCGGTTTTGACGCCCTTCACCGGGCGGCTGGTGGATCGTGGGTTTGGCGGTGAGATGTTAACCTATGCGCCGATTCTGGCAGCACTTGGTATGGTGGGTCTGGCCTATGCGCCGACACCAATGGCGTGGTTGGTGTGTTGGGGCATTATTGGTGTGGCGCAAGCGGGCTGCCTTTATGAGACGTGCTTTGCCTTTGTCACCCGTCGTTTGGGCGCAGGGGCGCGGGCGGCGATCACCCGCGTCACCTTGGTGGCGGGGTTTGCGGGCACGCTGGCCTTTCCTTTGGGCGATGTTTTGGGGCGAGTGATGGGCGGGCAGCAGGCCCTGCTGGCCTTTGGCGCGCTGATTTTGTTAGGCGCGGTTCCGGTGAACGCCGCTGCCGTGCGGATGTTGCGCCGGGGCCAGCGCGCCGGATTGGCGCGACCAGAGCCAGAGCCGGGCGCATTGCAGGCGGCGTTGCGTCAGCCGATGTTCTGGGCGGTGTCGGCATGTTTTGGGTTGATCATGCTGAACCACGGCATCTTGCTGACTTATGTCCTGGTGTTGTTCGAAGATCGCGGCGCATCGGCCGCGACTGCCACGCTTGCCGCTGCCTGCATTGGGCCTGCGCAAGTGGTGGGGCGGCTGATGTTGCTGTTTGGCGGGGCGCGGGTGGATAACCGGCGCGCAACCTTGTGGTCGTTTGGGGCTGTGGTGGCGGCGGCTGTGGTGCTGGCGCTGGCGGGGGCAGCGCCCGGTCTGGTGTTTGCCGTTGCCGCATTGCAGGGCGCAGGCGTGGGGTTGGTGTCAATCCTGCGCCCGGTTCTGGTGGCGGATAAACTGGGTCATCGCGGCTTTGGCACCATTTCGGGCGCGGTTGCTGTGGCCCCGATCCTGTCAGCCGCCGCTGCACCATCGGTGGGGGCGGCGATGTTGTTGGCTGGGGGGCCGGGGCTGATTTATGGCAGTTGTCTGGTGATGGCCGCAGCCGCGATGGCCATCGCGGTTTGGGTTGTGCGGTAGGCGCGTGCAAATCACCCGTTGCTGCGCCGCGCAAACAGGCCCGCATCTTCCGCGGCACGGCGCAGGGCGCGGGATTTGTTGACGGTTTCTTGATATTCCGCCTCGGGATCGCTGTCATAGACCACACCGCCGCCGGCCTGAATATACAAAACCTCGTCTTTCAGCACGGCGGTGCGCAGGGCGATACAGAAATCCATCTCGCCGTTGCCCGCGAAATAGCCCACGCCGCCGCCGTAGACGCCGCGCTTTTCGGGTTCCAACTCATCAATAATCTGCATCGCGCGCACTTTGGGGGCGCCCGAAACCGTGCCCGCAGGCAGACCCGCCAGCAATGCCGAAAGCGCGTCTTCGTCGTCTGCAATCTGGCCCACCACGTTGGAGACGATGTGCATGACGTGGCTATAGCGTTCAATAATAAATTGCTCGGTCGGGCGCACAGTGCCCACCTTTGCCACGCGGCCCACATCGTTGCGGCCCAGATCCAGCAGCATCAGATGTTCGGCCAGTTCTTTCTGATCGGCCAGCAAATCCAACTCCAGCGCCTTGTCTTCTTCGGGTGTCGCCCCGCGCATCCGGGTGCCTGCGATGGGCCGCACGGTAACCTCGCCATCGCGCAGGCGCACAAGGATTTCGGGGGATGCGCCAATCACCTGAAAGCCGCCGAAGTTGAAGAAAAACATGAACGGCGATGGGTTGGTGCGGCGTAAACTGCGATACAGCGCGAACGGCGGCAGATCGAACCGCTGCGCCCACCGCTGGCTGGGAACCACCTGAAAGATGTCACCGGCGCGGATGTAATCCTTGGCGCGTTCAACGGCGGCTTTATAGCCGTCATGGGTGAAATTCGACACCGGATCACCAACGCCCGCAAGATCGCCCAGATCGCGCGGAATGGTGGCGGCGCGGTCAAGATCGCGCAGGGCATCCATCACCCGTTCGGCGGCTTGCGCATAGGCGGCACGGGCCGAAAGACCAGACGATGCCCAAGCCGGTGCTACCAGCGTAACCTCGCCCTTGACCCCATCCAGCACCGCCACAACGGACGGGCGCAGCAGCACGGCATCGGGCAGGCCCAATGGATCGGGGTTCACATTTGGCAAATATTCAACCAGCCGGATCATGTCATAGCCCAGATAGCCGAACAGGCCGCTGGCGATTGCAGGCAGGCCGTCGGGCAGATCAACGCGGGATTCCGCGATCAGCGCGCGCAGGCTGTCCAACGGGGCCGCCGTTTCGGGCACAAATGCCAAAGGATCAAACCGGGCCTGACGGTTGATCTGTGCGCGCGTGCCGTGGCATTTCCAGATCAGATCGGGCTTCATGCCCACCACGGAATAGCGCCCGCGCACTTCGCCGCCCGTTACCGATTCCAGCATGAACGTGTCTGTGCGCGCATCCCCCAGTTTCAGCATCAGGCTGACAGGTGTATCCAGATCAGCCGCAAGGCGCGCATAGACCAATTGGTTCACGCCTAGCGCCCAGCCGCGTTCAAACGCCTCAAAATCGGGTTGCAGGGTCATGTCGGCCGGCCCTTACTGGCCAAATTGCGCATGCACGGCGTTGATGGCCGATTGATCCAGCGTTATCCCGGCCTCGGCGGTCAGCGCGTTGGTGAACAGGGTAAAGGCATCGCCGGAAATCGCCTGGGTGGCTTGGGTGGCAATTGCCTCGCGCAGCGCTAAGGCGTCTTCACCCGTTGTCAGGGCGGGGGCGATGCTGTCAAGCGACACAACGGCGGTAAAGCCGGGCCCCTCGATCACCCGGATATCGCCTGGGGCCATTTCAAATATCCCTGTCATCAGGGTTTCGGGAGCGCCTTCAACAAAGCCTTGGCGGTCAGTGGCAGCCGTGCGGGACACAATGCCAAATGCGCCAAGGGATGCGCCGCCTTCTACGGCTGATTTCACGGCAACCGCATGATCAGACAGCGCCTTGGCCAGCGCATCGGCGCGCGCGGCGGTGGCGACCTTGTCGCGCACATCGGCAAAGGGCACCGGCGTTGGCGGCACGACCGCATCCAGACGCATGGCCACAACACCGCCATCATCCAAGATCACCGCTTCGGCAAAATCGCCTTGCGCCAGTTTCGCCGCCGCATCGCGAAAATCGGTATAGCCTGCGATGGCGTCGTTATCATCGGCACCCGCCGCGTAATCAATGATGGCGATGGTCATGCCCTGTTCTTTGGCAACTTCTTCCAGCGTGGCCCCACTGGCCAGCAAATCGTCAATCGCCTCAACCTTATCGGCAATGGCGCGGCGGGCGGCGTCTTGTTGGGCCTCGGCTGCCAAAGCCACGCGCGCCTGATCAAAGGTGGTTTCCTGTGCGGCCAAAACCGCATTCATCCGAAACAGGGCTGGCCCAAGGCTGGATTGCAAAGGCCCGACAACGCCCGGACCTGCCAGCGCGAACACCGCATCGCCAGCGGCACCCAGATCAGTTTTTGATACATCGCCCAAGTCGATGTCTTCCAGCGTCAGGTTGCGTTCCGCCACCAGAGAGTCAAACGTTGCCCCCGCATCAAGTTTTGTTTTGGCCGCCGCAGCCTCGGCATCGGTCAGATAAACCAGCCGTTCGACCAGACGCTTTTCGGGGATCATGTAATCGTCAATTTTGGCCTTATACAGGTCTTTCAAGACTTGGTCATCCACCGGCATATCCTTGGCCAAGGCGTCGGGCAGCAGGGCGGCATAGGTGATGCGCTTGGCTTCGGGGCGGGTAAAGGCGGCGATGTTGGTGGTGTAATAGGCGGTCAGACCGATGTCGGTCGGGTCAACCAAAGGCGTTGGCAGATCGGCCTCGGTCAGGCGCAGCATCGAATAGCCGCGCCGTTCGCCCGCATAGGCCGCGATAGTGTCGGTCAGCGCCGCTGGTGCCGCAAACCCGCCAACAATCGCGCCCTGGATCAGACTGCGGGCGATGTCGTTGCGCAAGGTCGTCTCGAACCCGGCCTCATTCATGTTGTTCTGGCTAAGGGCCAGCCGATAGGTTTCACGGTCAAAACTGCCTGCGGTGCCCTGAAACGCCGGCATCGCCGACAATTGGCTGGCAACAACGGCGTCGCCCGCCGACACACCCACGCGGGCAGCTTCGCCGTCCAGCGCCGCGCGGGTGATCACGCCTTGCAGCACTTGTTTGTCCAACCCCAGCGCCTGGGCCTGCGACAGGTTGATCGGCTGACCAAACTGCGCCGAAAACGCGTTCAACTCTTGCCGCAGGGCGCGGGCATAGTCGTTTACTTCGATCTCGCGGTCGCCAACTGTGCCGATAGAGGTGATGTTACCGCCAAAATTCGTCACGCCAAAGCCGCCAAGACCGCCGATCAGCATGGCCATCAGCACCCAAGCCATAACCGACGCACCACGGCGTTTTTTCACGGGGGCGTCGTCGGAGTGTGAAGCTTTGGCCATCGGGTCTGCCTGTCGGTAAAAGGGTTGCGCGCATGATCTATGCGCAGACGTCGCAAGGGGCAAGATGTGGATGCGCCAAAGTCAGCCCCTGAAGGTTGCAAGACGGCGAAAAACCTCGGCAATGCCGGTGGTATCGACATTTGCAAACGCAATCCTGATCTGACGCTTGCCATCCGGGGATTGGCTGGGCTGAAACATCGTGCCCGGCAACATCAGCAGGCTGGCCTCGGAGACCAGCCGTTTGCACAAAACGTCGGATGCGGTGGGGAACGGGTGTTCGACATAGGCGAAATATGCCCCGCATCCCAGCAGCCGCCAATCGGGCAGGGCGGCAAAGCCTGCGATCATCGCGGCTTTGCGGGCCAGTATTTCGGCGCGTTCCCCGGCCACCCACCCTGACAGGTTTTGCATGCCCCACAGGGCGGCGATCTGGCCCAACTGGCTGGGGCAGATCGCGACGGTATCAAGAAACTTTTCAATCTCGGCCAGACGGGGTTCGGACGCCACAACGGCCCCCACCCGGTGCCCGGTCAGCCGGTAGGTTTTGGAAAAGCTGTAAAGGTGGATGAACGTGTCGGCCCAGTCAGGATCGGTGAACAGATCATGGGCGCGCGTGCTGCGGCTGTCAAAATCGCGGTAAGTCTCGTCCACGATAAGGGCAATGCCATGCTTGCGTGCCAGATCGCGGAAATCTGACAGGGTTTGTGCCGGGTATTCCACGCCGCCGGGATTGTTCGGGCTGACCAGCACAATGGCCCGCGTGCGCGGTGTGATCAGGGCAGCGCAGGTGGCGGGATCGGGGATCAACCCTGTGCCTGTTGCCAAAGGCAGGGTGGTAACCCCTTGCATATCAAGCCACATTTTGTGGTTGAAATACCAGGGCGTCGGCAAGATCACCTCATCGCCTGCACCCGCCAGCGTGGACATCACAGCACAAAACGCCTGATTGCAGCCCATGGTGATGGCAACTTGGGTGTCGCGGATATTGCCGCCATAGGCCTGTGACCATTGCGCGGCGATCTCTGTGCGCAGGGCGGGCAGGCCCAGCACCGGGCCATACAAATGCGCCGCAGGATCGTTCAACGCCGCATCCGCCACGGCCTGCCGCAAGGCCAGCGGCGGGGTATCCACCGGGGCGGCCTGCGAGATATTGATCAAAGGGCGATCAGGCGGAAAGATCACGCCCGTCAACCAGCGCCGCGCCTCCATCACCGGGGGCGGATCAGTGGCGCGCATGGCGGGATTCAGCGGGTGCATCATGGGATCGTCCTGAAATTGGATCAGCGTGGTTTCAGCACTTTGCGTTTATCTTGGATCATAATTCGCCTCAAAAATTCGGCGGATCATGATGCTGTCTTCGCCAGAAAAAACTCAAAGTGCTTTCAGCACCCGGTATTCTTGCCAGATCAGCCCGATCATAAACAGATCAAACACCGCCAGCAGCAACAAAAACGGCGATCCGGTGTGGATAAACTCTGCCACCTGATAGACCACAAAGCCGCCCAGCACCGCCATCCCCGCAGGATATGCCCATTTGATCCGCGCCCACAGCATCACCACAAGCGTCAGCTTTAGCCCGCCATGCGCCAACAAATACCAGCCGTAGAAATCCTGGGTGCCGATGGGAAACTGTTCAACGGCGCGCTGGGTCCACGCGGCAAGGGTATCGCCGGGTTTCTCGGCGATCTCAAAATGGGTCAACCAATAGAGCAGACGCGCGATCAGGGCGTTGGGGGCAAACAGCAGGCCAAGCCCGGCCAAAGTCTCGGCGCTGCAGAGCAGGCCTTTGATGACCAGACTGGCCTCAAACAGCCAATGCAATATCTTTGGGTGCCGGACCCGGGGGAGAGAGGTCATGTCCAAACGGCGATCTTAATCTTTGCCGCGAAACGGTTGCACGTATTGCAAGGCCATGTCCCAGGGAAAGAAAATCCAGGTGTCCTGACTGACCTCGGTGATATAGGTATCGACCATTGGCTTGCCCGATGGCTTGGCGTAAACGGTGGCGAAATGCGCCATCGGATACATGCGGCGCACCAGTTCCAGCGTTTTGCCGCTGTCGACCAGATCATCGACGATCAGAATGCCGGTGCCATCGCCCATCAGATCGGCTTGCGGGGCCTTGGTCATCACCGCATCGCCACGGTCTTGGTGGGCGTAGGAAATCACCGATATTGTATCGACCACCCGCACATCCAATTCGCGTGCAACAATCATTGCAGGCACCAAACCACCGCGGGTGATGCCAACAACCGCACGCCAGATGCCACCATCGGGGCCCTTGCCATCCAGCCGCCACGCAAGTGCGCGCGCGTCGCGGTGCATCTGATCCCAACTGACGTGGAAGCCTTTTTCGTGCGGCAGGCGGTCGTTCATGGCAGTCTCCGGTTTAAGGGCGCGAACGCCCCGTGCCTATATCATGGAGCCGCACGGTAATAGTGGTCATCTACCGGTGCAAGCACATGGGCATTGCGCCGGATCAGCGCGTCGATCGGGGTGGCTGCGGTGTCGATAAAGGTGCGACGGTCCACAGGCAGACGCAGTTTCATCGTCGGTCCCATAACCAGCGGGTTGATCGCCTTGACGCGCGACAAGACCGTCCAGACATGATCATCGCTGCACGCCCAGTCATCGTTGCTAAACCGGGGCAGACCCATTGCACTGGCGATTTGTAACTGCTTGCACAGCTTGAACATGACTTTTTCCCAGTCATCCATTTCTTTGCTGGCAGTGACACTGGACAGCACGTCGGGCAACCCAATCAGCCCAAAGGCATCATAGGTCAATTGCCTTGCGGCTTTTATCGCATCCCACCAAGGCTGTGAGGCGCTGATCGGGCGGTTGGGTTCTTCCTGTTCATGTGGATCATCGCTGCGCTGTGCAGGATGCAGGCCGCCAAAGCCGCCAAAGGGCGGGCTGCCGCACAGCTTGGCATGATTGGCAAAGTCAGCATCCGTTGGGGTGGCGTAACGCCATTTTACATCCGAGGTAAACAGCGCAATGCGCTGCTGATTGGCGGCGTATTGGCACATCAATTTCAGGGTATCGGTGCCTCTGACGCGCCCGAACGGATCGCAGCGCGGATCAAGGATGACGCGAAGGATGGTTGATGCCATCAAGAAATACACCCGCACCGGCAGAACATGGTGATACGTCCATTGCCCAACGCGGGGGGTGGTTGTGTTCATCTCGGCACGCGTGGTGATTGGAACGGTAATCTGAAGCATTTTGAATTCTCCTGATTTTTTTCAAAAAAGTAAGTCGCCGGTAAGCGCAAAGACATAAACGGCCAATGGCCTATCTAAGCGTGAAAAAAATCGGGTCGTCCAGCCTTAAGGTTGAATGCGGGGCGGGGGTCGAGGCGGGGGCCAGCCCCCGGACCCCCGGGATATTTATGAACAGAAAAAGCGCTTGGTCAGGTCAGCGCGATCTTGACACCAAGCAGCGCAAGCAGCCCGCCAAAGCTGCGGTCAATAGCGGATTTCAGGCCGATATAGGCGGCCTTGCTGCGGTTGAACGAAAATATCCGGGCTACCAATGTGCACCAGACCGCTTCATTCAGAAACACCACGGTGAGCAGGGCCGCATAGACCCATGCGGCGGTGCCGGGGGGCACGGTGCCGATGAAAATCGCACTGAACAGGATGGCGGGTTTGGGGTTTGAAAGCTGCGTCACGACACCCAGCCGGAAGGCCGAAGCGGCCGAGCGGGGCAGATTGGATACGGCCATATCCAGCGGCTGATCCGCCCCGCGCCACATGCCCCACGCCATGTAGATCAGATAGGCCCCGCCGATAATTTTCAGCCCCCACAGCAGCGCAGGGGCTGCTTCGAACACAAGGTTCAACCCGAACAACGCCGCCGCCGCCCAGACCACCGCGCCAGTGCCGATGCCCATCGCCAAAAACATGCCCGTCCGCAACCCTTCGGTAACGCCGGTGCGCGCGGCCATCAACACGGCGGGGCCGGGGCTGATCGCGGCCATCAGGTGCAGCAGGGCGACGGCGATAAAGGCGGTCAGGGTCATGGCTTAATCCTTTTTGGTGGCGTCAATATCTGGCGCATCAACCGCCTTCATCCCCACCACGTGATAGCCCGCGTCGACATGCAGGTTTTCCCCCGTGGTGCCCGACCCCAGATCGGACAACAGGTAAAGCGAGGCTTTGCCCACCTCTTCCTGCGTTACATTGCGGCGCAAGGGCGAGTTCAACTCGTTCCATTTCATGATATACCGGAAATCACCGATGCCCGACGCGGCCAGCGTTTTGATTGGCCCGGCCGAGATGGCATTCACTCGGATGCCGTCTTTACCCAAATCCTCGGCCATGTATTTCACCGACGCCTCTAGCCCGGCTTTGGCGATGCCCATCACGTTGTAATGCGGCATGACTTTTTCTGCGCCGTAATAGGTGAGGGTCAGTAACGACCCACCATCGGGCATGATGGCCGCCGCACGACGGGCGACGGCGGTAAAGCTGTAGACGGAAATATCCATTGTCATCAGGAAATTGGCGCGGCTGGTATCAACATACCGGCCCCGCAATTCGGCCTTGTCGGAAAAGCCGATGGCATGCACCAGAAAATCAATCTTGCCCCAAAGTTTTTCGAGATGCGCAAACAGCGCATCCATCGACTCCTCAGACGCCACATCGCATTCAACGAATTCTTTCATGCCGATGGATGCCGCCAGCGGTTCCACCCGTTTTTTCAGCGCTTCGCCCTGATAGGAAAACGCAATTTCGGCGCCTTGGGCGGCGATGGCTTGGGCGATGCCCCAGGCAATGGATTTGTCGTTGGCAAGGCCCATGATCAGCCCGCGTTTTCCTGCCATCAGTCCCGTTGACATTCGCAACTCCCCACCCACCCTATTGATTGGAAATCTGTGTAGGCGAAAGGTTGGCCTGCATCAAGGGCGCGGCGCGGGCTGCGGGAAGGACGGCGTATGGACAGATCGGGTATTTTTGCGGGCGATGATCCCTTTGTGATAGCAGCGCGCTGGCTGGCCGAAGCAACGGCCACCGAGATCAACGATCCCAACGCCATCGCGCTGTCGACCGTTGATTCTGACGGCATGCCCAACGCCCGGATGGTTTTGTTGAAAGATATCGAGCCGGCGGCCTTTGTCTTCTACACCAACTACACCTCTAGAAAGGCGCAAGAGATCGAACGTGCCGGCAAAGTGGCGTTTGTGATGCATTGGAAGTCGTTACGCCGCCAACTTCGCGTGCGCGGCACGGTTGAACGCGAAGAGGGTCCGGCGGCCGATGCCTATTATGCCTCGCGCAGCTTGAAGTCGCGGCTGGGGGCCTGGGCCAGCGCGCAGTCGCAACCCCTGTCGTCGCGGGGTGCGTTGATGGCAGAAGTTGCGAAAATCACTGCGCTGCATGGGATTAATCCAAAACGCCCGCCCTTCTGGGGTGGATTTCGCGTGCAACCCGTGGAAATAGAATTCTGGGCAGATGGCGACTTTCGGTTGCACGACAGATTCAGGTGGACTCGCGCTTCGGTAGAAAAACCATGGGAAATCAACCGACTAAATCCGTGATATTTCACGCTTCGTGAATTAAAGCTGACCAGATGGTGCATTAATCATCTTGCAACAGTCGTGAATTTGCCATCTTTGGAGGGTCTATGGGCTTTATCTGGGGAAACGGTCCTAAAAGATGAATGATGATGAAATCGACCTGCAGGTATTGCAGGGGCGCGTGAAGTGGTTTGATCCGACGAAAGGGTTCGGGTTTATTGTGGCGGACGAGTCTGCTGCCGATATCTTGTTGCACGCCAATGTCTTGCGCAATTACGGCCAAAGCTCGGTTGCGGACGGGGCCAATATAACCGTCAAAGTGCAGCACACCGCGCGGGGCATTCAGGCGGTTGAGGTGGTGACGATAGAACCACCGCCCGGCGTGCCCTTTCCGCTGGACGAGGAAAGCGCCAACACCACACCTGAAGAGCTGGCAGCACTGCCGCTTGAACCCGCGCGGGTTAAGTGGTTTGACAAGGGCAAGGGCTTTGGCTTTGCCAATGTGTTTTGCAAGTCTGAAGATGTTTTTGTGCATGTCGAAATTTTGCGCCATTCGGGCTTTGCCGATCTTGTCGCGGGCGAGGCTGTGTGCCTGCGTATCATTGATGGCAAGCGCGGTCGTATGGCGGTGCAGGTGTTGTCATGGGAAGCGTCGGTTCGCGGCTGATACTATCGGGGTTGATCTGGTGTTTGGGGGGCACAGCGCAAGCTGCTTGCGCCCCCGATACGGTTGAGTTGCGCGGACCTTCCGGCAATCAACGCTTTAGCGTCGAAGTTGCGGACGATCCTGCCGAACAGGCGCAAGGGCTGATGTTTCGCGAAAAGCTGGCAACCTCGGCGGGGATGTTGTTTGTGTTCCCGAAACCCAAACGCGCGCAGTTCTGGATGAAGAACACGCTGATTCCGTTGGACATGATCTTTATTGATGCCGCAGGCGTGGTCACGCGGGTATATCCGGATGCGGTGCCGCAAGACGTAACCGCGATTGACGGCGGAACCGGTGTGGCATTCGTGCTGGAAATCAACGGCGGATTGGCAAAACGCATGGGGATCGTGGCTGGCAGCGAAATGCGGCACCCGGCGATTGAACAATCTATCGCGTCTTGGGCATGCACACGCGACTAACGGCTTTTCAATCCTGAAAATACGCGCTAAAGACCGCTTAGTCGGGGTGTAGCGCAGTCTGGTAGCGCGCCTGCTTTGGGAGCAGGATGTCGGGAGTTCGAATCTCTTCACCCCGACCAATTTCTTGAATGCCAAATAAACAGGCGCAGTGCGCGCCCGATGTTTGGTTGCGCTGACTTTTGGCGAAAAGATGCGTCTTTTGCGGGATTTCTTTCGCCTTGGGGCTATCCCATGTCATTGTCAGCTGAATTGGCCGCCCCATATCGTGAGGTTGACCCAAGCGAAAGCTGTGCCATGTCGATTGTGTTTGATAACACCTATGCGCGCGACTTGCCCGGCACCCATCTGGCGCTGTCACCCGATGTGGCCCCCGATCCGCATCTGGTGCGTCTGAATGCCGGGCTAGCGGCGGCACTGGGGCTGGACCCTGATGATCTGACAGAAAAGGCGGCAATCTGGTTTTCAGGTGCCGAAGTGCCACCCGGTGCAGAACCCATTGCCCTTGCCTATGCCGGGCATCAGTTTGGCGGCTTTTCGGCGCAACTGGGCGATGGGCGGGCGCATTTGCTGGGCGAATTTCTTGATCCGGTGGGGCGGCGCTGGGATATTCAGCTGAAAGGATCGGGTCGCACCCCGTTTTCGCGCGGCGGGGATGGCAAGGCCGCGTTGGGCCCGATGCTGCGCGAATATCTGATATCAGAGGCGATGCACGCCTTGGGCATTCCAACCACCCGGTCATTGGCGGTTGTCGCGACAGGGGAATCGGTTTGGCGCGACAAGGGCCGGTTGCCGGGCGCTGTTCTGGCGCGTATTGCCGCCAGTCATATTCGTGTGGGCACGTTTCAGTTTTTTGCCGCCCGGCGTGAGACGGATAAGCTGCACGCGCTGATGGATTACACCATCGCGCGGCATTTTCCCGATCTGGCAGGGTCAGACACCCCCGCACTGGCGCTGTTTGATGCGGTGGCCGCGCGCCAATCGCGGTTGATCGCACAGTGGATGGGGGTTGGCTTTGTGCATGGTGTGATGAACACCGACAACATGGCGCTGTCGGGGGAAACCATCGACTATGGCCCCTGTGCATTTATGGAAGCTTACGCGCCCGGCACGGTGTTTTCGTCGATTGATCATCAGGGCCGCTATGCCTATGCCAATCAGCCGCTGATACTGGCGTGGAACCTGATGCAGCTGGCGCAATCGTTGTTGCCGTTTATGGATGCCGATGCCAACCGCGCGGTTGATCTGGCCAACGCGCGGCTTGACGGCATTGCTGCGATGTACCGCGCCGATTGGGTGGCTGTGATGCGCGCCAAGCTGGCCTTGCAGGGCGAACAGCCGGACGATGGCGATCTGGCGGATGGGTTTTTGGTGGCGATGGCAGGGCAGAACGCCGATTGGACGATGTGTTTTCGCAGGCTTGCCACGGCTGTGGAAGGTGATGATCAACTGGCCCCGCTGTTTGACGATCCAACCGCCTTGCGCGACTGGTTGCCATTATGGCGCGCGCGGTTGCACCCAAACGCCGTCACGCTGTTAAAGGCGGCGAACCCGGCGATCATTCCGCGCAATCATTTGGTTGAGGCCGCATTGGACGAGGCCAATCTGGGCAATATGGCCCCGTTTGCAGTGCTGCTGACCGCCGTGTCCGATCCGTTTCGGGATGAAGCGGGCAGAGAAGCCTATGCTCTGCCCGCGCCTACAGGCTTTGGTGACTATGTTACTTTTTGCGGCACATAACACCGGGCGTTGACGGCACCACCGTAACACGCCTTAACTGCAGCAATGAACCCGCAAACCGATATCCATGACCGATTGGCCGCGTCTCTGCGCAATGCCCGCAAGGCGCGGGGGTTAAGTCTTGACGGGGTGGCCAAACTGTCGGGCGTCAGCCGATCCATGGTCAGCCAGATTGAACGCGGCGAATCGTCACCCACGGTGGCCACGCTTTGGAACCTGACGCAGGCCTTACAGGTTGATTTCGCCGGGCTTTTGGAAGACCGCCCCGATGCGGGCATCGAGATCATGCGCGCCGGGGCCGCCCCGGTGATCGCCGGGCGGGGGCAGGGGTTATCGATTCGCATCTTGTCGCCCGCATCATCCGTGGGCGAACATGAGGTTTATGATTTGCGCTTTGCCGCCGGTGGCGTGTTGCAAAGTGATCCGCATTCGCCGGGGTGCCGCGAACATCTGACAGTGATTGACGGCCATATCCGGGTGCAATCGGGCGATGACGCCTCTGACCTTGGCCCCGGCGACACCGCCCGCTATGCCGCCGACCGACCCCATGCATTGACGGCGTTGAATGGCGCGGCGCGGGCCGTGTTGATCGTGCAAGATAGTTGAACGGTGCAGTCGCAGCCCCTTACCTGATCCGGGGCTGCGGTGGTTTTGGATGCAAAATTACGCTATAGCGGATATTTTTCCGTGATATTGACATTCTGCGGATAGCCGGTAGTATCCGCCACAACAGAAGGATTTCTGCCATGACGGATAAATCCAGCTTTCTTGATCATCTGCGCGAAACGCTTGCAGGCCTTGACGCCGAAGGCCTGATGAAACATGAGCGCCTGATATCGACCCCCCAAGTCGCGCGCGTGACTGTCGCCGGGCGGCAGATGCTGAACCTGTGCGCCAACAACTATCTGGGACTGGCCAATGATCCGCGTCTGATTGCGGCGGCCAAGGCAGCGATGGACGGTTACGGCTATGGCATGGCGTCGGTGCGGTTCATCTGCGGGTCGCAAACCCTGCACAGGCAGTTAGAGGTACGTCTGGCGCAATATCTGCACTGCGATGACAGCATCCTGTTCGCCGCCTGTTTTGATGCCAATGGCGGGCTGTTTGAACCCCTGCTGACCGAAGCCGACGCCATCATATCCGACAGTCTGAACCATGCCTCGATCATCGACGGGGTGCGGCTGTGCAAGGCCAAACGATACCGCTATGCCAACAATGACATGTCCGATCTGGAAGTGCAGCTGCTAACGGCGGTGGGCGATGGCGCGCGGTTCATCATGATTGCCACCGATGGCGTGTTTTCGATGGACGGGTCGTTTGCCAACTTGCCTGCGATTGCCAAACTTGCGGCGAAATACGGAGCAATCACCATGGTGGATGACTGCCACGCCACCGGGTTTATTGGCCCCGGGGGGCGTGGAACGCCGGCTTTGGCTGGGGTCGGGGTTGATATTCTGACGGGCACTTTTGGCAAGGCCCTCGGAGGGGGCTTGGGCGGCTATATCGCGGGGCCGCAGGCGGTGATTGACCTTTTGCGCCAACGCGCACGGCCATACCTGTTTTCCAACGCGCTGCCGCCTGCGATTGTGGGGGCCACACTGGCGGCGATTGATATTGCCGAAGGGGCCGATGATCTGCGCGCGCGCCTTGATCACAACGCCGAATATTGGCGCGCGGGGTTGGAATCGCTGGGGTTTCGCCTGCTGCCCGGATCGCACCCGATCGTGCCAGTCATGCTGGGTGACGCGCCTATGGCGCAAAGTTTCGCACGGGCCTTGGACACGCGTGGCGTGATGGCGTCGGCATTTTTCTATCCGGTTGTTGCGCGAGGGGCGGCGCGCATTCGCACCCAGATGTCAGCAGCGCTGACAGTCGATGATCTGGATATCGCGCTGGAGGCGTTTGCGGCGGCTGCAAAAGAGGTAAAGGCAATACGATGAAGGCTTTGGTCAAATCACGCCCCGAGGTTGGTTTGTGGATGGAAAACCGCGCCGTTCCCGATATCGGCCCTGACGATGTGCTGATCAAAATCCGTAAAACCGGGATTTGCGGCACCGATATCCATATCTGGAACTGGGATGACTGGGCGGCGCGCACGGTGCCGGTGCCACTGATCACCGGGCATGAATTTGCCGGTGAGATTGTGGCGGTGGGGGGCCAGGTGGAAGGGTTGACCATAGGGCAGCGCTGTTCGGGTGAGGGCCATCTGATCGGGCGGCAGTCCCGGCAATCGCGCGCCGGTAAGTTCCATCTTGATCCCGCCACGCGCGGCATTGGGGTGAATGAACCGGGGGCCTTCGCCGAATACCTGCGCCTGCCCGCGTTCAACGTGGTGCCGCTGCCCGACAGTATTGATGACGATATCGGGGCCATTCTTGATCCCTTGGGCAACGCGGTTCACACCGCCCTGTCGTTCGATCTGGTGGGCGAAGATGTGCTGATTACCGGGGCAGGGCCCATCGGCATCATGGCGGGGGCTGTGGCGCGGCATGTCGGCGCGCGGCATGTGGTGATTACCGATGTGAACCCCGCACGGCTGGAACTGGCAGCGACGGTGGCCGATGTAACGCCGGTGAACGTGGCCACCACGGATTTGCGCGACGTGATGGCGGGGCTGAAAATCGTGCAGGGCTTTGACGTGGGCATGGAGATGTCTGGCAACCAACAAGCGCTGGATCAGATGATTGACGCGATGGTGATGGGCGGCCGCATCGCTATGCTGGGCATTCCACCCGGCAAATCCCCGGTTGACTGGAGCCGGATCGTCTTCAAAGCCATCACCATCAAGGGCGTCTACGGGCGTGAGATCTTTGAAACCTGGTATAAAATGATCGCCATGCTGGAAAACGGGCTGGACGTGCGCCGGGTGATCACCCACCGCTACGGCGTCGATGATTTCGCGGCCGGGTTTGAGGTGATGCGGTCGGGGGCATCGGGGAAAGTTGTGTTGGATTGGCGGTAGGGTGTACCGTAACGCACGCACCAAGTTTTGGACCAAAGGTGCGCGTGAAGGCACACCCTAGGCCCCATCTTTGCGACAATCACATTGAAGGCGGGCGCCGGTTAAATTTATCTGGATTTTTCATTAGATTACACCTTCGTGTCCATCCTCTGTTGAACATGAGATCTATGCTTTGCTGGGCCAACTTCAGTGTAAAGATGATCGGCTTGATCGTTTTCGTCTTGGCCTTATCCCGCATCGCACCTTGCCATGACACACTGGCCACCACCGCCGCCCCAGGCGTCGCAATCGCCGAGGTGATCCTTTGGTGAACGTATCTGCGTCTGCCCCTTAGTCCAAAGCATTTCAAGTTTAAGTTGGATCAGAATTCAAACCAAAAGTGTTTGAATTCTGATGCCTGGGATTTCAAAATTGTCCCAAAGGAACACCGATTGCGATAACTGGGTCGATAAAACCAATATGCCGGTTCGTGTAATGTTTGAAGGAAAGATCGCAAGCCCT
>JANNAT010000119.1:0-32549 GCA_031384605.1 Cypionkella sp.
AACCACATCCGCGCGTGGTTGTGCAGATAGCCGGTTTCCACCAATTCCACCGCCCATTCGTCAAAGCAGGCAATCCCGGTGCCGCCCGCCATGGCCGATTGCACATCGCGCTTCAGGCGGCGGTCTTTGTCCAGCACGGCCAAATCAGTTTCAACGCCTGCCACATAATTGGACCAGATCGTTGGGCGCTGTTCCAGCCAGCCCTTGAAATATCCGCGCCAGAACACCTCGGCGATGAACCGTTCTGCGGCCTCATGCCCATGGGCGGCAAGGGCGACGACGGTGACTTCGGATTCGGAAATCAGGCGGTGACGGATAAAAGGCGACAGGCCCGAGACGTGCTTATGCCCATCGCGGCCATAATCATAGTTGCGCCCGGCAGCATAGCGGCTGCCCATACGGGGTTGAAATGCCTGCATCATTTGCAGGCCTTGGGCGCGGGTGGCGGGGGTGTGTTGCAAGGGGGCAGCTTTCTAAAGTGTTTTGATTGCACATAGGGCGATGCGGTGATTGATCACGCCCGAATTCGCTTTTTTCGCGGGCACGCTATATTTCGGGACAGACGCTGATGAAGGACGCAAACTTGGCAACCAGCCCCGACCCCTTTAGCGACGCCGTAATTTCGGAAATTATCGAAATGGCGCTGAGCGATTTCACCAGTTTCGACAATATCCGCAGCCTGCACGGGGTTTCGCCGGATCAGGTCAAGGCGCTGATGCGCAAGTCGCTAAAGCCCGGCAGTTACCGGGCGTGGCGCAGGCGGGTGCGGGCCTTTGGCGACCGGCGCGAAAATTATAAATAGCGACTGCCTTTTGTCTTTGCTTCGTCAGATTTGCCCCAAGCAAATTTGACCGCGCCCGATCCGCCCCCACGGGGCGGGCGCGACACGTGTCGCACCCCAAGGGCCCCGTCGGATCGGGCGCAGCCAAATTTGCACCCAAACCAACAGATAAAAAATAAGGTGGAAGGGGCCAAATGATTGACCTTATGGAAGTTCTTTCAGTGCCCTACGCCGCGCGCCGCCTAAACCAGCCAAACCAGCGCAGTTTGACCCCGTTTTCGCGGGTGACCAGCATCAACAGCGATGGGATCACGATCAACGTCAGCACGGTGGCAAAGGCCAGACCAAACACAATCGCACTGGACAGCGATATCCACCACTGGGTGGACGGCGCACCAAAGGTGGTTTCGTGGTTCATCAGTTCCATGTTCAAGCCAAAGGCAATCGGCAACACGCCTAAGATGGCCGTCAGCGCCGTTAACACCACGGGGCGGGCGCGTTCGCGGCAGGTTTCCAGGATTGCGTCGATCTTATTGCGGCCTTCACGGCGCAGGGTGTCATAAGTGTCGATCAACACGATATTGTTGTTCACCACCACGCCCGCCAGTGCGATCACGCCAATGCCCGACATCACCACGCCAAAGGGCTGGCCCATGATCATCAGGCCCAGCAGCACCCCGATGGTGGACATCACCACCGCCGACAGCACCAGCCAAACAGAGGTGAACCGATTGAACTGCGCCAGCAACACCACAAAGATCAAGAACATCGCAGCGCCAAAGGCCTTGGCCAGAAACGCGCCAGCCTCGGCCTGTTCTTCGTCTTCGCCGGCCAGTTTCCACCGAATGCCGGCGGCCTCAAGTCCGGATTTTTCCAACGCTGCGGTGACTATTTCGCGCACCGGGGCGGCTTGCACACCTTCGCGGATACCGGCCTGCACGGTGACGGTGCGTTGGCCGTCAAGCCGCGTCAGGGTGCCCGTGGTGGGGGCAGCCACGCGGGTGACAAAGTTGGAGATCGGAACCGAACCGGCAGCGGTTTGTATGCGCAACTGGTCCAGTGCGATGATGGTGCGTTGGTCTTCAGGCAGTCGCAGCACGATATCCACCGCGTCATCCGATCCGGAGGGGCGGTAATCAGACAGTTTCAACCCGCTGGTCACCAGTTGCACCATAGCACCCACGGTAGACGGCGAAATGCCATAGCGCGCGGCGGCATCGCGATCAACGCGCAATTCCCAATCCACGCCGGGGGGCGGCAAGCCGCCGTCAACGTCGATCACATCGGGCATCGCGGCCAATTGATCGGCCACCATGCGGGCCACATCGTTCAGCCCGGCAGGATCAGCCGCCGACAACTGAATCTGAATGGCTTTGCCGGTGGGCGGGCCAGCTGCTGGCACCGATACTTCGATATCAACGCCCGGAATGCCAACCATCGCCGCACGCAGATCGGTAAGGATCGCATTGGCATTTTTGCGTTCGCGCCAATCGACGAATTCATACTGAATCGTGCCGATCACATCGCCCGCCGTATCATTGCCTTGACCGCCGCCTGATCCTGACCGCGTGTAAACCGTGGCAATCCCCGGCCAGCCCAATATCCGCGCTTCGGCCTGTTTGACCAACGCATCTTTTTCGTCAATCGATAGGTTGCCGCGCGCCTTTACATACAGCAGGCCAAATTCTGGCTCCACATTGGGAAAGAATTCAACGCCCGATCCGTATTTGGTATAGGCATATGGCACCGATACCAGCAGCCCAATCGCCAGCGTCAGCACGATGTAGGGGTGCCGAACCGCGCGGCCCACCACCCACATATAGGCACCGTCTTTATGAACTGGGGGGTGTTTGAACGGTTTGGCAATTATAGCGCCCAAGGCAGGCACGAAAATCAGGGCATAAACCAACGAGGCCGACAGCGTGACGATCAGGGTGATCGGCATGTATTTCATGAACCCGCCCACGATGCCGGGCCAAAACAGCAGGGGCGAAAACGCCGCAACCCGCGTCATCGTGGCGGCAATCACCGGGCCTGCCATGCGGTGCGAGGCCATCGCAAAGGCCTGCCGTTTGTCAATACCTTCGGACATCCGGCGTTCGGCGTATTCGGTGACGATAATGGCGTCATCGACCAGCATGCCCACAGCCAGAATAAGCGAAAACAGCACAACGATATTCACCGTCAGCCCCATCAACGACAGCGCCAGCATCCCCATCAGAAACGACGCCGGTATAGCCAGACCGATCAGGATCGACGCGCGACCCGACAGCGCATAAAGGATCACGATGAACACCAGAATAACCGCCGTAAGCACCGAATTTTGTAGGTCACTTAGCAACTGGCGGATATCTTTGGATTTATCCTGACTGAACGACACTTCGGTGCCGGCGGGCAACAGGGCCTTAAATTCCTCGGTCACCGCTTTGGCGGCATCAACTGTGGCAATCAGGTTTGACCCTGTGCGCTTTGACACCTCAATCGCCACGGCGGGCGCGCCGTTTAGCCGGGTGATGGTTTGCGCGTCTTTGTAAGTGGGGCGAATTTCGGCCAGATCGCGGGCGCGCACAACGGCCGTTCCGTTTGAGATGATCGGCAAGTTCGCCACGTCTTCCGCCGTTTCAATCAGCGACGGCACTTTGATGGCATAGCGGCCTTCGGCACCTTCCAGCGAGCCTGCCGCAACCAGTTGGTTATTGGCCGCAAAGCCACCGATCAGAATATCGGGCTGCAACCCGTATGATGCCAGTTTTGACGGATCAATAATCACTTCGACCAGATCATCGCGCACACCTTGCAAGGACGCGTCCAAAACCCCTGGCAGTTCTTCGATCCGGTCGCGCAGGGCACGCCCTGCCGCCGCTAACACCCGTTCCGGCACATCGCCCGATAAGGTCACCACCAACACCGGGAATTCAGAGATATTCACCTCGTTCACCGAAGGCTCATCTGATCCTTGGGGCAATTCGCGCCGCGCCTGACTGACCTTATTGCGCACTTCGTCCAGCGCCTTTTCAAGATCGGCCCCGGCCTGAAATTCCATCAAAACGCTACCGCCACCCTGAAACGCAGTCGAGGATAGTTTTTTGATGCCGGTGATGGATTTCAACGCGGTTTCCATGGGGCGCAGCAGCAAGCGTTCGCTGTCTTCGGGGGAAATGCCGTCATAACCCATGCTGACGTAGATGATGGGGATCTGAATATCCGGTTCAGCCTCTTTTGGGATGTTCAGATAAGACATCGTTCCGGCCAGCATCAAAAAGATCAGCACTGATATGGTCAGCCGGGCGTTTTCAATGGCGGTTTCAACGATTTTCATGGCGTAACTGCCGCTACTCCGGTGACATCAACCAGATCGCCGTCGCGCACAAGGTCTTGGCCTGCCACGATAATCCGCACATCGGCGGGCACGCCTGCCACGATCATACCGGCTTCGGTATCGTCAATGATTTGCACAGTTACAAACCGCGCCAGATTGTCGGCGCCCACAACGCGCAAGCCGACTTCGCCCTTTTCTGACAAGGTGATTACCGACCGGGGCACGATAACGGTTGATACCGCCGGGGCCAGCAATTCAACCTGGGTGGTCATGCCCGCCGGGATCAACGCGCCGGGATTGGGAAGGGCAATTTCAACCGGGAAAGTGCGGGTGGCCGCAGACGCCTCACGCGCAACAAAGCGCACTTTGCCTTCCATCTTGGTGCCGTCAACCAGCGTCATCAGCGCCTTTGATCCCGGAGCGACATTGGCGATATCCAATTCGCTGACCTCGGCGCGCACGATGATCGGGTCAAGTGACAGGATCGTTGCCACCGGCGCGCCCGATTGCACCCATTCGCCCATTTCGACATCAACCGTATCGACCAGCCCCGCAAAGGGTGCTTTCAGTTCAAGACGGTCCAGCGCCGCGCGTGCCAGGGTCAGTTCGGCCTCGGCGGCATCCCGATCAGACCGCGCCGACACCACCTGAATTTCGGGTTTGTTGCCACGGCTGAACAGATCTTCGGCCACCTTCAACTCGCGTTCCCGCTGATCAAGCGCGATTTGCGCAATCTTGGCACGGGCCACGGTTTCGGGGCCTTCCAATGTCATCACAACCTGATCGGCGGTAATCGCGGCCCCTTTGGTCAGCGAAAGCGCATTCACCACGCCTTCGGACCGCGCCGCCAGAACCGCACGCTTGTCTGGCTGGGTCGCCCCCGACAGTTTGATCTTGCGCGAATGATCGACAAACACCGGCACCAACCCCGACACAGCGCGGTTTTTCTTGGCCTGTTCCACGGGGGCCGCTGTGGTTTCCACCGCAGTTGCCGCTTCGGCAGCGGCCCCTTCCGCATTCGCCTGATGGCTGCCAACAGAAGCAAATTCGCCGGTGCCAATCCAAATGGCCGCTGCGATCAACACGATCAGCGCGACAATTCGATGAAATCTAAAGAAAGATGTCACGGCGAAGTTCCTTACAAAGACATGTATATAAGTCGGCCAAGCGGAAAAATAAGGGCGCAACGGGTGCGATTAACGTGTCCAATCAGCCTTTGGGTGATAGTGGGTTAGATCGCAATCGTCCAGCGGGTGTCGGCAGTTCTTTGCTTGCCACCTTTGCCCATCAGCCTGCCGCGAATACCGGTTGCGCGCCCACTGGGCCTTGCCGGCGGCAATCGAGGTTTGTGCGGATTGATCTGAAGAAAGCTGGGATGGACGCGGGCCAAACACATGTTAGCTTGTCAAAGTTCCGACGGCGTCTTGCTTGACCCAAAAAGGCAGTCGAGGCGCCGCATCCTTGTAACATTGCTGCAATATTGGACGGCTTACATGGCGCAGATTTCGGGCACCGGCCCTTTGACAGACCATCGCGCCACTATCGGGGTTGATGTTGGCACAGGCAGCGCGCGGGCCGGCGTGTTTGATGCCAAGGGCCACCTTTTGGCGTCAGCCAAACGGCCAATAACGGCGTGGCATGCCCCCGGCGACATGGTTGAACAATCCAGCGATCAAATCTGGGCTGCGGTTTGCGCCAGTGTGCGCGAAGCGGTCGCACTGTCTGGCATAGCCGCGCATGATATTGCCGGGATTGGGTTTGACGCCACCTGTTCGCTGGTTGCCGTCAAAGCAGATGGCACCCCGGTTGCCGTTGGCCCGTCCAAGGATGCCACGCGCAATGTCATCGTCTGGATGGATCACCGCGCCACCGCAGAGGCCGCCGAGATTAATGCCGGTAACCATGCGGTGCTGGCGTTTGTCGGGGGCAAAATTTCACCCGAAATGCAAACGCCCAAACTGCTGTGGTTAAAGCGACATTTGCCGCAATCCTACGCCGCCGCTGATCATTTCTTTGATCTGCCCGATTATCTGACGTGGCGCGCAAGCGGGTCTGCCAGCAGGTCAATCTGCACGGTTACTTGCAAATGGACCTATCTTGCACACAAGAATCGCTGGGATCCCACCTATTTCACTGCGATCGGATTGCAGGATTTGGCAGAGGACGCCTTTGCACGCATCGGCACCGATATTGTCGCGCCGGGATTGGCCTTGGGTCAGGGGCTGCGCGTTACTGCGGCCGCGGAAATGGGGTTGATGCCCGGCACGGCCGTTGGTGCGGCGTTGATTGATGCGCATGCGGGCGGGGTTGGCACGTTGGGCGTTCCGATTGCTGGCACTGCCACCGACATGACCCCGGACATGACGCGCCGATTGGCCTATATTTTCGGCACCTCTGCGTGTTCGATGGCGTCGTCGCCAAAGCCGGTTTTCGTCAAAGGCGTCTGGGGGCCGTATTATTCCGCCATGCTGCCGGGATTGTGGTTAACCGAAGGCGGGCAATCAGCAGCGGGCGCTGCGATAGATCATCTTTTGGCAATGCATCCAGCTTTTGGCGAAGCGGATCAGATGGCCAAATCCGACGGGATTGCCCTTGTCACCATGCTGGAACGCCGCATCATGGCCAGCAACGTGGCACCAGATCGGGTGGTTGATTTGTGCAAAGGCCTGCATGTTGTGCCCGAATTTCTGGGCAACCGATCACCGCATGCCGATCCGGACGCGCGGGCGGTTATCGCGGGGCTGTCGCTGGACCGCAGCATCGACAATCTGGCCGCACTTTACCTCGCGGGTCTGTGCGGGATTGGCTATGGCTTGCGGCAGCTGTTGAACAGCCTGCGCGCGGATGGCATTCACATCGACGTTGTGGTGGCCAGCGGTGGCGCTGCCCAAAGCGGTCTGGTTCGCCAGATTTTGGCGGATGCAACCGAAGTGCCTGTTGCAGTGGCCGATACGCCCGAACCCGTTTTGTTGGGCGCGGCGATGCTGGGCGCAGTTGCGGCGGGAATGTTCGCGTCCTTGCAAGACAGCATGACCCGGATGTCGGGCAAATCCGTGGTGTTGCACCCTGCAGGCGGCCAAATCGCCACGGTGCATCGCCAAAGGTTTGAAGCGTTCGAGTCGCTGCAAGAAGTCGCACGCAAGATCCGAAACGCCTAGGGCCCGGTTTGGCGCCGCTGCCTGTTAAAGTGCAACAAGGCTGCCACTTGGCTTTCCGGCCTGCAGATTTAGGGCAGACCGGCCCGGCAGCCAATTTATATAGTCAGTGGCAAAATTTTCCAGCAAAGCATCAGTAACGTTTGGCATGACAATTGCATGTGCAAAGCCTTTGGCGCTTGCCAGTTGATACCGCGACACAATTTCGGCAGCAGGCTCTTGGAAGACCACGGTAAGGGCATGGGGGTTGCAAAGAACGCGCGCGCCTTCATCGGCAAGCCTTGTCGCCAAAAGTTGCGCGCGCGCAGAGCATTGTTGCGCATCGCGGGCATAGCCATCGTATCCATGACCAAACAACCGCGTCCAGATCGCCAGCACCGCGTGGCCATTGCGCGATCCCATCAGCGTGGTGTCGTTTGATTTCAGATAGGCAATGCCCCGCGCGATCCGGTCGATATGGGGCTTGCGGCAGACCAACGCCCCACAGGGCATCGGCGTGCCGATCATTTTATGGCCAGACGTCGAGATGCTGTCGATGCCCAGCCCGAATGTCGGCAGAATAGACATCGGGGCGGATTGCAAGAACGGCACGACCATCGCATTCAGCGCGCCATCAAGATGAACATAGCGTCGATCCGGCCCAATACCTGCGGCATCCAGCACGGCGATGGCACCCGCGATATCATCATGCGCGCCTTTCATGGTGGTCCCACAGGTCAGCACCAGAATAATCGGCCGCCCGTGCAGCGCCGCCACAGCTTCGGCAAGCGCCACCAGATCAATTTCGCCAGACGAGGTTGAGGCAACTTCTATCGCCTCAATCCGTTGCAACCGCGCGGCTTTGGGGATCGAATAATGCGCATCAGCGCTGTGCAAAAGCACGGCATCGGGCACGACTTCGCGGCCAAGATAGATGCCCCAGATATTGCCCTCGGTGCCGCTTGCGCCGATGGATCCCCAGTATTCCGATGGATCATTGCAGCCCCACAGATGCATCAGCCAACCAATGGCTTCGCGTTCCAACTGGCACACTTCTGATGCATAATGCGATCCGACATAGGGGTCGCCCAGATTGTTGATCAAGAACTGATGCAGGCCCGCGGGCACGGTCGGCTCAAACGACAGATTATAGGGATATCCCAGATGGGTCTGGTGGGCCGCCCGCATTTTCAGTTCGGTTTCAACAAGCGTTTTAAGCATTGAATCGGCCAGAATCTGTTTGCGGTCAATAGGTTGAACAAAAACATGTCGCATCGAAACAGACCTTTCAGGTTAAGGATTATGGACGTGGAAATTGGGGGGTGATTGAAGGGCGATGCGGGGAGAAGCATCGCCCTTGATTTGCGAATGCAGCGTTGGCCACAGACCGGTTCAGGATTTGGCGGGCCTGACAGGATCTGAAACGCGCGGGCACAAGGCGAGAGGCAAAAATTGCTGGTCACGCGCAACCCCGAACGACACTAATGGCCGATTGTGCCAAACTTTTGGCGCGCTGAGGCGGAACAGATCAAGTATTGCGCCTGATATCCATGTGAGCTTTTCGCCTTGGCAGTCTGGACCCCCGATGGATGCATACAGTCGCGGATCGCGGCGTTGACCTTTTCCTGCAGCACGGTGCATTCGACCGTGCTTTGGTGCGCAGAACCGTCTGCCATACACGTATTGTAAAGATCGACAGCATTTGTGGGCGTGGCAATTGCACCCGTTGCCAAAGCCAGCACCGCCCCAAAAGTCAGACCAAAAACAGCCTTTTTCATTTTATCCTCCATTAAATTTATCTTCCGGTTTCGGCTTGGCTTTGGTGTCAGCCACCAACGGGCTGCTGCACGAAAGCCTGAGTCGGCACGCCCAGTCTTTCATCGCGGCGTGATGCCAGCGTGATCGCGGGCGGGGCATTTCGGAACTTTGCGTGAAAAATCGTGCCATTTTGATCGCAGCGATTTTTTGCGGCCTGTGCACATCACGCAGCCCTCACGCTCGGTTCACGGCACCCGACGCCAGATCCAAATCAGCACTTTTGACAATGGATTTAAGGCGGAGTTTTACAATGACCGAATATACCCCTCTGAAACGCAGCGCCCTGAAGGCGACATATGTAAAGGTCACCCCGGCCTATTTTGAACGGCGCGGATTGCAGCGCTATGCGGGCATCTGGTCACTTTGGGCGCTGGGCGTCGGTGCGGTTATCTCGGGCCATTTTTCTGGCTGGAACCTTGGCCTTGCGGCGGGCGGCTGGGGCGGGATGTTGATTGCAGGCGGCATCATGGCGGTGATGTTTCTGGCGCTGTCGTTTTGCATCGCCGAAATGACAGCCGCCTTGCCGTTCAACGGGGGGTCATATCCGTTCGCACGGTTTGCCTTGGGGCCGTTCTGGGGGTTCGCGTCTGGCCTGTGTGAGCACATCGAATATGTGCTGACGCCCGCAGTGATCTGCTATTTCATCGGGGCCTATCTGGGGGCGATTTTTGGCCCATCGGTGCCCGAACCTGTTTGGTGGATCGGCACCTATGCGCTGTTTCTGACGTTGAACATGCTGGGTGTGGCGTTGACGTTTCGGATCACCCTGATTGTCACGTTGATGTCACTGGCAGTGCTGTTGTTCTTTTGCGCCGCCGCCCTGCCGCAGGTGGATTTTGCCCGCTGGGCGATGAACATCGCGGCAGACGGATCCGAATTGCCGGGCGGGCATGGGGCGTTTTTGCCAATGGGCTGGGCTGGCGTTTTGGCGGCATTGCCGTTTGCGGTGTGGCTGTATCTGGCGATTGAAGAGCTGCCGATGGCGGCCGAGGAATCTATCGACCCGGTGCGCGACATGCCAAAAGGCATTCTGCTGGCGATGGCCACACTGATCCTGACGGCGCTGTTTATCGTGCTGATCAACCCGGCGGTTAAGGGCGTTGGGTCGTATGCGCTGGCCAGATCCGGAGAACCGGTTCTGGACGGTTTTCGCGCCATTTTTGGCGGGCTGCGCGCCGATATTCTGGGCTTTATTGCCCTATCGGGGTTGGTCGCCAGTTTTCACGCGATTCTGTTCGCCCAAGGGCGGCAAATTTTCGCGCTGTCGCGGTCGGGCTATCTGCCGGGCGTTTTGTCGCTGACCAATGGTCATCGCAAAACCCCGGTTGTGGCGATGGTGGCGGGCGCGGTGTTGGGGTTGGCCATCATGCTGGGGCTGTCTGCTGGGCTTGGCAGGGCAGATGCAGGGGCGATGATCGGCAGTGTTTTGCTGAATATGGCGGTGTTTGGCGCGATGCTGTCATATCTGACGCGCGCAGCGGCGTTTCTGGCGCTGCGTCGAAATTACCCCGACCTAATTCGCCCCTACCGCAGCCCGCTGGGCCGCTTTGGCGCCTGGATCACGATCCTGATCTGCGTTGTCACCCTAGCCTGCCAAATCCGCGACCCGTTGTTTCTGCAAGGGTCTTTCTGGGTGATGGTGTGGCTTGGGTTGGCGGGCATCTACTATGTTTTCGTTGCCCGGCATCGCCTGATCTTGTCGCCAGATGAAGAGGCAGCGACCGTCGTGTTACCAGGATGACACCCATTCGCGCCAATGGGTTGGCTTTGCTGGCCGCCCTTGCCTGGGGTTTGGGTAATGTGTCGCAAAAAACCATTCTGAATCATATGGATGGGTTTGCAGCGGCCGGCATTACATCTTTTGTGGGGGTGATTGTGCTGTGGCCCCTGATGCGCCGCGAAGCCCGAAGGGCATTGCCCAGCCACCAAGGATCGCTTGGTTTGACCGTCAAAATATCTGCGCTGTTCACGCTGGCCGCAACGGTGATGCAGTTTGGCTATGGCCACACGTCGGTCACCAACGCGGGATTTCTGGTAAATACCGCCGCCGCCATTACCCCGGTCATCGGATGGCTGTGCTTTGGCCAACGCCCCCCGCCGTGGATTTGGCTGGCCTGTTTGTTCACTTTGGCAGGGGTGTTCCTGATGGCAGGCGGCACCTGGACCGGATTGTCATTTGGGGATGGATTGGCGTTGACCGCGGCTTTGGCCTTTGCGTTCTGGACCATATTTTTGGGCCGATATGTCATGCAATACCGCCGCCCCATTTTTATCACGGTGGTTCAGTTGCTGATATGTGGGGCGATCTGCATGGGTGTTGGTGCAGCAACCTATGGCGTGCCAAGCCCTGCATCAATTTTCGCAGCATGGCGCGAAATCGTCATTTTAGGGCTGATGTCCAAGGGGTTGGCCTATTGCCTGAACGCAACTGCACAGCAACATATCGCCCCCGCCTGCGCCGCCATTCTCTTAAGTGCGGAATCGGTGTTCGGCGGATTGTCAGCCATGGTCCTGCTGGGTGAGACGCTTAGTTTTAGCCGCGCGATGGGGGCTGCGTGTATTCTTATGGGGGTGACCATCGCCGCGTCGCTGTCTTTGCCGCCTTTGCGATCACCTGCGCCTTAAATACAGGTTGAATGACTGCCCTGCCCTGTGCATCCTTGCCGCATTACGTAAGGTCAGGGGATTTGATGCCGCCGCTTTACCGAATAGAGCTGTTGGGCGGGTGCCGCGTTGTTGATCTGTCGACTGGCACCGAGATTGAGTTTCGCACGCGCAAGGCCAAATGCCTGTTGGGGCTGTTGGCGCTTAGCCCGTCATACGAGGTAAACCGCGAGCAATTGGCGTCGCTGTTGTGGGATCCTGCCCCCGAAGAGCTGGCGCGCGGCAGCTTGCGTCAATCCCTGAAAGAGCTGCGTGAGGTTTTGGGCGCGGATGCGGATGAAGCGGTTGTTGCCAACCGTTTTGTCGTGACCTTACAGCCCAGCGCGTTTGACGTTGATGTTCGCACCTTTCGGGATCTGCTGAACGCCAACAACGCGACGATTGACGCAAGGCTGCAGGCGGCTGCGCTTTGGCATGGCGAACTTTTTGGATCGCATTTGCCGAACGCCCCGGTGTTTGAAACCTGGGTGCAGGTCGAGCGATCCCATTTGCGATCACGGCTGACCAAAGTGCTGACGGATCAGCTGGAAACGCAAATGCAGGTCAATGATTTTGCCGATGCGCGCGTGGCCGAAGAATTGGTGCGCATAGAGCCCAGTCACGAATTGGCCCATCAATATCTGATGCGGTTTCACGCCGCGCGCGGCGATCAGGCTGCGGCCCTGCGCCAATACACCCAGCTTGATCGTGCGCTGGCCGAAGAGCTGGACAGTGAGCCTAGCGAGGAATCGAATACTTTGTTGGTGGCCGTGAAACGCGGTGATATCCGCATTCATCGTCCGGGCCCGGCCCCAATGGCATATTCTGCAATGCATGGGGCCGGCCAACGGGGGCCGCCCAAGATTACCATCCGTCCACCCCTGACGCGCCACCAAGATACCAGCAAGGATTATCTTGGCGAAGGCTTTGCCTATCTGGCCAAGGCGTGTTTGTCGCGGTTTCGCTGTTGGATTGCGATCCCCTGGCCCAGCAAAGGCTATGCGTCTGACACGGCGATTGATTACACCGCTTTGGGCCGCGACATTGGCGCTGATTTCGCTGTGGATTGCGTGCTTGATTGGCGCGCGCCGGTCGGCAAATTGTTTGTAACGTTGATTGATTGTCAGGACGGCAGCGAGGTTTGGTCAAATATCTATTCGATTGCCGAAAATGATCTGCAAGAGCTTAGTTCTAGTGTGGCCGGCGCGTTGGCGGCCCATCTTGCGTCGCAGGTCAATTACATTTCGTTGTTGCGCTATGCCCGCGCGGTGCCGGGCAGCCCAGCCGCCTATGATCTGTGGCTGAAGGGGCATCAGTTGTCACGCCTTTGGGATGCCGAAGCCGACGACGCCGCAGCAGCCCTGTTTGCACAGGCGATAGAGTTAGACGCAGGGCTGGCTTGCGGGCATGCCAGTCTGGCGGCCATTCTGAACACAAGGTCGATGGTGCGTCCGGGTTATCTGGCGCGCAAAGAAGACTGCAAAGCCGCCTTCAAACACGCGCAGACGGCCATCGCCCTTGACCCGTTCGATTCGCGCTGCCACATCAGCATGGGGTGGAGTTGGCTGATCGCCCATTCCGCCGAACGGGCCAATTCGCACTTTCGGCTGGCGGTAGATCTGAACCCGTTCGACACCGAAACCCTGATCGCAGCGGCGATGGGGGTGGCGTTTATGGGATACATGGCCGATGCGCGGCAGTGGTCGACGCTGGCGGTGACGCTGAACCCGATTTATCCGGAATATTTCTCGGGGTATCTGGCGGCAATTCACTATTTGAACGGTGATTTTGAAGCGACGGTTACAACCGTTCAAAAATGCCCCGATGTGTTTCCCGATCTGTTGGTTTGGGCAGCTGCAGCCTATGCACAACTGGGACAACCCGATCAGGCCATCATGGCATATCAGTCATTTTGCGCGTTGACCCTGCCGCAGTGGGAGGGCGGTGGTCATCCGACTGCAAATGACCTTGACCATTGGTTGCGCGACACCATGCCCATTGTCTGGGGGGAAGGCCGCCGCAGTTTTGAACACGGCATCAGCCTTGCCCGCCAATTGGCAAGCAAGACTGCTTTGCAGCCCGTTACCGGCAACGTCGAATGAAATACCGCGCAAGGAATGCCGGAAAGCTGCCACCATAAGAGGGCTCTATCCCCGGGATTGGGGCGTTCTCAAGATCACCGATCCAAGGCACGCGCACGTGCATTTTGGTGGCGGTATCATAAACGATAACAAGTTCGATCTCTGGCGGAGCCATCCCATCGGCAGTGCCCGGATATTCATAGCCGTTATCTTTCAGCCACTTGCGGGTGTTTTGAGTAAACTTGACCCATTCGGAATTCGGCGTGTTCTGATGGGCACTTTTGCTGACCTTGATAATGGCCCGCCCTGTATTTGCGTTGTCTGGAATGGCGGTTGATTTAAGTTTGTAAAATTCCATAATTGCTCCTGTGGTGCCTCAGCAGGCAGGCAATGCCGTGCCGATGGCGCAACGATGGGTGCGCTGCGTGAAACGACCGTGAAATGCGCAAAACGTCGGGCATTTCGACCTTGATTGACGGGCCCGGTAGGGTCTTGATCATTCCCATGATACGATCCGTCGCAGACACCATCACCGTTTTGACCAACGCCTTGGCGGATGATTTCCATGTCATGCCGCAGCAAATACCGGGTGCGCCGATTTTCATGGCCGTGGCCTTGCCGAAATGGGATGGCGTTACCGGTTTGAAGCCGCGGTTGCCGTCTGGGCGAGGGGTGACGCTGCAGAACACGCTGCTGACCGCTGCCGCCGAGGCGTTGGAATTGCGCGCCAGTCTGGCGCAAAACCATCCCGATGTCATCTTGGGTTCTGACCGCCACGACGGGCTTGCGATGGTAGTCGCCCATGACTTGGCCAGCGGGGAGCTGGTGCAGGTCACCGCGCAATCCGTTTATCTTGATTTTGCCGCGCTGAATGGCGAACTGCTGCTGGCTGACGCGGATTCAACGGGTTGCGCAACCGGGGTTGACCGCGATGACGCGATTAACCGCGCGATGCTGGAATGTATCGAGCGCGATGCGGTTGCCCTATGGTGGTATGGGGAAAAGCAATGCCCTGCCGTTGCGATTGATGTGATCGACCGATGGCAGCCGCGATTGTGCTGGTGGCTGTTGGGACGACGGCGGCAGACCCGGCTGATTGATCTGACAACCGATATTGGCATTCCGGTGGTGGTGGCATTTTCGTGCTTTGAAAACGGCAGTGCTATCGCCATGGGTTCGGCGGCCCGGCCATCGCAGGCAGACGCCGCGTTGGCTGCTATCACCGAAATGATCCAAACAGAAACCGCGATGACGCAGGCGATTGCGGCTGCAGATCCCGGACTTATCGACTGGATCGCGCGCGCATCGATCCAAACCCTGCGACAATTTCAGCCGCTGGCACCCAAGCCGCCGGCAGTTAAGCCCAATTTTGCGCCGCAGATGATCCTGCAAAATCTGGCCGCAACCGGCCACCGGGCTTTGGTTGTTGATCTGACCTTGCCGACCGATCCCTTGCCATCGGTGCGGGTGATGGTGCCGGGATTATGCGCGATGGGCGGGCGGATTGACGCCCCTAGGTTTGAGCGATTGACCGGTAAACCCTTTGCGGATTTGCGCCTTGGGGCCGATGATCTGTTTGAGCCATTTTAGCAATCAATCCCCGGCAAAGGACCGCATGATGACGATAATCGACAGCGATCACGGCCTGTCTGGCCAAAATGTCAGTGCGGATACGCCAGTGCAGGCGATGGGATATGGTCCAGCGCGATCGTCCTATTGCTATCTTTTCATTACTCTTGCGAACGATCTGAACGCTGGTTTGTTTCCAAACACTTCGCCCGACGACACCCTTGCCCGGCTGAAAGAATTTGAAATCGCCTATCGCGGGCTTGATCATCCTAAGCCACCGAAAATGAACCTTGCCCCGGTCTATACCTATTTTGGCCAGTTCGTGAACCACGACATTTCGGCCCCGGTTGGCGGATTGGCTGCCGAAGCCGCAGATATCGCGCCGGTTGCGGTTATCGCCCAAAACGCGGGCGATCCGCCGGGGTTGGGCAAACCGGGGCGGGCAGAAAACACCGGCGTAATTCTAGAGCGGATATTGAACGAACATGGGGCACCGTTGACGCTTGACAGCCTTTATGCCGATGGCCCCAAAAGCGACGACAAAGATGTTAATGACATGTATCGCGCCGACGCTATGCGCTTTCGCATAGAACTGGCGGTCCGACTGGATGACCGCGATATTCTGGCGCTGACAAAGGTTCAGGGCCCGGTGCATCACCCCTTTCCCAAAGCGCGCGACATTCCGCGCAAAAATGGCCAAGCCCTGATTGCAGACCGTCGCAACGACGAAAACCTGATCCTTAGCCAGCTGCATTTGGCGCTGATGCTTTTGCACAACAAAGCGGTTGATCGGTTGCACGAGGAATTCCCCGATCCTGCCGAATGTTTCAAAGCCGCGCGTCAGTTGGTGACACTGCATTACCAATGGTGTGTGGTGCATGATTATCTGGCCAACCTGCTGGCAGAGGGCGTTTTGGCTGATGTGCTGGCCAAGCCACCGCGCCTTGCCAATGCGCGCGACGTGCCGATGGAATTTACAACCGCCGCGTTTCGTTTTGGCCATTCCATGGTTAGCCCCGTTTATGACTTCAATGCCAATTTTGGCATCGGGGGCGGGCTGCGGGATCATGCCACGCTTATGGAACTGTTCAGTTTCACGTCACGTGGCGGCATGGTTCCTTTCCCGGATGCCACGCAGTTGCCAGATCATTGGATTGCCGACTGGAACAGGTTAACGCGCCCGCCCGGCGACACCTCTTTTGGCGCAGACGCCATAGATATGAACTTTGCCTATGATATGCTGAACGTCATGGCGCATGGGGCGAACGAAGTGCATGGCTCGATCTTCTTTCGCAATCTTGTGCGGGGCTTTCATCGCAGGCTGCCGTTTGGCCAGGACCTTGCCCGCGCATATGACCTGACCCCGATGAAGCCCGACCAGATCATGCTGGCGTTACCAGCCGAATTGCGCACCAATCCGGCGACAAAGGATTTTGATACCCACACACCTGCCTGGCTTTATTGTTTGTGCGAGGCGCAGCCAAAAGTCCACGGTCAGAAATTAGGGCCCTTGGCCAGCCATATCATCGCCGATACCATTGTCGGGCTGCTGAAGCACAACCCCAACTCGGTGCTGCGGGTCGATGACGGGCGATGGACGCCAGCCCGCAGCCCCCTGAAATCGGGGGATCAGAATTTGGACAGCATCCGCGCCTTGCTGCTGTTTGCGATGGCATAGTTATAGTAAGCATTGGAACCTACAATTGCTCTAACAACCGCGCGACGGCTTCGGCTCCCGGATCATTGTGGCCCAACAGCCGCTCGCCGTTCACATAGGCCGACCGGCCCGCGCGGGCGCGCAACATCGTGGCAGTGTGATCGGCACCCTTGCGCGCCGCTGTCGCCGCCGCGCGCACGCCTTGCGGCAGAACGGCAAGCGCTGGTTCCAGCGCATCAATCATCGTGCGGTCGCCCAGTTTCGCGCCGCCCACCTGTTGCACGCGGCTTAGCCCTTCGCCCAGCGCGTCAACCCAAGACGCCCCGCTGGCCGAGGCATCACCCGCCGCTGCAAAGAATATCGCCAGCAACACGCCCGACGATCCGCCCATAGTCTGGCTAAGTTCCATGCCAACCGCGCGGTAAAGCTGGGTCAGATCGGCCAAAGGCAACCGGTCAAGTGCTGCAATCAGCGCACGCGACGCTGTCGCCAGCGTGCTGCCAGTATCGCCATCGCCCGATTTGGCATCCAGCGCGTTCAGAGCGGATTCTTGGGCGATCAAAATCTCGCAACATTTTTTGATCAGCGCGCGACGTTGGGGATGGGCCGACGGCGTGGGTTTGATCGGCATCAGCCCATCGGGCACGGCAATCACCTCGCCCGCTGCGATTGCAACAATCCCCGGCCAGGCGGGCAAGGCCACAGGGGCGGCCAAAGCCTGCGCATCCGCGTCCGACAATGGCAGCAACGACACCGAAAATCCCTGCATATCCAGCGACGTCATCATCGGTGCCGGGCCGATCAAATGGCTGATCTGCGGCCCAATGGCCGAGCGTGCCAGTTCTTCGGTTAAAATCTGCATTTCTAACTGAGTGACGCCCCCCAGATTGTTCAACAGCGCCACGTGCGCGCCTGTGCCCATTGCAGGGCGCAACAACGCCACCACCCGCGCCATCGCATCGCGCGCGCCCGCGTAGGTGATTTGTTCCACCCCCGGTTCGCCATGTATCCCCAAGCCCAATTCAGCCATCCCATCAGGAATACGCGATTCCTTGGGTGATCCGGGCACAGTGCAGGTATCCAGCGACATGCCAATCGTGATGGCCCCCGCAATCACCCGGTTTGCGGCCTCGGTCACGACTGCCAGATCAGCCCCAGCATCAGCCAGCGCACCGGCGATTTTATGCACAAACAGCGTGCCCGCCACGCCGCGCGGTTGCGACAGATGCGGTAGCGCCACATCATCATCAACGATCACCATCGACACCTTTAACCCAAAGGCGCGAGCGCGTTCGGCTGCCAGACCGAAATTCAGCCTGTCGCCGGTGTAATTCTTGACGATCAGCAAACAGCCCGCCTTGCCGGTGACCGCCAATATCCCCGCCAGCACCGCGTCTACCGAAGGAGAGGCAAACACATCGCCACACACCGCCGCCGTCAGCATGCCAGCCCCAACAAACCCCGCATGCGCCGGTTCATGCCCCGATCCGCCACCCGACACCAAAGCCACGCGCGATTTATCCCAATCGGCGCGCAACACCACTTTGATATGGGGAAAGCCGTCAAGCCGCGCCAGCCGCCCCGCCGCCCCGCGCAAAATGCCGGAAATTGCATCGGTGACGACAGTGTCTTTTCCGTTGATGAACTGGGTCATGGGTCAGCCTTTCACAGCTATGCGTGCGCCAGAGATATCGAAGTAAAGCGGGTTATGCGGCTGGATCGCCAGTGCGTCGCCGACATCCAGTTTGGTATGGGCATCGGTGACGGTGATAATGTCATGCCCTGCCAGTTTCAGGTGCAACCGGGTCTGATCGCCCAGATGTTCCACCCGCACCACCCGCGACTCAAGCCCCTGCCCTTGCAAGATATGTTCGGGCCGCAGGGCAATCACCGATGCCCCTTCCGGCGCGCGGCCAAAGAGATCAGCAGGCAGCGTGTTGATGCGCGGTTGGCCCAAACGCGTGGCGACATACAGCGTTTCGGGGGATTCGTAGATATCGCGCGGGCTGCCAAACTGCACCAATCTGCCTTGATCCAGCACACCGATGTGGGTGGCCATCGTCATCGCCTCAATCTGGTCATGGGTGACATACAACATGGTGGCACCCATACCCGCCTGCACGCGCTTCAATTCCACCCGCAGATCGGCGCGCAGTTTGGCGTCAAGTGACGACAGCGGCTCATCCATCAGATAGATCGCGGGATCACGCACCAAAGCGCGGCCAATAGACACGCGCTGCATCTCACCGCCCGACAGGTTGGTGGCTTTGTTGTCCAGTTTATGGGTGATGCGCAACACCTCGGCCACCGCCGCAACCTTGGCGGCAATTTCTGCCGCAGGCGTGCGCAGCATCGGCGATTTCAGGGGGAATTCAAGGTTTTGCCGAACCGTCAGGTGCGGATATAGCGAGTATTGCTGAAACACCATTGCCACGTTGCGCTCGGCCGGGGTGATTTTGGCAACGTCTTCGCCGCCAATGCTGATGCGGCCTGCATCGGGGGATTCCAGCCCCGCGATCAGCCGCAACAGCGTGGTCTTGCCCGCCCCCGATGGCCCCAGCAGCACGACGAACGCGCCATCGGGCACCGTCAGATTTATGTTATCTGATGCCTTTGTCGCCCCGAAATTTTTGGAAACCCCGCTTAAAATAACCTCAGCCATGACGCGGCCCCTCGTGCAAGCTGGAGCGCAGCGCGCGGCCAGTGTTTTCGGCAAACAATGTGATGGTAGAAGCGTTAAACCGCAGGCCAACGGTATCACCTGCCCGCGCCACCTGCCCCGATGGAATGCGCGCTTTGACCGCGCCATTGCCGGTTTCAATCGTCACAATCTGGGTGGTGCCCAGATATTCCGTCGCCAAAATCCGGCCCCGATAGGCGGCGGAATCATCCAGCGCGATATGTTCGGGGCGCACCCCAAACACCAGTTTGCCACCAGCATCCTCGGTCTGGCTCGGCACGGCATGATCGGTATCGCCCAAGCGAACAAGCGTTTCATCAGGCCGCACCCGGCCTTCGAACCGCAGGAAATTCATGCACGGGCTGCCGATGAATTCGGCCACGAACATCGTCTCTGGCCGGTCATAGATATCTTGCGGGCGGCCAAACTGTTCGATCACCCCGTGGTTCATCACCACGATCTTGTCGCCCATTTGCATCGCCTCTAGCTGATCATGGGTCACATAAACCGTGGTTGCCCCCATCCTGTCGTGCAATGCGCGCAGTTCAACTGCCATATGTTCACGAAATTCGGCGTCCAACGCGCCCAAAGGTTCATCCATCATGAACGCCTTCGGGTTGCGCACGATAGCGCGGCCCAAGGCGACACGCTGACGGTCGCCACCAGACAGGCCGCCGACGGGGCGGTCAAGAATGCCCTCAATCCCCAAAATCGCCGCCACTTCGGCCACTTTGGCGCGGACCTTATCTTTGGACATGCCTTGGGATATCAACGGATAGCTGATATTGCCGCGCACGTTCAGATGCGGATAAAGCGCGAACATCTGGAACACAAAGGCGATGTCGCGTTTGCTGGCGGGCTTTTGCGCGACTTCTTCGCCATCAATCCAGATCTCACCTGATGTTGGCAATTCCAGCCCCGCGATCATCCGCAAGGTGGTGGTCTTGCCGCAGCCGGATGGCCCCAGCAGCATGAAAAATTCACCGTCTTCGATGGTGAAACTGGATGATTTGACGGCGGTGAACGCGCCGAATTCCTTGCGGATGTTTTTGATGACTATTTCGGCCATGCGCCTATTCCGGGAAATGGCTGACGATGATGAACATCACCGTGCCGATTAAGGTAACCGCGAAAGACCATGTGAACATCCACAGCGCAAACGGCTGCATCAGCATGAACACACCAGCCGCGATGAAGATGGTGGCAAGGATTTCCCACGCGCCACGGCGCAGGTGCAGCAATCCATTGAAAAACCCGCTCATTTGCGCACCGCCCCGAATGTGATGCCCCGCAACAAGTGTTTGCGCAGCATTATGGTAAAGATCATCACTGGCATCAGGAATATCGTGGCACCTGCCGCGACTGCGGGCCAGTCAAGCCCGCCAATGCCGATGATGGTGGGAATAAACGGGGGTGCTGTTTGCGCGTTTCCGGACGTTAGCAGCACCGCAAAGGCGTATTCGTTCCAGGCGAAAATCAGACAGAATATGGCGGTTGATGCGATACCCGTCGCCGCCTGCGGCAGCACAACTTTCACAAACGCTTGAAACCGGGTGTAGCCGTCAATCAACGCCGCCTCTTCATATTCTCGGGGAATCTCGTCGATGAACCCTTTCAGCAACCAGACCGCCAAGGAAATATTCACCGCCGTATACAGCAGGATCATCCCCAGATGCGTGTCCGACAGGCCCAGTTGGCGATACATCAGGAATATCGGGATGGCGACGGCGATGGGCGGCATCATCCGGGTGGACAGGATGAAAAACAAAAGGTCATCCTTCAGCGGCACCTTGAAGCGCGAAAACCCATACGCCGCCAGCGTGCCCAAAACGATCGACAGAAACGTTGACCCGAACCCGATAATCACTGAATTCATGAACCGTTCGCCAAACTTTGACGGCCCGACGATCACCATATCGCGGGAACGTGCCACGCGGTCGGCCAGCGTTTCGGGGGGCGGTAGCGCCGCCAGTTGTTCCGGCGTAACACGGGTTCTGGTGGTGAACAGGTTCACATAGCCTTCCAGCGATGGCTCAAATATCACCTTCGGCGGATAGCTGATGCTGTCCGGCCCCGATTTGAAGCCGGTGATCATGATCCAGACAATCGGCAGAATGGTGATCAGCGCGTAGGTAATCACCAATACCCCGGCCACCCATTTTTGCCGCCCCGACGGTTCGGTAATCGAATAACTCATCTTTCTTTGACCTTATTCAGGGCTTTGACGTAGATTGACGCAAGGCCAAAGACGGTAACAAACAGGATAATCGCGTAGGCGCTGGCATACCCGGTGCGCCATTTTTCAAACGCCTCACGCTTCAGGTTGATCGAGGTCAATTCGGTCGTTGATCCCGGCCCGCCGCCCGTTAGCTGCACCACCAGATCGAACATCTTGAAATTCTCAATGCCGCGAAACAGCACCGCCAGCATCAGAAACGGCAACACCATCGGGATGGTGATGGTGAAGAACTGCCGCCACTTTGACGCACGATCAATTTCCGCCGCTTCATAAATATAGTCAGGGATAGATCGTAAACCCGCCAGACAGATCAGCATCACGAACGGCGTCCACATCCAGGTATCCACAATCACAATCGCCCAAGGGGCAAGGTTCACCGACCCGATCATCTGAAAACTGGACGGATCTATCCCTGAGAAAAACGACACGATATAGTTGAAAAGCCCGATTTGCGGCTGATACAGAAACGTCCAGAAATTTCCCACAACGGCGGGTGACAGCATCATCGGCAGCACGATGATCGTGGTCCACATGTCCGATCCGCGAAATTTGCGGTTGATCAGCCACGCAAGCGTAAAGCCGATCAGCACCTGTAACAGGATGGTCCAGAACAGAAAATGCGCGGTGGCCTGCATCGACGCCCATGTATCGGGATCAGTCAGGATGCGTTTGTAATTGTCCAACCCCACCCATTCCACCGCTTTCCCGGGCCGGTTGGCGCGAAAATTGGTGAACGACAGCCGGATCGTCCAGATCAACGGAAAGATATTGACCGCCAGCAACAGCACAATCGTGGGGCCAACGAACAGCCAGGCGATGGTGCGGTCAGACAGGCCGCGCACGCGGCGTGCCAAAGTCTTGGGCGTGGCATTGGCCGCGCGCATTATCGGGGATTGGGACATGGGGTTTCCTGTGGGTAGAGCGGTTCAGGTTTTGATCAAACTAAGTGCATCGGAAAACGCGTTCGAGAGAAGCGAGAGGCAGCGATTTCCGATTCCGGTAAAACCTGAACCGCTTTGATGGGGCATCCCTGCGCGGGGGATGCCCCGGCGTCAGTCGCCCTTGGCCCGGGCGGTTGACTGACAAAAGCGGTTGCAGCGCAGATTAACGCAAGACTAGAAAATTTTGGCCAATCTGCGCTGCAATTCGACTTACAGCTTGCCTTCTTCTTTGAAGATGCCGGTCCAATCAACGATCAGTCCGTCCAGCGCCTCTTTTGCGGTGCCCTGATCGGCCACAACATAGTCATGCATGCGCTTTTGCATCGCCAGCAGCAGTTCGGCATAGACGGGTTCCTGCCAGAAATCCTGCACGCCGCCCATCGCCTCTAGGAAATCGGCCGCAAACACGGTGCTGTCCTTAAAGCCCGGATCGTTCAGCACCGCGTTGGAACAGGAATAACCGCCCAGTTTCCACCACTTGGCCTGAACGTCAGCTTTGGCGAACCATTTGATGTATTGCAGGGCCGCATCTTGCTTGTCGGAATAGGCGACAACCGAAATACCCTGACCGCCCAACGTGGACGCCGCGACGTTTTGCGCGGGGTTCACAAAGAAGTCGATTTTGCCTTCCAAAGCGGCGTCTTGGGCCAAGCCGGGGAAGAACGCAAACCAGTTCATGCCCATGGCAACCTGACCCGATTTGAACGCATCCAGCGTTTCGCCCATATAGGCGTTGGTATAGCCGGGGGGCGTGTTTTTATAAAGTTCCTTGTAGAACTCTAGCCCTGCCACGGCTTCGGGGCTGTTGACAGCGCCTTCCATGTCATACTTGCCGGGGGTGTTTTCGTATTTGAAACCAAAGGGATACAACGCCCCGGTTACCCCCATGGTGATGCCTTCTGATCCACGTTCGGTAAAGATCGACGCACCATAAACGGTTTGGCCATCAATCTGGCGACCGTTAAAGAACTTGGCGATGTCCAACAGTTCCATCTGGGTTTTGGGTTCGGCCAGATCGCGGCCATACATGGCTTTGAATTCTGCCTTCAGGTCTTCGCGCGCAAACCAGTCTTTGCGGTAGAACCAGCCGTTCGCATCACCCATCGCGGGCAGCGCGTAGTAATTCGGCGTGCCTTTGGGCCATGTCGAATAGGCATTCACGGTTGCGGGGGCAAAATCATCCATGCTGATGCCTTCTTTATCGAAGAAGTCGTTCAGTTTGACGTAATGGCCGTTTTCCGCGCCGCCGCCGATCCACTGGCTGTCACCGATCAGCAAATCGCACAGCTTACCGCCCGAATTCAGCTCGTTTTGAATACGGTCGGCAAAGTTGGGCCATGGAATGAATTCAAACTTCATGGTGTGACCGGATTCAGCCTCAAATTCCTTGGACAATTCCACCAAGGCGTTTGCCGGATCCCAGGCGGCCCAGCACAGCGTTAATTCTTCGGCCATCGCGGCATTGGTTGCGATGGTGGATACGGAAAGCGCAGCCATGGCCAGCGCGGTTTTGCGAAATTTCATTGGTATTCCTCCCATTGACCCCGGATTTCGAATCGTGTCCGCACCGGGCTGAAACGGTGATAGCGCAAAGTCCTTACCGCCGTCGAGTCATTTTTGAGGTGCGCACCTCAAAAGATTAATCCGCATTCAATCAAGATTATCTTTGACCAGAATTTCGATGCGGATGCGTTCTTGTTCCGCCAGGATCGGGCGCTGGTCGCGAGTGGCGCGCAGGGTGCGGATGGCACTGCGAACAATATGACCAAGGTCTTGGGTTATCACCGCATCAATCCGGTCTTGGCGCAAACCATCGCGCGTGGTCTGGGTCAGCTCATGCGCAATGACACGCACGCGGCCCGTCAGGCCTGCCTGTTCCAACAGGGTTAACAGCACCCGGTTTCCGCCACCCATCGAGTAAATACCCCGCAGATCGGGATTGGCCTGCAGCACCCGGCGCAGTGCGGTGTCCAGCAGCACCGGATCGTCATGGCCTTCAACCGTGGCCAAAACTTCGATATCGGGAAAGCCTTCGGCCAAGGCGCGATCAAACCCCAAACGGCGATCCAGACTGTCCCAGGCTTGCAGCGAACTGGTCATCACCGCCACTTTTGCGGGCCCCGATGGCAACATTTTACCCATCAGCGCACCGGCGGTGCGACCCGCAGCTAAATTATTGATTCCAATAAAATAATCTATACCCGAGTTTGGTAAATCTGACACAATTGCAACCGCCGCCACGCCACGCAGGCGCAACCTGCGCACCGCATCGCGCAAGGGCGGCGTTTCCAACCCCATGATAACAACGCCGTCCACTGTTTCAGAACTTATAGCATCCAACGGCCCCGCCAAGGCATGCGGATCATCCGCCTCAAATTGCTGCAATATCAGATCAACCCGGTCGACCGCCGCCGCTTTGGCTGTCTTTTGCACAGCAGCACAAATCTCGGACAGAAACTGGCCATCGCCGTTGGGCACAAACGCAATCACCTTGAAATCACGTTTCCGGGCCAGATTGGCGGCAAACGGATCGCGCACAAAACCAATTTTTTCAACCGCTTGATTAACTTTGTCGACCGTGACCTGCCGCACGCCGGGACGCGAATTTAGCACCCGGTCAACGGTTGCAAGGCTGACACCGGCGGCATCCGCCAGATCATTGATCGTTGGTCGTAACATATTGGCTCCGCGCAGTGCTGGTGCTTTATACCGCCAATGAGGTGCGCAAATCAAATGCCGAGTTTTGCAGGGTCTTTGCGATCAAAGGCCAACCCCGTAAACCTGTGTCGCGATGCCATTGGCAATGGCTTTTTTTCGGGTGGTGATGAATTTTTCAGCAATTCCAGTGATATATCAATCCAGTCAGGCAAACCTGATCCCAGGTTGCAGACCGGCCAATCGCTGCTCCAAACCATCCGGTCCGGGCCAAAACATGCAATCACATGATCCGCCCAAGGCCGCAAAAGCGTTGCCGATGCCATACCCGGCGCGCAATATCGCGTTATGCCGGACAATTTAACCCGCACATGCGGCAAAGTGGCGATTTTCGCGATGCTGCGGGCCCAATCCTCAAATGCGCCAACAGCAAGCAGCGTCACGCCCGCTGTTCACGCATAACCGATGGTTTCGAGTGAAATTGAATGCTGATCGGTATCTATGATGCTGCATGGATCACTTTGCGATATCAAAGTCTTAAGTATTGGACCAGCCACCATCAATCAAGTGCGTCGTGCCAGTTGTGTAGGCCGACTCATCAGACGCCAGATATACCACCAAGTTGGCGATTTCTTCTGCTTTTCCAATACGACCGATTGGCTGACGGGCGATAAACGCCTTTTTCGCCGCCTCGTAATCGCCGGTATCGCGCAGGCGCTGTTCTAACGACGGGCTTTCCACCGTGCCGGGGCAGATCACGTTGCAGCGGATGCCTTGGGTGATAAAATCGGCGGCAATTGCTTTGCTCATCCCAATCACGCCGGCCTTGGTTGCCCCATAAACAAACCGGTTGGGTGCGGCGATAATCGACGATACCGCCGAGGCCATGTTGATGATGCTACCACCGCCGCCCGCCAGCATACCGGGCAAAAATGCGCGGCACATCCGATACATCGCGGTCATGTTCAGATCAAGGCTGAAAGCCCACTGGTCTTCGTCGCACTCCAGAATGCTGCCCGCCGCGACAAAGCCCGCACAGTTGAACAGCACGTTGACCCCGCCAGACGCCGCGACCGCCGCCGCAATTGATGCCGGTTCACGAACATTCAAAACCATCGCTTCGATGTTGTCGTGGTGCAAGGTTGCCAGGGCACCGGCGTTCACATCCGTTGCAATCACCTTCGCGCCTTCGTTTGCCATGGCAAGCGCACTTGCCCTGCCAATGCCTTGCCCTGCGGCAGTGATCAGCGCCCGTTTTCCCGTCAATCGTCCCATAGCCGCAATCCCATCTGATCTATATTGCGGCTAGTTTTGGTCAGAACAACGCGGCGCTGCAAGGTGAAACTGAGCAATAAATTTTCCGTTCAATTAACTTGAAGGGCCAAATCAATTGCATCGGTGATCTCATCGGCTGTTGGCACAACATTCGATCCCCAAGCCGCAACAAACTGTCCATCCGCGCCCAGCAAGACCTTGTTGAAATTCCAATCCGGAACAAAGGCCGCTGTATCGCGCAGCCAGCCAAACAAAGGATGCAAATCGCCGGTTGCAACATGTTCAATTGTGGTCATCGGCAGAGTCAAAGCAAAGTTAACGTCACAGAAATCCTTTACTTCGGCGTTCGAGGCCAGTTCTTGATTGAAATCATCCGATGGCACGGCCAGCACAATGGCGCGGCCCTGATATTGGTCAGACAGGTCTTGCAACGCCTGATACTGCGGGGTGAAGCCGCACATCGACGCTGTATTCACGACCAAAATCGGCAGGCCCCGCCAATCGGTTGTGTCATAGATCCCGCCGTCGATAGATGCGAACCTAAAGGTTGGGGCTGCGGTGCCGGCGGGGGCTGTCCCGGCCATCAAAGCGATGCTGACGACCAACGCGCCGTGACTGATTTTCTTGGCCATTTTCCTGCTCCTGGTTTCAAAACATTATACGCGGCGCAGGGTCATAGCAGATCACTTTTTCCCCAGCTCATCCTGCAAATGAACGGCAATAATTTCATCAAAACTGCGTTCGGCGTGAAAGCCCAAGGCGGTAGCCCGCGTGGTGTCAAAATCTTGCGGCCAGGTTTCAACCATTGCGGCAATGGCAAAATCGGGCACCAGTTTGATAAGATCGACAGCCTTTTGGCCCGCAACGCGGCGCAACGCCTCTATCTCTTCAGCGACGGTTGCCGATAGTCCGGGCATATTAAGACAGCGGCGATTGCCCAAAAGCACCATGTCAATGGTGGCTGCATGTTCCAAAAATCCGATGGCCGCGCGGGGGCTGGCGAACCAGTGGCGCAGCGTGTCACGCACGGGCAAAATGGCCGGAAACCCCGCCAGCGGTTCGCGCAAGATGTTTGAGAAAAAGCCAGATGCCGCACGGTTTGGCGCGCCGGGCCGGATGCAAATTGTGGGCAACCGCAGGCCTATGCCGTTCAACACACCGCGCCGGGAATAGTCGTTTAACAGCAGCTCTGATATTGCCTTTTGCGTGCCGTAACTGCTGGACGGCGTTAGGAAAAACTCGTCCGTTATGCGGTCTGGAAAGGGGGTGCCGAACACCGCAATTGACGATGCAAAAACGACGCGCGGGCAATATCCTTGGCCCACCGCGCGAATTGCTTCGAACAGATTGCGGGTGGCGTCCAGATTGACGGCATAGCCCTTGTCGAAATCAGCCTCGGCTTCGCCTGATACCACTGCTGCAAGGTGAAAAATCACATCGGGCCGCGCGGCGATCAGGGATTTTGGGCTGTCTGGATGGGTCAGATCAACCTTGCAACATGTCATCGGGATGCTGCCTGCAACGGGTGGCGGCAAAACCATGTCGGCCAAAGTCAGCTGCGCAATGGCCACGCCGCCCAAACTGCCGCGCGCCGCCAGCGATTGCGCCAATTTGCGGCCGATCATGCCCGCAGCCCCAATGATCAGAATATCCATTGTCGCCTGCCTTTCGCTTGTGCCCTTACCAAAGCCGCATAAGACTTATATTCCACCAGCCAAAGGCTGATCACTGGGCGATCAAAGCCGATAAAACCACCCAAGCGGCCACGTCAGACAGCTGTTGCGCGGCCCCCAATACATCGCCGGTTTGCCCGCCGATCTGGCGCATGGCCAGCGTGCCAAATGCGGCCAACACAATCGCAACCGTCACGGCCACCGCAACCGCCGCCATTGGCCCCAACGCTGCAACCACGGCCACCGCACCAATCATGGCGGCAATCGCCGCACCAGTCCAATCGCCACCCGCCGCGGATCGGCCCAACCCATCGGGCCGCGCCGCAGGCAACGCCACCATCATCGCGGGCAATCCTGCCCGGCTGATACCGCTGACGGCGACAAGACTGCAGACGGCGGCAACGGGGTTAACTGCGGCGATATAGGCGATCGTCTGCCACCGCATTCCAACTGCCAAAATCAGCGCCAAAGTGCCGTAACTGCCGATCCGGCTGTCGCGCATGATCTCTAACTTCCGCGCGCGGGTTTGACCGCCGCCAAAGCCATCTGCAACATCCGCCAACCCATCTTCGTGCAGCGCCCCGGTCGCCAAAGTATGGGCTATAAGGGCCAACCCGGCGGCAACGGCTGGCATGATCCCAAGCCACAGCGCAAAAGCCAAAACGACCGCCCCGATTGCCCCAACAACCAACCCCACCACAGGAAACGCCCACACGGCATCACGCATCGGCGGAATGGGTGCGGTCAGATTACCGGCAGGCAGGCGCGTCAACAGCATCATCGCCACTTGAAACTGCGCCATTACCTGCCGCCGGTTAATCATGCCTCGGCTGCTTCGGCTTCGGATACCCCGGCTTCGCCGAACGTCGCCATGCCGTTGTGGCATTCCAATGCGGCCCGCAAAACGCCCAGGGCCAAGGCGGCCCCTGATCCTTCGCCCAGCCGCATGTCAAACTCCAGAATGGCGCGTTTGTTGATGGCGGCCAGCAAATGGCGATGGCCGGGTTCGGCGCTGGCATGACCGACAAGGCAGTGATCCAGCAAGGCAGGGTCCGCCGCATAAAGCACCGCCGCCGCCGCCGAGCAGATAAACCCATCAAGAATAACCGGAATGCGCGCCGCCCGTGCCGCCAGAACCGCACCGCAGATCGCTGCCTGTTCGCGCCCGCCCAAGGCCGCCAAAACATGGCCCACATTCAAGCCCTGATGCCGCGCCAATCCTGCCTTTATCGCCGCCACTTTGCGCGCAATGCCGTCGGCATCGGATCCCGTTCCCGGCCCCACCCAATCGGCCACGTCGCGGCCAAAAAGGGCTGCACAAAGCGCCGCTGCTACGGTGGAATTGCCGATCCCCATTTCGCCCAAAATCAGCACATCTGCGCCCGTATCCACCGCCGCAGCCCCTGCGTTGATCGCGGCCAGACAATCGACGTTGCTCATTGCGGGGCCGGTGGTGAAATCATGTGTTGGGCGGTCTAGTTCCAAGGCGATGACCGATAAATCGGCACCATTGGCGCGGCACAATTGGTTAATCGCGGCGCCGCCCGCAGTGAAATTTCCCACCATCTGCGCGGTCACGGCTTGGGGATAAACATTGACGCCTTGGGCGCACACCCCGTGGTTGCCCGCAAAAACCACGGCCTGCGCGCGATCAATCCGGGGCCGTGCCAGCCCACGCCACCCCGCCATAAACACCGCCAGTTCTTCCAGTTTGCCCAGCGATCCCGGTGGTTTGGTCAGGCTGTCTTGCCGCGTACGCGCGGCTGCCGATGCCACTTCATCAAGGCGCGGCAAATGCCCCGCCAAAGTAGCTAACTGGTTCAGATCGTTCAAAACAAACGTCATAGGCTATTTCACTTTCATTGGCAGACCTGCGACCGCAAGGATAACCTCGTCAGCCACACCTGCGATCCATTGGTTCAGCGTGCCCGCCGCATCGCGAAAGGCGCGGGCAAGGGTGTTTTCAGGAACGATACCCGATCCGACCTCGTTTGTTACAAAGATGATCGGGTCGCGCTGGGCAGGCAAGGCCGAAAGCAGGTCTTGCCCCGCACTGCGCCAATCAAGATCGGCCAGCATCAGGTTTGTTAACCAAAGCGTCAGACAATCAACCAACCTTGGCCCTTGCCCATCCGTCGCCAGCAGCGCGCCGACCAAATCCAAGGGGGCGGCATGCGTCGTCCATTCCGGCCCGCGCCGCGATTGGTGTTCTGCGATACGTGCGGTCATTTCGGCATCAAACGCCTGCGCCGTGGCAACATAGCTGACGCGATCCCCCAGTGCCAAAGTGCGCGTCTCGGCAATCAGGCTTTTGTCCGATCGCGCGCCCCCTGTCACAAGAATGATCATCTGTCGGTTTGCCCCCCGGAACCCCTTGTTCCTTGGCGCAGAACAAAGCAGATAAGGCAAGCTTGCGAAAGGAGAAATGCGACAGTGACACCCTTTGCACCGACACAGCTAAGTCTGATCCGCCATGCGCCTGCGCTGACGGGTGGCCGCATGGCTGGGCGCCGCGATGTGTCGGCGGATTGTTCAGATCAAGTGGCGATTGCGGCGCTGCGCGCAGGGGTTGGCGCGTTCGATCATTTGGTCATCAGCCCCGCCTTGCGCTGTGTGCAGACGGCAGCCGCCCTGTGGCCTGTGCGTGCGGCAGATGCGGCTGACCCCGCCCTGTGGGAGCAGGATTTTGGCGATTGGGAAGGCGTGGCTTTCGCCGATCTGCCCGATCTTGGGCCACTGGCCGCACCCGATTTAGCCGCACATCGCCCGCCAAACGGCGAAAGTTTTGCCGATATCTGCGCCCGCATCACGCCGGCGCTGATCCGTGCCGCCGGTCTTGGCGGGCATATCGTGATTGTCGCCCATGCAGGCACCGTGCGCGCAGCATTGGCCCATGCAACCGGGTCGGTTCCGGGCGCTTTGGCGTTTCAGATCGCCCCCTTGTCGGTGACGACGCTTTGCATGACCACCCCCGATAGCGCATGGTCGGTGGCAGGCGTGAACCGGATTTTTGCATGATAAATCACTCTTGCCGCGTGGCCGGACATTTCGGCGAGTTGATGCAAGGCCGACTTGGTGCGGCGGGCCCTGTGGTGTTGATCAGCCTGCCGTGCCCGGTTTTAGGGGTAACTGCGCGCGCATCGGCGGCCCAAATCCTATCAATTGACTGCCCAACCGGCCCCATTTTGACGGTTCCGCTTGCCCGGAAATTCCTGACCGGCTTGGGTCTGCCGCATGCGGTCAGCGTCACTTTGACGGCAGAAATGCCCTTGGGCGGGGGGGCCGGCAGTTCGACGGCCGCCTTGGTGGCGCTTGCCCGCTTGTGCGGCTGGGAGGGGGCGGCGGCTGATTTGGCGCGCGCCTGTCTGGCCGTTGAAGGGGCCACTGATCCCCTGATGTTTGATCGCCCGCAGCACCTGCTTTGGGCGTCACGATGCGCCGAAATTGTAAGCCCCCTGCCTGATCTGCCCGCATTTGAGATTTTGGGTGGATTTTATGGCAGCCCGCGGCAGACCGATGCCACCGATCAGAATTTCCCGGATGTGACTGATCTTGTGGCAGACTGGGCCGTTGCGGCATCGGCAAAAGACCTGCCTGCTGTGGCAAAACTTGCGGCAACCTCTGCCCAGCGCAGTTTGGCGTTGCGCGGCCCGGCCAATGATCCCACTGCCCATTTGGCCCGCGATCTTGGTGCATTGGGTCATGTGATTGCCCATACCGGATCGGCGCGGGGCTTGATCTTTGCACCCAGCCAAGTGCCCGACAATGCCAGCGCCGCCCTGACAAAGGCCGGGTTCAAAGGCATAGTCCAATTTACCGCCGGGGCGGGCACATGATCTTTGCCGCCGCAATGATGGTGGCGATGGCCGTGGATTGGGTGCTTGGTTGGCCTGATGCGATTTACCGCCGCATCGGTCATCCCGTCACATGGATTGGGGCCTTGATCCGCCGTCTGGACAGCACATTAAACCGCGACAGCGACAGCGATCTGACCCGGCGCGCCACTGGCATCTTAACCGCAGTGATCGTTATCGGGATGGCAGCGGCCGTTGGATATCTGCTGCAAGCGTTGGTGCCAGATGGC
>JANNAT010000121.1:0-17466 GCA_031384605.1 Cypionkella sp.
AAGCCCTGATCGCTGCGGGAAATGAAAAGAAAGTCGCAATCACAGCCGTGATGCGAAAGCTGCTTGTATTGGCAAATGCCCTGCTGCGAGAAGATAGAAAATGGGCCGAAAAATTAAATTGACCAAGACGGATACTCCTCGGGCCAGCCCCCGGAGCCGTGGCATGGCAAAGGTATCGGAGTGTTGGGCCGCGTTGCGCTGACGATGCTGGTTTGCGTTTCGGTCAGCTTGGTCTTGCTTGCCTCCGTATTCAGGCCAAATCGGATGCGACCCTTCCATGGACTTCACGTCGCGCGGACCTATCTACAGACTATGGAAAACAGCGCCAAAACCTCGGTTCTTTACAACGCCACCTGCCCGATCTGCAACTTTGAGATACAGCATTATGCCAGCTATGCGGGTGCCAAAGGGCTGCCGATCCGGTTTGATGACCTGAACTCGGACGCGCTCGGCCAGTGGGGGCTGGACGGCGATACAGCGGCGCGCCGACTTTATGTGCTGCACGAAGGGACGCTGACATCGGGAATTCCGGCGTTTCTGGTGCTATGGCTGCAAATGCCAAAGTATCATTGGCTGGCGAAAGTCGTCGGCTTGCCGGGGATCAAACAGATCGCCTGTGCGGCTTATGATTTTGTCTTGGCACCGGCCATCTACCGCTGGCACCTGCGCCGGTTGCGAAAGAAATCCGCCCGTAGCCAAGACTGATAATGGAGCAAGCCTTGCCTCAAGATGATGATAGTGCTGCGGTGCCCACGGGGCGGGCGGCGCGGCTGCTGCGGTTCGGGGGCATCGCGTCGGGGATCGCGGGCAATGTCGCGGCGGGGGGGCTGCGCGCGCGGGCCAGCGGCAAGCGGCCCGATCTGGCACAACTGCTGCTGACACCCGCGAATACCTTGCGGCTGACGGATGGGCTGTCGCATCTGCGTGGGGCTGCGCTGAAGCTGGGGCAAATGCTGTCTATGGACACCGGGCTGGTACTGCCTGATGAATTGACTGCAATCCTTGGCCGGATGCGGGATGACGCCCGCCACATGCCGCCAAAGCAGCTGCAAACCGTGCTGAATGCCGAATGGGGGACGGGCTGGTACAGCCGTTTTGCCCGCTTTGACGTGCGCCCGTTTGCCGCCGCCTCAATCGGGCAGGTGCACCGGGCTGTCACGCGCGACGGTCAGGACCTTGCGATCAAGGTGCAGTATCCCGGTGTGCGGGACAGCATCGACAGCGATGTTGACAACGTGGCCACCCTGCTGCGCCTGCCGGGGATGTTGCCGCGCGGCATGGACATGAGCCCCCTTTTGGCCGAGGCCAAACGCCAGTTGCACGCCGAGGCCGACTATCTGGCCGAAGCGCAGCATCTGGCCCGGTTTGGGGCGCTGCTGACCGGGTCAGACATGTTTGTGCTGCCGAAATTGCACGCACATCTTTGCACGCCGCAGGTGCTGGCGATGACCTATATCGAAAGCGTGCCGCTGGACAGTCTGGTGGATGCCCCGCAAGCGATGCGCGACCGGGTGGCGACAGCACTGATCGACCTTGTGCTGCGAGAGTTGTTCCAGTTTGGCACAATGCAGACCGACCCCAACCTTGCCAATTACCGCTATGACGCCAAAACCAACCGTATCGTGCTGCTGGATTTCGGTGCGGTGCAGCCCATTGCCCCAGACCTTGCCGCCGATTTCCGCGCCCTCGCGCGCGTCGCGCTGGAGGGTGGCGCGGATGCCACGCGCGATGCCATGCTGCGTATCGGCTATTTCGGCCCGACCACAGCGCCGCATCATCAAGCCCTGATCCAATCCATGTTTGAGGTCGCCATGACGCCCTTGCGGGAAGACACACCGTTTGACTTTGGCAGCAGTGATCTGCTGCAACGCCTGCGCGACATGGGCCTTGCGATCGGCAATGACCGCGAGCTGGTCCATGTGCCACCCGCCGCCACGCTGTTTTTACACCGCAAGATCGGCGGCATGTATCTAATGGCGGCCAAGCTGCGGGCGCGCATCGCGCTGCGCCCGATGGTCGAAGGTTACTGCGGCAAGGACATCGCGCCGCGTTGAAACCGCCGTTGGCCGCGTCAGATGCCAAAGCCAATAAAGGATGGGAATAACCTTGACTGACTGGACCGCGACCCGCGCCGAGGGCGAAAAAATTATGGCGGCTTTCACCCCCCGCATGGGGCGGCGCTATGCCAATGGGCGTAATACCGATCACGGGCCGGGTGCGCACAAGTCCGGCGGCCATGGGGCGGTGTCGATGCTGTCGCCATTCGTCCGGCGCAGGCTGGTGATGGAACAGGAACTTGTCGCTACGGCACTGGCTGCCCACGGCCCAGAGGATGCCGAGAAGTTTATCCAGGAAGTTATCTGGCGCGGCTATTTCAAGGGCTGGCTGGAACGCCGCCCGCAGGTCTGGGACAGTTACCGCGCCGGGCTGGAGGCTGATCTGACAGCCCTTGACCGCGACCGCCGCCTGCGCCGCGATGTGGACCGCGCGATGAACGGCCATACCGGCTTGGAATGTTTCGACGCCTGGGCCACCGAACTGGTGGACACCGGCTATCTGCACAACCATGCGCGGATGTGGTTCGCCTCAATCTGGATCTTTACGCTGGGATTGCCATGGCGGCTGGGGGCGGATTTCTTTTACCGGCATTTGCTGGACGGCGATGCCGCATCAAACACGCTGGGCTGGCGTTGGGTCGCGGGCCTGCACACGCGGGGCAAACCCTATCCGGCAGATGCCCAGAACATCGCCACCTTTACCGCCGGACGATTTACCCCGCGCCAAAGCGATCTGGCAGAGGTGACGCAAGGGCTGGAGGCCAGCGAACCGGATGGCCTGCCATCGGTGCTGCCGCTGCGCCCGGTCCTGCCACCAGAACAGGGCCGTCCCACCGCGCTGTTGATCACCGAGGAGGATTGCAGGGTCGAGGATTTTGATCTTGCCGCGCTGGATATCCGCAGTGTGGCCACGTTACAGGCAAGCCACCTGCGTTCGCTTTTACCCATCTCTGATCTGGTCACGCGGTTCGAGGCGGCTGCTTTGGCCGATGCGGCGATGCGCGTCGGTGCAAGCCCGGTGGTGATGCAGGCAGGTGACCCCACCGATCTGGCCAAATGGGCCAAGGCTGCCGGGGCCACGCAAATTGCAACGCCCTACATCACACGCGGCCCGTTGCGCGATTGGCTGGATCAGGCGGCGCCGTCTTTGGCAAAGCACGGCATCACCCTGTGCGAATGGCGGCGGGATTGGGACGCGGCAATCTGGCCCCATGCTACCGCCGGGTTCTTCAAGGTGAAGCAGAACATCCCCCGCATACTGGAACAGGTGCTGCCATGATCGCCATCATCGGGTCGGGGATGGCCGGTCTGGCCTGTGCGCGGCGGTTGGCTGATGCGGGGCTGGCATCGGTCGTGCTGGACAAAGGGCGCGGCATTGGCGGGCGGGTGGCGACGCGGCGTGTGGGCGATTTGCAGTTTGACCACGGCGCGCAATATGTGAACGCGCATGGTGCGGGGTTTGCCGCGATGTTGGGCGGGCTTTCAGTGGCCGGTTGGCAGGACGGCACGGGTCGCACACACAGCGTCGGCGTGCCGGGCATGTCGGCCATTCCCAAGGCGCTGGGGGCCGGGCTGGACATGCGGCAAAACGCGCAGGTGACGCGGCTGGTGCAGGACGGCGACGACTGGGTGCTGCATCTGGATACCGGCACGACGCGCGCGGCGCAGGTGGTGGTGACAGTGCCCGCCCCGCAGGTGGCAGGCTTGCTTGGGGCAGATCACCAGCTGGTGGCCGCCCTTGCCCCGGTGCGAATGGCTCCTTGCTTAACTTTGATGGCGGCTGTGACAGCCCCGGCCCGTTTCATCACACGGCAGGATGCAGACGATCCCTTAGCGTGGATCGCGCAGGACAGTACAAAGCCGGGCCGCCCGCAGGGTGTTGCGACGCAGTGGGTGGCGCAGGCGGGCGAAGCGTTCAGCCGCGCCCATTTGGAAAATACGCCGACCGAGATTGCAGCCCGGATGCTGCCGCTGCTGTGCGACCGGCTGGGCGTGCCCCTTGACCAAGTGACCCATGCGAGCGCCCACCGCTGGCGCTATGCCCGGGTGACACAGGCGCTGGGCCAGCCGTTCCTGTGCAGCCCGGATGCCACGCTGTATCTGGGCGGCGACTGGTGCATCGGCCCCCGCATCGAGGCCGCCTGGACCAGCGGCACCGCCATCGCAGATGACATTCTGGCGCGGGGATGATCATGCTGACCGATCCGCGCATCGCCCGGCTGATCACCTTGATCCGCGCCGCCCTGCGCCCGCCGGCCGGGGTGGGACGCATAGCGGTGGCGCTGGCGCTGGGTGCGCTGTGCCACACGCTTTTTGCCGCAGGCGTGCTGGCAATGATCGTGGCGATGTTCGCGGGCCTAAGTGAAAGCCTTGGCACCGTGCCATGGCCCATCGCCGCGCTGGCCAATGCGGCGCTGATTGTGCAGTTCCCCTTGGCGCACTCACTGTTGCTGACCGGGCGCGGCGGGCGGTTGCTGGCGCGGCTGATCTCCGGCCCACATGGCCAAACGCTGGCCACCACCACCTATGCCATCATCGCCTCGGCCCAGCTTCTGGCGCTGTTTGCGCTGTGGACGCCGTCAGGCATTGTCTGGTGGCGGGCAGAAGGGGCGGCGTTCTGGGGGATCAGCACTGCCTATGCCACCAGTTGGCTGATCTTGCTGAAAGCCAGCTTTGACGCCGGGGCCGAGGTGCAATCGGGCGCGCTGGGCTGGATGTCGCTACTGGCGCGCATCCGTCCGGTGTTTCCCGACATGCCGACCAGCGGGCTGTTCCGCCTGATCCGGCAGCCGATCTATGTGGCCTTTGCGCTGACGCTGTGGACGCCTCCGGTCTGGACGCCGGATCAACTGGTACTGGCCATCAGCTTTACCGCCTATTGCGTGCTGGCCCCGCGCCTGAAGGAACGCCGCTTTGCCGCCCGCTATGGCGCGCGGTTTGATCGCTATCGCGCGAATGTGCCCTATATGTTGCCACACCTGACCAAGGACCGCCGCGATGCGCAATGACCTGACGATCTATGACCGCGTGGCGGACAGTTGGTGGTCGGATGATATCCGCTGGGTGCGGACGCTGAAAAACCTTGTTCCGGGTCGGTTGGCGTGGTTCGACACGCTGATCGACTGGCAGGGCTGTGATGTGCTGGATCTGGGCTGCGCGGGCGGCTTCATGGCCGAGGCGCTGGCGGCGCGCGGCGCGCAGGTCACCGGGATCGACCCGGCCGATGGTGCCATCGCCGCCGCCCGCGCCCATGCCCGCGCGCAGGGCCTGCGCATCGGCTATGACGTGGGTGTTGGCGAGGCGCTGCCCTACGACGACGCCAGCTTTGATGCCGTGGTTTGCGTCGATGTGCTGGAACATGTGGCCGACCTGCACAAGGTGCTGGCCGAGGTGGCGCGCAGCTTGCGCCACGGGGGCATGTTCCTGTTCGACACGATCAACCGCAACCCATTGGCACGGCTGGCCACGATCACCGTCGCCGAAGACCTGCTGCGCCTGCTGCCGCGCGGCACGCATGACCCGGCCATGTTCATCAAACCACGTGAATTGCGCGCGGCGATGCTAGGCGCGGGGCTGGTGCCGGGTGCGATCACCGGCCTTGGCCCGCGCGGCATCAACCGCCGGTTCGATCTGACCTTCGGCCCGCTGCCACTAACCGCCATCCTGTATATGGGCACCGCACGCAAACCGGAACTTGTGGCATTACCATGACCGATCTTGCCCGCGAAAACGTGCAATCCTACCCGCGCCCGCCCGCGCTGGAACCGGTGCCGCAGCGCATCATGATCCGGCTGGGCGGGGCGCTGGTGGCAGAAACCACCCGTGCCCTGCGGGTGTTGGAAACACATCACGCGCCCACTTACTATCTGCCAGCCGGGGATATCGCGGCCATCCTGCGCCCGGCGCCCGGCAACAGCCGTTGCGAATGGAAGGGCTTAGCGCGCTATTTCGATGTTGTTGCAGATGGCAAGACCGCCCTGCGCGCCGGCTGGGTCTATGATCGCCCTACTGCTCGCTTTACAGCACTTGCCGGTCATGTGGCGTTTTACGCCGCCCTGATGGACGAAGCTTGGGTCGGCGACCTGCGCGTCATCCCACAGCCGGGCGACTTTTACGGCGGCTGGGTGACGCCCAATCTGGAGGGCCAGATCAAGGGTGCGCCGGGGACGCAGCATTGGTAGACTGTGGCAAACTTAGATAGGTCGGCAGCAAAGCAACGCAAAGATCGGGGAACAAAATGGTGATGCGCGGTTTGATGTCAGTTGCACTTGCGGTGATCATGTTGGCCGGGACGCTGCCGAGTGCAATGGCCGACGGGCCCGTGATCGGGCCAACAATAATCGAGGATTTCACCATGCAGCCCCAAACCCGTTGGCGGTTCTTTACCGATCAGGTGATGGGGGGCGTGTCCACCGGCGGCGTCGCCTTTGCGAACGAAGACGGCACGTCTTTCGCGCGCATGACCGGCCGCGTCAGCATTGCAAACCGGGGCGGGTTCATCCAGATGCGGCGTGACCTTGCCACCCCGCCGCCCGAAGGCACAACCGGCGTGCGGCTGATCGTGCGCGGCAACGCCCAGCGCTATTTCGTGCATCTGCGCACCGGCGGCACGCTGCTGCCGTGGCAATACTATCAGACGGGCTTTGACGTCACCGAAAGCTGGACCGAAGTGCGCTTGCCATTAAATGCCTTCAAAGCCTCTGGTGCACTGCTGCGCGATGTGCCTGCGGCCGCGAGCCTGACCTCGCTTGCCGTTGTGGCCTATGGCCGTGACCACGACGCGCGAATTGACGTGCGCGAGGTAGGGTTTTACTAGACAGCCTGACTGGTGGCGTTTTCAAACAGCGACACGCCGTATTTTTGCACAAGGCTAGGTCAGAGCCGGTGTGCGCCACAATTGACCCAGACTTGAAAGCTTTCATTTTCAGCTGGGAACATAATTATTCTGCACTTTTTTCAAAGTGTTGATGGGGTCAGAGCGACCAAGGCATATACCTTCACAGTCAGTGAAGGGAATACAGCCGTGTCATTCTTGATTTGCTCGCCGTTGAGCGAGCGTCTGAATTTCTGCTCCACGCCTGCCAGCGCGATGTTTACGACGTTGGCACCTCAGCCCGGATCGCGCGCGATGTCAGCGAGACCGTGCTGCGCATCTGGGTTCGAACTTTGGTTTTCGATGATGCGCATAGGATGGTGATGCCCGCGGCTTTGCTTGGCAAAGGCGGTTTGGCGATTGCGTTTTCTTGTTCCGGCAGTAGGTTGGCGGCGATTGATGCTATTGAACTTGCACGTAAAAATGGTACAAATACCATGGGGGTAACAGCCTATCCTGACCGTCCGTTGGCCTGCAATGACGGCGTGGTGTAATGTTGCGTCGCGCAAAACACGCCGGTGCTGGGCAAGACTGCTATAGCGTGGACAGTGCCGCTGAATTTGTTGGATCCGATTTTTGTTGTGACCGTGCAACGGGGTCGTAACGCAGCCGACGCAAACCTTAGCGGCACTGTGAAAGTGCGACAATCGAAACGAAATTTCAGGAGGCCGCTTTGATCGACCCTATCGTCCTTGTCGTTGGCAGCTTGCACTATGATATCATAGTAGAATCGACCACTTTACCGCGCAAGGACGAGACGGCAATCGGCTTGCGGTGGTATCCGAAATTTGGCGGCAAAGGTGGCAATCAGGCTGTGGCGGCGAAAAAGGCGGGCGCTGTGGTGCGGATGTTGGGTGCGGTTGGCACCGACGATTTTGGCCGGTTCCTGCGGCAAAATTTGCAGCAAAGTGGCGTCGATGATCGCTTTGTCGCAACTGTGCAGGGCGTCGGTTCCGGTATGAGCATCGCCATCATGGATGCTGCCGGCGATTATGCAGCGACTATTGTTTCTGGTGCGAACCTGATGATTTCAGATGATGCCCTGCAAGATCCGGCCCTTTGGGACGGCGTTGGCATCCTGGTGATGCAAAACGAAGTGCCTGACGCAATCAACCTTTTGGCTGCGGGTCAGGCCCGTGCGCGCGGGATCACGACGCTGGTGAATGCCGCACCTTACCGCCCGCTGTCACCAGAGTTCTGCGCCTTGGTCGATATTTTGGTGGTAAACGCAGTCGAGGCTGAAATGATGGGCGCTGATCCGGTCAGTGGTCTGGACTCTGCGGCGAATGCTGCCCGCACACTGGCAAATCCGTTTCCATCGGTGATCGTGACTGCGGGCGCGCTAGGGTTGGCTGCTTGGACCAATACAGACGGCGCTATGGCAATTGCGGCACAAACGGTAAAAGTTGTCAGCTCGCACGGTGCCGGAGATGCCTTTATCGGCACCCTTGCCACCCGTTTGGCGCAAGGCGAGGCCTTTGGTGCCGCGTGCCAAGCCGCCTCATCCGCAGCAGCGCGCCATGTAAGTGGGGTGTCGGCAAACCATGACAAAGGGATTTTCGAACGATAGCGACTTTTCTGTTGTTGAACGACATATTGAACGACGACCGCGTTCTACCCAACTAACAATTGAAAATAACTGGCCGGGATCACCCAATTTCATGGCGACTGAACCGCGTCAGGGGCAGGCAACGCGCCCTATTCGACAAAAATGGGCTGTCACGCCCGGCTACAAGCTTTCCCCTCCATCGACAACCAAGGCATGGCCCGTCATGAAACTGGAGTGATCCGATGCGAGGTAGACAATGCTGGCCGCAACCTCTGCAACGGTTGCCCAGCGCCGCATCGGAATGGACGTTGTCACATAGGATTCCAGCTGTGCCCGCCCGCCCATTTGTGCCTTGAACCCTTCATTGAACGGCGTGTCGACAAAGCCGGGGCACAGCGCGTTGCAGCGGATGTTGTCGGCTGCATAATCGGCGGCGATCTGGCGGGTCATCGCGATGACAGCATGTTTGGTGGTGGCATAAGCAATCATGCCCCGGTCAATCTGCACGCCCGAATTAGAGGCCGTGATGATGATGGATCCCTTGCCCTGCCTTTGCATATGGGGCATTGCGGCGCGGGCCGCGATGAAATGCGCGCGCACGTTCAGCCGCCACGAAGCATCCATATCATCGCTTGACACTTGAAGTAACTTGCCGGGAATTTGTATGCCAGCGTGCGAATGCAAGATGTCCAGACGGCCCCGCGCGGCGACCAAATCTATCGCGGCAATCACTGCGGCCTCGTCGCCCGCATCAAGTGCCAGTGCCTCTGCCGTGCCGCCAGTTGCGGTAATTTCACCCGCCACCGCCACCGCGCGCGCGCCGTCCAGATCGGTGACGATCACCGCAGCCCCTTCGCGCGCCAGTGCTATCGCCCCTGCCCGACCTATCCCTGATCCTGCCCCCGTCAAAAACGCCACCCGGCCTTGCAGCAGCATCAGCGCCCTGCCTTTCCAGCACCGCTGCGCAAGATCAGTTGCGCCGCCACCAGCATCACCAGCGACACCGCCAGCACCATGGTGCCGATGGCGTTGATCTCGGGGGTAACGCCCCGGCGGATCGACGAGAACACATAGATCGGCAAGGTTGTCTCAGACCCCGCCACAAAGAAGGCGATGATGAAATCGTCAAAGCTGAAGGTGAAGCTGAGCAGGAACCCGGCAAGGATACCGGGGAATATCAATGGCAGGGTGACTTGGCGGAATGTGGCGAAGGGGGCTGCGTAAAGGTCGGCTGATGCCTCTATCAGGCTGCGGTCCATGCCAGACAGGCGTGCGCGCAGGATAATGATCACCAAAGCCATCGAAAACAGCGCATGTGCCGCGATCAGCGATCCATACCCCATTGCCAGTTGCGGGGCTTGCCCGTCGGGCGCAAGCCGGGCAAGGACGGGGTTGATCCAGCCAAACAGCGTGACAAGGGCGATCAAGGTCGCAATGCCGATGACTATCCCGGGCACCATGACCGCCACATAAATCAGCGCATCGGCAACCACGCGCACGCGGCCCCTCACGCCTTGCAAGGCCAATGCCGCCATCGTGCCAAACACGCAGGCGATCAGGGCGGAACATAGTGCGACGATGAAACTTGTCTGCAATGCCTCTATCACGAAAGGGTTCGACAGGGCGCGACCATACCACTGCGTGGAAAAACCGGTAAACTGGCTGGCATGGGTGCCTGCGTTAAAGCTGAACACCGCGATCACCACGATGGGCAGATACAGGAACAGGTAAACGCAATAGGCGTAAATTCGCATGCCCGCCCCCTACATCAATGATACGTCGTCGCGCGCGCCGCCAAAGCGCCGCATCAACCACATATAGGCGGTGACTGAGATCAGCATGATCACCACCAAAGTGACCGCGACCGCCGCCCCGAAGGCCCAGTTGCGCGATTGCAAGAACAGATCCACCAGCGCATTGCCAATGAAGAACACTTTGCCGCCGCCCAGCATGGCGGGGATCAGAAATTCGCCCATCAACAAGATGAAAACCAGCATGCACCCCGTGGCAATCCCCGGCAGGGAAAGCGGCAGTGTGACTTGCAAAAAGCTGTGCAAGGGCGGTGCGCCAAGATCGGCAGACGCCTCGAGCAGGCGTTTGTCCAGCCGTTCAAGGCTGACATAGATCGGCAGCACCATCAGCGGCAGATAGCCGTAAACGATACCCGTCAACACCGCAAAAGGCGTGTTGATCAGGCGGACCGGACCAAATCCCAGCCAGTCGATCAAAGCGGGCAGACCCTGACCGCCAAGGATGAATATCCACGCATAGCTGCGGATCAGGATTGATGTCCAAAACGGCACGATGACCAAAATCAGCAACATCGTGCGCCATTTCGGATCCGCCCGCATCGCCAGAAAATACGCCAGCGGATAGGCGATGATCAGCGACAGCACCGTGCCCAAAGGGGCCAGCGTCAGCGTATTGGCGAAGGCCGTCCAACGGGCCGGAAGGTTGGCATATTGCGCAAAGGTAAAGGCGGGCACATAGCCACCCGCCGGCGCACGCATCCCAAAGCTGAACACCAGAACAAAGCACAGCGGCAGCACCAACATGACTGCAAACCACAGCCCCGCCGGGGCCAGTAAAAGCCATGTTGATAGCCGCCGCTGCATTAACTTCAGGCCGACTTGAACCGCGCCATAACCTCGGCCCGGTTCGGATCGGTCAGCGTTGCCGCCGCACCAAATTCCAGCGCGCTTAGCAAATCAGCCGCCGGATACAGGATAGGGTCGTTCAGAACCTCTGGCGGCAGCAATGCATTGACGCGCGCATCCGCAACCGGATAGCCGTGGAACAGTGCCTCTTTCGCGTTGATCTCGGGCGTCAGCAAAAAGTTGATCAGCGCGTAAGCCGCATCGCGGTGTGGCGCGCCTTTGGGGATGGCATAGAAATCTGACCACAACTCGCCACCCTCTTTCGCCACGACATAGACGATTTCAGGCATATCGCGGTTCAACTGTTTGCCATCACCCGTCCAGCAAATCGTCATCCACGCATCGCCTGACCGCATTGATGGCTGATAATCCGAGCTGATCGCAAACAAATGCGGCTTGGTCGCAATCAACAGCGCCTCGGCTTGGGCCAGCTCTGCCGGATCGACCGAGTTGAAGGAATAGCCATAGTATTTCAGCGCAGCCCCAATCGTCGTCAGCTGATAGTCATGCACCATAGTGCGGCCCGTGAACGTGGTTTGGGTCAGATCAAAGAATTCCTTCCAACTGGCGGGCGTCGTGCCGCCGGTGTGGTTGGTGTTCACCGCAAAACCCGTGGTGCCCCAGTTTTTCGACACCGCATAAACCTTGCCATCCACCGTTCCCGGCCCGGCAAAGCGGGCATCAAAGCTGGCCGCGTCAAAATTCGGCAGCAGCGCCAGATCCAGCGGCTCTATCAGGTCTTGTTCGACATAAGTGGTGATCGTGTAATTGGTGGGCACAAACACATCCCAACCCGATCCGCCCGCCTGCAGCTTTGCCAGCATTTCCTCGTTCGATCCAAACACGTTCATCTGCACCGCAGCGCCCGTGGCCGCTGCAAAGGCGTCAAAGTTGGCGGGGTCGTGATAATTCGGCCAGGTCGCAAGAATGGCGCGATCACCGATGTTGGTTTGCGCCATCGCCGGGCGCAAGCCGGGTATCGCTGCCCCCAGCGCAAAGCTGGCAGCCCCAAGGCCCGTGACCCCAAGGAAATGCCGGCGGCTAACCGAACCCTTTTGATAGCGCCGAAGTTCTTGCATGAATTTGGCGCGTGAGATGTGGTCGATCTTGTCAGTCATTGTGAAAGTCTCCCGGTTAGGTTGCTGTTGTTTCGTCATTTGCCAAGATAAGGCCCGCGTCCGGGGCCCAACTGATAAAGCCCGCATCGCCGGGGGCAAACGCACCCTCGGTTGCTTCGGGTTTGCGCGCGACCAGAACAAGCAGGTCGCCAAGGTTTGCGTGGCGCACAAGGTATTCGGTATGCTCGCCCAGAAAGATGCGGTTGATAACGGTGACAGGTTCGGCCCCGGCGCGCGTGGTATGGCTCAATTCGATCTGTTCGGGGCGGATGCTTAGCGTGGCCTTGGCCCCTTGCGCCAAAGGGGCGGCAAGGCGGCCTGTAAAAGACTTGCCTTGCGGCGTCACGATCTGCCCTGCGCCACTGACAAAGTCGCCGTCGATAAAATTCGACTTTCCCACGAAATCAGCAACATAGCGGCTAATCGGCTGGTCATACAGTGCCCCCGGCGACCCCGATTGCACAATCCGCCCCCCCCGCATGATGCAAATGCGATCCGACATCGACAGCGCTTCTTCCTGATCATGCGTCACCAGCACAAAGGTGATCCCCAAGGCGCGCTGCAAGGTTTGCAACTCGATCTGCATCTCGCGCCGCAACTTGCGGTCCAATGCCGCCAGCGGCTCGTCCAGCAACAACACCTTTGGTTCATTCACAATAGCGCGGGCAAGGGCCACTCGCTGTTGCTGCCCGCCCGACATTTCCCAAATCCGCCGCGGCCCAAAACCCGGCAGGCGCACCATATCCAACGCGCGGTCAACCTTGCGGGTCACCTCGGCGCGATCAGGTTTGGGGCGGCGTTGCAGCAGGCCATAGGCGATGTTTGCGGCCACGGTCAGGTGCGGAAACAGAGCGTAGTGCTGAAACACCATGTTGACCGGCCTGCGGTGGGCCGGCACCTGATTTACGTTTTGGCCGTCAAGATAAACCTCACCGCTTGTCGGTGCCTCAAACCCCGCAAGCATCCGCAACGCCGTGGTCTTACCGCAACCAGACGGCCCAAGCAGCGACAAAAATTCACCTCGTTTGATATCAAGACTGATGGCATCCGCCGCCAGCACGTCTCCATAGCGTTTTGTCGCCGCGCGGAACCCGGCGATGATGCCCATATCGGGGGCAGACCCGGCGCTGTTGGTGTCAAAGTCACTTTGCATCGGCAAAAGCATATCCTATGAAACAGGTTAAACCGTAGGAAATGATCCATTGGCTGTATATATCACAAATTGGGTATCCGCGCATCGGCGGCCAGTTCATTGAGCCCGCCGAATTGGGCAACATCATTGGGCGCCGTTATTGCGTCCCTTGAAACCCCCGCTCTTGCTCAAACTCTGGCCGATCTGTTGCGTCAGGTGGCACCGTTCAGCTTTGCAGTGATTTTCGGCTATCAAGGCACGGCGCGGCCGCTTGATCTGCACGACGATTTTCCGCAAAACAAACGACGGATTTTTGTGACAGACTATCAGGCCGGGCCTTATCTGCTGGATCCGTTCTATCAGGCGGCGGTGCGGCCCAGCCCGCCGGGGCTGTACCGGCTGCGCGACATAGCGCCGGACCGGTTCTACCAAGGCGAATATTTTCGCAATTACTATGTGAAAACCGGGCTGGCCGAGGAAATCGGCTTTGTGGTGGATTTGCCGAAAAAAACGACCGTAGTGCTGTCTTTGATGCGGGCAGAGCGGCCCTTTTCCCAAAAAGAATTCGCGGCGCTGCAGGCGTTGTTTCCCTTGGTGGCCGCAGTTCTACGCAAACAATGGGGCGGTCTTGCGCAAAAGTTTGGCGAAGATACCACGGCGTCAGCGCCCCAAGGGCTTCAGCGCCGCGTCGCCTATGTCTTTCGCAGCTTTGGCGATGGAATTTTGACCCCGCGCGAACGCGAAGTTGCCGAATATACCCTGAAAGGTCATTCGGCGGAATCTGTCGGCCAGCTTTTGGCCATCTCACCCGGAACGGTGCGCATTCATCGGCGTAATATTTATGCGAAATTGCGCATCAACTCGCAGGGCGAATTGTTTTCGCGTTTCCTTGATACCCTGGTGGATTTGACGTGAAGATCGGTTCACGGAAAACAAATCGCAATGCTTTATCAAGTGGCGTGCAGACCGCAGGTTTTCAAAGCCAAGCAGGCAAGGGTCAGCGTGCATTATGCTTCCCTTGCGTCCAATATGGCAATCGCGTGCAGATCAACGCCCGATGATTGCCAGGCAACCCGGCGCGTTATAACCCTATACCGACACTTCGGCGCGCAGAACGGATTTGTCGAATGAGCTGGCTTTGCCAGACATCGAAATGCCGCCCCGCCGGAACACATAGAACTGATCAGCCAGCCCATAGGCGAAGTCGAAATATTGCTCGACCAGAACGATGGCGATTTTGCCGCTGGATTTCAGATAGTCTATCACATGGCCGATCTGCTGGATAATATTGGGCTGGATGCCTTCGGTCGGCTCGTCCAGCAGTAGCACTTTTGGCTGCATGATCATGGCGCGGGCAATCGCAAGTTGCTGTTGTTGCCCGCCCGACAGATCGCCGCCGCGCCGCTTGGCCATGTCTTTCAGCACGGGGAAAAGATCGAAAATCTCGGCCGGGATTTTCCAGTCGGATTTCGGCAGCAAGGCATAGGCGGTTTCCATGTTTTCCTGCACGCTCAACAACGGAAAGATCATCCTGCCCTGCGGCACCACAGCCAACCCGCGCCGGGCCATGTCTTGCGGGCGCGCGCGCGCCACCTCGTCGCCGTCAATTTCAACTGTGCCACCAGACCGCATATGGGTGCCCGCCAGCGCCTTGAGGAAACTTGTCTTGCCGACGCCATTGGTGCCCATGATGCAGGTCACCTCGCCGGCCCTGGCCTCAAAATCAATACCATGCAGGATTTGCGACCCGCCATAGTGCAATGTCAGCCCGGTGGTTTTCAGCATCATCCCCGCCCCAGATACACGTCGATGACGTCTTTGTTTTTGGTAACATGGTCCAGCGATCCCTCGGCCAGAACAGCGCCTTCGTGCAGCACTGTCACGCGGCAATTCAGGCGGCGCACAAACTCCATATCATGTTCAACCACCACCACCGCGCGGGTGCGGGCGATGTCGGTCAGCAATTGGGTTGTGCGTTCGCGTTCTGCCAGTGTCATGCCCGCCGCCGGCTCATCGACCAACAGCAGCCGGGGTTCCTGTGCCAGCAACATCGCGATTTCCAGCCATTGCTTTTGGCCGTGGCTTAACTCGCCAGACTTGCGGGCCAGATGATCGGCAAGGCCAACTTGCGCGGCCAGCGCCACTATCCGCGCCTGATCTGCGGCCTTGCCGCGCCAGACCAACACCCGCCACGGGCTGCGCGCGGCCTTTAGTGCCAGCGTCAGGTTTTCCGCCACCGTCTGGTCTTCGAACACCGTCGGGCGTTGAAACTTGCGGCCAATGCCCGCGCGGGCAATTTGGGCTTCGGACAGTTTCAACAGCGACACCGACCGTTCGCCAAAGGTAACCGAGCCGGAATTAGGCCGGGTTTTACCAGTGACAATATCCATGAACGTGCTTTTGCCAGCCCCGTTCGGCCCGATGATGGCGCGCATTTCCGCCGTCCCGATGGAAAAGGTCAGATTGTTGATGGCACGAAAGCCGTCAAAGCTGACGGAGACAGCGGATACTTCCAGAAGGGCCGTCATTTAACCGCCTCTTTTTCCTGAAAGGCACTGTCATCCGGGCCCAAAGCGGCCCCTTTGCGGTCGGGCGCAGCCAGCCTATCAAACAACCCGCCGATGCCCTTTGGCGCAAACAGCGTCACCGCCACAAAGGCCAGCCCCAGCAGCACCTGCCACCAATCGACCCAGTTTATGGTGTAGACGCCAAGATTGATCGACGGGGCCCGCCCGCCGGTAAACCAACTGGACAACAGCGACACGACCGCCGCCCCAATCACCGCGCCATAAAGCCGCCCGCGCCCGCCAATCGCGACCCAGACGGCAAGGTAGATCGACGCGATTGGGGCCAGTTCGGCCGGGTTGATGATGCCCGCTTGCGGGTAGTAAAGCGCGCCCGCGATGGCGACGATGACTGCGGTCAGGGTAAAGACGAACAGTTTATACCCTTCAACCGAATAGCCCAGAAACCGCACCCGCGCCTCATCATCCCTGATTGCACGAATGACCGAACCGAACTTGCCCGACACGATCCACGACAGGCCCAGATAGGTCAGCGCCAGCGCGGCAGCCGAAGTCCAGAAGAACCACATCGACACCGCATCCTGCCCCGCCATCACACCCGGCAGGTTTTGCAGGCCCGACAATCCATTGTTGCCACGAAGCCCGCTGTCGTTTTGAAACAGATACAAGGTCAGCGCCAAAGTCATGGCTTGGGTCAGGATCGACAGATACACCCCGGTCACGCGGGCCCGAAACGCAAGCCAGCCGAACACCAGTGCTATCAGCCCCGGCAAGGCCACGACCAGCATCAACTGCAACGGCAGCGAATGCGCAAAGCCCCAGATCGCAGGCAGGTCTGACGCGCCGACGACGCCAAAAATTTGGGTGGCAATGCCTTGGGAAACCTCTTCAGGCGTTGCAGGCAACCCACCGTTCAGCAAGGATGCCACAACGATTTCCTCGGTGCGGGCATACATCAGCCACATGCCGATCATATAGCCGCCAAGCGCGAAAAACGCCATGTGGCCAAGCGACAGGATGCCCGCATAGCCCCAGATCAAATCCATCGCGAGGGCCGCGAGACACAGGCACAGCGTCTTGCCCAAAGTCTTGATGAACGAAGTGGAAACGAACCCAAACCCATAGCCGTTCGAGGCCACAGTGATCAGGATCGTGAACAGCGCGAGGATGGCGATAAAGGTCAGAACCGATGGGTTGCGCGCAAGGAAACTGCGGTGCATCGCCTAATCCCCCGCCGCGCGGCCACGCAGGGCGATGATGCCCCTTGGGCGAAACTGGATGAACAGAATGATGAACAAGATCATATAGGTTTGCGCGGCAAGGGTGTTTGACGGGTTCAAAAACTCGATCATTTTTTGCAAGCCCCCGATCATCGTGGCACCCGCCAGCGTGCCCCAGATGTTGCCAACACCGCCCACCACCACCGTCATGAACGACTGCACGATGTAATCGGTGCCCAGTTCGGATGTGACCTTGGCGAACAGCCCAATCGCCACCCCGGCAATGCCCGCAATCCCCGACCCGATGCCGAAGGTCAGCATGTTGATGCGGTCGG